>JAYRRR010000078.1:0-5658 GCA_041910015.1 Steroidobacteraceae bacterium
GGAAGCTGGCATGAGCCGCTACGCCCGCCAGGTCGACACGAGCCACGCGCCGATCCGCGACGCGCTGCGCAAGGCGGGCTTCCGGGTGATCGACACCTCGCGCGTGGGCGGCGGCTTCCCGGACCTGATCGTGCATGCCCGCCGCCAGGTCGTGCTGGTCGAGTGCAAGACCAGCCGCAACAAGGCCGGCACCGTCGAGCCGAAGCGGATTGAGGCCTCGCAGCATGCATTCGCGACCGAGTGGCAGGGCGGGGCCGTGGTCATGGCGACATCGCCCGAGCAGGCCGTGAGCCTCGTCCAGGCGGCGCTGAGGATGGTCGGCACGTGAGCCTCACCACCGCGCCGCTCACGCACCGGGCGACGCTGTCGCGGTTTCTGTGTCCCACGTGTCGTGCCGAGACGATCCACCGCCGATGGCGCTGCATCCACTGCGGGCACGATGCGAGTCCGCCGCCGAAACCAAAGCGCCACGCGTTCGGCGCGCGGCTCGTGTTGGGGCCGAAGCGCCCGCGGTGATAAGTTTCACCACGGCCGTCCCGCCGGACCCCGGCCAGGAGCGCGCATCTCCCGTGCGTTCCCCGGCGGCGACGAGCCCAAAACAGGCCGTCAGGATTATTCACGGTGTCTGCAAATCCAGAATCCGCTCAAGCGCTTATCGCTCGGCCCATCTGGAGCGAGGGCAAGGGCGTTGCGCTGCGCACGCACAAACAGATTCGCAGGGCGACCGGCGATGTGATCCGGGCCATGGGTCGGCGGCAATGCACGATGGCCGAGGGCACGAGGATGATCCGGGCGCTGCGCGAGCTGCACGGAATGCTGACTGATGAGCAGCGCGTCAAGCTCCCGCAACAGCCTGGCATCACTCACAACACTCTCGTGGTTGCCGGCCCCGATAGCCCAGTGGCTCGCGCTGCTCGGCAACTGCTCGGAGCCGGAGCAACGGCAGTTGATGCGCGATGCCTTCCGCACGAACCTGTTCCTGCTGCTGACGGTGGGTCTGAATAGGCTCGACGTCGCGCGTCCCTGGCTGTACGAGCGTTGCGTCGAGCTGCAGGAAGAGCCCGATGGATGCCTGGATTTGTGGGCCCGCGGTCACTACAAGAGCACGCTCGGGACGTTCGGCCGCACGCTCATGGACATCCTCGCCTCGCACGGCGACGACCCGTTGCCGGAATGGGCTGCGCTCGGCCATGAGCCGACGTTCGCAATTTTCAGTCACACACGACCGATCGCGAAAGCGTTCCTGCGGCAGATCAAAGTCGAGCTGCAGCGCAACGAACTGCTGAAATACCTGTACCCGGACATCCTCTACGAGGTGCCGGAGCGCCACAGTCCGCGCTGGTCCGAGGACGCGGGACTGGTAGTGAAGCGGAACTCAAACCCAAAGGAGGCGACGTTGGAGGCGCACGGCCTGGTCGATGCACAACCGACCTCGCGGCACTTCTCGGTGTTGATCTACGACGACGTCGTGGTGCGCGATTCGGTCACGACGCCAGAGATGATCGAGAAGACGACCGAGGCGTGGGAGCTGTCGCTCAACTTGGGCGACGCCAATCCGCGCAAGCGCTATTACGGCACACGCTGGCATTTCGCCGACACCTACCGCGCGATGATGGAGCGCGGCGCAGCGAAACCGCGCATCCATCCGGCCACCACGGACGGCACGCTGACCGGCCCGCCGGTGCTGCTGACACCGGAGGAGCTTGCCCAGAAAGTGCGCGAGATGGGCCCATACTCGGCCTCCTCGCAGTTGCTGCTCAATCCGGTCATGGACTCCAAGCAGCGCTTCCTGCGCGAGTGGTTCGACCATCGCTACCAGGCCGACCGCGTCGGCTGGCAAGCGATGAACCGCGCGCTGGTGTGCGACCCGGCGAGCGGCAAGAAGGGCTCCGACTACAGCGCGATGTGCGTTGTGGGCATCGGCCCCGACGGCAACTGGTACTGGCTCGATGGTGTGCGTGACCGGTTGACGCTGCAGCAGCGTGCCGCCGAATACCTGCGCCTGCACCGGCGCTGGCGCCCGCAGTATTGCGGCTACGAGGAGTACGGGCTGCAGGCGGACATCGCCTACCTCGAAGAACGGCAGGACCGCGAGACGTATCGCTTCGAGATCGTCCCGCTCAAGGGCAAGCTGTCAAAGTTCGATCGCGTCAACCGGATGATCCCGCTGTGCGCCGATGGGCACCTGTGGCTGCCCGAGGCAATTTTCCGCACCAGCAGCGAGGGAAAACTGGAAGACCTCGTGCTCACCACGATCGAGCAGGAGTTCCTCGCGTGGCCGGTGCCGGCGCACGACGATATGATTGACGCCCTGAGCCGGGTCTTCGATCTCGCCGTCCCCACGCCGATGCCGGCGGTGGAGACGCACCGGGACGATCGCTACAACCAGCGACGGAGGACGGGCTCGTGGATGAGCAGATGAGCGCGGCGACCGTGGCACAGCCCGCGGCGGAAGACGCGGCGGCGTTCGGCGCTTCCGCCCCCGCCCCCGAGATGCCCGACGCCGACGAGATCCTCGTCGAGTTCAACACGCGCTTTCGTGCCGCCAAAGAGCATTTCAAGGCGTGGCGCGAAGAGGCCCGCACGCTCTTCGACCTGAAGAGCGGCCATCAGTGGGACGAGGCCGACGCCGGCCGCCTGCGCGCCGAGAATCGCCCTTACGTCACGTTCAACTTGTCGGACAAGTACCACGACGCGATCGTGGGGCTGCAGATCAACAACCGGCAGGAGATCAAGTTCTACCCGCGCGAGTCGGGCGACGTCGTCGTCAACGAGCTGCTCACCGGCGCGGTGAACTGGGGCCGCGACCTGTGCGACCAGGCCGACGACGAGACCGACGCGTTCGGCGATTGCGTGCTCGTGGGCTACGGCTGGATGGAGGGCTACCTCGACCGCGACCTCGACGCCGGCGGCGCCCCGGCGGGGCTGCGCGTCGATCCGCTGGAGATGTACCCGGACCCGCAGGCGACGAAGCGCAACCTGACCGACGCGCGCTACATGATCCGCGTCAAGCTCGTCGAGACCGACGAGTACCGCGCGCTGCTCGGCGAGACGGCGGCCGACTCGACCGAGCTGGCCGAGATCGAGGCCGAGGAAGACGATCTGCTGTCGGTGATCAGCGAGCCGCAGGACTACGGCGAAGACACGCCGCGCGGTGGCAGCAGGCGCAACGGTCGCCGGCCGGTGGCCGATTACCAGTTCTGGCGCCGCGAGCCGCGCTTCCTCGTCCAGGTGGAAGGCTTTGGCCGCGCGACGATGGAGCCGCACGAATGGCGCTACTACGAGGCGCTGCTGAAGCGAGCCAAGCGCCCGTATCGCGTGACGCAGACGACGCAGAAAGTCTACTACCGCGCAAGCGTGGCGGGCGGCGCGGTCGTCGCGGTCAAGCGCTCGCCCTATCAGGACGGATTCACCTACCACGCCATCACCGGCAAGCGCGACCGCAACGCGGGCGTGTTCTACGGCATCGGCCGCTCGCTGCTCGACCCGCAACGCTGGGTGAATGCGTTCTTCTCGACCATCCTCTACTCGCTGATGACCAACGCCAAGGGCGGGCTCATGGCGGAGGAGGATGCCTTCACCGACCCGCGCAAGGCGGAGAGCGAGTGGTCGGACCCCGCGGCCATCACGTGGGTGCGCAAGGGTGCGCTCGCCGCCGGCAAGATCGTACCGAAAGAGCCCGCGCGCTACCCGGAAGGGCTCGACCGGCTGATGCAGTTCTCGATGCAGGCGATCCCGCAGGTGTCGGGACTCAACGCCGAGTTGCTCGGGCTCGCCGAACGCGTGCAGGCGGGCGTGGTGGAGGCGCAGCGCAAGCAATCGGCGATGGCGATCATCGCGTGGGCGTTCGACGCGATGCGCCGCTACTACCGCTCGATGGGCCGCCAGCAAGCCGAGTACGTGCGCCTGTACGTCGACGAGGGGACGCTGATCCGCATCAACGGCGAGCAGGGCAAGCAGTACGTGCCGCTCGTCAAGGACCGGCTCACCGCGCAGTTCGACGTGATCGTCGACGAGGCACCGACCTCGGTCAACCAGCGCGAGCGCACCTGGGCGGTGCTCGAAACGCTGATCCCGCAAGTGCTGCAGGCGGGCCTCACGATCCCGAAGGAAGTGCTCGACTACGCACCGCTACCCGCGGACCTGGCCGAAAAGTGGAAGGCGGCGCTGCAGCCCGACCCGCAGAAGCAGGCGATCAGCGAGAAGAGCGTGATGGCCACGCTCGAAAAGCTCATCGCCGACGTACAGAAGACGCAGGCCGACGCGCACCTGTCCAAGGCCAAGGCCGATGAAATCTACGCCGAACTCGGCAAGCCCGGCGCCGACCCGCAGGCCGAGCTGCAGATGGAACTGCTCAAGTCTCAGGTCGACGCGCAGGTGCAAGCGCGCATCAGCGAATTCAAGGTCAACCGCGAGGCCGAAACGCGGCTCCTCATCGAGCAGATGAAGATCGAGTCCGCCGAGCGCATCGCCGCGATGGAAGCGCAGATCACGGCGACGCTGGAGCGCAATCGGGCGGATTCGGATGCGCGGATCGAGCGCGAGCGGATGGACCGCGATCAGTCGACCAGACTCACGGTGGCGGCGCTCGCCAAGGGTCGGACCGTCGACGAGCAGCAACAGGCCGAGGCGGAAGGCGGCGACAAGGAATCCGCCGTGTCGCTGGTCGCCGAGGCGATCGGCGAACTGAAGCAGGCCATCGCGCAGATGAACGAGCCGAAGCCGCCGCGCAGTTATCGCATCACGCGCGACCGCGACGGCAACATGCAGGACATCGTCGAGGGCTGATCCGTGACCGTCGTCTACGACGCCGCCACCGAACAACAGCGCTCGGCCTCTGCGGCGGTCGCCACCTTCAGCCACACGGCCGGCGCAGGCGTCAAAGGCGTCCTGATCGGCTTCGTGCGCGGTGGCGCGGCCTCCACCGTGAGCGCCGTCTCCTACGGCGGCACAACGCTCGTCCAGGTCAACAAGGCGTCCGACACCGCGACCGAGCCAGGCTCGGCGGAGTGGTGGTTTGCGCCGCACACGGCGACCGGCGCGCAGACCGTCTCGTACTCGACCGGCGCGACCGTCCAGTCGAACATCCACGCCGTCGCCATCACGCTCAAGGGCGATGCGTCGCTGTACGTGCAGGGCGCGCAGACCAAGGCCGAGAACACCGCGTCCATTTCCGTCTCCCTCACCACGGGCTATGTGTCGGGCATGGCGTTCGGTGCCTTCTTCGGCGGCGGCGCGGAGCCCGCGACCTTCTCCTACGCCGTCGATCGCAGCCTGATCCACGACTGGGATTTCGGCGCGTTCTACTCGGAGGTGTTCCGCAAGGCGGCGGTGACGCCGGCCGGCACGGGCCCGCTCGAATTCGGCGGAGATCCGAAGGCGAACGACGACGTAGCGTTCGCCGCCGTGTACGTGACCGACGGCGCGCAGGAGGTCGGTACGCCGCAGCACGCCTCTATGCCAGTCGTCGTGGGTCTCGCGCCGACCATCGTCGTGCCGGGCGCCGAAGCTACGGTCACACCGGGACTCGGGTCGGTCGCGATCGGTGGGTTGGTCGCCCGCGCCACCGGCGTTGTGCTCCCGGACATTGTGGCGCTGGGCATCAACTCGACGGGCCAGGCCGGTCCGCTCGT
This sequence comes from Steroidobacteraceae bacterium, assembly GCA_041910015.1. GTDB lineage: Bacteria > Pseudomonadota > Gammaproteobacteria > Steroidobacterales > Steroidobacteraceae > RPQJ01. The sequence goes on from JAYRRR010000078.1 coordinate 5,634, forward strand.
GGTGCCGCTGAATCCGCCCGTCAAC
>JAYRRR010000079.1:0-23599 GCA_041910015.1 Steroidobacteraceae bacterium
CCGCGGGCGCGACGGAGGCCGCCCCGGCCGCAACGCCATCAGCGGAGGCGCGCACGACCATGACCACCACGCACGCGGCCGGACCGATGCTCACGCGCCCCGTCGGCCGGGCGGGGGACAGGCTGCCGGTCATCGGCATGGGCTCGTCGAACACCTTCGACGTCGGCGTCGCGCCCGACGACCGCGCGCCCCTGCTCGACGTGCTGCGCGAACTGGGCGCAGCGGGTGGCACGGTCGTCGACACATCGCCCATGTACGGCCGCAGCGAAGGCGTGCTCGGCGACCTCGTCGAGGAACTCGCGCTGCGCCCCAGGCTGTGGATCGCCACCAAGGTCTGGACCAAGGGACGCGCGGCCGGCGAGCAGCAGATCGCCGCCTCGATGCACGAACTCAAGGTGACGCGGCTCGAACTGCTGCAGATCCACAACCTGCTCGACTGGCAGGTGCACCTGCCGACGCTGCGCGCGCTGCGTGACGCGGGGCGGGTCAAGTACCTCGGCGTCACGCATTACCGCGCCGACGCCCACGCCGAACTGCAGCGCGTGCTGGCGCAGGAGAAATTCGACTTCGTGCAGGTCAACTACTCGCTGGCGGAGCGCGAGGCCGAGAGCCGGCTGCTGCCCTTCTGCCGCGACCATGGCATCGCGGTGCTGGCCAACCGACCGTTCGCCGACGGCGCCATGTTCCAGCACGTGCGCGACAAGCCGCTGCCGCCGCTCGCGCGCGAGCTCGGCATCGCGAGTTGGGGCCAGTATTTCCTCAAGTGGATCGTCGGCCATCCAGCCGTCACTTGCGTCATTCCCGCGACGTCGAAGCCCAGGCACATGCTCGACAACTGCCGTGCCGGCTCTGGGCCGCTGCCAGACGCGCGCCAGCGCGAGTTCATGGCGCAGGCGTGGAAATAGGTACCCGGAACCGATGTTTCTGCTCAGTGGCTCGATTCGCGAATTGATGCACCGGCAGCGGTCCTGCTCGTGCGTCGGTGGCGCAATGCGCGGCCGCGGGTCGATTCCAGGCGCAGCGCACCGTGCGGGGCCATCCGCTTGACCCGCGACGCCCGTCTCACCATCCTCGGCGCTTCCAGGCGCAGCCGACGGGACGACGAACGGACGATGAGTGACTTGCGGATTGCAGTGGTCGGGGCGGGCATGGCGGGGCTGGCTTGCGCGAACGAGCTCGCACGCGCCGACGCCAGAGTCACCGTGTTCGAGCATGCCCGCGGTCTCGGCGGCCGGCTGGCCACACGTCGCCGTGGCAACCTCGCCTTCGATCATGGCGCGCAGTACTTCACGGCGCGCGGGCACGGCTCGCTCGGTTACGCGAAGTCCGCGGTCCGCGTCGGCGCGGCCGAACGATGGAAGCCGCGCATCCTCGAGGACGACCGTCTCTGGCCGGAGCCCATCGAGGAATGGTGGGTCGGGAAGCCGGGCATGAGCGGGTTGCTGCGGCCCCTCGCGCGGAATCTCGACGTGCGGACGGGTATCGGGGTGCACGAGCTGCTGCCCAGCCAGCGGGGGTGGGAGCTGCTCACCGATTCAGGCCGGTCGGAGCAGGTGTATCGCGCGCTGGCGATCGCCATTCCAGCGCCGCAGGCGCTGCAACTGCTGGGCCGCCACGGTCGCACGTTCCACCACCTGCACGACGCACGCATGGGGCCGTGCTGGGCGGCGCTGCTCGCCTTCGCCAGTCCGCTCGACCTCGGCGCCGACTGCATGCGCTGGAGCCAGGGGCCGCTCGCCTGGGCCGCCTGCAACTCGAGCAAGCCCGGCCGCGAGCGGACGCCGGCAACCTGGGTGCTGCACGCCTCGCCCGAGTGGTCGCGCGAGCACCTCGAGGCCGACGCGACCGTCGTGGCGCCTATGCTGCTCGAGGCATTCGTGGCAAGACTCGGTGTGCCGCTGCCGACGCCGATGCACCTCGCGGCGCACCGCTGGCGGCACGCCATCGTCGAGCAGCCGCTCGGCCTGCCGTGCCTCGTCGACGAGGAGATGTCCGCCGGCGCGTGCGGCGACTGGTGCATCGCGCCGCGCGTCGAGGCCGCGTACGAGAGCGGTCGCGCGCTCGCTCACTCGCTGCTGTCGATGGTCGGCCTGTCGCTTCCCGTGAAGCGCGCCTGACGTCCGCTCAGTCGCAAACGCGCGCCGTCGCGCGAGAAACCTTCGAACGCGCCCCACAGCGTCAGCGACACGAGCACGGGCGCGATCTCGTAGATCACCCGATACATCAGCACGGCGGCCAGCAATTGCTCCGGTGGCACATCGGGCAGCAGCAGCAGCAGCATCGACTCGAGCACGCCGAGGCCCGCGGGGACGTGGCTCAGCACGCCCACGAGGACGCTCGCCAGATAGACGGCCAGGAACGGCAGGTACGCGAGACCGGCCGACTCCGGCAGCAGCAGGTACAGGATCGACGCGATCAACCCGACGTCGATCACCCCCACGAGCAGCTGCAGCGCGGTCAGGGCCGGCGACGGCAGCGGCACCAGCCAGCCACCGAGCTTGATCGGCGCCCTGCGCACGCATACCAGCACGACGTAACCGAAATCCTTCGCGAGGCCCACGCAGCCGAGCGCGAACAGCCATTCATGCGACAGACGGAAGAACGGCTCGAGCATCGGCGCGGCGAAGACGAGCGAGAGATCGAGCAGCAGGCCGAACGCGAGTCCATACGGCAGATTCGCGAGCAGGGCCGTGGCACCGACTTCGGTCGCGCTGAATCCCGCGGGTGTGTACATGCGGTAGCGCAGGGCGCCCGCGCTCAGCATTGCCTGCCCTACCGCGTGCCCGAGCGGAAAGGTGATGAACGCCGTGAGCATGGGCCGCGCGCGACCCAGGCCATGCTTGACGTACCGGACGACGACGACCTCGTACAGCGCGAGCGTCGTGAATGCGCCGATGGAACACAGCGCCGCGAGCGCGAGCGTGGATGCCGGCAGCGCGCGGATCTGCGCGATGACGTCGGCGATGCTGATGCGCTGGAACGTGCGCCACAGCACCCAGCCCGCGAGACACGCGAGCACGACGCTCACGGCGATGCCGGCGCGAGTCCTCAGGCGATTGCGGCGGCGATGGGACATCGGCGAATTCCAGGTGGCTGCACGGCATGGTCATCGAAATCGCTTCGCGCAGGGATTCCGCCAGACAAACGCGAGTGATTCTCACTCCAACCGATGTGATCGATAGACCGCAATGAAACCTCCAACTGGACGCACGGTCGAATGCCAAGCACCGCGACCGTGCGTACAATTCAGCCGTTGGTCGATTGTCCCCTCTCGAGGAGAAGTATCCAAATGTCCGAACAGAAGTTTCCGCGCCGCACCCTGCTGAAGGGCGCGCTCATGGGCGTCGCCGCCGTGCCGGTGTCGGCCCTGCTCTCGCGCACCGCCGACGCGGCCGCCGGCAAGGTCGACCCGAACGAGCCGCAGGCGAAGTCGCTCGGCTACGTCGACGACGCGACGAAGGTGGACCCGAAGGCCAACCCCAACTACAAGGCCGGGCAGGACTGCGCGAACTGCCTGCAGGCTCCGAATGCCAAGCCGGGCGCGTCCGAAGTGGCGTGCAACATCTTCGGCGGCCGCAACGTGGCGGCGAAGGGCTGGTGCAAGGTCTACGTCAAGCGCCCGTAACGCTGGCGTCCACCGCTCACACTACGGCGCGGCCGGGAAACCGGTCGCGCCGTTTTCTTTGACGGAGCGCGGCGACGTACCGTGGCGTGCCGACGGCGCGCCTTGCGGGCCGGCAATCGGCACGAGCCGCGGTACGACCCTTGAAACGCGAACGGCAGATCACATCTATGGCGGCAAGGAGGGGCTGCAGGGGCAGTCCCGGCAGGAGGTAGCCACCATGCGTGTGATCAAGTGGGAACCGTTCCGTGACATGGACGACGTATTCAACCGTTTCTTCGCCGACACGCTGCGCCGCTGGCCGGCCGTGCAGCGCGGTGCGTTCGCCAACGAAGGACAAGCGGCCGCGCGCGAGTGGGCGCCGCTCGCCGACGTGAGCGAGAACGAGGCGGAGTACCTGATCAAGGCCGAGCTGCCCGAAGTGCGCAAGGAGGATGTCAGTGTCACCGTGCAGGATGGCGTACTCACGCTCTCCGGCGAACGCAAGCAGGACGTGCGTGAGGACAGCGAGAAGCTGCACCGCGTGGAGCGCTTCCACGGCACGTTCGCGCGGCGCTTCGCGTTGCCCGAGAACGCCGACGAGCAGGGCATCCGCGCAGAATGCCGCGACGGCGTGATCGTCATTCACATCCCGAAGCAGAAGCGCGTCGAGCCGCAGCCGCGTCAGATCCAGATCCAGTAGTCACCGGATCGGGCTCGGCAACAACCCCGGGCGGGCGCCCTCGCGGCGCCCGCTCGCGTTCGCGGCCACGACCGCACGGCACGGCCCACGGCCCCGCACCGTATAATCGCGCCGCGTCGACACCGACGTGCACACACGACCAGCGAGCCCCGACGCCGATGACCACACCGACGCTCACGCCGGGCACGGCCGACCTGTGCGACGAGCACGGCGATCGAGTCCAGGTCTGCGAACCCGTGTTCCGCGCGTTTGGCGGCCGCCGGGCGTTTCACGGCGCGATCAGCACCGTCCGCTGCTTCGAGGACAACTCGCGTGTCAAGGAAGCGGTCGAGAGCCCCGGCGCAGGCAGGGTGCTCGTCATCGACGGCGGCGGCTCGCATCGTCGCGCGCTGCTCGGCGACAAGCTCGGCGAAGCCGCCGTGCGCAACGGCTGGGCCGGCGTGATCATCCACGGCTGCATCCGCGATGCGGCGGAACTCGGCCGCATGGACCTCGGCATCCGCGCGCTCGGCACGATGCCGCTGCGCAGCGACAAGCGCGGCCAGGGCGAACGCGACGTGCCCGTGCGTTTCGCGGGCGTCACCTTCCGCCCCGGCGAATTCGTCTATGTCGACGAGGACGGCGTGATCGTCGCGCCGGCTGCCCTCACCCAGGATTCCTGACATGGCACGCACCGTCCACTGCGTCTATCTCGGCCGCGAGGCGCCCGGGCTCGAGCGCCTCCCCTACCCCGGCGAGATCGGCAAGCGCATCTACGACAACGTCTCCGCCGAGGCATGGCAGGCCTGGGTGCGGCATCAGACAATGCTGATCAACGAATATCGACTGACGCCCATCGAACCCAAGGCGCGCCGGTTCCTCGTCGAGGAAATGGAGAAGTTCCTGTTCGGCGGCGGCTCGGCGAAGCCCGCCGACTACGTCGCACCCGGGCAGTGACCTCGCCACGCGGCGCTCGCGCGCGAGCATCGAATGCGAGCCGACTCGACCGCTAAGGGCGCAGCGCCAGACGCGCATGCAGGGCGAGGCAGACCCACCCGAGCATGAAGCCGATGCCGCCGACCGGCGCGACCAGGCCGAGCGCGCGCGGAGCACCGGCGCTCATCGCATAGATCGCACCGGGGAAACAGGCGATGCCGATGACGAAGCAGACCGCGGCGCGTCCCAGCCATGCGGAGCGTGGCGTCACGCGTGCGACGATGCCGACGAGCACCAACGCAAGCGCATGCAGCTGGTGGTACTGGACGCCGGTGTGAAAGCCCGCGAGCTGACGCGGCGTGAGCACCAGCGGCAATCCATGCGCGCCCAGGGCGCCGAGGATGACGGCGAGCAGCATCAGCCACGCGCCGCCGACGATGCAACGCCGCGCCAGCGCCAGTGCCTGCGCGTCGTTCGTCATGGTTGCACCTCCGCCGTCGCGCGCTGCAGCAGGGTGGCGATCGGCTTCGGCAGGCCGACGGCGGCGGGTGCCGCAGTATCGAACCACCGATAGCGATTGTCATCGCGCAGCGCGGCAGCCCTGCCCGCGCAGGTGACGAAGAGCGGCTTCATCTCCAAGTCGAAGTGACTGAACGCGTGGTGCAACGGCTCGCCCGCGCAGCCGGACGAGGCGACCGCGAGGTGCTCGACGCACCACAGCCGTGCATGCGCCAGGGTCGGGAATTCCGGAACGCCCCAGAGTCCGCCCCAGACGCCGGTGGGTGGGCGCTTTTCCAGCAGCACCTTCGTGCCGCGTCGCGCCAGCACCAGCCAGGCTGCGCGTCGCGGTCGCAGTTTGCGCGGCCGCGGCGCCGGATAACGATGCGTCGCGTCGGCCGCGCGCGCCGCACAGCCCGCATGAACCGGGCACAGCAGACACGCGGGATTCGCGCGGGTGCAAAGCGTCGCGCCGAGGTCCATGATGCCCTGCGTGTATTCGGCGACGCGCGCGTGCGGTGTGCAGGCCTCCGCAAGCTCCCACAGTCGGCGCTCGACAGCCGCCTCGCCGGGAAAACCGTCCACGGCGAAATGACGCGCCATCACGCGCTTGACGTTGCCGTCGAGGATCGGATGACGCAGGCCGTGCGACAGCGCGAGCACGGCGCCCGCCGTCGAGCGACCGATGCCGGGCAGACGCATCAGCTCGTCGAGCGTCCCGGGAAGATCACCGCCGTGCCGCTCGACGACGACGCGTGCCGCGCGATGCAGGTTGCGTCCACGCGCGTAGTAGCCGAGCCCCGACCACAGGTGCAGCACCTCGTCGAGCGGTGCCGCGGCGAGCCGGCGCACGTCCGGGAAGCGTGCCGTGAAGCGTTCGTAGTAGCCGGTCACGGTGCCAACCTGCGTCTGCTGCAGCATGATCTCGGACACCCAGACGCGATAGGGCGTGCGGTCCTGCTGCCAGGGCAAGCCCCTGCGCCCTTCGCGCCCGTACCAGGCCAGCACCGCCGGGGCGAATGCCTCGACGCTCATGGGCAGCGTGTGCGGCAGTAGCTGGTACGGGGCATCATGACGCGCAGCTGATCGCGACGTCGCCCGACCCGGCTCGACAACCGTCGGGGTAGCCGTACTGCTTCCAGTAGTCGACCAGTCCGAGCTTCTGCGCCAGCTCGGGAAAGCGCGGGTCGCGTCGCAGCGGTGCATTTTCGGCTGCCCATGCCTGCATGATGTCCCAGCTCTCGGTCCACTGCCTGTGGTCGCGTTCGAGCGACTCGAACAGCACCTGATAGGCCACGTCGGTCTCGCCCAGCTCGAGATACCCCGGCAGCAGGTCGAGCTGCGATGCGATCTTCGGGTCGAGCGCACGCATCGCGGCGACGATCGCAGGGCGCTGCGACGGGTCGGCGACGGCGTCGATCCAGCGATCGACGAGCGGTTGCAACGTCTCGGGCACGTCTTGTTGCCGGAACAGCCGCCGCGCGTCGTCCCAGCGCCGCTCGCGCAGCGCGACGAGTGCGGTGACGCCATCGTTCGCGGGACTCAGGCCGAGCTGCTGGGCAAGCGCTGCATAGCGCAGCGCCTGCGCGTCGTCGCCGCGGACCAGATAGGCATTCGCAAGGTTCGAGGCGATGACCGCCGAGCCCGGGTCGAGCTCGAATGCGCGACGGGCCTGCGCGAGCGCGGCGTCGAGCCGGCCGACCTTGCCGAGCAGGATCGAGTACCACTGGTGCGGCGTCGGCTCGTTCGGCTCGAGCGAGATCGCGAAAAAGAACCCCGCCTCGGCATCGAGCAGGTTGCCTCGATCGCCATTCACCTGGGCGAGCACGGCGTGTGCCTCGCCGATCTTCGGATCGAGCGCCAGCGCCTGGCGCGCGCTCTGCTCGGCCATCGCCAGGTACCTGTCCTCGTCGCCCTTCTCCTCGGTGTAACCGGGCAGTACGACGTAGGCCGATGCGAGCGCGGCATGAGCCCGGGCAAACGCCGGATCGCGTCCGATCGCCTGCAGGTAGTGCTCGATGGCCCGCCGCAGGTTGTCCTCGCCGCGACGCTTCCAGATCGCACGCCCCTGCAGGTACAGCTCGTAGGCCTCGACGTCCCGCGTCGGGGCCTGCGCACGCTGGGCAAGCTGCTGCTCCTTCGGTGCAAGCTGGATCCTGAGCCGGTCGACGATCGCCTGCGCGATTTCGTCCTGAACGGCGAAAATGTCCTCGAGCTGGCGGTCGTAGGTCTCCGACCAGAGGTGAAAGCCGGTCTCGGCGTCGATGAGCTGCGCCGTGATGCGCACCTGGTCGCCTGCCTGGCGCACGCTGCCCTCCAGCACGGTCTCGACGCCGAGCTCGCGGCCGACCTCGCGCACGTCGACGTTGCGACCCTTGTACGCGAACGCGGACGTGCGCGCGGCGACCTGCAACCCCGGCACGCGGGCGAGCAGGTTCAGCAGTTCCTCGGACATGCCGTCGCTGAAGTAGTCCCTGGACGGATCGCCGCTCAGGTTCGTGAACGGCAGCACCGCGATCGAGCCGTGCGGCTCGCCGGCCATGGCGCGGCCGAGGCCGCGCTCGTAGAGCAGGTAACCGAGCCCCGCCATCGCGACCAGCACGACCAGGCCAAAGGCGGCACGCACGCGCATGCGATATCTCGGCGCCACGTCCGCCAGCGGCTCGGTGCGCTGGATGCCCTCCGGCGTGGCGTCGAAGATCCAGGCGAGGATCATCGCGATCGGGAAACCCACGAGCAGGAAGACGACGATGAAGGTCATCGCCCAGTCCGGCACGTGCAGCGCCGGCAGCACGACCGAGGCGGCCTCGGTCGCGGCCCAGGCCACGGCGCCGTAGGCGACCGCGACCTTGCTGACGCGACGGCGCTTCAGTTCCGCGAGAAAAGCCATGGTCGCCATTGTCCCTGAATCCGTCGCCGTCGCGAACCCGGCCCGCCATGGCCGTCCGGAGGGTGCCGCAACCTACCTGCGGCAGACTCCGATATCGCCATTCAGGGTCTTGATGCGGACGCGCGCCTCCGCCATGCCCTCCTGGAAACGCAGCTCGCGTCCCGGTGCGTACTCGCTCGTCCGCTGGGCCTTGGGCCCGAAGCAGTTGCGGATCTCGCCGTTGAACGTCGACACGTCGAACTGGCCCGGCGTGGCGCCGACCAGGTCGAGCCGCACGTCGCCGCTGATGCTCTCGAAGTCGAGCCGGCCGTCAGGCGCCAGTTCGCCCTGGAACGTCAGGTCGCCACTGGTCGATCGCAGCCGCGAGCGCAACGTCTCACCCGCGCCGAGGTGGAACGAGCCGCTCACCGTGTTGCCGTTGATCTCGCCGGCCACGCGCGTCGCCGTGGCATCACCGCTGACCGTTGTGATCGAGACCAGCCCCTTGCGGCCCGACCCTTCCACCGCGACGTCGCCGCTGACGGTCCGGCACTCGACGTCCTCGCCGCTCGTTTCGGTGCGCAGGTCGCCACTGACCGCCTGCAGACGCTGCGAACCACGGACGCCACGCACGACGACGTCGGCGCTCACCGTGTTGACCGACAGCGTGCCGCCCGCCGGCATCCTGACGACGAGGTCGGTGTCGTCGACGTCGTACGAGCGCTGCGGCAGCACCACCTTGATCCGGATCAGCTTCTGCTTCTCGGCCTTGGTGAACTCGAGCCTTTCCGTGCCGTCGCCGAGCGTACCCGTCACCTCGACCTCGTTGCGGTCCCAGCCCGTGACGGTGACGCTGCCGGCGACGTTCGAGATCTCGACCGCGCCGACCGGCTCGGCGCTGGTGCGCCGGTTGATCGGCGTGCCGGCGTCGGCCGCGCCGGGCAGCGCCACGAGCAGCGCGAGCGTGCAGGCCGCGGCCGGTGCGCGGCGGGACGGGAAATCCGGATCGATCCTCATAACTGCATCCTCTTCGCCGCCGCCGGATCCGCGGCGGTGCTGGCCAGCGCATCGGTCAACTGGTTCACGTTCGCGAGCACCGCGAGCTCGTCCTGATACGTCTTCAGCAACAGTTCCTCGAGCAGCGGATCGCCCGGCTGCTCGGCCAGCGCCGCATTGATCTGCTCGGCCGCGCGGCGCAGTTCCGCGAGGTTGGCCTCGAGCTTGACGCGCGCCGAGTCGGGCAGTTGCGCGATGCGCGCGTCGAGCATCGCCGTGAGCTGGCGGCGCGCGGCGAGGTATTCAGGGTCGAGACGGGCGCCAGGGCCGAAAGCCGCCGGCATCGCCCCGGTGCCCTCCGACGCGGGCCGCGTCGCCACGCTCGTGGCGGGCGTCATCACGCCGCCGGCGCGGCGCGTTTCGAGCCAGCTTGCGGTGAGCAGCGACGAGCCCGCGACGAGCAGCACGGCGGCCGCGGCCTGCGCCAGCCACGCAGGCCAGCGCCGGGGCTGCCCGGACGGTCGCGCTTCGAGCCGTGCCTCGATGTCGGGCCACAGGTCGACGCCGGGCTCGATGGCATCCGGCAGGGCGCGCAAGGCCGCGTCGAGCCGGGTGTCGAGTGCGTTGCGGTCGCTGCGGGTCATGACGGCGGGCCCTCCTCGCGCCCGAGCTGCGCACCCAGCAAGGCCCGTGCCCGATGCAGTTGCGCCTTGCAGGTGCCGACCGCGATGCCGAGCATCGCGGCGGCCTCCTCGTGCGTGTGCCCGTACAGGCCGACCAGCACGAGCACGTGCCGCGCGCCGGGCGGCAGGCGCGCGATCGAATGTTCCAGGTCGCGGCCGGCGCCCGGATCGGCGGCGGTCGGGTCCACGAGCACCTCCGCCACCTCGCGCTCGACCGAATCCTCGCGGCCCAGCGTCTCGCGCCGGCGGCGCGCCTGTTGCAGCACGGCGTTGACCGCGATGCGGTGCAGCCAGGTACCGAAGGAACTGCGCGTCTCGAAGCGCGGCAGATGCCGCCATGCCTGCACGAAGGCGTCCTGCGTGCAGTCCTCGGCCGTGGCGAGGTGGCCGGTCATGCGCAGGCACAGCGCGTGGACGCGTGCCACGTGCCGGCGGTACAGGGTCTCGAAGGCGGGCACGGAGCCGCGCACGGCGGCAATGACGAGCCGCTGCTCCTCGGCTGCGTCGCGCGCTCGCTGCACTTCATCGATGACCTCCTCGCCCTTGGGCAAGCCCACACCTCGCTCGGGCCGGTCGCACCGCACACTCGGCTGCGGCATGCTACACACGCGGCCGGCGGGGCGGATGACCCGCTCCTGAGGATTCAGATGCGCCGGCCTCCCGCGGGGTTTGAACAGGGGCAGCCCATGACCGCCGTCACAGTCGACCGCTCCGGCCGGATCGCCACCGTCGTGCTGCACCGGCCCGCCGTGCGCAACGCCGTGGACCCCGCCACCGCAGCCGACCTCGCTGCGGCGTTCCTCGACCTGGACGCCGCCCCCGACATCCGGGCCATGGTCCTCTGGGACGCCGGCGGCACGTTCTGCGCCGGGGCCGACCTGCAGGCCGTCGCCCACGGCTGGGCCCCACGCGGCTGCGCCCGCCCGACGGTACGCCGCGCGACGGCGACGGCCCGATGGGGCCGACGCGCCTGGAACTGGGCAAGCCCGTGGTTGCGGCGGCGACCGGATTCGCCGTGGCCGGCGGACTGGAGCTCGCACTGTGATGCGACCTGCGCGTGGCCGAGGAGGACGCGACCTTCGGCGTGTACTGGCGCCGCTGGGGCGTGCCGCTGATCGACGGCGGCGCCGTGCGGCTGCCGCGCATCGTGGGCACCGGCCGCGCCATGGACATGATCCTGACCGGCCGCGCCGTGGGCGCCGAGGAAGCGATCTCGATCGGGCTGGTCAACCGCGTCGTGCCCCGGGGTGCCTCACGATTGAGCGCCGAAGCGCTCGCCGTCGAGATCGCGGCGTTTCCCCAAGGCTGCCTGCGGGCCGATCGTGCGTCGGCGCTCGCGCAATGGAGCCTGCCGCAGGGCGAGGGGCCCGCGCGCGGGTTTGCGGGCGGGATGGAGGTGTTCAGGAGCGGGGAAGCCGCGAGGGGCGCCGGACGCTTCGTCGGTGGCGCCGGACGCGGCGGGAAATAGAAACAGGTACGCTCGCCGGCGTCGCCCCGGACTTCGATTCCAACACCACGCAGGAGGCCCGCCCATGCCCATCCAAAGCCCGATCTTCGCACCGGCCATCGTGCTCGTGCTCTGGTCGCTGGTCATGCTCGCGTGGCTCGCGCTCACGCGCCTGCCGGCCATGTCGAAAGCCGGCATCGACCTCATGATCATCGTCGGCAGCCGCGGCGCCAACCTCGAGGGCGTCGTGCCCGACCGCGTCAACTGGAAGGCGCACAACTACGCCCACCTGATGGAGCAGCCGACGATCTTCTACGCGACGGTCGTGATCCTCGGCGTCGTGGGCGCGGGCGAAGGGCTCAACCTGCAGCTCGCCTGGACCTACGTGGTGCTGCGCATCGCGCACAGCATCGTGCAGGCGACCTGGAACCGTGTGGCGGTGCGTTTCACGCTGTTCTCGCTCGCGACCGCGGCACTGCTCGTGCTCGCGTTCAACGCGGCGCGCGCGACGCTGTAGCGGCTGGCGCCGCGGTCAGCGGCGTGGCGCGAGATTCGAGGCGATCCAGTCGGCGAATTCGTCTTCGGCGAGTTCGCCCGCGGCAAGCGCCTGGATCGTCGCCGCCGCGTCCTCCTCCGTAGCAATGAGTTCGAACCCGTTCATACGCAGAAATACGTCGACGACCGCGAGCGCGATACGCTTGTTGCCATCCGGAAAACAATGACCGCGTGCCAGCGCGTAGCCGTAGGCGGCCGCAAGGCAAGCCTGCGTCGGTGGAGTGTCCGAGGACACCGCGGGATTGACCGGGCGGCCGAGCGCAGCCTCCAGATCGCCTTGGCGAGGCGGCCCGGACAACCCGCCATGCTCCGCGATCAATTCGCCATGAATGGCGATGACCGCCTGCAGCGGAACCCAGACGGATCGGGTCCGGGGCATGACGCGGCCGCCGTTACTTCGCGAGCGCGCGCAGCGCGTTGCGGTACGTGCGAAACGTAAGTTATGACCTTTGGCCAGCCGGTCGTCGGGACAGGGGTGACGCCGCGACTGTAGCTACTTGCACTGCAAGTGGACGCCCTGCCCGTCAGGCGGGCTACCTGCTCCGCAGGTAATCGAGCGCGACCGTCGTCAGCGTGCGCACGCCGATCGGCAGCGCGCCCTCGTCGACGAGGAACAGCGGCGAATGGTTGCTCGGCGCCGTCTCGGCATCCAGGCCGCGCGGCGTCGAGCCCACGAAATAGAAGAACGCCGGTACCTGCTGCGCGTAATACGCGAAGTCCTCCGCACCCGTCACGTAGGGCACGACCTTCACGTGCTGCGCACCGGCGACGCGCTCGAGTGAGGCGACGGCCCGCGGCGCCAGTGCGGTGTCGTTGACGACGACGGGATTGCGGTCGTCGGCCACCTCGAACGTCGCGCTCGCACTGGCGGATTCCGCGATGCTGGTGACGATGCGCTGCATGCGCGCAATGATCTGCTCGCGCACCTGCGCATCGAAAGTGCGGAACGTGCCGATCATCTCGACCGAGTCGGGAATGATGTTGTTGCGGATGCCGCCCTTGATCGCGCCGACCGAGACGACCGCAGGATACTGCGTGATGTCGATCTGGCGCGCGACGACGGTCTGCAGCGCCGTCACGATCTGCGCCGCGGTGACGATCGGGTCGACGCCGCCCCAGGGCCGCGAGCCGTGCGTCTGGCGGCCGGTGACGACGATGCGGAAACGGTCCGAGGCCGCCATCAACGGGCCGGCACGGTAGCCGAGCTCGCCGACGTTCAACGGCGACCACAGGTGCAGGCCGAACATGGCCGCCGGCTTGTAGGTGGCGAACAGGCCTTCCTCGAGCATCAGGCTCGCACCGCCGCGCTCGCCCTCGGGCGCGCCCTCCTCCGCCGGCTGGAACACGAACAGCACGGTGCCCGGCAGCCCGGCGCGCATGCCGGCGAGGACCCTGGCGGCGCCAAGCAGGATGGCCGTGTGGCCGTCGTGGCCGCAGGCGTGCATGACACCGACTTTCTCACCCCGGTATTCGGCGGTCGCGACCGACTTGAACGGCAGGTCGGTCTGCTCGGTCACGGGCAGCGCGTCCATGTCGGCGCGCAGCGCGATCACGGGCCCCGGCTTGCCGCCCTTCAGCACGCCGACGACGCCGGTGTGCGCGATGCCGGCCCTCACCTCGAGCCCCATGCGGCGCAACTGCTCCGCGACGATGCCCGAGGTGCGCGTTTCGCGGTTGCCGAGTTCGGGGTGCTGGTGGAAGTCGCGCCGCCACGCGACCACCTGCGGCGTCACGCTGGTCACGGCGGCCTCGAGCGCCGCGTCGTCGGTTGCGGCGCGAGCCGGCATGGCGGCGATCAGGACGAATGGAACGAGCGCGGCGAGGCGTGAAGGTTTCATCGCGGCGTACCGGTGGCCATCGACGGGAGGCCGCAGCATACTTCAGCCATCGCAACGACCGCGAGACGCCAGATGTCCAGAGCCCGGCATGCACCGGTCGCGGCCCTCGCTGCGGCGAGCCTGTTCGGCATGGCGAGCGCGTTCCTGCCGCCCGCCGCTTGCGCCCAGACGGCCACTGCGCCGCCCGGCGCCGCTGTTTCGCCGAGCGTGCCCCGCGCCGTCGCGAAGACGCAGAAGCCGCCGCTGCACGGGCAGCGCTGGATGGCCATCACCGGCAAGCCGCTCGCGGCCACGGCCGGCGCGATGATGTTCCAGCGCGGCGGCAACGCCGTCGACGCCGCCTGCGCGATGATCGCCGCCACCTCGACGATGTGGGACGTGCTGAGCTGGGGCGGCGAGACGCAGGCGCTCATCTACGACCCGCGCACGAAAAAGGTCGTCGCGATCAACGGCCTCGGCGTGGCGCCCACGGGCGCGACGCCGGAGTTCTATCGCGCCAGGGGCTACCGCTATCCACCGGAGTACGGGCCGCTCGCGGCCGTGACGCCCGGCACGCCGGGCGGGCTCATGCTGATGCTGCGCGAGTACGGCACGCTCTCGCTCGGCGAAGTGCTCGCGCCCGCCATCGAGCTCGCCGACGGCTACCCGATCGACGCCGAGACGGCCGACAACATCGAGCGTCACAAGGACAGGCTCGAGCAGTGGCCATATTCGCGGCAGGTGATGCTGCCGCACGCGGGCGAGGCACGCGAGGCGCCGCGGGCCGGCGAGATCTTCCGCCAGCCCGACCTCGCCGCCACATTGCGCAAGCTCGTCGAAACCGAAAAGCAGGCGCTCGCCGCGGGCAAGCCGCGCCAGCAGGCGATCGAAGCGGCGTACGAGCGATTCTACCGCGGCGACATCGCGCGCGAGTTCGTGCGCGGCGTGCAGGAACAGGGCGGCCTCATCACGCGGGATGATCTCGCACGCTGGCAACCGCGCGTCGAAGAGCCGCGGCGCACCAGCTACCGCGGTATCGACGTGTACAAGCTCGATGTCTGGACCCAGGGTCCGGCGCTGCTGCAGTCGCTGAACATCCTCGAGGCCTTCGACCTGCGCGCGATGGGCTACAACAGCGCGGACTACGTGCACACGCTCTACCAGGCGATGAATCTCGCGTTCGCCGATCGCGACTTCTATTACGGCGACCCGGCGTTCCCGCCGGCTGAGCCGGCCCAGGGCCTGCTGTCGAAGGAGTATGCGAAGCAGCGTGCCGCGACGATCCGCATGGACCGCAACGACGCGCGCGCCGGTCCCGGCGATCCCTATCCATTCCAGGGCGAGATGAATCCCTATGCGGACCTGCTCAAGATGCAACGTGGCGCGGCACTCGCGCCTGGCGCTGGCCCGCGCGGGTTCAGCGCAGCGGAGCAGGCCCGGTTCGTCGAGGCGTTCCGCGCCGGCACGACCTCGCAGGTGGCTGCCGACGCGCACGGCTGGCTGGTCGCGGTCACACCGAGCGGCGGCTGGGTTCCCGCGGTGATCGCCGGTCGCACGGGCATCGGGCTGAGCCAGCGGGCGCAGTCGTTCGTGCTCGACGCCTTCGAAAATCCCTTCAACGTGATCGCGCCCGGCAAGCGCCCGCGTGTGACGCTGACGCCGAGTCTGGCGCTCAAGGACGGCCGGCCCTGGCTCGCGTTCGCCGTGCAGGGCGGCGACACGCAGGACCAGAACCTGCTGCAGTTCTTCCTGAACGTCACCGAGTTCGGCATGACGCCGCAGCAGGCGGTGGAAGCCGCCAATTTCAACAGCTATCAGATGAAGGCTTCGTTCGACCAGCATGCGTCGCAACCCGGCCGCATCCTGCTGAATTCATCGACGCCGGAAGTGGTAACGAAGGAACTGGTGCGGCGCGGCTACATCCCTGAATTCGAGACGCGCACCTCGGGGCCCATCAACGCGATCCTCGTCGACCCCGGCAACGGCAGCTTCTGGGGTGGCTCGAGCAATCATGGCGAGGACTACGGCATCGGCTGGTGACGGCGCCGCCCGGTGGCCGAGGCCGCGGCCGGCCGCTCAGCGTCGTTGGCGTGGGCGATTCGATCATGGTCGGCACGGCGGGGGGCACGAGCAGCGTCATTCGCTGACCGCGACCTATGCGCGGTTGCCGCACGAGCGCCTCGCGCGCGACGTCGCCTGGCGCGCGCACGGCCGCAATGGCGCGACGTCGGAAGCGATCCTGCGCCAGTTCGCCCTCGAGGCGCAGGCTGCGGACGTCTGCATCCTGTCCTGCGGCGTCAACGACGTCACGCACGGTGTGGCCGTGATGCAGTTCGCCGCCAGATTCCGGGGCAACGTCGCGCTGCTGCGGCGCAAGTCCCGGCATGCCACGATCCTCTGCGGCGGGCTGTCGCCACTCGACTGCTTTCCCGCGCTGCCCTGGCCGCTGAAGGCGATCCTGGCCGAACGCGTCGATGTGATGCGGGCCGCGGCGGCGACGGCGGCGGCGCTCGCCGCTCCGCACCAAGCCTCAGGACGACGCCGCCAGTTGCTCGCGGTGATACAGCCGCGCCGCGACGAGCCACGCGAGTGCGACGATCAGCAGGCCGGCACCGAGGCTGACCGCCCATTCGGCCACGCCGATGTGCTCGGAGCGCAGGATCTTCAGGATGAGCTGGTTCTGCGCGAGAAACGGCACGGCGAGCATCCAGAGCTGCGTGCGCACGGGCGCGATCATCAGCACGAGCGAGGGCAGCATCGGCCGGAGGACCAGCAGCGGCCGGTACCCCTGCGCCTCGCGGTAACTGCGTGCGAACGCGGCGAGCGCGGTCAGCGCCGTCGCGCTGATGATCGCTTCGCGCGGAGCCGGCGTGGCAAGCAGCGGGTCCAGCGACTGGCGCCCGCGCTCATCCGCGGTCGCGTCGATTGCGACCTGCATGCCGCCGATGAATCCGAGCAGCAGCAGGTATGGCAGCATCTGCTGCATCAGGTCGAACTCTGCCTCCGGACGACCGGCGTCGCGCGCACCGACCTGCAGTGGATGCGCGACCGTCGTGCCCGACGTGAGGGGCCGAGAGCCATCGAAGACCACCTCGGCCCGCGCCGTTCGGCCCGAGCAGACCGGTGATCGCACCGTCGGGAGCGCCGAAGCTGACGCCGTCGACCGCCTGCACCGTGCCGCCGCTCGTGCGAAAGGCCTTGCGCAAGCCCTCCACGCGGATCATCAGGGCTCCCAGCCGTAGGCGCCGGTGAACGGTGGCACGTAGCCGAGCGAATCGAGACACCTCGCGTCGAGTCGGGTGGGTTCCGGACGCTCCATGAACTCGCCGAGCAGCCGCGGCATGCACGACAGCCCGAGCACGCCGTGCCCCTGCCCCTGCAGCACGAGGTGCCGCGCCTCGGGCAACTGCGAGGCGACGAGGTCGCCATAGCGCGGCGGCGTCACGGGATCGAACTCGCCCGACAGCAGCAGCACCGGCCGCTTCGCCCGCACCGGCGCATGGAAGTCCGCCGGCATGCGTCCACGCGGCCAGACGCCGCACTGGGCCTGCAGGACCGTCACGAACTGCGTTCCGAGCAGTGTATCGCGGTCGGCGGGATCGGCTTCGAGCCACGGCGCGTCCTCGGCACACATCACCGACATCTGCAGCGGCATCGAGATCTGCTCGCCGACGAGTTGTTCGACCATGCGGGCTTGCGCCATGAGCGTGTCGAAGCGGCCGTGGGCCGCCGCATCGAGCAGCATCGGCAGCATCGCGAAGAGCTGCGGAGCATAGGCGTGCAGCCGGACGACGCCTGCGACCCCTTCGGCCGTGAGCGAGTCCTCGCGTGGTTCGTCCGTGACCGGATCACGGTAGACGACCTGGCGCGGCCGCTCGCGCAGCTGCGCGAGCAGTGCATCGAGTCGCGCGCGCGGCGAACCGTAGCGTGCCCGGCAGACGTCGTCGCGCTCGCAGCGCGCGAACTGGGCATTCACGGCGTCCTCGAGATTGCGCGCATGCTCGGCACCGAGCAGAAGCGTCGGCGGCACGACGGAGTCGAGCACGACCGCGCGCACGTGCTCCGGATGGCGCCGCAGGTATTCGAGGCCGACACGGGTGCCATAGGAAATGCCGACGAGGTCGATGGTCTGTGCGCCGAGCGCGGCACGGACGTCCTCGAGGTCGTCGACGTAGTCGCTGGTCGTGTAATGCCGTGGGTCCGCGTCATGCAGCTCGGCGAGACACTGGCGCGCCATGGACCGCGCCGTCTGCTCGTCGGCGGACTCGAGCATCGCGCCCAGCGCCTGCTCGACCGTCGACGGGCATTCGAGCGGGTGCGAGCCGCCCGTGCCACGCTGATCGACCAGGATGACGTGCCGGCGCCGTTGCACTTCGCGGAAGGCGGACGCGACCAGGGGGTAGGACTCGAGCGCCGACTGCCCAGGGCCGCCGGCCAGCATGAACACCGGGTCCGGCGCGGGACTGCGCGCGGTGCCCGGAACCCAGGCGACGGCGAGTTCGATGCGCCGACCCGCAGGGCGGCTGCGGTCCTCGGGCACCTCGAGCCGCGCGCAACGTGCGGCAACGGCGCTGGTCTGGCGGGGGGCCGTCAGCGTGCAGGGCTCGAAATCCAGTCGGCCGTAGGGCACGGTCACCGACGCCGTCCCGGTCCCGGGGGCGAGGCCGGCCAGTGCCAGCGCGCAGCGGTACAGCAACGTGCGTAGCGTCATGCCGGAATTTCGTCCTCGTTGCTCGCGCCACCCTAGCACGGACGACGACCCGCCTGCCCGTCGGCGCATTGGGCTAGGATGTGCGGATGCGCCAGACGATGCCCAATGCGACCCGCACGCTCCTGCTGCTCAACGTCGCGGTGTTCGTCCTGCAGCTTCTCGCGGGGCCGCTGCTCGTGCGCCACTTCGCCCTGTGGCCGACAGCGACGCCCGGGTACCCGGCCGCGCCGGAGTTCGAGCCCTGGCAGCTCTTCACCTACGGCTTCCTGCACGGCAATCTCACGCACCTGTTCTTCAACATGTTCGCGCTGTGGATGTTCGGCGGCGAGATCGAGCGCCTGCTCGGCACGCGGCGGTTCGTTACCTATTATCTCGTCTGCGTCGTAGGCGCGGCCGTCGCGCAGTTGTTCGTGCTCGCGAGCATGAGTGCACCGCCCGTGCCCACGGTCGGCGCGTCCGGCGGCGTGTTCGGGCTGCTGCTCGCGTTTGGCATGGCTTTCCCGCAGCGGCGGATCATGCTGATCTTCCCGCCGATCCCGATGCCCGCGTGGCTGTTCGTCACGCTCTACGGCGCGCTCGAACTGTACCTGGGCGTGACCGGGTCGGGACAGGGCGTGGCGCACTTCGCCCACCTCGGGGGCATGGCGGCCGGCTATGCGTTGCTGGTCTACTGGCGCCGCGGCTCGCGCCCCGCGCCACGGAGAGGTCCGTGACATGCCCATGAGTCCGAAGTCTCGTCCACGTCGCATCGTCGACTCCGTGAAGAGTGCTGCCGGGGAGACCGCGGCCGGGCGCAACGGGGTCGGTCGCCGGGCCGCTGAGGACGCCGTCCGCACGCTGCTGCGCTGGGCGGGGGAAGACCCTCTGCGTGAAGGTCTGCTCGAGACGCCGAAGCGCGTCGTCGATGCGTACACCGACTGGTTCTCGGGCTACTCGGTCGATCCGCGTGAATACCTGCGGCGCACCTTCGAGGAGACCGCCGGATACGACGAGATGGTCGTGCTGCGCGACATCGAGTTCGAGTCGCACTGCGAGCACCACATGGCCCCGATCATCGGCCGCGCCCACGTCGGCTACCTGCCCACGGGCAAAGTCGTCGGCATCAGCAAGCTCGCGCGCGTCGTCGACGTGTTCGCGCGCCGGTTCCAGGTGCAGGAAAAGATGACCGCCGAGATCGCCCGCTGCATCAACGAAGTGCTGCAACCCGCCGGCGTGGGCGTGGTCGTCGAGGCCGTGCACGAGTGCATGACGACGCGCGGCATACACAAGCGCGGCGTCTCGATGATCACCTCGAAGATGCTCGGGTCGTTCCGCTCGGATGCCCGCACCCGCAACGAGTTCCTGACGTTCATCGACATCCGGGACCGGCGCTGAGGCTTGCCCGATGCCCGAGATCTCGACCGTCCATCATCCGCTCTACCAGCTGCGACGGACGCCGTTCCACGCACGCACGTCGCAGCTCTGCCTGCCGCACAACTGGCGCCGCTGGGCGGGCTGCATCGCCGCCGGCTCCTACGATCTCGGCCTGGACCGCGAATACTGGGCGATCCGCAATCACGCGGCACTGATCGACGTCTCGCCGCTCATGAAGTACGAGATCGAGGGTGCCGATGCGGCGGGGTTCCTCGACAAGCTGCTGCCGCGCAACGTGCAGAAGCTCGCCATCGGGCAGGTCTGTTACACGGCCTGGTGCGACGACGAAGGCAAGATGCTCGACGACGGCACGGTCACGCGCGTGGGCGAGCAGAGCTTCCGCCTCACGGCTGCCGAGCCGCAGTTGCGCTGGCTCGCGCTGAGCGCGCCCGGGTTCGACGTGCGCATTCGCGAAGTCACCTCGCAAGTGGCTGCGCTGAGCCTCCAGGGCCCCAAGTCGCGCGCGATCCTCAACCGCTGTTGCGGCGCGCCCGTCGACGCCCTCAGGTACTTCCGCATGGCGCCGAACACGATCGCGGGTTTCCCGGTAGGTGTCTCGCGCACCGGCTACACAGGTGATCTGGGCTACGAGATCTGGATGGCGCAGGAAGACGCGCTCGTCGTCTGGGACGCGCTGCTGGCCGGCGGCCACGACTACGGCATTACGCCCTGCGGCATCCTCGCGATGGACATGGCGCGCGTCGAGGCGGGCCTGTTCATGCTCGATGTCGACTACACGCCCGCGCACCACGCCTGGATCGACGCGCAGAAGTCGTCGCCCTGGGAAATGGGGCTCGGCTGGACCATCGCACTCGACAAGCCCGGGTACTTCGTCGGCCGGCGCGCGCTCGAACGCGAGCACCGCGAAGGTTCCACGTACCGGTTCGTCGGCGTCGAGGTCGACTGGGAAAGCCTCGAGCGCGTGTATGCCGCCGTCGGCCTGCCGCCGCAGATCCCGGCCATGGCCGTGCGCGCCAGCCTGCCGATCTGCAAGGCGGGGCAACAGGTCGGCTATGCGTCGACCAGCACGTGGTCGCCGGTGCTGAAGAAGTACGTCGCGCTTGCGCACCTGCGAATGCCTTTCAGCGAGCCCGGCACGCAGGTCACGATCGAGATCACGGTGGAGCATCATCGGCGTCAGGCGAACGCGCGCGTCGTGCCGCTGCCGTTCTACGAGCCGGCGTGGAAGAAGCAGTAACGTGGGTGCCCACACGTTCGATGCGATCGTCATCGGTGCGGGCCACAACGGCCTGATCGCCGCGGCCTATCTCGCGCGCGCCGGCCGGAAGGTCGTCGTGCTCGAGCGCCGCGACATCGTGGGCGGCGCGGCCGTCACCGAGGAGATCTTCCCGGGCTACCGCTTCAGCGAGTTCTCGTACGTCGTGAGCCTGCTGCGGCCCGAAATCATCCGCGACCTCGAGCTGCCGCGGCACGGCCTCAAGATCCTGCCGCTGCCGAGCACCGTGACGCCGCTCGAAAACGGCGACTACCTGGCGGGCTGGGACGACCACGACCTGACGCGCCGCGAAATCTACCGCCACTCGCCGCTCGACGCCGAGGCCCATGACGAGTACTCGCGCGTGATGGCGCGCGCCGCGAAGGCGATCCGGCCGATCATCGGCCTCGTGCCGCCCGATCCCTCCTCGCTCGGCTGGCGCGACCTGAAGGGCCTGGTGAAGCTCGGCCGGTTCGGCGCCGCGCTGAGCGAAAGCGAGCTGCATCGCATCGCCAAGCTCGTCACGCAATCCTCGGCCGACCTGCTCGAGGAGTGGTTCGAGACCGACGCACTCAAGGGCACCAAGGCCGCGAGCGGCATCATCGGCACGTTCCTCGGTCCGCGCTCGCCCGGCACGGCTTACGTGCTGCTGCACCACTACATGGGCGAGATCGACGGCGCGTTCCGCGCCTGGGGTTTTGCGAAGAACGGCACGGGCGGCGTGACGGCGGCGATCGCCGCTTCCGCACGCGCGCTCGGCGTCGACATCCGCACGAGCGCCGCCGTCGACAAGGTCATCGTCAAGGGCGGCCGCGCCGCGGGCGTCGCACTCGCGAACGGCGACGAGTTCCACGCCCGGGTCGTGCTCTCCGCCGCGGACCCCAAGCGCAGTTTCCTGCAGTTCGTCGATCCGCAGCACTTCCCGTACGAGTTCACGCAGGCGCTGCGCAACTTCCGCGTGCGCGGCTCCTCGGGCAAGGTGAACATCGCGCTGTCCGGGCTGCCGCAGTTCACCTGCCTGCCGGGCGAGGGCCCGCTGCATCGCGGCGCGATCTCGATCAGCCCGAGCATCGACTACGTCGAGCGCGCCTATGACGACGCCAAGTACGGCCAGTGCTCGCGCCAGCCCTACATGGACATCATCATCCCGTCGATGATCGACCGCGACATGGCGCCGCCGGGGCACCACGTCATGTCGTGCTTCGTGCAGTACGCGCCCTACGACATCGAGGGCGGCTGGGACGACGCGAAGCGCGAGGCGTTCGGCGAGACCGTGATCTCGACCATCGAGCGCTACGCCCCGAACATCCGCCGCGCCATCGTCGGCAAGCAGGTGATCACGCCGAAGGACATCGAGCGCATCGCCGGCATCACGGGCGGCAACATCTTCCACGGCGAGCTGCTGCTGCACCAGATCTTTTTCCTGCGGCCGGCGCCGCAGTGGGCCGACTTCCGCACGCCCCTGCCCGGCTACTACTTCGGCGCGGCGGGCGCACACCCGGGCGGTGGCGTCATGGGTGCGGCCGGCAAGATGGCAGCCGAGGCGGTGCTGAAGGACGGTCGGCGATGACGGCGCAGCACGTGGACGTCATCGTCGTCGGCGCCGGTCACAACGGCCTCGTCACCGCGGCGCTGCTCGCGCGCGCGGGGCGCAAGGTGCTCGTCGTCGAGGCGCGCGAACAGCCGGGCGGGCAGCTCGTCGACGTGGAGTTCGAGGGGGGCGCGAGCGCGCCGGCGCTGCAGCCGTCGACGCGTCTGCGGCCCGACGTCGTGCGCGCGCTCGACCTGACGCGTCATGGCCTCGTGATCAACGAATCCTCGGCGCCGTACATGGCGCCATTGCCCGGCGGCGAGACGTTGCACCTGAACTCGTCGGCCCACGATCGGGAGACGCTCGACTCCATCCGCCGGCTGTCGGCGCGCGATGCGGCGCGCTGGCCGGAGTTCGTCACGTACATGAACGCGGCGGCCGCATTCCTCGACACCGCTTACGCGACGAGCATGCCACGCATGGCGCAGGTTGCATGGCGCACGGACGGCCTGCCGCTTGCGGCGCTCGCATGGAAGCTGCGCCGGCTCGGCCGCCGCGACATGTTCCGCGTCGTCCGCAGCCTGGCGATGACCGCGATCGAATTCACCGAGGAATGGTTCGAGTCCGGGCCGCTCAGGGCCGCC
>JAYRRR010000080.1:0-50575 GCA_041910015.1 Steroidobacteraceae bacterium
ACCGCGCCGAGGCCCTGGCTCGCCTCGGCTGCCCGCAGGCCGCGCTGCGCCAGCTCGACGCGGGCACCGCGCGGGTGCCGCTGGACGACCCGCTGCGACCGACGCTCGCGCGAACCGCCATCGCCATCACGGCGCAGATCGCTTCTACGCCAGGCGACGATCCGTCAGCCTGTGCTGCCTACGCAGACCGCTGAAGCCGATACGATCGGATCGTCGCGCGGATTAGACTGGCGTGACCATGAACCTGCGCGAGCGCGTCGAGCAGATCTTTCCCGAATGGCAGCGGTGGTATCCGAGCCTGTTCGATGCCGCCGTCGACCTCGGTGTGCTGCGCGCGCGCGTGTGCGATCCGTCCTCGCTGCTGCTCTCGAACCGGCATGCCAGCCTGCGCGCCGCGGCGGAACTCGAGCATCGCCGGCGCTGGAGCGCCGAGGAGAACGAGCCCGAGGAGTGACTTCGCCGCCGCGACGCGGCGTGCCGTGTGACCGCGACCGCGGGCGATTGGAGTCGCGCGCAGCCCTGGGTAACGAGTGTTGTTCGGCTAGGACAGCCGTCCCGTCGCCGTGGCAGCCACTTCCTCGCGCAGGATCGCGGCGAGCCGCAGCGCGCCGGGTCCCGCTGCCTGCCGGTCCGCGTACACGAGGTAGAGCGTCACGTATCGTTCCGCGCCTTCCACCAGCGGCAGGGCGACGAGCGCGCCCGAGTCGAGTTCTTCGCGGATGTTCTCCTCGGCGAACCACGCGTAGCCGAGCCCCATGCAGGCGGCGCGGATCGACGTCGCCTTGTTCGAGACGGTCCAGCGACGCTCGTTGAGCCAGCCGCCGGAGCGACTGCGCCGGACACCGCTGTCGCGCACGACCAGGTGCCGGTGCTGGCGCAGGTCCTCGAGCGTGGGCGCTCGCCCCAGCCCGTGGAGCGGATGCGTGGGAGAAGCCGCGCAGACGAAACGCACGTGCATGAGTGGGTCGCCGACGAAACCGCCCGGCACGAGGCTGCCGACGGCGAAGTCGGCGTCGCCGCCGGTCAACGCGTCCTCGGTGCCCCCCAGCACCGATTCGATCAGTTCGATCCGCACGTCGGGACGCTCGTCGCCGAACCGCGCGAGGGCGCGCAGCAGCAGCCAGGTGGGGAAAATCATGTCGACCGCGATGCGCAGTTCGGGCTCCCATCCCTGCGCCAGCGCCGCAGCCGATCGCTCGACGCGCGCGGCATCCTCGAGCAGCGCCTTGCCGCGCCGATAGAGCATCGCACCGGCGGTCGTCAGCACGGCCTTGCGGCCCTGGCGCTCGAAGACCTTCAGTCCGAGCTGTTCCTCGAGCCGCTGGATGGTGTAGGTGACGGTGGACTGGGTGCGATGCAGACGTCTTGACGCCTGGGCATAGCCACCCCGGTCGACGACGGCCACGAGTGCGGCCCACTGATCCAGGGTGATTCTCGGAGACGTTGTCATATCGACAAAATCGATTTAATGCGTCGAAATTATCGACTTTTCAATTCAAATGATAGATGTAGATTGTGCCTTGTCTCGATTCACCTGCGGATCTGCGCCATGACCAAGCATTACCTGCAACTCAACACCAGCCTGGCGGGTGCCGACTCGGTGTCGTCGCGTCTCGCGAGCGACACCATCGAGCGGCTCGTCGCGGCGGACCGTGCCGCCGGCCCGGCCGTCGTCTCGAGCAACTGGCCGCCTGATCACGGAGGAACCAGGACATGACCAACGTGCGCAATCTCACTGACCTCGCGGGGCGCGTGCTGATCGCAGCCATGTTTCTCGTGGCCGGCCTCGGCAAGATCACCGGGTATGCGGGCACGCAGGCGTACATGGCGGCCGCGGGCGTGCCGGGCGCGCTGCTGCCCGCGGTCATCGTGCTCGAGGTGCTCGGCGGGGCCGCCATCATGGCTGGCTGGCACACGCGCGCCGTCGCGGCGGCACTGGCGCTGTTCTCGATCGTCGCCGCTTTGCTGTTCCACGGTGACAGCGATCCCATGCAGCGCATGATCCTGCTCAAGGACTTTGCCGTCGCCGGCGGCTTCCTGTTCCTCGTCGCACGCGGCCCCGGCGACTGGTCGCTCGACGCACGACGCGAGCGCCTCGAGGCGCCGCGCGATCCGGTCGCACGGGGCGCCTGAATCCTGACACCCACGGACGGAACGCACACGGGAGCAACGACATGGATGCAGCCACCCACATGGATGCAACGACACACACGACGCCGGCTGGCACGCCATGCCACCTGCGGGCGGTCATCGAGGCCGTCGCGGCCTCCGACGGCGCGGGCGTGAAGCTGCGTCGCAGCCTCGGCAGCCGGCAGAACCTGCGCTTCGACCCGTTCCTGATGCTCGACGAGTTCTTCTCCGACGATCCGGACGATTACCTCGCCGGCTTTCCGTCGCACCCGCACCGCGGCTTCGAGACCGTCACCTACATGCTCGACGGCCACATGCGGCACGAGGACAGCGTCGGCAACCGCGGCGACCTCGGCCCGGGCGACGTGCAGTGGATGACCGCCGCCCGCGGCATCATCCATTCGGAAATGCCACAGCAGACCGAGGGCCGCCTGCGCGGATTCCAGCTCTGGCTGAATCTGCCGGCGCGCGAAAAGATGAAGCCGGCGGCCTGGCGCGACATTCCGTCGCGGGAGATCCCGACCGTGCCGGTGGCGCGGGGCGGCGAGGTGCGCGTGATCGCCGGCGAGTTCGTGCACGACGGTGGGCGCACGACGGGGCCGATCGCCGGTCTCAGCACGCAGCCGCTCTATTTCGACCTGCGGCTGCCGGCCGATGGCGCACTGGTCATCCCGACGCCGGCCGATCACAACACCTTCCTGTACGTCTATGAAGGCGATGCGGTCGTCGGCAGCGATGCGCCGAAGCCGCTGCCCTTCCGTGCGGCGGGCCTGCTGACGGCGGGCGACTTCGTGCACATCCGGGCCGGCGCGCAGGGCGTGCGGGTCCTGCTGTTCTCGGGCAAGCCGATCGGCGAACCGGTCGTGCAGTACGGTCCGTTCGTGATGAACACCTCCGAGGAGATCCAGCAGGCCCTGCTCGACTACCAGCGCGGACGGCTGGGGGCCGCAGACTGAGACACGGGTTGCGGTATCCGCTGACCCCCGGCCGCAGGCGATTTCGCTATGCTCCGGTCGACGCGAGCCCCGGCCGCGCCGCGAGGAGACGATGCGCGTGAGTCACAAGCACGAGAGCCTGTTGCGCGCGATCTTCCACGACCCGATCAGCGCCAACATCCACTGGCGCGAGATCGAGTCGCTGCTGCACCATCTGAGCGCCGACATCGAATCGCTGTCCGGCGCGCGCCTGCGGGTGCGGATCAACGGCGTCGAGGGCATCCTGCACCGGCCGCACCACGGCAACACGCTCGACAAGAGCGCGGTGCGCCACCTGCGCGAGTTCCTCGCGCACGCGCGCTGCACGCCGTCGCAGTACGAGCAGGGCCACCACTGAGCCGCACGCGACGCGGTTCGCGGTGAGCCGGGCGGGGCCTCCACAGCGTGCGGGCGTGCCGGTGACGCGGCCGCACGAGGGGTGTCCAGCCGGTCAGTGCGGCAGGGGCGCCACGCCGAACAGCCGGGCGTGCATCCACCCGACGAACACGACGTAGAGCACGAGGCCGCCGCCGATTGCCACGGCATCGTTCCAGCGCGAAGGTGGCGAGGCGGGCGTCTTGCGCTGCGCGGCGCGCTTGCCCACCGCGATGCGATCGGCGACTGCCCAGACCAGGAAGCCACCGAACAGCAGCACGTCGGCGACCGTGCCGTTGACCAGCAGGTGTGCGACCGCCCAGGCCGTCGTTGCCGTCAGCATCGGGTGCGCGACCACCGTCCTGATGCGACCGGGCAGGTAGGCAGCGAGCAACAGCGGAAACACCGGCAGCATCAGCAGCGCGGCGACATGCCGCATCCAGGGCGGCGTGACGTAAAGGACCTGCGGATCGAACCGGGCGAGCCCGTAGCCGTGCACGAGCATGACGAAGCCGATCACGGAGGCGAGCGCGAAGGCGGCTTTCCAGCTCGCATCGCCCAGCCGTGCCGCCGTCGCGTCGCGCCAGGCGGGCGCGACGATGCCGATCGAGTGCACGCCGAGAAACACCACCAGCCCGACGATCAGGTAACCCATGGGCACGTCCTCCTGTCGCGGCAGTCTAGCGGAGCGCAGGGGCGGCCGGGTGCGGCGGCGTGCGGATCCACTTGCGCACTTCGTCGTGCCAGCGCAGCAGCAGGTCCGCGGCGAAATCGGAAAATGCCCGCACCTTTGCCGACGGCGGACCTGCCGACGGATAGACGAGCGAAACCGGCGGCCCGGCGACGGCGTAATCCTCGAGGATCAACCGAAGCTGCCCGCGCGCGACGTGCTCGGCGATGACGAGATCCGTGGTGCGCGTGATGCCGAGCCCCGCGGCTGCGCAGACCACGGGCCCCGAAGCCGAGTTGAACAGCATCGCGAAACGCAACCCCAGCCGCTTCGCGTCATAGGGCGCGGTGAACTCCCATTCGGGGGGGGCGCCGGAACCCTGCGCCATGCCGAGCAGGCGATGGTTGTGCAGGTCGTCCGGCGTGCGGGGCTCGCCGTGTTCGGCGATGTAGGCTGGCGAGGCGCAGGTCACCATGTGGACGTGCGCCACGACTCGGCGGGCGGCGAGGGCGGAACCGCGCACCGGCCCGAAGCGCATGGCCACGTCCACGCCTTCGCCGACGAGGTCCACGACGCGGTCGTTCATGCGCAGGTCCAGCTCGATCTGCGGGTAGCGTCGCGTGAATTCGGGCAGGGCGGGCAACAGGAGGTGCTGGCCGAAGAGCACTGGGACGTCGACGCGCAGCCGGCCTTGCGGCCGCGTGCGGGCACCGCGCAGTGCTTCCTCCGCTTCGCTGAGCTCGTCGAGGATGCGGCGACAGCGGGGCAGGAATTCGGCGCCCTCGGCCGTCAGGCTGACCTTACGCGTCGTGCGGTTCAGCAGCCGCGCACCGACGTGCTTTTCGAGCGCGGCGACGTGCGCGCTCGCCGCCGGGCGTGACAGTTCGAGCTCCTCGGCCGCTTGTGAAAAGGAGCCGCGCTCCGCGACGCGCACGAACACGCGCATGGTCAGCAACTGGTCCACGTCGGCAATTATTCAGGACTACGGAATAGACTGCAAAGGGCGTGCGTATTTATCGCAACAAAACGGCCGCGTACCTTGACCCCCGCGCAAAGGAGGGAACCACCATGTCGAAATTCCGCACCGGGACCGTATTTCCCGCCGTCGTCGTCGCCGCCCTGGCCGCCACGGTCGTGGTCGTCTTCGGGGTGCTGATCGAGGCCGTCAACGGGATGCAGAGCTACCTGTGAGGCCTGCACGCAGCGGCCCGCGGCGCTTTCGCAACGGGCCGCTGTCGCGGTCAACGAGTACGTAAGTACTTGAACTTACGGTATTCCATCACAGTGTTGCGGAGAAGTTGCTGCGCCGCAGCATAAGCGGCGCTACACTATCCCCAGATCGCCCGGTCGTGAGTCTGCCGCCAGCGCCTCTCGACATCCCCCCAGCGGCCGGCCGGCTGGTTCCGACCTCGCGATCACTGGAGGTCTCATGAACGCCATCCGTACGTCCTATCCGGTCCTGCTCTTCGTCTGGCTTGCCTTGGCCACGGTCGCCACCTTTGTCGCGATCGCCCGTGCCGTGTTCGAGGCGCAGCTTTCCTTCTGAACCCCGAACCGATCTCGGCCATGCTCCCCTGACGGCGCGGTCATAGTAGGCTCCCGGACCCGGCACTTCCCCCGCCGAAGCGTCCAAGGAGCCGAGGTGACCGCGCCCGCCGATCTCCCCGAGTCGCTGGACCCCGCCGACTGGGACGCGCTGCGCCAATTGGCCCACCGCGCCGTCGACGACGGCTTCGAGTACCTGCGGACCGTCCGGGAGCGTCCCGTGTGGCGCCCCGTCCCGGATAGCGTCGTCGCGCGCCTGCAGGGGCCGGCGCCCCGGGAGCCGGCCGGGGCAGAGCAGGCCTACGCGGACTTCCGCGAGCTGGTGCTGCCGTACCCGATGGGCAACATCCACCCGCGGTTCTGGTCATGGTTCATGGGCAACGGCACTGCCTTCGGGGCCGTCGCCGATTTCCTCGCGGCGGTGATGAACCCGAACATGGGTGGCGGCAACCACGTCGCGAACCACGTCGAGGCGCAGGTGCTCGAGTGGTCGAAGGAAATCGTCGGCTTCCCCGCGGCCGCGAGCGGGCTGCTGGTGAGCGGCGGTTCGATGGCGAACTTCGTCGGCCTCGCGGTCGCGCGCAACGCGCGCGCCGGCGTGGACGTCCGCCAGCTCGGCGTCGGCGCGATTCCGCGACCGCTCGTCACCTACGCATCCGTCGAGGTCCACAGTTGCGTGCAGAAGGCGATCGAGGCACTCGGCCTCGGGGCGCGTTCGCTGCGCAAGGTGCCGGTCGACGACCACTACGCCATCGACGTGGCCGCCCTGCAGCGCAGGATCGCCGCCGATCGCGCGGCTGGCCTGCATCCATTCTGCGTCATCGGCAACGCCGCGACGATCAACACGGGTGGCACCGACGACCTCGCCGCGCTCGCGGACCTGTGCGAGCGCGAGGACCTCTGGTTCCACGTGGATGGCGCGACCGGTGCGCTGCTGGCGCTCGCGCCGCGGCATCGCGGCCTGGTCCGCGGCATGGAGCGCGCCGACTCCGTGACCATCGACTTCCACAAGTGGCTGCACGTGCCCTTCGAGGCCGCGTGCGTGCTCGTCCGCGACCGCAAGGCACATCGCGATGCGTTTGCGCTGACGCCGGAGTATCTCGAGAAGGCCGAGCGCGGCCTCGCCAGCGGGGCGCACTGGTTCAGCGAGTACGGTCTGCAGCTCTCGCGCGGTTTTCGCGCACTCAAGATCTGGCTCATGATCAAGGAGCACGGCCTCGAGCGCTTCGGGCGCCTGATCGACCGCAACATCGCGCAGGCGCACGAGCTCGCGGCGCTCGTCGAGGCGGCTCCGGACCTCGAGCTGATGGCGCCGGTGCGCACGAACATCGTCTGCTTCCGTTACGACCCCGGCGGCCTCGACACGGCGGAACTCAACGCGCTGAACCAGGAGCTGCTGATCCGGCTGCACGAGAGCGGCGCGGCCGCGCCCTCGTACACGACCCTCGGCGACCGCTACTGCCTGCGCGCGGCGATCGCGAACTTCCGCACGACCAGCGCGGACCTGGTGCTGGCCGTGCGCGCCGTGCGGGACATCGGTCGCGAGCTCGCCGTCCGGATTCAGCGTCTGGCGGATGGCGGCTCCACGCAGCGGTGACCGGTGTCACGATAGACCACCGGCTTGCCCCGCATGAGTCGCGCCCCTGGGCGCGCATCGACGCGACCCGCGCACTGCTCGAGGACGTGGCGTGGCCGATCGATCACGAGCCGGCCGGCTCATCCGAACTCGTCGCGGCGGCCAGTCGCGGCATGCTGCGCTGCAAGAGTAGCGGTGGCGCGCGGCGATGGCATAAACGCAACGCAGCGACGAGTTGTGTTGCGGCCGGCCGACTGGCAACCTTGCGCAACGGGGATGATTGATAGTGGTATTTCGGATACTCACTACTGTGGCGGTAGCCTCCCGGGCATAGCCTCACGTGGCTGCCCGCTGCCATGGCAGCGGTCGGATCTGGCCCATCTGCGCGCAAGACGCACCCAGGCCATGGGGAGAAACGGGACGCCTCGAAGGGGAAGGGACCGCGGTCGGTCGCTTCGCTGATGGATCGAGTGGACTCTAAGGCAACGGGGGATTCTCAATGACGATCGAATCGATGAACCGGGATCGCCGCAGCACGGTGCTCGCCGCTGTGATCGGCACGGTGCTCGCGTCATACGCGGGCGGCGCGGTGGCCCTCGAATTCGAGTTCGAGAACGGCTCGACGCTCAACTGGAACACGACTCTCTCGATCGGCGCCAGCATCCGTGCGGAAGACCCGAGCCGTTGGCTCTACACGCGCGCAGACGGATCCCTCGTCGGCAAGTATTCACCGAACCTCATTCCCGGGATGCCCGTCGGTCCGCGTGACGGTCTCGCCGGCAACCACGCCGCCGGCGATGCCAACCTGAACTACGAGAAGGGCGACCTGTTCACGGCGCCCGTCAAGATCATCACCGACCTCGAGTACAAGAAAGGCCGTTTCGGCGGCCTGCTGCGTCTGAAGGCCTGGTACGACTACGCACTCGAAGAGGGCGACGTGCTGGTCGGCAGCCAGGCGAACAACTACAACGGCGTGCGCCCCGGGCTCGGTCCCGTTCCCGGCTTCCTGCCCTGCACTTCGCCCAGCGCCAACCCGGCGAGCTGCATGCCGATGTCGCCGGCGGGCCAGAACCTCTGGCCGAAGGGCAAGCTCAGCGACGAAGGCTTCGAGGACGAGCAGAAGTTCACCAACCTCTACCTGCTCGACGCCTATGTCTACGGCTCGTTCGCCGTCGGCAACTCCGACGTGCAGCTGCGTCTCGGCAACCAGGTGATCAACTGGGGCGAGAGCATCTTCATCCAGGGCGTCAACCAGATCAATCCGATCGACGTGCCGGCCGCGCGGCGCGCGGGTGCGGAGCTCAAGGAGATTCTGCTGCCGGTCTGGGCCGCGTACGCGAACTGGGGTTTCGACTGGGGCTCGGTCGAAGCGTTCTACCAGCTCGAGTGGAGCAACACGTCGGTCGACGCCTGCGGCACCTACTTCGCGATCACCAGCACGCAGATCAGCTCCGATCCGGGCTCCTGCGGCAGCATCACGGTCGTTGGCGGCCAGCTCGGCAACATCGCGACCGGCACGGCATCGCCGATCGTCGGGCAGCTCGGTTCGCAGCCGTGGCAGGTGGGCGGGGTGGGCACGTACGTGCCGGCCACGAAGGGCCGCGAGCCGGACGACATGGGCCAGCTCGGCATCGCGTTCCGCATCCCGGTCGACGCGATCGACACCGAGCTCGGCTTCTATGCCATGAACATCCACTCGCGGCTGCCGGTGGCGGGCAGCCTCACGGGCACGAACCCGAACGACCTGCCCACCCCCGTGTACAACGCGCTGGCGGCACAGGGCATCGTCGGCAACGACGCCTACGGCCCCTACTGGAAAGTTCCGACGTCGAGCACGCTGTTCCGCAGCCTGATGCCTGGCGTCGAGCGCGCGCTCGAGAGCACGCTGGCGGCGAATGGCATCAACATCGACCTGAAATCCGGCAAGGGCTTCTGGGAGTACCCCGAGGACATGCGCATTTTCGGCGTCAGCGCCGCCACCAACCTGTTCGGCTGGTCGACCTCGGCGGAGATCTCCTACCAGGAGAACATTCCCGTCATGGTCAATGGCAATGACCTGATCGGCGCCGGCGTGCTGGGCATCGGCCCGTACCGCAACGTCGCGCGCGAGGCGCAGGCGCAGAGCGAAGGCACCTACATGATCGGCCACAAGCGTTTCACCAAGCGCCAGTTCCAGGTCAACTTCGTCAAGACGTTCAGCAACCTGATCGGCGCCGAGAACACGCTGCTGATCGGCGAGATCGGCATGCAGACGAACAACGTGCCGGACTACACCGAAGGCGGCGTGCGCTACGGCCGCGGCTTCATGTACGGCACGGGGTCGGGGCCGGGTTATGACGTGAGCACCGATCCGTCGGGCCAGCCGACGCTCGGCGTGGCCAGCCGGGGCAACATGTGTTCGCCGACGTTCGCCGGCCTGCCCGTGCCCATCCCGAACTCGCTCTACAACCCCCAGCCGATCGGCTGCAGGAACGACGGCTACGTCACCGACCTGGCCTGGGGCTACCGCCTGCGCGCATCGATGGACTACAACAACGTCTTCAACAGCGGCGTGATGGTCACGCCGAGCGTGTTCTGGTCGCAGGACGTCGAAGGCGTGTCGATGGACCCGACGTTCATCGAGGATCGTCAAGTGCTCGGCCTCGGGGTCAAGTTCAGCCTCAACAAGAGGTATGTGCTCGATCTCAACTACGTCGACTATGCCGACGAGAACTTCGACCCGCTGTTCGACCGCGACTACTACTCCGCGTCGTTCAGCGTGACGTTCTGATTCCAGGAGACCACAGATGAAGACCACGAACAGGATTCTGGCCGGTGCGATCGCGGCCCTCGGTCTCGTCGGCGCTCTGCCGGCCCACGCCGCGCTGAGCGCGGCGGACGTGGCGCGTCTCGGCGCCGATCTGACGCCGGTCGGAGCGGAGAAGGCGGGCAACAAGGACGGCACCATCCCGGCCTGGACGGGGGGACTGTGCGCGGCGCCGTCGGGCTGGAGCGCCACGCAAGGCTATGTCGACCCGTTCCCGGGCGACAAGGTCAAGTTCACGATCACCAAGGCCAACGTGGCGCAGCACAAGGACGCACTGACGCCGGGCACGCTCGCGATGCTCGACAAGTATCCCGAGTTCAAGATGAACGTGTACGAGACGCGACGCACGGCCTGCTATCCGCAGGCGGTGTACGACGAGATCAAGTCGGTCGCGCCGAAGCTCGAGCTGCAGGGCTTCGGCATCTCGGGCGGACGCGCATCCGTGCCGTTCCCGATCCCGAAGAACGGCCTCGAGGCGATGTGGAACCACCAGCAGCGCTTCCTCGGCGGTGGTGTCGACCGCAACTACCACAGCTTCCCGGTCCGTGCGAACGGCGATTTCTACAAGATCGGCGTGCGCGAATACCGCATCTTCAACCAGAACCTCGACCAGCCGCAGGACAACCTGCTGCTGGCGTTCCTGTCGTATTTCACCTCGCCGGCGACGCTCGAAGGCACGGTGTTCCTGGTCCACGAGCCGCTCGACCAGGTGAAGCAGCAGCGTTCCGCGTGGATCTACAACGCTGGCCAGCGCCGCGTGCGCCGGGCGCCGGACCTCGCCTACGACAACGTCAACGACGGCACCGAGGGCCTGCGCACGACCGACCAGTTCGATGCCTGGAACGGTGCGCCGGACCGCTACGACTGGAAGCTCATCGGCAAGCGCGAAATATACATCCCGTACAACTCGTTCAAGCTGTCGGACAAGAAACTGCGCTACAAGGAGGACATCATCCGCAAGAACACGCCGAACGCGGATCTGCTGCGCTACGAGCTGCACCGGGTGTGGGTCGTCGAGGCCAACCTGAAGGCCGGCAGCAAGCACGTCTACGGCAAGCGTCAGTTCTTCCTGGACGAGGACACATGGACCGTCGTGTACGAGGATGCGTACGACACGCGCAAGCAGCTCTGGCGCGTGAGTATCCATCCGATGATCCAGTTCTACGACGCCAAGGTGCCGTGGTACCGCGCCAACATCTGGCACGACCTGTCCAACAGCAGCTACCTGTTCTCGCTGCTCGACAACGAGGTCAAGCAGCCGTGGAAGTTCGGCGAAAAGGGACGCTGGGCCGACTTCCAGCCCGACGCGCTGCGGCGCATCGGCACGAAGTAAGCGACCGACCGGACGGCGCGTGCGGGCGCGCCGCCTGAATGGACGTCGACGCACCCCGCCCCGGGGGCCCGGCCCGGGGCGGGGCGACGCTGCCGACCGCGCGCAACGATGCGCGCGGCGAACTGCGGGGAGATTGCCATGAAGCACTCGTTGTGGCCGGCCTGCCTCGCGGCGGCCGCGCTGTTCGCCGTTGCGCCCGACGCTGCGGCGGAAGACGCGCCCGCGGCCGCCAGGCCGTCGTCCGGCACGGTCGTCGAGATCAAGCCCCAGCGCATCTACCTGATGGACGTCGTGCGGGCGGGGGACCGCCTGGTCACCGTCGGTGAACGCGGTTTCGTCATGCTGTCGGACGACGCTGGCAGGACGTGGCGCGCGGTCGGCACCCCCGTCAACCGCACGCTGACCGGCGTGGCGTTCGAAGACGCGAAGACCGGCGTGGCCGTCGGTCACGGCGCCTCGCTCGTGCGCACCGAGGACGGCGGCGAGACCTGGACCCGCGTGTCGATGGAGGAAATGGAGCCCGAGTCGCTGCTCGGCGTCACCAGCCTGGGCGACGGCCGGTTCGCGGCATACGGGGCCTTCGGCTTCTATTTCGACTCGGCCGATCACGGCAGGACATGGCAGCGCCGCACGGTGATCGCGGAGGACTTCGAGGCGCACATCTCGCAGGTCCTGCCGGTCGGTCCGACGCTGTGGCTGGTCGGTGAAGCCGGCACGCTCGCACGCTCCGAGGACGGCGGCCAGACCTGGACCGCGGCGACCGCGCCCTACCTGGGTT
Organism: Steroidobacteraceae bacterium; assembly: GCA_041910015.1. Taxonomy (GTDB): domain Bacteria; phylum Pseudomonadota; class Gammaproteobacteria; order Steroidobacterales; family Steroidobacteraceae; genus RPQJ01. The sequence continues at coordinate 12,188 of JAYRRR010000080.1, forward strand.
CATTCTTCGGCGCGCTGGTCACACGTGACGGGGCCATCCTGCTGTACGGCATGCGCGGCAACGTCTTCCGTTCCGCAGACGGCGGCGCCACCTGGCAGCGGATAGAGATCGGCACCACCGCGTCGCTCAACGCGGGGCGGTTGCTCGTGGACGGCCGCATCGTGCTGGTCGGCAACGCGGGGCTGGTCGCTGAAAGCGCAGACGACGGCCGCACGTTCGACGTGAAGTGGACGCCCGAAGGACGCGGCTTCGCAGGGGTCATCGACACTCCGGCCGGCCTCGTGGTGGTCGGAGAACAGGGCGCGCGCCTCCTCGACACGTCCACGCTCGTCACCAAGTAGGCCGTCGCGGCTCAGCAGGGCAGGCACACCATGGCAAACGAACCGGGCATCCTCGCGGCCGACGACAAGGACATCGCGCGCCAGGAATTCCAGCACGACTGGATCGGCAGGGTGGCGCAGTGGATCTTCGCCAACCGGCGCTGGCTGCTGATCCTCAACGTCCTGATCACGATCGTGCTCGCCGTCATGGCGAGCCAGCTCAGGGTGCAGGCGGGCTTCACCAAGATGATCCCGCTCCACCACCCCTACATGTCGACCTTCCTCGAGTACCAGCAGGATTTCGGTGGCGCCAACAAGGTGCTCGTCGCCCTCAGGAACGAGAAGGGAACGATATTCGAGAAAGGCTTCATGGAGCAGCTGCGGCAGGTGACCGACGAGGTCTTTTACCTGAACGGCGTCGAGCGCAGCTCGGTCACCTCGCTGTTCACGCCGAACGTGCGCTACAACGAGGTCGTCGAGGACGGCTTCCGCGGCGGCAATATCGTCTCGGCCGACTTCGCGGGTACGCCCGAGCAGCTGACGCAGGTGCGGGAGAACCTGCTCAAATCCGACTGGATCGGCCGTATCGTCGCGAACGACCAGACGGCGGCGATGGTCGTCGCCACGCTGCAGGAGAACGACCCGAAGACCGGCCAGCGCCTCGACCTGCAGAGCGTCGCCAGGAAGCTCGAGGAGATCCGCGGCAAGTACGAGAAGGACGGCACGACGGTGCACATCATCGGCTTCGCGAAGGCGATGGGCGACATCGCCCAGGGCGCGGCCGGCGTGCTGGTGTTCTTCGGCGTCGCGTTCGTCGTGACCGCGATCCTGCTCTACTGGTACTCCGGCTCGCTGGTGCTCACCGCGCTCGCGCTCATCTGCGCGATCGTGCCGGTCATCTGGCTGCTCGGCCTGCTGCCCGTGTTCGGGCTCGGCCTCGATCCGATGTCGATCCTCGTGCCGTTCCTGATCTTCTCGATCGCGGTCTCGCACGCCGTGCAGATGACGAACGCCTGGAAACTGGAGACGCTGCACGGCGCCGACGGCGTCACGGCCTCGACGCACTCGTTCCAGAAGCTGTTCATTCCGGGTGCGACCGCGCTGCTCGCGAATGCGTTCGGCTTCATGGTGATCGCGTTCGTCGACATCGAGATTGTCCGCGAGCTCGCCTACACGGCGACGATCGGCGTCACGGTGATGATCATCACCAACAAGGTGCTGCTGCCGATCCTGATGTCCTACTACAAGGTGCCGCCCGAGGCCGCCCGGAAGTTCTCCGGCAAGGAAACGGCGGGCGACTGGCTCTGGGAGAAGCTCGGGCCCCTCGCGACGCGCGGAACGGCCTGGGTTGCGATCCTGGTCGGCCTGGCGCTGCTCGGCTTCGGCATTTCGCAGGCACGGCACCTGCATATCGGCGACCTCGGCAAGGGCGTCCCCGAACTCAAGCCCGACGCGCGTTACAACCGCGACGTCGAGATGATCACGAGCCACTTCGCGATCGGTGTCGACAACCTGCAGGTGATCGCCGAGGCGAAGCCGCTCGACGACGACGATTCGCCCTGCGTCGACCGCGAGGTCATGGAGAAGATCGAGGACTTCGAGTTCCAGATGCGGCAGGTGGACGGCGTCGCCTCGGTGCGCAGCCTCGCAGGCTTCGTGCAGAACATGACGCAGATGTTCGCCGAGACGTTCGCACGCTGGCGCATGCTGCCCGAGTCGCGCGCACAGATCGCCCAGGGCGTGGGTTACGCGACCCGGCTCGGCACCGAGTTCATGAACTCGCGCTGCACGGCGATCCCGATCAACATCTACACGGCCGATCACCAGGCGACGACGATTTCGCACATCGTCGACCGGATCAAGGCGTTCAAGGCGGCGGGAGGCGACACGGAACGCGTGACCTTCCGGCTCGCGAGCGGCAACGTCGGCGTCATGGCCGCCACCAACGAGGCGGTGGAAGCTGCCGACAAGTGGGTGAACCTGGCGCTGTTCTTCTCGGTGGCCGTGCTTTGCCTGCTGACCTTCCGGTCGCTGCGACTGACGCTGTGCGTCATCATCCCGCTCGCGCTGGTCACGGTGCTGTGCAATGCGCTGATGGCCATGCTCGGCATCGGCGTGAAGGTGAACACGCTGCCCGTGGTGGCGCTCGGCGTCGGCGTGGGCGTCGACTACGGCATCTACCTGTTCGAGCGCATCAAGCACGAGATGGCGCACGGCCTGACGCTCGGACAGGCGTACGTCGAGGCGCTCAAGCAGCGCGGCACCGCCTCGCTGTTCACCGCGATCACCATGACGGTCTCGGTGGGCACCTGGTACTTTTCGGCGCTCAAGTTCCAGGCCGACATGGGCATCCTGCTCGCGTTCATGTTCCTGGTAAACGTGTTCGGTGCGATCCTGCTCGCTCCGGCGCTGGCGGCCTATCTCGTGCGCGGTCGCAAGGGCGGGGCGGCGGGCGCTACCCGGACGTGACCGGAAACGGGTGAATGTCCCCTGTTTCCCTGCAGGGCGGCGCAGGGCCTCCCTCAGTTGCCGACCGGCGCCGGCTGCGCAAACCACTCCAGCGCCATCCGGGCGAGCAGTTCCGGCTGCTCGAGCGGCACCCAATGCCCGACGCCGCGGAGGCGTTCGTAGCGCCACGGTGCGCTCATGCGTCGTTGCGACCGCAGCATCTGGTCTTCGGCGAGGAAGTGATCGCGGTCCCCCCAGATCCCGAGCGTGGGCACCGCACAGGACGCCCAGCGGCTGAAGAGCACCTTGCGAAGGTTGGCGCGATACCAGTTGAGTCCAGCGGTGAGACGCCCCGGCCGCGACAGGTCGCGCAGGCAGGGTTCGAGCTGCGGGTGCTGGCGCGCCCAGCCGCGCAGGACGGCGAAGTCGTTGCGCTGCAGCCAGCGCTCGGTCAGACCGGGCACCTGGAAGATCAGTGTGTAGAGACCTTTGAGCTTCTGCTCGAGGCCCGCCACGGCGTACTCGCGCGGGTGGCCTACGGAGACCGCCACGAGCGACGCGACCAGTTGCGGGTGTTCGAGCGCGAGGCACCAGGCCGCCAACGAGCCCCAGTCGTGACCGATGACGCGTACCGGCTCGTCGGCGTTGAAGCGCGCCACCAGGCCGCGCAGATCCGCGACGATGTGCCCGAGCGTGTAGGCGCTGACGCCCGCCGGCGCGTCCGACCGGCCGAAGCCGCGCAGGTCCGGCACGAGCACACGGCAACCGGCCGCCATCAGCCGCGGCGCGACCTCTGCCCACAGCCGATGCGAGTCTGGAAAGCCGTGCAGCAGCAGTACAGCAGGCCCTTTCCCCGCGTGTCGTACGCTCAGGCCTACGCCACTGGTCGTGACGCGAGTCTCGCTCCACAGGGACATGGCTGCCTTCGGTCGGGCACCGCGGCGCACGGCAGGCAAAAGCTTACCGCAGAACGCCAGCGTATTTGCCCCCGGGCTGCCTTCCTCGTCCCGCCGGCGCGGTGCATGATGGCCGGACTCCGGTCGTCACCAGACAGGTCCGCAATGCCGTCACCCCCGCTGAAGCCGCTGCTCACCCTGTCGCTCGCACTGCTGGTCGCCGCGTGCGCGACCAGCCCCACGGGCCGCAGGCAACTGATGCTCGTGTCGGAGGCCCAGGCGATCAGCGCATCGCGTCAGGCGTACGCGCAGGAGATGGGCAAGTACAAGCAGGAGGGCAAGCTCGTCACCGACACGCGCCTGCTGAACCGCATCGAGGTCATCACGGAACGCCTCGTCGCCCAGGCCGTGAAGATGCGCCCCGACAGCGCGAAGTGGCAGTGGAGCGTGCAGGTCATCGACGAGCCCAGGACGGTCAACGCCTGGTGCATGGCGGGCGGGCGCATGGCGGTCTACACGGGGCTGATCCAGAAGCTCGACCCGACCGACGACGAACTCGCGCAGGTCATGGGCCACGAGATCGCGCACGCGCTGGCCAACCACACCGCGGAACGGATGTCGGTGGCCATGGCGAGCAACGTGGGTATCATCGCGGCTGGCGTGATGACCGACAATCCGGGCCAGTCGATGGCGCTCGCCGCGGCGGCGGCGCAGCTCGCCGTGCAGTTGCCCAACAGCCGGGCCTCGGAGACCGAAGCCGACCAGATCGGCATCGAGCTGGCCGCCAGGGCGGGTTACGACCCGCGCGCCGCGATCACGCTCTGGCAGAAGATGGCGAAGGTGGGCGGCGGTGCGCCGCCGCCGTTCCTGAGCACGCACCCGAGCGACGCCTCGCGCCAGGAGCGGCTGGCCAGGCTCGCGCCCAGGATGATGCCGTATTACCAGGCGGGCGGCTCGCGGCCGACGTATCCGGTACGCATGGGGCCGGCCGCGGCCTGATCGCATGGCACAGCCACGGACGATCGTCCTGCCGGCACCGCCGGTTGCGGAACGGAGGCCGCAGGCCGTCGTCGCGCCGCACGGCACGCGTCAGGACGATTACTACTGGCTGCGCGACGACACGCGCAGCTCGCCCGCGGTGCTTGGCTACCTGCGGGCCGAGAACGCATATCGCGACGCCGCCACGGCCGCCTGGCGGCCCCTCGAGGACGCGCTCTACCGGGAAATCGTCGGTCGCATCCGGCAGGACGACTCGAGCGTGCCCTATCGTGACCACGGCTACTGGTATTACCGGCGCTTCGACACGGGCGACGAATACCCGCTGTATGCGCGCCGGGCAGGCAGCCTCGAAGGACCCGAGCAGATCCTGCTCGATCTGCGCGCACAGGCGCGTGGACTGGACTACTACGACATCGGCACGCTCGAGGTCAGCGACGACAACCGGCTGCTCGCCTGGACCGAGGACACGGTCGGACGCCGGCAGTACACGCTGCGGTTCAAGTCGCTCGCGACGGGCGAGCTGCTGGCCGACGCTGTGCCGAACGTCGAGGAGGGGATGGCCTGGGCCACCGACAACCAGCGCGTGATCTACGTCGAGAAAGACCCCGTCACGCTGCTCGGCCTGCGCGTACGCCTGCACGTGCTCGGCACCGATCCCGCCACGGATGCGCTGCTGTACGAGGAACCGGACGAGTCGTTCTATACGGCCGTCGAGCTGACCAAGGACCGCAGGTACCTGCTGATCCACTCGAGCAGCACGGTCACGTCGGAGGTGCGCTATGCGCGCGCGGACGATGCGGACCTGCGGTTCAATGTGCTGCTGCCGCGCGAGCGCGGGCACGAATACTCGGTCGAGCACGTCGATGGTCGCTGGATCGTCCGCACCAACTGGCAGGCGCGGAATTTCCGCATCATGGAAACCCCGGTCGACGCGCCGCCCGACCGCGGGCACTGGCGCGAGATCGTCGCGCATCGCGACGACGTGTTCATCTCGGGCTTCGACGTCTTCAAGGACTTCCTCGCGCTGGAAGAGCGCTCTGACGGCTTGCGCAAGGTGCGTATCCTGCCCTGGCACGGCGCCCGCGACTTCTACCTCGATGCCGACGAGCCCGCCTGGCGCATGGCGCTCGGGTCGAACGAGGAGATCGACAGCCACGTCGTGCGCTACACCTACACTTCGCTCACGACGCCGCACACGACCTACGACTACGACGTCCGCACGGGCGAACGGACGCTGCTCAAGCGCGAGCCGGTGCTCGGCGATTTCGATCCGTCGCGATACGCCACCGAGTATCTCCAGGCGCCTGCCGCCGACGGCGAACAGGTGCCCGTCGCACTCGTCTATCGCAAGGACGCGTTCCGGCGCGACGGTTCGGCGCCGCTGCTGCAGTATGGCTACGGCGCCTACGGCATCTCGTCGGATCCGGTCTTCGCATCGTCGACGCTGTCGCTGCTCGACCGCGGGTTCGTCTATGCGATCGCGCAGGTGCGTGGCGGCCAGGAGCGTGGCCGGCGCTGGTACGAGGCCGGGCGGCAGCTGCAGAAGCGGCACACGTTCGAGGACTTCATCGCCGTCACGCGCCATCTCGTGAGCGAGGGCTATGCGGACCCGCGGCGCGTTTTCGCCCGCGGAGGCAGCGCCGGGGGGTTGCTCGTCGCAGCGGTGGCGAACATGGCGCCCGACCTCTATCGCGGCATCGTCGCGCACGTGCCTTTCGTCGACGTCGTCACGACGATGCTCGACGAGAGCATCCCGCTGACGACCAACGAGTACGACGAGTGGGGCGACCCGAACGAGCGCGAGTACTACGAGTACATGCTCGAGTACTCGCCCTACGACAACGTCGTGGCGCAGCCGTATCCGGCCATGTTCGTCACGACGGGCCTGTGGGACAGCCAGGTGCAGTACTTCGAGCCCGCCAAATGGGTCGCCAGGCTGCGCCGTCTGAAGACCGACGACCGCCTGCTGGTCCTGCGCGTCGACATGGAGGCCGGCCACGGCGGCAAGTCGGGGCGGTTCCGGCACCTGCGCGAACTCGCGGAGGAATACGCGTTCCTGGTAGCCGAAGCCGTGTGAGGGTGGGGTTGAGGTGCCGGTGTTGCGGCTTCGGAAACCCAGGACCCGAGACGATCGTCCCGGTGCGGACCGCCGGGCCCTCGTCCGCGGCGGACGAGGGCCCGGGCGGGTCACTTCGTCGGAGCGGTCACCGTCTTCGTCGCTGCCGGCGCGACGAAGCCGCGCTTGCGCATCAGGGCCTCGATGCCGGGATCGCGCCCGCGGAATGCCCGATAGGCATCGGCCGGATCGACCGTGTTGCCGATCGACAGCAGGTGCTTGAGCCGCTGGCCGATCTGTTTGTCCCACGGGCCCCCGGCTTCGGTGAACGCCTCCCAGGCGTCCGCCGTGATCGTGTCCGACCACAGATAGCTGTAGTAGCCCGCCGAATAGCCGTCGCCGGAGAACACGTGGTTGAACTGCGGCGTGCGGTGGCGCATCACGACCTCGTGCGGCATGCCGAGCGCGGCAAGCGTCTCGCGCTCGAATCGGTCGGGGTCGATCGCGATCGCGCCGACGAGGTGCAACTGCATGTCGACGAGCGCGCTCGACAGGTACTCCACCGTGTCGAAGCCCTGGTTGAACTTGTCGGCGGCCTCGATCCGGGCCACGAGCTCCGGTGGAATCGGCTTGCCTGTCTGGTAGTGCAGCGCATGGCGGTCGAGGATCTCGGGCGTCGCGAGCCAGTGCTCGAGCAGCTGCGACGGGAATTCGACGTAGTCGCGCGGCACCGCGGTGCCGGCGAGCGACGGATAGTTCACGTCGGAGCTGAGCCCATGCAGGGCGTGTCCGAATTCGTGGAACAGCGTCTCGGCGTCCTTCCAGCTGATCAGCACCGGCTCGCCCGGCTTGCCCTGCACGAAGTTGGAGTTGTTCGAGACGATGGTCTTGACCTCGCCGTCGAACCGCTCCTGGCTGCGATAGGCGCTCATCCAGGCGCCCGAGCGCTTGCCCTTGCGCGCGTACGGGTCGAAGTACCACAGCCCGACGAGGCGGCCCTGCGGATCGTCGACTTCCCAGACACGTACGTCGGGGTGATAGACCGGCACCTTGCCCGCGGCCACCGGCCTGAAGTCGAAGCCGAACAACTGCCGCGCCATGTGGAACATGCCGTCGCGCAGCTTGTCGAGCTGCAGATAGGGCGTGATCGCGGACTCGTCGAGGTCGTACTTCTGCTTGCGGACCTTTTCGGCGTAGTAGCGATAGTCCCAGGGTTCGATCCGGATGCCGGCGTGCTCGGCGTCCGCGATCTTCTGCATGTCGGCGACCTCCTCGTGCACGCGCCCGACCGCCGCCGGCCAGACCGCCTGCATGAGGTCCATTGCGCGGTCCGGCGTCTTCGCCATGGAATTCTCGAGCCGCCAGTGCGCGTGCGTCGGGTAGCCGAGCACCCGGGCGCGTTCGGCGCGCAATTGCAGGATGCGCGTGATCGTCGCGTTGTTGTCGGTCGGGCCGCCGTTGTCGCCACGCATGATGAACATGCGCCAGACCTGCTCGCGCAGCGGACGGTTCTCCGCGTAGGTGAGGAAGGGCTCGACGCTCGAGCGGGTATTGGCCACGGCCCACGAGCCCTTGTGGCCGCGCGCGTCGGCGACCTGCGCCATGCCGTCGCGCACGGCGGGTGGCAGGCCGGCGAGGTCGGCCTCGCGCTCGATCAGCACGGCCTGCTCGTTCTCGTCCTTCAGCACGTTCTGGCCGAACTGCGTGAACAGTCCGGCGAGCTCCTGGTTGATCTCCGACAGGCGCTGCTTCGCGGGCGCGTCGAGCTTCGCGCCGGCGCGCACGAAGTTCGTGTAGTAGAGCCAGCTCAGACGCTGCTGCTCCGGCGTCAGGCCGGAATCGGTGCGCGTCTCGTAGACTTTCGCGATGCGCTCGAACAGCTTCGCGTTCTGCGTGATCCGGTCGCTGAAAGCGGCCAGCTTCGGTGACATCTCGCGTTCGACGACCTGCACGGCGTCGTCGTTGAGACTCGCGACGTAGATATTATAGACCGTGCTGACGCGGTCGAGCGTACGACCCGTGCGCTCCAGCGCGGCGAGCGTGTTGGCGAACGTCGGCGCGGCCGGGTCGTTCGCGATGCGGTCGACTTCGGCGAGCTGCTGCGCCATGCCGGCCTCGAGCGCGGGTGCGAGTCCGTCGACCCTGGCCCGGTCGAACGGCGGCACGCCGCCGTACGGGCCGGGCCACGGCGCGAGCAGGGGGTTGTCCTCGGCAACGGTCGGGGTCATGTTGGCAGCCTCCGCGGCAGGCAGGGCGAGCAACGCGCAGGTGCCCGCTGCGACGAGCAGGTTCTTCATGGCTGGAGGGGACTCTTGACGGATGGGTGCGCGCAGGCACCGAGGCCGGCAAGGTTATCGCAGCATGCCGGCGAATCCCAACGGCCTGTCGCGCCCGGCGCTCAGTCCGTCGGCCGCGACGGCGGCGTGCAGCAGGTGTGCGGCGAGCAATACCAGCGCGAGGGCCGGCAGCGACAGCAGCCGCAATTCGCGCACGGTCAGGCGCGCTCCCACATCAGGTCGGACCCCCGCCGCACGGCGGTTGCCAGCATGTCGAGCAGCGGCACTGCCCGCTGCCGCAGCGCGACGGATCGCTCCAGTTCCTCGTCGGCCGGGTCGCCCTGGAGTGCCGGGTCCGGCGGCGGTGGCGCGGGAGAAAGCTCGTCGCCATGGATCTCGAGCCCGGCGCGCAGCCGCGCGAGGAAGGCGGGCAGGCCCGCGGCGAGCACGGCACCCGGCACCGTTCCAGAGTGGCCGCCGAGCCGCAGCAGCGCCACGGCCGGCTCGCCCTGCATGAGCAACTGGCCGTGGCGTGTCGACATCTTCACGAGCATCGCCGTACGAACCTCTCGATGTGCGGAAACCGTCACGCGAACCGGACCCATCAGGGCGAGCCGTTGCCGCTGGCGGCGATGGCCTCGATGCGCTCGGCAAAAGCCGTCACGTCGATCGGCTTTTCGATGAACGCGCGACAGCCCACCTGGATCGCGCGCACGCGGTCCGCGGCCAGGGCGTGGGCACTCACCGCGATCACCGGCGTCGGGTCCGGCGTGCCCGGCAGAACCAGTGCCGCGACGAAATCGCAACCATCGCCATCGGGCAGGCGCAGGTCGAGGAGGATCAGGTCGTAGCGGGAGCCACGCGCGAGCGCGACGCCTTCGTTGCCCGTGGGCGCCACGACGACCTCGTGCCCGCGTCGCTCGAGCAGGAAGCGTGCGAGGTAGGCGTTGGACTCGTTGTCCTCGATCATCAGGATACGCACTGGCCGTCTCCACGGGCCACGCCGCCCAGCGTGCGACCGGGCCCACGCGGGCATCTTACCGTCCGTGTTCACGCGGAGTCTCGCGGGGCCGGCGCCGGAACATGACGGCCGGTGACGGGTCCGGACGTCGGATCTGTCGTTGTGGAGCGGGGCGTCCTGCGTACAATGACCGGAATGATGCACACCGGGGCGGACCATGGACCGCTGGCGCTGGTCGTCGACGACGATGCACGCTCGCGCGAACTCCTGCGGATCGTCCTGCGTCACGCGGGCTTCCGGGTCCTCGCCGCGCCGGATGGCCCGGCCGCCGTGGCCCTGCTCGCCACGGAACGCCCCCGGGTCATCCTCGCGGACCTGTTGATGCCCGGCATGACGGGGCTCGACTTCTGTCGCTGGGCGCGGCAGCGTCCGGAACTCGCGGACGTGCGGTTCGTGCTGCTCACCGGCATGGACACCGACGAGACGAGCCGGCAGGCGGCCGAAGCGGGCGCCGATGCAGTGGTCGTCAAGCCGTTCGAGCGGACGGCACTGGTCGGGCGGCTGGACGGCTTGCTCGGCCGGCAGATCGCCGCGGGCTGAGGCCACGCGGCCCGCCGCCTGCGAACATTGCGGACTGTTGCCCGCACGGCGCGCGTTGTAGATTTTCCACATGGAACAAGCGTCACTGCCCCGGGTTCTCGTCGTGGACGACGAAGTCCGCGCCCTGCGCCTGATGTCACGCGTGCTCGGCAGCAGCGCGATTGCCTGCAGGACGGCGCAGTCGGCCGCCGAAGCGATCGAGGTGCTGCGGCTGTCGCCCGACGTCGACGTCGTCGTGAGCGACATCTACATGCCGACGACCGACGGCATCGAATTCCTCGGCACGGTCCGGCGCGATTTCGCGGACCGCCCCTGGCTGCAACTGCTGCTCGTCACGGGCCAGGCGTCGCTCGACACCGCCGTCGCAGCCATGCGGCTCGAGGCCGGCGACTACCTGTTCAAGCCGATCGAACCCAAGACGCTGCGCGAAGCAGTACAGCACGCGCTCACGCGTGCGGAGAGCATCCGCAAGGTGCGCGCCACGAAGGGCGACTCACCCGGCGCGCGCGAGCTGCAACAGATCGCCGACACGGCCCGGGCGCTCGCCGAGGACATGCGGTGCACGATCGAAAAAGACTCCGGCCGGCGCGAGGCCACGGCGCGTGCCGCGGCGGCACGGCTGGAAGAGACGAGCTTGCGCACGCTCAAGCTGCTGCAGAAGCTTCAGGAGGCGCGCACGAGCATTTTCGGCGAGGCCGTCATGCCCGAGCCGGCGTGGGAGATGCTCGCCGAACTGATGCGTGCGCGGCTCGCCGGGCAGCACCTCTCGGTGACCAGCCTCGCGCTGTCGTCGAAGAGTCCGATGACGACGGCCCTGCGCCGCATCGAAGACCTGATCCAGGGCGGGCTGGTCGCGCGCCTGCCCGACCCGTCCGACCGCCGTCGCACCTACGTCGAGCTGACACCGGAAGGCATGGCGCGGATGCAGCTCTTTCTCGAAGGCTTCGCCCGCACGGCGCTCGCCCAGGGCTGAGGAATCGCACGCATGGCCCACAGCATCCCCGAACCGCAGTGCCCTGACGTGCGCAGGCATCTGCACGACGTGAACGACGAGCTGTCGATCGCCATGCTGCAGCTCGAGATGATGCTCGAGTCCGGCGCGGTCGATGGTGCGTCGCGCGAATCGCTCGAGGAGTCGCTCGACGCCTGTCGCAGGGCAGCCAGGAGCCTGCGTCAGGTCTGGGTCATCCTCGGACCGCGCCAGCCGTCATGACATGCACCGTCCGCCACGCGTGGCTGCTCGTCGCGACGCTCGCGGCCGCCACGGCACACGGTCAGACGGCAACGGGACCCGTCGCCCCCACCGCCGCGCCGCCACGCACCATGAGCGAGATCCTGGCAGCCACGGCACCTGCCGACTGGCGGGCGCTCGATCCTGCGAACACGCTTTACCTGCAACTGCCGCAGGGCCGCGTCGTCATCGAGCTCGCCCCCGCCTTCGCGCCTGCTCATGCAGCCAACCTGCGCACGCTCGTCCGTGCGCGATATTTCGACGGTCTGGCGATCATCCGGTCGCAGGACAATTTCGTCGTGCAGTGGGGCGACGCGGACGGCAAGCGGTCACTCGGCGACGCGCAGGCACGGCTGCCGCCCGAGTTCACCGCCCGCATCGGGCCGGACGTGCCGTTCGAAGCGCTGCCCGACAGCGACGGCTATGCGCCGCAGGTCGGGTTCAGCCAGGGCTTTCCGGCGGCGCGCGACACGGCCCGTGGGGAGACGTGGCTCGCGCACTGCTACGGCATGGTCGGTGCCGGTCGCGCCAACGAACCAGACAGCGGCAACGGGGCGGAGCTCTACGTCGTCACGGGACACGCGCCGCGGCAGCTCGACCGCAACATCGCGCTGGTCGGGCGGGTCGTGAAGGGCATGGAACTGCTCTCGGCGCTGCCGCGCGGCTCCGGACCGCTGGGCTTCTACGAACGGCCCGAGCAATATGTGCCCATCGCGGGCCTGCTGCTCGCTGCGGACGTGCCCGCCGCGGAACGCGAACGCCTCGAAGTGATGCGCACCGACACCGCGAGTTTCCGCGCGCTGGTCGAGGCGCGCCGCAATCGCCGGGACGACTGGTATCTCGTGCCGGCGGGCTACATCGACCTCTGCAACGTACCGATCGTGGCGCGCACTCCACCCTGAGCGCGCGTCGATGTCGGATTGGGGGAACCATGGAACGATTCTGGCTCAAGCACTATCCGCCCGGCGTGCCACACGACGTGGACCTCGGGCAGTACGCGTCGCTCATCGACCTGTTCGACGACGGGTTCCGCCGGCATGCCTCGCGCAGCGCGTATGCCTACATGGACCGGTTCTTCACGTTTGCCGACGTGGACCGGTACTCCACCGCCTTCGGCGCGTGGCTGCAGCAGCAGGGTCTCGTGCGCGGCGCACGCGTCGCCATCATGATGCCGAACGTCGTGCAGTATCCGATCGCGCTCGCCGGTGTGCTGCGCGCGGGCTGCGTCGTCGTCAACGTCAACCCGTTGTACACGCCGCGTGAGCTCGAGCACCAGCTCAGGGACTCGGGAGCCGAGGCGATCGTCATCCTCGAGAACTTTGCCGCGACGCTGCAGCAGGTCATCGCGAAGACCGCGGTCAGGCACGTCGTGGTCGCGAGCCTCGGCGACATGCTCGGCTTCCCGAAGGGCGCGATCGTCAACTTCGCCGTGCGCAAGCTGCGCAAGATGGTGCCCGCGTATTCGCTGCCGGGCCACGTCCGCTTCACCGCGACGCTCGATGCCGGCGCGCGCCGCAAGCTCGAACCCGTCCGCCCCGGGCCGCAGGACGTCGCGTTCCTGCAATACACGGGCGGCACGACCGGCGTGTCCAAGGGCGCTACGCTCACGCATCGCAACCTGGTCGCCAACGTGCTGCAGATGGAGGCGTGGATGGTCCCGTCGCTGCACGACACCGCGCGCGGGCCCGTGCCGGAGCAGTTCGTCTACATCTGCGCACTGCCGCTCTATCACGTGTTCGCGCTGATGGTGAACTGCCTGTTCGGGCTGCGCATCGGGGCGCTGAACGTGCTGATCACCAATCCGCGCGACATCCCGGGTTTCGTCAGGGAGCTGGCGAAATACCGGTTCAACGTGGTTCCGGGCGTCAATACGCTCTACAACGCGCTGTGCGAGAACGCGGAGTTCCGCAAGCTCGATTTTTCGAGCCTGCGCGTGGCCAACGGTGGCGGCATGGCGGTGCAGAAGGCCGTCTCCGACAAGTGGCAGGCGATCACCGGGCTGCCGATCATCGAGGGGTACGGGCTGTCGGAGACCTCGCCGGTGGCGACCTGCAACCCGTTGAGCAACACGGAGTACAACGGCACCATCGGCCTGCCGTTCCCGAACACGGAGATCCTCATTCTCGACGACGCGGGTCAGCCGGTGCCGCCCGGCCAGGCCGGCGAGATCGCGATCCGCGGTCCGCAGGTCATGGCGGGCTACTGGAACCGGCCCGACGAGACGGAAAAGGTCATGACGCCCGACGGGTTCTTCAAGTCGGGGGACATCGGCATCATGGACGAGCGCGGCTACATCCGCATCGTCGACCGCAAGAAGGACATGATCCTGGTGTCTGGCTTCAACGTGTACCCGAACGAGATCGAGTCGGTCATCGCGACGCATCCAGGCGTCGTCGAGTGCGCCGCGATCGGCGTGCCGGACGAGAAGTCCGGCGAAGCGGTCAAGGTGTTCGTGGTGCGCAGGGATCCGTCGCTCACCGCGGAGCAGCTCATGGAGTTCTGCCGGCAGAACTTCACGGGCTACAAGAAGCCGAAATACATCGAATTCCGCGCCGAGCTGCCCAAGACCAACGTCGGCAAGATCCTGCGGCGCGAACTGCGCGACGCACCGCAGCCGGCGACGCAGCCGGCGCTGATGGCGTGAGGGCCCGATGAAGCAGCCGGGCGAGCGCAAATGGCGGTGCATGACCTGCGAAGCCGTGTACGACGAAGCGGCGGGGCTGCCGGAATACGGCATCGCGCCAGGAACGCGGTTCGAGGACCTGCCGCAGAACTGGGTGTGCCCGGTCTGCGGCACCCCGAAGGACGATTTCGAGCTGATCCCGGATTCGTGACTCGCGGCGGCGGCGCCGGACTCACTGGCCCCGGAATTTCGGTGGCCGACGCTCCATGAACGCGCGCGTCGCCTCGCCGAGATCGTCCGAGTGCAGGAACGCCGAGTTCCACAACGCGACGTAGTCGAGGTTCGCGTCCACCTCGCGGCGCGAGGCGAAGCCGAGCACGTGCTTGGAACCCTGCACGGCGAGCGGCGAGTTGGCCGCGATCGTCACCGCGAGCTGCTGCGCGCGCGCTTCCAGCGCGGCCTGGTCCGGGAGCACCTCGTTCAGCAGGTGCACCGACAGGGCCCGCGCGGCATCGTAGTCGGCGCCCGTGAAGATCCACTCCCGCGCCACGCCTTCGCCGACGAGACGCGGCAGCCGCTGCAGCGAGCCCACGTCGGCGACCATCGCAATGCGCGTCTCGCGCACCGAGAACGTTGCGTCCGCGGAGGCGAGGCGGATGTCGCAGGCCGTGATCAGGTCCATGCCGCCGCCCAGACAGGCCCCGTGCACGGCCGCGATGACCGGCTTGTTCGTGTCCGCGAAACAGGACGCCGTACGCTGGTAGGCGCGGATGTCGTCGTAGAGCTGTCGGCGCTGCGCGACGGCGGATCCTTCGATGCCAGACAGCGAGCCACCGGCGAGCCCCGACGCGTGGTCGACGAGATCGATGCCGGCGCAGAAAGCCTTGCCGTTGCCGGCGAGGACGATCACGCGGACGTCGGGGTCGCGGTCGAGCGCCGCGACCGCCTCGGGGATCGAGTGCCAGAGCGCGCGGTGCAGCGCATTGAGTTTTTCGGGCCGGTCGAGGCGCAGCGTCGCCACACCCTGCTCGCGTTCGATGGCCAGATTCGTGAACGGTTCGGGCATGCGTTTCTCCCGGTTTCAGCGCCGGCCCTTGCGGCGTGCCAGCTTCATTACCGAACTCACCAGCGTGTCCGTCGTGGCGGGTGCCAGTGACGCAAGCTTCTCGAGCAACGCCGTGCCCGGCGGCACGGCGACCTCCGCGAGGTTGAGCCGGACCGCCGCGAAGATAGACCAGACGACCCAGGCGGGCGGCAGGCTCCACGCCTTCGGCCAGAACCCGGCCGAAATCGGATCGGTTGCCGCGGCCGCAGCCATCGGCGTGTCGACGACCGCCGGCAGCACCAGCGAGACCCGGACGCGCTCACCGACGAGTTCCGTGCGCAACGCTTCCGTCAGGCCGACGAGCGCGAACTTGCTCGCCGAGTAGCCGCCGATCGGCGAATAGCCGCGCCGCGCGGCGAGACTCGCGACATTGACGATGTGGCCGCCGCCGGCCTGTTGCCGCATCGTGCGGACCGCGGCCTGCATCACGTGCAGCGCGCCGAAGAGGTTCACGTCGAGCATGCGCTGCAGGTCGACCGGATCGAGCGTGGCGGCGGGTGACGGGATCAGCACGCCCGCGTTGTTCACGACGATGTCGACCTTCCCGAAGCGCGCGACGGCCCGTCGAAAGGCGGCCTGCACCGACGCACGCCGGGTCACGTCCGCCGCGATGACCAGCGCGCGACCGCCGTCGGCCTCGACGTGCGCCGCGACCCTGGCCAGGACGTCGGCGCGCCGCGCGACGAGGACGACCTCGGCACCCGCGGTCGCGAACGCCCGCGCCGCGGCCCGGCCGATGCCGCTCGAGGCACCGGTCACGAGCACCGTCTTGCCGTCGAAACGCAGGGCTGGGAGCGGCATGCGCGCAGCGTAGCGCGTCCGCGTGGCAACTCCCAGAGCGGCACGGTCCCGGCTCGAGGCGGCCACACGCAATGTCGTTACGCGGCGACCGCCGCGACGGGCGCGCGCTCGCGCAGCTGCGCGAGGAGTTCCGCTGCGCGCTGCCGTGCCGCGGCCAGCGACCGTTCCTTGACGTGTCCGAAGCCGCGCACGGCGTCCGGCCACGAGGCGAGTTCCACCGCCGTGGCATGACTGGCTGCGTCGATCTGCGCGCAGATCTCCTCGATCATGCATTCGTACTCGTCGATCAACTGGCGCTCGAGCCGGCGCTCTGGCAGCCGTCCGAACGGGTCGAGCGCGGTGCCGCGCAGCCGTTTCAGGCGCGCGAGCACCCGGAACACGTGCAGCATCCACGGACCGTACTCGCGTTTGCGGACCTGGCCGGTGCGCGGGTCGGGCCGCGACAGCAGGGGTGGGGCCAGGTGGAAGCGCAACTCGCAGTCGCCCTCGAACGTGCGCTCGATCTGTTCGCGAAACGCCGCGGAAGCGTGCAGTCGCGCGACTTCGTATTCGTCCTTGCGGGCCAGCAGCCTGAAATAGTTGCGGGCCACGGCCTCCGCCAGACCGCCCAGGCCACGGGCGCGCTGCTGCTCCGCCTCGCGCACGCGTTCGACGAGACGCACGTAACGCTGCGCGTAGGCGCGATCCTGATATTCGGTCAGGTGCTCGGAGCGTCGTCGCACGATGGCGTCGAGCGATGAGGCGGCCGGGGCCCGCGCCGCGTCTGCGACGCCGCGTGCGCTGGCCAGCAGTCGTTCGACGGCGGCGGGATCGTGCGCCGCGAGCCGCCCGAGCGCGAGGGCACGCCGGTTGGAGTCGACGGCCTGGCCGTTCAGCTCGATCGCGCGCTCGACGGCGGCGACGGACAGCGGCAGTCCGCCCGACTGCAGGGCGTAGCCCACGAGCACGAAGTTGGCGCCGAGCGTGTTGCCCAGCAGCGCGAGCGCGAGACTCGAGGCGTCCAGCGCGTGCAGCCGGTCCGGGGCGACGACGGCGCGCAGCGGACGCAACTCGGCCTCGAGGTCGAGACGCAGGTGCGGATCGAGCTGGAACTGCGCCGTGGGCTGCAGCCGGGAATTGAGCACGGCGCGCGTGCGTCCGTGCTCGAGCGTGAAGATCGAGTCCTTCTCGGCCGCCGTGACGAGGTCGCAGCCGAGCAGCAGGTCCGCCTCGGCGAGACCGAGACGCGAACCGTGGACCTCGTTCGCCACGGACGGGCCGTCCGCCGCGGCGCCGGCCGCGGAGGGCGCCCGAGCCGCATGGATGCGCAGATGGCTCCACACGGCGCCGTTCTTCTGCGCGAGACCGGTCATGTCGATCACGGTTGCACGCCGGCCTTCCATGTGCGCCGCCATGGCCAGCACGGCACCGACGGTGACCACGCCCGTACCGCCGATGCCGGCCACGAGCACGTTCCACCTGCCGTGCGTCAACGCCGGCCGCGACGGCTCCGGCAGCGACGCGAACGTCTCCGTGCCGAGCTGGGCCAGCGCGGGTTTGCGCAGCCGTCCGCCATGGACCGTGACGAACGAGGGACACAGGCCCTTGAGGCAACTGAAGTCCTTGTTGCAGTTCGACTGGTCGATCTCGCGCTTGCGCCCGAACTCGGTCTCCTTCGGCAGGATCGACACGCAGTTCGCCTGCACCGAGCAGTCGCCGCAGCCTTCGCACACGGCGTCGTTGATGAACACGCGCTGCGCCGGATCCGGGAGTTCGCCGCGCTTGCGGCGGCGACGCTTCTCGGCGGCGCAGGTCTGGACATAGACGATCGCCGTGACGCCCGGCAGGGCGCGCAGCTCGACCTGCAGCGCCTGCAGGTCGTCGCGATGGTGCACGGTCACTCCGGCCGGCACGCGCGCCGCGGCGGTGCGGAACGTCTCGGGTGCATCGGACACGATCGCGACGCGGCGGACCCGCTCCGCGAGCAACTGCTGCGTGATCTCGACCGGCGAAAGATGGCCTTCGACGGGCTGGCCGCCGGTCATGGCGACCGCGTCGTTGCAGAGGATCTTGTAGGTGATGTTCACGCCCGCGGCGACGGCGCCCCGCACGGCGAGCAGGCCGGAATGGAAATACGTGCCGTCGCCGAGGTTCTGGAACACGTGCGGCACGTCGCTGAACGGTGCGATGCCGGTCCAGTTGAGCCCTTCGCCGCCCATCTGCGTCGGCATGAGCGTGCGGCGGTTCATCGATGCGGCCATGGTATGGCAGCCGATGCCGGCGAGCGCGAAGCTGCCCTCCGGCACCTGTGTCGAGGTGTTGTGCGGGCACCCCGAGCAGAACCAGGCGGTGCGCATCGCCGGCCCCGGCGTGTTGTCGCGGGCCTGCTGCAAGCGCGACCGGAGCAGCGCCATGCGCTCCGCGAGCGCCGCATCGCCGATGCCGAGCGCCGCGAGTCGCGCGGCGATCACCTGCGCGACGTCGGCGAACTGCAACTGCTGGTCCGCCGGCAGCAGCGGCCGCCCGTCGTCGTCGTGCTTGCCGACGATGCGCGGCCGCGAGCCGGCCGGCAGGTCGTAGAGGATCCGCGCTGCCTGCTGCTCGACGAACGCGGCCTTTTCCTCGACGAAGAGCAGCTCCTCGTGGCCCTCGGCGAACTGGCGCAGCCCCTGCGGCTCGACCGGCCAGATCAGGCCGATCTTGTACAGGCGCAGGCCGAATTCCCGCGCACGCGCGGCGTCGATGCCGAGGACCTGCAGGGCCTGCACGACGTCCGCATGGCCCTTGCCGGTGGTGACGAGCCCCAGGCGCCGGCGCGGGCCATCGACCACGACGCGGTCGATGGGGTTCGCGCGCGCGAAGGCGTGCACGGCCGGCAGGCGGTGGCGCACGACGAGCATCTCGTCGGCCTCGCGCACGACCATCGGCCGCGGATTCGTGTTGAGCCCGCCGGGCGGGGCAGCGACCTCGGGAGTGACGTAGTGGAATCGGGACGCATCGACGTCGACCGTCGCCGTGCATTCCAGGGTTTCGTTGGTGCACTTCAGACCGACCCAGAGCCCGCTGAAGCGCGACAGGGCCCAGCCGTACATGCCGTACTCGAGCAGTTCCTGCACCGAGGACGGGTACAGCACGGGGATGTGGCTCGCCGCGAGCGCCTGCTCGCTCTGATGCGAGACGGTCGAGGACTTGCCCGGGTGGTCGTCGCCGGCACAGACGAGCACGCCGCCGTGCTTCGCCGCGCCCTGCCGGTTGCCGTGCTTGAACGCATCGCCGCTGCGGTCGACGCCCGGGCCCTTGCCGTACCAGACCGCGAACACGCCGTCGTAGCGGGCGCCCGGCAGCAGGCTCGACTGCTGCGTGCCCCAGACCGCCGTCGCCGCGAGGTCTTCGTTGACGCCCGGCTGGAAGACGACGTGCGCGTCACGCAGACGCGGCCCGGCGTCCCACAGCTCCATGTCGTAGGTGCCGATCGGCGAGCCGCGGTAGCCCGTGACGAATCCCGCGGTGTTGAGGCCGGCCGCCTGGTCCACGGTGCGGCGCAGCAGCAGCAGGCGCACGAGCGCCTGGGTGCCACTCATCAGCACGCTGCCGGAGCCGGCCGAGTACTTGTCGTCGAGAGTGACGGTCTGCAGCAGCGGCGCGGCGGCGGCCATGACGGTTCTCCCCGGGGTGATCTCCGGCCGTCATGATAGGCGAAGGTCCCCTATTTCAGGACCGCGGCGACCGGGACGTGCTCGTAGCCGAGTTCCATCGCGACCGCCGCGTTCGTGACCTGTCCGTCGTGCACGTTGAGCCCGTCGGCGAGGTGAGGGTCCGCACGCAGCGCCTCCTGCCAGCCGAGGTCGGCGAGCCGGCGCGCAAAGGGCAGCGTGGCGTTGTTCAGCGCGAACGTCGAGGTCCGCGGCACCGCGCCCGGCATGTTCGCCACGCAATAGTGGATCACGTCGTCGACGACGTAGGTCGGGTCGGCGTGCGTCGTCGGCCGGCTGGTCTCGAAACAGCCGCCCTGGTCGATGGAAATGTCGACCAGCACCGAACCGGACTTCATGCGCCGGACCATATCGCGCGTCACCAGCCTCGGCGAGGTCGCGCCCGCGATCAGGACGGCGCCGATCACCAGGTCCGCGTCGTGCACCAGCGCGTCGATGTGCTCCTGTGTCGAATACTCGGTGTGCAGCGACGATCCGAAGAGGGCCGAGAGCTCGCGCAGCCGCTTCACCGAGCGGTCGACGACGGTGACGTCCGCGCGCAGGCCGACCGCCATCTCTGCCGCATGCGTGCCGGAGACCCCGCCGCCCAGGATGACGATCCGCGCCGGTGCGACGCCCGGCACGCCGCCGAGCAGGATGCCGCGGCCACCGTTGGCCTTCTGCAGGCAGAACGCGCCGACCTGCACGGCCATGCGGCCCGCAACCTCGCTCATGGGCGTGAGCAGGGGCAGGGACCCGTCCGGGGCGGTGACCGTCTCGTAGGCGATGCAGGTCGCGCCCGACTTCACCAGCGCCTCCGTCTGCCGCGGATCGGGTGCGAGGTGCAGGTAGGTGAACAGCACCTGGCCCCTGCGCAGCATCGCGCATTCCTGCGGTTGCGGCTCCTTGACCTTCACGATCATGTCGCTCGCGGCGAAGATCTCGGCCGCGGTCGCCGCGATCTTCGCGCCCACGCGCTGGTAGTCCCCGTCGGCGATGCCGATGCCCGCCGCGGCGCCTGTCTGCACCCGCACTTCGTGGCCGGCTTCGACGAGCTCGCGCACGGCGCCCGGCACGAGCCCGACACGGTATTCCTGGACCTTGATCTCCGTCGGTACGCCGATGCGCATGGCTGGTCTCCCGGGGATGCGGCGTGCGTGATCGTGATTGTGTGACGCGGCCCGGCCCGTGGGTCGAGTCGCGAGAGCATAGATGGCGGTCCGCGGCGGATTCGTGCAAAGTCGCGGGCGATCACGCCGGCTCGCGCAAGGTCCTGCGGGCCGCGAACGGCGTCATGGCAGAAGATTCGAAATGAAGCTGGATCGCGTCGACAACCAGATTCTTGCTGCTCTGCAACAGGACGGGCGCATCAGCAATCGCGACCTGGCCGAGGCCGTGCACCTGAGCGAATCCGCGTGCCTGCGGCGCGTGCGTGCGCTCGAGGACGCGGGCGTCGTCGACCGCTACGTCGCGCTCGTCAACCAGGCGAAGATCGGCCTGCCCGGCAACGTCTTCGTCAGCATCACGCTCAACCGCCAGGACCAGGCGGACCTCGCCGCGTTCGAGGAGGCGGTCAAGCGCGTGCCGGAAGTCATGGAGTGCTACCTGATGACGGGGCAGCAGGACTACCTGCTGCGCGTCGTCGTCTCCGACCCGGCGGACTTCGAGCGTCTGCACAGCCAGCACCTCACCCGGTTGCCGGGTGTCGCGCGCGTGCAGTCGAGCTTCGCGCTGCGCACGGTGCGCAAGGGCGGCGAACTGCCGCTGCGTCCGCACGAACAGGCTTGATGTCACTGCAAGGAGCCGTCCCCGCATGAATCTCGTCGCAAAACTGGTGCTCGCCGTCGGGCTCGGACTCGGCGCCGCCTTCGTCTGGGCCTGGCGCCGCATCGACCGCAGCAGCCCGGTGCCCGCACCCGACCAGGGGCCTGCGCAGCCGACGGCGGCGGGGCTGCTGCTCGGCGCCGTGACGAATTTCTTCGACACGCTCGGCATCGGTTCCTTTGCCTCGACGACGGCCTACCTGAAATTCCGCCGCCTGGTGAACGACGAGCTCATACCGGGCACGCTCAACGTCGGCCACGCGTTGCCCACGATCGCGCAGGCGATCATCTTCACGACCGCCATCGCCGTGGCACCGCTCACGCTCGTGGCCATGGTGGCCGCCGCCGTCGCGGGCGGTTATCTCGGCGCCGGCGTCGTGGCCGGCCTGCCACGGCGCGGGGTGCAGTTCGGCATGGGCATCGCGCTGCTGGTCGCGGCGGCGCTCTTCACGATGAAGATCACCGGCGTCCTGCCGCCCGGCGGCACGGCGCTCGGCCTCACGGGCGGCGCGCTCGTCTTCGCCGTCGCGGTGAACTTCGTGCTCGGTGCGCTGATGTCGCTCGGCATCGGGCTGTACGCGCCGTGCCTCATGCTCGTCAGCCTGATGGGCATGAACCCCATCGCGGCTTTCCCGATCATGATGGCCTCGTGCGCCTGCCTGATGCCGGTCGGCAGCCTGAAGTTCATCCGCGAGCGCAAGTACGACCGTCGCACGGCGATCGGTCTGGCCATCGGAGGCGTCCCGGGCGTGCTGATCGCGGTGTTCATCGTCAAGTCGCTGCCGCTCGAGTGGCTCTACTGGCTGGTCGTGGTCGTCGTGCTGTACGCCGCGATCCTGATGCTGCGCTCGGCGCTGCAGAAGGAGCCGCACGAGCAACTGGCCGCGAGCGACGTGCTGGAACGGTCGTAGCGGGCGGGTGCGAATCTCCGAGCAGACCGTGGCCGCCACCTCGTCGCCTGAAGGAACTGCCTGAAAATGGTCAAGCCGGCGTCGGCGAGTCGCCCGGCCTCGCCGTGGTAGGGTAGGGAGTACGTTCACGCATTCCCCGGGACTTGATCGCCATGCTTTCCGGACGCTGTCGCGCCTTCGCTTTCCTGGGCCTGGCTGCCGTTTCCACGGGTGCTCCGGCGCATGACGCACCGGCTCTCGAAACGTGTGTGGCGCTCCGCAACGATGCCGAGCGACTGGCGTGCTATGACCGCGCGATGGGCCAGACGGGGACGATTCCGACGGCTGTGGCCCTGCCGGCCGAGCAGCCGGACGCGGCGGCCGATGCAACCGAGCAATTCGGGCTCAGCGAAGCGCAGAGGAACGCGCGCTCGGGCAGCCTGCCGGTCGAAAGCGTCGAGTTGACGGTTCGATCCGTCGTCGAACGGGGCTCTGGCCACAGGCTGTTGACGATGGAGAGTGGTCAGGTCTGGACGGACGTCGAACCGTACTCGTCTGTCCGAGTGCGGCCCGGGGACAGGATCGCGATTCGTCGAGGTGCCCTAGGGTCGTTTTTCCTCATTGCGCCGGGAGGCGCCGGGACAAAAGTCCGTCGGCTGCAGTAGAGTTGGAGCAGGCGGGAGCCTAGGCCGTCCGCACTGGCGCGAAGACGCCGAGCCAGTCGAAATCGCTGTCGTGTGCTGGTTGCATGGACGATGCCCGACGTCTCGAGCGTGCCATCGGTCTCGCGTCTGAAGAAGCCGTTGGCGGCCGGAACCTGGTTCCGCCGGGTCCTCGCCCGTTGTGAACGTCATCGGCGCGCCGTTCCGGACTGTGGTGGCCATGCCGTTGCCGCCTCCCGACGCGGAAGTTGCACGGCTTGTCTCAACGGGTTGGACGTACCTGAGCGGCACTGCAAGACTGCCCAGGATTGCACGGGACAATGCGCAGCATGCTGTGGTCAGGCAATCCAACTGTGCTGGCGGCACTGGCGCACTTTGTTGCGGCGGGTTTCGCCAGTTCTGCGATTGCACAGTCGATCGCTGCAACCTATTCGGCGGCTACCACGGAAGCGGACTCTGCCGATGCTGCGGCGACCGAGCCAGCACCACTCTACGCAGTCTCGACGCGGATCGATCGTTCGGGACGGATCCTCGCGCCCGTTTGGGTCAATCAACAGGGTCCGTTCAGGTTCATCCTCGACACTGGAGCCAACAGGTCGGCCATTTCGGAAGGACTCGCCAGACGACTGGGGCTGGCTGCAACTGGGGAGGTCGCTATTGCGGTCCATGGCGTGACCGGCACCGGCATTCTGCCGTCGGTCCGAGTCGAGCAGTTGCAGGCGGGCCAGATCGAGGTGGGAAGAGACCGGAAAATCCCTGTACTGAGCCCAGCCGTGCTTGGCGGCGCAGATGGAATACTCGGCATCGAGGGTCTCGAGGCGGCCCGGATAGATGTCGATTTCGAAAATGATCGGGTCGAGATTCGGCGGTCGACAGGTCGAGAGCTGAGGGAGCGAGGCTTCATTCGGATTCCCGCGTTCGTGCGTCACCGAGGCCTTCTGATGGTCCCGGCCAGAGTTGGCCGGACAAGAGTCCAGGCCATCATCGACACCGGTGCCGAACGAACACTGGGGAACCTGGCCCTGCGTGATGCTCTGTTTCAGCAGCAGCGAAGTGGCGCGGAGGTGGCCATCCGCACTGTCATTGGTGCCACACCGGAACTCGGCACGGGGATTGCGCTCCGGGTGCCGACGATCGAACTGGGGAAGGCAGACCTGAATGACCTGGATGTGACCTTCGGCACCTTGCACGTCTTCAGGATCTGGGATCTGGAACGGGA
Source organism: Steroidobacteraceae bacterium (assembly GCA_041910015.1). Taxonomy (GTDB): domain Bacteria; phylum Pseudomonadota; class Gammaproteobacteria; order Steroidobacterales; family Steroidobacteraceae; genus RPQJ01. Next base: position 36,769 of record JAYRRR010000080.1, read on the forward strand.
ACCCGCGATGCTGATTGGCATGGACCTGCTCGGGATAGTCCGAAAGCTGGTGATCGACTACCGGCGTCGTGAAATCAGTATTCTGCCCGTTGAGTCGCCACGCTGAATCGTAACGCTCCCCGCATCGCATGCAGGTTCCGGCCCCGATCAACACCGACTTCGCACAGGGGTCGTTCGAATCGGCGGGCGCGCAGTGGCGTCTGGTCACCGATCAGCTGCGTGGCAAGTTCCCCAAGCTCGCAGATCTAATGGACGGTGCCGAGGCCGACGTGCTCGCGTTCATGACCTTCCCCAAGACCCACCGCACGCAGATCCATCGCACCAATCCACTCGAGAGGCTCAACGCCGAGATCAAGCGGCGCACCGATGTCGTCGGCATCTTCCCGAACGAAGCCTCGATCACGCGGCTATCGGCGTGCTGCTGCTCGAGCAGAATTGCGAGTGGCAACTGCTGCGGCGCCATATGTCGCTTGAGGCGCTGCGGACCCTGCGCGACAATCAATCCGCTCGGCGGTCCGCCGTGGTCAGCTGAGTACGAGTCCAGCCCGGCCAGGACTCACGACTCGTACACCACTCCGTGGGACGCGATCCGGCCTCATTGATCATCAGAAGCGCACGGCCAGATTTCCAGGCGCCTCGAACCAGCAGCGCCGAACCATCCTCGATGCCCTTTGCCGCTTCAAGCCGGGCCAAATTTCCGCTCCTTGGTTCAAAAACGACGGCGATCGTCGCGTCGGGGTGCCGAGCTATGTCCGATACGTCGGTGGCTCGTGCAGCGCGTTTCGGTCGGCGCACCACCGCTCGTCGTATTTTTGCGACAGGAGACATTGAACACCCCGCCTCTGGGCAATTTCAAGCCCCAGCCCGGGCGCTCCATGTTGCATCTGTGTCACGCCTCTTTTCTTTCCTCGCCAACCAATCTATTCTCTGCGCACCATGGGCCAATTCTGAAGCGATGGGCCCGTCATCGATTGGTTCGAACGTCAAGGGCAGGGAGTGAGATAAATGCCACAACTCTTTGAAACCGCAAGGCGACGCTGCTGGCGAGGCAGAGTCGTCGCCAGTGTGCTCGCGGCGAGCAGCTTGGTTTCGGGCACCGCCTTCGCGCAGCATCCGGCGGACACGGAACTGGAAGAAGTCGTGGTCACGGGATCACGCATCGCCAATCCGAACGCCACGAGTTCGAGCCCCATCGTCGGGGTGTCCTCGGAGTCGCTGAAGGTCCAGGGTATCGCTGACATCGGCGACCTGGTGCACATGCTTCCGCAGCACATAACGACTGGAGCGGACCTCAGCAACACCAACAACCCGCTGAGTGGGCCCGGCGGCATCACCACGATCAACCTGCGCGGGCTCGGTCCGCAACGGACCCTGGTGCTGGTCGACGGAAAGCGCCTCGGTGTCGGCGACCCGAATACCGGCAACCCCAATCCTTCGGCAGATATCAACCAGATTCCCGCGGCGATGATCCAGCGCGTCGACGTCGTGACCGGCGGCGCCTCGGCCGTGTACGGTTCGGACGCCGTGGCAGGCGTCGCGAACTTCGTCATGCGTCGCGATATCGAAGGCGTGGAATTCGATGTCCAGTACGGCTTCGATTATCACGAGAACGACAATGGCTACATGCAACGGCTCCTGAAGCCGAAGGGCATCAAGTTCCCCAACACGGTCACGGACGGTGACGAGTTGGCCGTCACCATGATGATGGGAGGTGGCTTTGCCGACGACAGGGGCCATGCGACCGCCTACCTCAGTTACCTGGACGCCGACCCTACCACGCTTTCGGAGCGCGATTTTTCGGCCTGCCAGCTCTCGGGGCAGGGAACGCGGTGTGGCGGTTCGGCCAATTCGAACTACGTTGAAGTAATTGGCGGTGATGTATTCTCGGTTCTGGGCAACGAGTTGGTGGAATGGGGGACACCGGGCACAACCCCGCCCACGCTCTTCAACTCGAATCCGTACATGAACCTGAAGCATGGCCGGCAACGCTACCAGGGCGGCGTGTTCGCGGACTTCGAATGGAACGAGCACGCGACGGTATACGCCGATTTCATGTTCACACAGGACGAGGCGAACACGGCGGTTGCACCGTCGGGCCTGTTTATCGGCAGCCCGATTCCCGTGTATTGCAACAACTCCCTGATGAGCGACCAGCAGCGCGCAGCCATTGGCTGCACGCAGGCGATGATCGCTGCGGGCGACACGGTCGATCTGCTGATCGGCCGCCGCAACATCGAGGGCGGTCCGCGCATGTTCGAGTACGAACACACGAGCTACTTCGCGGTCGCGGGTGTCAAGGGCGACATCAACGACGCGTGGTCGTACGACGTGTACGGGTCCTACTACGACACCAGCCTGTTCAACTCGAACCGGGGCTATATCTCCATTACCCGCTCGCGTGACGCCCTGAACGGCTGTCAGGCCAATGCGGCCGGCGACCTGATCGCGGGCTGTGTGCCTTACAACATCTGGCAGGACGGCGGGGTGACCCGGGAGGCGACCGATTACATCTTCGCCTACGGACTTGCCAACGGCTCCGCCGGGCAGGAGATCTTCTCGGCGAGCATGGCGGGCGACCTCGGCGCGTACGGGGTGAAACTGCCCACGGCGGAGGAAGGTGTCCGCATCGCGCTCGGTGCCGAGTACCGCCTCGACAAGTTCGCGTTCCTGCCGGACCAGACACTCGGCTCGGGCGACTTGTCGGGCAGCGGCGGTGCTTCGCCGACGATCGACAACGACACCGATGTCACGGATCTGTTCGTCGAGTTGCGAGTGCCGCTGGTGCAGGGCCTCACGGGTGTGCAGGATCTCGTGCTGGAAGCCGGTTATCGCTACTCCGACTACGAACTGTCCGGTGGCGCCGATACTTACAAGCTGGGCCTGCAATGGGCGCCGATCGACAGCATCCGGCTGCGCGCATCGTTCAACCACGCGATCCGTGCACCGACCCTGATGGAACTCTACGTCCCGCAGACAGTGACCAACACGTCTGACTACACCGACCCCTGTGCAGGCCCCAACCCCTCGGCGAGTCTCGAGGAATGCCAGCGCACGGGCATGACCCCGGCACAGTACGGCAGCGTCACTGAATGCCCGTCCAGCCAGTGTGCGGTGTTGACCGGCGGCAATCAGGAGCTTGCTCCGGAAGAGGCTGACACAGTGACTGTGGGCTTTACTCTCACGCCGACCTTCCTGCCGGGCTTCACCATGAGCGTGGACTGGTACGAGATCAAGGTGGAAGACATCGTTGGCAACATCCCGTTGGACGTCTCGCTCAGCGGCTGCCTCACAGGCTCGCAGACGGCGTTCTGCGACAACATCGTCCGCACACCATTTGGCACGCTGTTCGGCGACACGATCGCCGGTGGTGGCTACATCATTGGCACCAATGCCAACGTTGCCGAGGCCACGTTCAGCGGCGTGGACGTCCAGGGTTCCTACCGGTTCGAGGTCGGAAGCCTGGGTTCGATGGTTGCGAGCCTGAACGCGACCTATGTGATGGATACGAAGACCACGCCGCTCCCCGGCGAGCACGAGTACGATTGCGCCGGCCTCTACGGCTCGACCTGCGACGCCCCGATCCCGGACTATCGTCATTCGCTGATGTTGAGCTGGATGCTGCCAGCGAACGTCACCGCCTCGCTGCAGTGGCGTTACCTCAGCAGTGTCGAACACGAGCAGAACACCAACGATGCAACACTCGGCGGTGCCCATGTTTCGTTTGGAGGGACGCTGGGGTCGCAGAGCTATTTCGACCTGTCGGGCAGCTGGAACTTCGCGGAGAAGTACACGGTGCGCCTGGGCGTCAACAATATCCTCGATGAGGATCCGCCGCTGGTCGATACGTCGTGGTCCGGCCCGGGCACACCCAACACGTGGGGCCCGTACGACACGCTGGGCAGGCAGGTGTTCCTCAATCTGAATGCCAAGTTCTGATTCTTCTCGCGTCTGATCGCGACATCCGGGCGGCCTCCTCACGGAGGCCGCCTTTTTTTGGGTGCGCCCGGCAGGGCGCACGCTAACCTCGCGGTGAGCCGTTCACACAGGCGGCTACGCCGCCAGGCCACCCCGCGTCGAGCCGCAGCACCCGGTCGCCCGTGCGGATGCCGTGCTGCGCGACGACCCCGGCCTTGATCTCGACGACCAGCACGACGGGGCGGCGTGACTCGATCGTCTCCAGCGACTGCGGCCGGGCGCGTTCCTTGATCGTGACGATGCAGCCACGAGCGTCGACGAACAGCATGTCCAGCGACAGCAGCGTGTTTTTCATCCACATCGCAACGGGCTGCGGCGGGTCGTAGACGAAGATCATCGCCTGGTCCGGCCGCATCTGGTCGTCGCGGACGAACATCAGCCCCTGTTCGCGCAGCTCGGGAACGTCGGCACGCCAGGCCTCGAACAGCACGCGCCGGAAACTCGCGCGCGTCTCGACTGCGATGCGTTCGCGCGGGAAGGCGCTGAGCGGAAGCGCGTCCGTGGTCGACGGCGAGGCCTGCGCCCACGCTGCAGACAGACCCGCGACGAGTGCGGCGGCGACGAGCAGCGACCGTCCGACCTGACGCAGGCGCATGGATTCAGTGTTCCCCCGGATACTCGACCACGGCCGCGACGTCGAAGCGCGACACCAGCACGGCTCCGCCGTCCGTGCCCACGGCGCGGGCAGGCTGCGTGCAATATCCGCGTCCCGACAGCCGGTATCGACCGTCGGCGGCCGGCAAGGGTTCCTGCGTCACGGTGTCCATGGCGCACTTGTCGTCGCCCTGTGTGGCGAAGAACTGGCCCGCGCCCTCGCGGACGATGGTGACGCTTGCCCCCACGTTGCGGGCCGAGCGCGCGTCCTCGCCGATGGCGATACCGACGATCAGCAGCAGCGGGTCCGCGCCGGCGCGGCCCTTGTAGACCAGCCGCAGTCCGTCTCCCGTCGGCCGCGGGCCACCGAGGCATTGCGGCGTCGCGGGCGGGGTCCAGTCGATTTCGGCGTCGACCGCGCCTCGCAGCCGGGCGTGGATTTCGCCGGTGTCGACCGGGCGACAGAGTGCCTCCGTGGCGTCGAGGCCCGCCGGCGTCGCGGCGGGGGCCGAACCCCCGGCGACCGCGGATCCGGAGCTTGCGGCGCCCGATGCGGGTGGTGGCGCTTCGGCGTGGCCGCAGCCAGCGGCCACGAGCGTGAGCAGCAGGACGACGGCGGCCCCTTCCCGCGCGGGCCTCGACCGTCGTGTGGAAGAACGATCCCGTGCGTGCGGTCGAGGCGGGAGGACCTCAGGCCGGGGCGGGCTGCCCGGCCGTCGCCACGGGCTCGTCGCTGGTCGGGGCGGGGCGAACGAGCAGGAACTTCGCCAACTGGCCATGCAGATATCCGATGCCCCGCGACAGATGCAACGTGACGGTGAGCAGAACTATCCCCAAGATCGAAATCAGTGGCAACAGCGCGGGGTGCGGTGACTGCACGGTGCCGTCGATGGTGACGGCCCCCGCGTGCCACAGCAGGACCCAGATCGGCGCGGCGAAGAACGCGATCGAGACGACCACGCCGACCACCGCGAACATGAAGTAGAAGATGCCGAGCGGCAGCATCAGCACCAGGTAGAGCAGCGTGCCCCAGGTGCGCGGGTCCTTGATCATCTCGACGATGCGCGTCCACCAGTTGAGCGGCGGGCCCGGGTGCACCGGTCGCCGCGGCATGCGCGTGCCGAGCATCGATTCGACGATGCGGCCTTCGGCGAGCGCGAGCACGCGCGCCACGCCGATGAACAGCAGGAAGAACGGCACGCCGATGATCAGGATCGCGAAACCCGCGGTGAGCGCCGCGCCGGTCACCGCAAACGTGAAGTAGAGGATGCCCGTTGCGAGCGCGAGCAGCATGTAGGCGAGACTCAGGTAGGCGCGCGGGTCGGCATAGACGGAGAAGAAGCGGCCGACGGCGGACCGGCGCGGTCGTGGCCTGGGCGTGCGCAATGCCGCCTGTACGCGGGCCTCGTTGGTGCGATACGCGTCGGCCACTTCGACCGGCGCGCCATAGCTCGCCACGATACGGCCGAGCATGGCCTCCTGCGTCTCGGCGGGGTTCTGCGCCAGTTCCGCGCGCAGGTGCTCTTCGGCGTCGTACAGCGCGTCCTGGACGAGCGCGGGGTCGGCTCCCTGCAGTTCGGCGCGGAGCAGGTCGAGGTATTGCTCGACGGTGCGAGGGGTCGCGGCCGTCATGAGGAGGCCTCCTGTGCGGCGGTGGGGTGGACGACGGTGTCGACGAAGGCGCGCGTGGCCAGCCAGGTGTCGCGCCAGGCCGCCAGCACCTCGCGCCCCAGCGGCGTGATCCGGTAGTAGCGACGCGGGGGCCCGGAATAGGACGGCACGACCCGGCTCGACAGCAATCCGGCGCCACTCATGTTGCGCAGGACCGGATACAGGGCTCCCTGCTTGAACGGCACCGTGTGCACGGCGTCGGCGCTCAGCCGCCGGGCGATTTCGTAGCCGTACAGGTCGTCGCCCGCCTCGGCGAGGACGGACAGCAGCACCAGCGCGGTGAGCCCCGCGCTCAGCTCGCGCTGAAACTTGCGCGCCTGCGCGTCCGCCGGGGATTCGGCCTCGGCCGGCGCGGACTCGGCTTGCTCATCCCGCAGCATGCGGTACGCTTCCTTGGTCGGTGAGCGATATTGAATACCTGATACTAGTACGAAATCAATAGTATTGTTCAAATCGTCCTAGGACGCACCGCAATGAGGTATTTCTGCCCCATGGGACTATGTAACATCGAGACACGACCTCCCAGCCGGAGCCGTGAATGTCGGCGGATCACCATCGAGTCTTCGCTCCCCGTCGCTACCTGAGCCGCCTGACCCGCGGCACGCTGGCGGTCATCATGGCCGGCGGCCGTGGCGAGCGGCTCAAGCACCTGACCGAGGACCGCTGCAAGCCCGCCGCGCCGTTCGGCGGCAAGTTCCGCATCATCGATTTCGTGCTCTCGAACTGCCTGAACTCGGGCATCCGGCAGATTTCCGTCCTGACCCAGTACAAGGCCCATTCGCTGATCCAGCACATCGGCAACGGCTGGGGGTTCCTGCGCGGCGAATTCGGCGAGTTCATCGAAATCATCCCGGCGCAGCAGCGCGTCGGGCCGCAGTGGTACCAGGGTACCGCCGACGCGTTGTGGCAGAACATGGACCTGATCCGGGCGCACCGGCCGCTGCACGTGCTCGTGCTCGCGGGCGATCACATCTACAAGATGGACTACGGCCCGATGATCGGCTTCCATGTCGAGAAGGAAGCGGACATCACGGTGGGCGTCGTCGAGGTGCCGCTCGACCGCGCGCGCGAGTTCGGCGTGCTCGCCGTGGACGAGTCGAACCGTGTGCTCAACTTTCTCGAGAAGCCGCAGGATCCGCCGCCCATGCCGGGGCGGCCCGACATCGCGCTCGCCTCGATGGGCATCTACGTCTTCAATCCGCGGCTGCTCGAGCGCATGCTGCGCGCCGACGCCGAAAACCCTGCTTCGGCGCACGACTTCGGCCGCAACATCATTCCCGAGGCAATCGACAAGCTGCGCGTCTTCGCGTATCCGTTCGAGGATGTGCGCACCAAGGCGCAGAACTACTGGCGCGACGTCGGCACCGTCGACGCCTATTACGACGCGAACCTGGAACTCGCGCGCGTGTCGCCGGAACTCAACATCTACGACGAGCAGTGGCCGATCTGGACCTACCAGGAGCAGTTGCCGCCGGCGAAGTTCGTGTTCGACGACGACGACCGTCGCGGTTGCGCGATCGACTCGATGGTCTCGGGCGGCTGCATCATCTCCGGATCGCGCATCGCGAACTCGCTGCTGTTCTCCAGCGTCCGCGTGCACGACTACAGCAGCATCGAGCGTTCCGTGGTGCTGCCGCGCGTGCGTGTCGGCGAGCACTGCGTGATCCGCAACGCCATCCTCGACGAGGGCGCGGTGGTCCCGGACGGCATGCAGATCGGCGTCGACGTGCAGGCCGACCGCGAGCGGTTCTACGTGAGCGAGAACGGGGTGACGCTGGTCACGGCGTCGATGCTCAAGGCCGCCGCCGCGCGCTGATCGCGGCCGCGACGATTCAACGAGGACGAGGGCCCGACATGCCGCCGAAGAACGACCGTCGCCGGCGCGGGCCGGTGCCCAGCCTGCTGCTGATGCTGTTTGCCGCGTGGCTGACGGCGGGATGCACCGCGTTCGCGCCGAAGCTCGAGACGCCGGACCTGGCGCTGGTCGGCGTCCAGATGATGTCCACGGACATGTTCGCGCAGAAGTTCCGCGTGCGTGTGAAGGTGAGCAACCCGAACGACCTTGAGTTGCCCGTGCGCGGGCTCGACTACCAGATCTTCCTGATGGGCGACAGCTTCGCCGAGGGCGTGAGCACCGACCGGTTCGTCGTCCCGGCCCGCGGTGAGGCCGAGTTCGACATGATCGTCACGACGAATTTCGTGAGCAGCCTCGGGCGGCTGATCAGCCGCGTGGGCGGCGGCAAGCTCGAGAACCTCGACTACGAGATCGCGGGCGAGGTGCTGCTCGAGAAGGGCATGATTCGCAAGATCCCCTTCAATGACCACGGCAAGGTCGACATCGCCAGGGCGCGCGGACCGAAGGACGGCCAGCTCTGACGCCGGATCACGGCGACGTCAGGCGCTCGTAGAGCCGCTCGTATTCGGCGGCCTGCGTGTCCCAGCTGAAATCCTGCGCCATGCCGTTGTGCACCAGACGGCGCCAGACGCTCGGCCAGCCGAACCACTCGAGCGCCGTCGTGACGCCCCAGCGCAGGCCGCCCGCGTCGAAGTCGTTGAACACGACGCCGGTGCCCTGTCCGGTCGCGGGATCGAAGTGCTGCACGCTGTCGGCGAGGCCGCCCGTGCGCCGCACGATCGGCACCGTCCCGTACTTCAGGCTGTACATCTGGTTGAGGCCGCAGGGCTCGTAGAGGGACGGCATCAGGAACATGTCCGATGCCGCCTCGATGTAGTGGGCGAGATCTTCGCTGTAGCCGCTGTAGAACACGGCCTTGCCCGGGAACCGCTCCTGCAGTCCAGCCATGAAACGCTCGTACGGCGCCTCGCCGCTGCCGAGCGCGACGAAGCGCAGGTCGCGCTGCTCGAGCAGCGCCGGCAGCGTCTCGAACAGCAGGTCGATGCCCTTCTGCCGCGTGAGCCGCGTCACCATGCCGATGAGCGGCGTCGCGCTCGATGCCGGCATGCGCAGCAGGTCGAGCAGCGCCTCCCGGATGCGCGCCTTGCCGGACAGATCGCCCGCCTCGTAGCGGAAGGGCAGGTAGCGATCCGTCGCCGGGTTCCACTCGTCGTAGTCGACGCCGTTCAGGATGCCGGAGACGGCGTCGCTGCGTGAGCGCAGGTCGGCGTCGAGACCGTGACCGCCCTCCGGCGTGCAGATCTCCTGCGCGTAGGTCGGACTGACGGTCGTCACTGCGTCGGCGTACAGGATGCCGTGACGCATCGGATTGATGCGGCCGAGCGCCAGATCGCCCTGATGGAGGGCTTCGATGCCGACGCCGGGCCCGACGTCGGACGCGGCGCCGGCCGGGAACACGCCCTGGTAGCCGATGTTGTGGATCGTGAACACGCTGCGCGTGGCGCCGAACACCTGCCGGTCCCAGGCGTAGGCCGTTCTGAGCAGCAGCGGCGCGAACGCCGTGTGCCAGTCGTTGCAGTGGACGATGTCGGGCGCGAACGACGTGCGCTGGCAGCACTCCAGCGCCGCGCGCGTCAGCACGAGGAAGCGCTGGTGCTCGTCGGGCGCGTCCGAATATACGTATGGCCGGTCGAACGCGGCGGGACAATCGACGAGGCTCACCCAGACCTCGTCGGAACCGGGCAGGCGCGCCTCGTGCACGTCGTAGCGATACTCGGTCGTGCCGACGGTGACCCGCAGGCCGCGCAGGTTTTCGACCGGGCGGCGCTCGACTCCGGACAGGTCCATCACGGCGTGCAGCGGCACGTACACCCGTACGTCGTGACCGCGGCGGGACATCTGGCGGACGAGCGCCGACGCGACGTCGCCGAGCCCGCCGGTCTTGGCGAAGGGCGAGATTTCGGCGGCGAGAAAGCAGATGCGGTGCCGTTTCATGAATCTCATAGTGTGCCACAGGGAGCCGCGGCGGCAGCAGGATCCGGGTGGCTGGCGGGTTCATCGTGAGTATGCTTGCGGCCATGAACGACATCACGTCGCAGCCCGAAGAGTCGAGCCGGGATTTCCAGCGGATCGCGCGCGCGATCGATTACGTCGCCACGCATGCACGCGAGCAGCCGTCGCTCGCCGAAATCGCGGCGGCCGCGGGCTGGAGCGAGTATCACTTCGCCCGCGTCTTCCGGAACTGGGCAGGTATCTCGGCGAAGCAGTTCCTGCAGCACCTGTCGCTCGCGGCGGCCAAGCAGGCGCTCGACGACGACCGGCCAGTGCTGCAGGCGGCGCTCGACGCTGGCCTGTCGGGACCGGGACGTCTGCACGACCTGTTCGTTGCGCTCGAAGCCGTGACGCCGGGCGAATACAAGACGCACGGTCGCGGCCTCACCATGCGCCACGGCACCGCGGCGACGCCCTTCGGGCCCGCCCGCATCGCGGTCACCTCGCGCGGCATCGCGTTCCTCGGATTTGCCGATGATGCCGGCGGCTACGATGGCTGGGAGGCGTTCCGGCACACCTGGCGCGCGGCGCAATGGCAGCCCGACGACGCGGTCGCGGCCGCGGTCGCCGACACGATCTGGCGCGCCGCGCCGGGCGAGACGCGCCAGCTCACGCTGTGGGTGCACGGCAGCAACTTCCAGTTGCAGGTCTGGCGCGCGCTGCTGGCGGCGGGCGCCCGGGCGACCGTCTCGTACGCGGGCCTGGCCCGCCAGATCGGCCGGGAGTCAGCGTGCCGCGCGGTCGGCAGCGCCGTGGGCTCGAACGACATCGCCTGGCTGATCCCGTGCCATCACGTGCTGCGCGCGAACGGCGCGCTGGGCGGTTATCGCTGGGGCGTGGAGCGCAAGCGCGCGATGCTTGCCTGGGAATTCGCCCGCTCGATCGCAGTCAGGGACGCTTGTCGTCCTCGTCCCGGTTCTTCTCGCGCTTCGGCAGCAGCGCGCCCAGCATCGACTCCTGCATCTTCGCGAGCGCTTCGAGGTTCGACCGCGTGAGATCGGCCACCGTCGCGAGCGGTGTGGCGGAGACGATTTTCGAGATCTGCTGCTGCAGGTTCTCCTGCTGGTGCAGGAAGGTCTCGATGCTCTTTTCGAGGAAGGCCGCGAGGAAGCCCTGCATCGAGTTGCCGTAGAAGCGGATGATCGACTCCAGCACCGTCGTGCTGAGGATCGGCCGGCCGAACTGCTCCTGCTCCGCGATGACCTGCAGCAGGATGTGGCGTGTGATGTCGGTGCCCGTCTTGTCTTCGACGACGCGGACCCGCTCGCCCTTGACGATCAGGCTGCGAATGTCGTCGAGCGTGATGTGACGGCTCTGGGATGCGTCGTACAGGCGACGGTTCGCGTACTTCTTGATCAGGCGTTCCTGGCTCATGCGCCCGCAGTGTACCTGAGCGGTGCTGCGCTGCACGAAATGCATCGCAAGAGAGCAAAGATCAGGAGGCGGTGGCCGCGAGACGGCCACTGCCCGCAAGGGGAAGCTGACGTCAGGCGGGTTTTTTGTGCTGCAACAATGGCTTGGACCTGCATTTCAGGCGTTTGCGGCGCCGGGTGATGTGCCGCGCAAATCGGCGCGACGGCCCGTTCGGGCCCCGCCTGTACACTGGCCACGCCATGTCGGCAGAGGCGTCGGATTGCGGGGGTCGAAGTGTCCCAACGAGAACAGGTGCTGACAGAGTTGCAGGACAGGGTCGGGCAGGAGATCCACTGCAGCGACTGGCTCGAAGTGACGCAGGAACGCATTGACGCCTTTGCGGCGGCCACAGACGATTTCCAGTGGATCCACGTCGACCCGGAGCGCGCCGCCCGCGAATCGCCGTATGGCGGCACGATCGCACACGGTTACCTGACGCTGTCGCTGTATCCACGGCTGCGCGGTCTCGTCGACGCCGGCCGGCCGTTGTTTCCCGGCAGCCAGCGCATCATCAACTACGGACTCGACAAGCTGCGGTTTCCAAACGCCGTTCGCGCCGGCAGCCGGGTGCGCGCGCGCTGCGTGCTGCTGAAAGTGGAGGCGGTGCCCGGTGGGCTGCAGGTGCATGAGCAATACACCGTCGAGATCGAAGGCGAAGCCAAACCCGGCTGCGTCGCCGAGGCGATCATGCGCGCGTATTTCTGAACGCTCCCGGGCGCCCCGCTGCCGGGCAATTGGTGCGCCGCGGTTCTGCCCAGATTCCTCGCGGGCATGAACCGCGACCGGCGCCTTGGCTATAGTCGCGGGCACCACGCAATGCCCGCCCGGGCGAGAGGGGCACACCCATGATCCACGACAGCATTCTCGGGACGATCGGTCGCACGCCGATCGTGCGCGTCAACCGCCTCGCGCCGTCGCACGTCACGATGTACGTGAAATGCGAGTCCTTCAATCCGCTGAGCTCGGTGAAGGACCGCCTCGCGATCGCCATCATCGAGGACGCGGAACGACGCGGCGATCTCAGGCCCGGCCAGACCGTCGTCGAGGCGACGTCGGGTAACACCGGCATCGCGCTGGCGATGGTCTGCGCAGCGAAGGGCTATCCGTTCGTTGCGGTGATGGCGGAGTCGTTCTCGGTCGAGCGCCGCAAGATCATCCGCATGCTCGGCGCGAAGGTGATCCTCACGCCAGCCGCCGAGCGCGGCACGGGCATGGTGCGCAAGGCCGCGGAACTGGCGCAGAAGCACGGCTGGTTCCTGGCGCGACAGTTCGAGAACGAGGCGAACCCGGCGTATCACCGCCAGACGACCGGTCCCGAGATCCTGAGCGACTTCGCGGGTCGGCGGCTCGATTTCTTCGTGACCGGCTGGGGCACCGGCGGCACGCTTACGGGCGCGGGGGAGATGATCCGCCTCGCGCGCCCCGAGGTCCGCGTGATCGCCACCGAGCCCGCCGGCGCCTCGCTGCTCGCCGGCGCCGAATTCAAGCCGCACAAGATCCAGGGCTGGACACCGGACTTCGTGCCCAAGGTGCTCAACCGCGCCGTGCCGCACGAGATCGTGCCGGTTGCCGACGAGGACGCGATCGCCGCCTCGCGATCGCTGGCTGCCAAAGAGGGTATCTTCTGCGGCATTTCCTCGGGCGGCACGTTTGCGGCGGCGCTCAAGGTCGCGGCCACTGCGCCGCAGGGTTCGGTGATCCTGGCGATGCTGCCTGACACTGGCGAGCGCTACCTGTCGACGCCGCTGTTCGAAGGCATCGCCGAGGGGTCGGACCCGGAACCCTGAGCGGGCGCGGCCGACGCCGGTTCACCACGCAGCGCGCCGGCGGCGGTGCCAGTGGCTGTGGTGCGGTGGTGCGCTCGGGCGTCCGGTCCGCGCGCAATGCTGCCACCGACGCGTCACGCCGGGTGTCCGGTCCGCATTTGGGTCGCAGGGCTGTGCGAGGCATGGATGCCGAGCCCAGAGCCCCCAGGGACGGGTTCACGGCGTCCCTGCGACCCAAATGCGGACCGGACGCCCGAGCGTACCACCGTCCTCCGACTTCCAGCGTTCGCGCCGCACCGATCGCCGCGCTGCACCCGCCCCCTCCACGCAGCGTTCGGATGAATCGTGGATAATTCGGGCCCGGCCAATGCTGGCGCCACGACGCATGCCCCCGACTCGATGCCTGAATCCCTGCGCAAGGTGCTGCTCGGCGCCGTGATCGGCGCCTTGGTCGTGGGTTTCGCCTGGCACGTGGCCGGGC
>JAYRRR010000081.1:0-8635 GCA_041910015.1 Steroidobacteraceae bacterium
CGCGCGAGCACGTGGTCGAGATCGGCGGACGCGCCGGTCGCGGCGGTCATGAGTTCGGGACGGCCCGCCAGCGCCGGCAGGCTCTGCGGATGCACGCCCGCCGTGACCAGCCCCGCCCCGACGCGCAGCGCCGCCTCGCCCGCGAGGCGAACGGCGCCGCCCATGCCGGCCGCGCCGCCCACGATCAGCACGTGGCCGTGGCGTCCCTTGTGTGCGGTGCGCTGCCGTGGCGGCAACGCGGCCGCAACGACGGACGGATCGAGCAGCCAGCACGTGGCCGGCACCTCGCCGTAGATCGCCGGCGGCACGCCGAGGCCGTCGAACTCGACGCGGCCCGCGTGATCGGGCCCCGTGCCGACGTAACAGCCGACCTTGCGGCCAATGAACGTGGCCGTGAGATCGGCGTGCACCGCCAGGCCGAGCGTACGACCGTCGTCCGCGTGCAGGCCGGAGGGAATGTCGATGGCGAGCACCGGGCGCCCCGCGACGTCGATCGCCGCGATGACCTCGGCCGCACGACCGTCCACCTCGCGCGTCAGGCCCGTGCCGAAGATTGCGTCGACGACGACGTCGGCGAACTGCGCCGCCTGCGGCGGCCACGTCTCGCATCGCCCGCCCGCAGCGACGAAGTCGTCGCAGGCGCGCCGGGCATCGCCCCTGAGCGTCGCCGGTTCCGCGAGCGCGAAGAGGTGCACGCCGAGACCCTGCGCCCGGGCGATGCGCGCCAGCACGTAGCCGTCGCCGCCGTTGTTGCCGGGGCCACAGAACACACTGAGCGACCGCGCCTCGGGCCAGGCGCGCCGCAGCGCGTTCAGCGCCGCGTGTCCGGCACGCGTCATCAGTTCGTAGCCGGGCACACCGAAGCGCTCGATGGCGCAACGATCGAGTTCGCGCACTTGCGCGGCGGTGTAGATGCCGGCCGGAGGCGGAAGCATGCCGGCAGTATACTGCCCGGTCCCGACGGACCGCGTTGCGGACTGGGCCCCGGGGACGTCGAACCTCGCTCGTGCACTCGAATCTGCAAGCCATGGACGTCGAAGCGCTGGCACGCTCGATCAAGGACTGGGGCCACGCACTCGGCTTCCAGAGGGTCGGCATCGCCGGCGTCGACCTGCCGGCCGACGAGCAGCGTCTCGACGCCTGGCTCGCCGAGGGCCACCACGGGACGATGGACTACATGCGTCGTCACGGCACGCGACGCACACGGCCCGAAGAACTGGTACCGGGCACCCTCTGCGTCATTTCCGCGCGCATGGATTACCTCACGGCGAGCGCCGATCCCGCGCGGGTGCTGGCGGATGCGCAACTCGGCTACGTCTCGCGTTACGCACTGGGGCGCGACTACCACCGCGTGCTGCGGCCGCGGCTCGCGCGCCTCGCGGATCGCGTGGCCGACGCCGCGGGCGCCGCCGGCTATCGCGCCTTCACCGACAGTGCGCCCGTGCTGGAGAAGCCGCTCGCACGGGACGCCGGTCTCGGCTGGGTGGGCAAGCACACCAACCTGCTCGACCGGCACGACGGTTCCTGGTTCTTCCTCGGCGAGATCTACACGGACTTGCCGCTGCCTCTCGACGCGCCCGTGACGGCGCACTGCGGCAGCTGCACGGCCTGCATCGACGTCTGCCCGACGCAGGCGATCGTCGCGCCCTGGCGGCTCGATGCACGCCGCTGCATCTCCTATCTCACCATCGAGCACGACGGCCCGATCCCGCCGGAATTCCGCACGGCCATCGGCAACCGCATCTACGGCTGCGATGACTGCCAGCTCGTCTGCCCGTGGAACCGCTACGCCAGGCTGAGCGCGGAGCCCGATTTCCGCACGCGTCACGGGCTCGACGCGCCGCGTCTCGTCGATCTGTTCGCGTGGACCGAAGCGGAGTTCCTGCGCCGGACCGAAGGCAGCGCGATCCGCCGGGTCGGCTACGAGCGCTGGCTGCGCAACGTCGCGGTCGCGCTGGGCAATGCGACGCCGACGGCCGAGGTGATCGCCGCCCTCCGTTCACGCGCCGCCGACCCGAGCGAACTCGTGCGCGAGCACGTCGCGTGGGCACTCGCGAAGCTGGCCTGACCCTCACTCGCGCAGCGGCGCCCGGCACTGCAGGTTGTCGATCAGCCGCGCCTTGCCGAGCCGCCCCGCCGCGAGCACGACGAGGTCCACGGCGGCGGTGGCGGGTCTTGCGAGGCGGTCGGCCGTGCGGACCTCGAAATAATCGGGACGGATCCCGGCACCCGTGAGCGCCGCGAACCCTTCCGCCTCGATCGCGCGGTAATCGGTGTCGCCCGTCTCGAGCCGCCTGCGCGCGTGGCCGAGTGCGCGGTAGATTGCCGGAGCCGCAGCCCGTTCCTCCGGCGTCAGGTAGCGGTTGCGCGAACTCAGCGCCAGCCCGTCGTCCGCGCGCACCGTCGGGGCGCCGACGATCTGCACGGGCAGATTCAGGTCGGCGACGACGCGGCGGATCACCGTGAGCTGCTGGAAGTCCTTTTCGCCGAAGATGGCGACGTCCGGCTGCACGAGGCAGAGCAGCTTCACGACGACCGTCGCCACGCCCTGGAAATGCCCCGGCCGGAAGGCGCCGCACAGGACGTCCGTGAGCCCGGGCACGTCGACGACGGTGCTGCCGACGCTGCCCTCCGGGTACATCTCCTCGACGCTGGGGTGAAAGAGCGCATCGACGCCGTATTCGCGCAGCAGGTTCGCGTCGTCGTCGGGCGTGCGCGGATAGGCGCCATAGTCCTCGGTCGGCCCGAACTGCATCGGGTTGACGAAGATGCTCGAGATGACGCGCCGGCCGTGCAGGTGCGCCGCCGCCATGAGGCTGGCGTGCCCCATGTGCAGATTGCCCATCGTCGGCACGAACGCGATGCCCTCGCGCGCGAGACGCCAGTTCGTGACGGTGGTGCGGAGCTCCGCGATCCGCGTGATTGTCTGCATCGGCGAACGTCCCCGGAGAAGGTCGACGGCGGGCGATGGGTCAGAAGCAATGCTCGGGCGCGGGGTAGGTGCCGGCCTTGACGGCTTCCATGTAGGCCTGCAGCGCCGCGAGCGGACTGTCGCGACCCTGCTGGAAATTCTGCACGAAGCGCGGCTTGCGCCCCGGCGTGATGTCGAGCACGTCGTAGAGCACGAGGATCTGGCCGTCGGTGTGCGGGCCCGCGCCGATGCCGATCACCGGCACGTGCAGTTCCTCGGTGATTTCCCGGCCGAGCGCCGTCGGAATGCACTCGAGCAGCACGATGTCCGCGCCGGCATCCTGCAGCAGCTTGGCATCGCGCCTCATCTGCCCCGCCGCCGCCTCCTTGCGTCCCTGCACGCGGAACCCGCCGGTCTTGTGGACCGACTGTGGGCGCAGGCCGAGGTGCGCGCACACGGCGATGTCGTGGCCCGCGAGGAACTCGACGATGTCCGCCTGCCCCGCACCGCCCTCGAGCTTGACCATCTTCGCGCCGCCTTCCTGCATCAGCCGCACGGCGTTCTGCAACGCCTGCTCCTTCGAGGTGTAGGTCATGAACGGCATGTCGGCCATCAGGAACGGCCGGAACAGGCCCTTGCAGACCGCGCGACAGTGATAGATGACGTGCTCGAGCGTGACCGGCACCGTGGTGTCGTGACCCTGGATGACCATGCCCAACGAGTCGCCGACCAGCACGACGTCGAGGCCCGCCGCATCGACGAGTGCTCCGTAGCTCGCGTCGTAACAGGTGATGGCGGCGATCTTTTCGCCCTGCTCCTTCATCTGCTGGAGCGTGGCAACGGTGACCGGCGGACGCGCGGAATCGCGCAGTTGCAGCTGTGTGTACATGGCAGTTCTGTCGGCCCCTCGCGCGAGGCCGCAAGAATGCAGCAGCGGGCGCCAAACGGCAACGCCGGAATGAACGGCGGGCTACAGCAAGTTCTTGAGTGGGTTGAAGTAATGCCGGCCCTTGCGCGGCCGGACGACCTCCGCCAGCAGTCCCTGGTAGTCCGCCTCGTTGCCGATCGGGTCGATGTCGGCCGCGTTGACGATCAGCAGCGGCGCGGCGTCGTACTCGAGGAAGAACCGCGCGTAGGCCTCGTTGAGCCGCTCGAGATAGCGGCGCTCGATCTGCTGCTCGTAGGCGATGCCCCGGCGCGCGATGCGCTCGAGCAGCACGTCGACGGGAGCCTGCAGGTAGACGACGAGGTCGGGCGCCGGCGCCTCGATCGTGAGCCGCGCATAGACCTGCTCGTACAGCGCAAACTCCTGGTCGTCGAGCGTGAGCCGCGCGAACAGACGGTCCTTTTCGAGCATGTAGTCGGCGACGCGGACGGCTTCGAACAGGTCGGCCTGGCGCAGGTCCTGGAGCTGCCGCGCGCGCTGAAACAGGAAGTGCAACTGCGTCTGGAACGCAACGCTGCGTGGATCGCGGTAGAAGCGCTCGAGAAACGGGTTGTCCGCGTCCTGCTCGAGTACCAGCTCGCAGCCGAAGCTCTGGCCCAGGCGGCGCACGAGGCTGGTCTTGCCGACGCCGATTGGACCCTCGACGACCACGTAGCGATGCGGTGCCTGTACGCGGATCTCCTCGGCGGCCTCGGTCGGGGCGGAGTTCGTTGCCATCATCGTCCGCATCATCCGTCCAGCCGCTCCAGTCCGCGTGCATCGATGCACCGCAGTAATCCATCCACTCTACCAATGCCCGGAACCTCGAGCGATGCGCTCACGTCGGCGAGCGGCGCCAGCACGAACGCGCGCTCGGCCATGCCGGGATGCGGCACCGTGATGCCTGCCTCCTGCAGCCGCGTCGCGCCATGCACCAGCAGGTCGAGGTCGATCAGCCGCGGACCCCAGCGCACGACGGGCGCCGCGCGACCGAGCTGCGTCTCGAGCGCCTTCAGTTCGCGCAACAGCGTCACCGCGTCGAGCTGCGTCAGGAGACCGGCGGCGGCATTGACGAAGTCCGGCTGTGCGACGGGCCCCAGCGGACGGCTGCGATAGAGCGCGGAGCGTACGACGAGCCGGGTCTGCGGCAAGGCCGCGAGCGCATCGAAGGCGCGTCGCACCTGCCGGACCGGATCGTCGAGGTTGCTGCCGAGCGCGACGTAGGCGGGAATCCAGCCAGGCCGACCGACAGCCGGAGTCACTGCGCGGAAGCCGGTCCGGGCGAACGTCGTCGTCGTCGCGGCCTGCGGCGCCGACGTGGCATCGGCGCGTCGCCGGCACCCGCGGATCCGCCCTCGCGCCGTTCGTCCTCCACCAGCGCGACGCGGTCGCCGGGCGAGCGTTCCTGGATGTCGGTCCACCAGTCCGCGAGCTCCTGCGGCACTTCACCGGAGGCGGCCCGCAGCATCAGGAAGTCGTAAGCGGCCCGGAAACGCGGGTGCTCCAGCAGGCGCAGGGCCCGCCGGCCCGTGCGTCGCTCGAACCGCGTCTGCAGCATCACGAGCTCGCGCATCGGCAGCGAAAAGCGCTTGGGCAGGGCGATACGCCGGAACTGGCGGCCGCACACCTTGTCGCAGGCCTCGAGCAACCGCTGCGGATCCTCGGGCAGCGGCCCGTCCGGCGCCTCGACCTCGCGCAGGATCGCCGGCCACAGCAGGACGGCGAACAGGAACGTCGGCGTGACGGACTTGTCGTTGCGTACGCGGTCGTCGGTGCCCTCGAGGCCGAGTTGCAGCAGCCGCGCGCCGCTCGATTCCGGCGCCGCTTCGAGCGCTTCGGAAACGTCCGGCAACAGGTGCCGCAGCAGATCGAGCCGCGCGAGCCATTCGAACGAGGCTTCCGCGTGGCCCGACAGCATCAGCTTCATCGTCTCGTCGAACAGCCGCGCGGACGGCATGCGGTCGAGCATGTAGGCAAGCCCGGCGATCGGCGCCTCGGTGCCGGGGTGCAGCGTGAAGCCGAGCTTGGCCGCGAACCGCGCCGCGCGCAGCATGCGCACCGGGTCTTCGCGGTAGCGCGTCGCCGGATCGCCGATCAGCCGCAGCACGCGGTTGCGCGCATCCCCGACGCCGCCCACGTAGTCCCGGATCGAGTAGTCCCCGATGTTGTAGTACAGCGCGTTCGCGGTGAAGTCGCGGCGCCAGACGTCTTCCTCGATGTTGCCGTAGAGGTTGTCGCGCAGGATGCGGCCGTGCTCGTCGATCGCCCGGTGCTCGGCCTCGTCGACGCCGTGGTCCTCGTCGATTTCCGTGTGCGCCGCGCGGAAGGTGGCAACCTCGATGATCTCGTGGCCGAATCGTACGTGCGCGAGATGAAAGCGTCGGCCGATCAGGCGACAGTTGCGGAAGATGCGGCGGACTTCCTCCGGCCTCGCGTCGGTGGCCACGTCGAAGTCCTTCGGCTGCACGTCGAGCAGCAGGTCACGGACGGCGCCTCCCACGAGGAACGCCTGGTGCCCCGAGTCCTTGAGCCGGTAGAGCACCTTCAGCGCCGCCGGTGAGATGTTCGCTCGCGAGATCGGGTGATCGGACCGCGCCACGATGACGGGCTCGGGCGGTCCGGCCGGCGACGCGTCGACGGTCTTGCCTGTCTGGCGCGACCGGAACAGTTTCGAGAAGGAAAACAAGTAGACTGGCTTCCGCTGGACCGTGGTAAACGGCCGAGTATAATACGCGCCCTCTCGGGATCCGGTGAGTCCAGCCGGTCCAGACACGCTCCCATCGTCTAGAGGCCCAGGACACAGCCCTCTCAAGGCTGGTACGAGGGTTCGAATCCCTCTGGGAGCGCCATCCCCTGATGTCCAGCGACGAGTCGGCCGGTCCAGGCAGCCGCTGGAATCCCGGCCGCTTCTCGCCTAACCTCAGGCGACCCGAACCTCGCCTGTCAGGTGAATCTGACTGGATGTTCGGGCACGACAGGTCGAGCCAGGGAGATGCTCGACGGGGGTTCGTTGCGTGTAGCAGAATTCCAAGGTCGCGGGCAGCGACGGCTGTATGGATGCGATCGTCCTGGGTGCGTCGACGAACGCCCTGAGTGTGGCGCGATCACTCGGGCGCGCCGGCTTGCGCGTGACCGTTGCCGAGACCACCGACAATCGTCCCGTTCGCAGCAGCTGCCATGTTCATTCGTACGTGGTGCTCGATGACGTCGACGATGCCGACATCGCCAGGCAAATCGTCAGCCTCGCGGGCAACGGCGAAAAGCCCTTCCTGATCGCGACGAGCGACCGCTTCGCCATGCTCGTCGCGCGCTTCCAGGAGCTGCTGCGACAGCACTATCACTTCGTGACACCCGCCTTCGAGGTCATCGAAGCAATCATCGACAAGGCCAGGCTCTACGAGACCGCCCGCGCGCACGGCGTCCCGCACGCCCCCTTCTGTGTCGTGGCCAGTTCGAGCGACATCGAGCCCGCCGTCCGTGCAGTGCCGACGCCATGTTATGTCAAGCCGGCGCTCGGCTATCGCTGGCTGCGTTTCAGGCACGGCAAGCTCGAGCGCGCGGCAACCGCGACCGATCTGCGCCGGATACTGAGGGAATCCGTCGCGCACGGTCTCGTCGTGATCGCGCAGGAGATCATCCCCGGGCCCGACTCCGGGGTCTGCTCTGTGTTCGCCTACATCGACCGTAGCGGACGTTGCATCGGGTCGCGGACCAAGCGGAAACTCCGTCAGTGGCCGCTGAACGCCGGCAACGGCTGCTGTCAGGAAATCTGCGAGCAGCCTGAGGTCGCGGACCTTGGCCTGCGACTGCTCGCGCTCACCGGGCATCGCGGGCCGGCCACCGTCGAGTTCCGGCGTGACGAACGCGACGGGCGTTTCGTGCTCATCGAAGTCAATGCCCGGACCAGTGCGTGCCAGGAATTGATGACCCGATCGGGACTCGACGCGGCGTTGATCGCGTACCACGACGCGCTCGGCAGGCCGCTGCCACCGGTCGCTCCCCCCTTGCCGGCGCGCTGGGTCCACCTGGGCGACGACTTCCGGGCGTTCCGTGCGCTGCGACGGGCTGGCCAGACGACGACCCTGCAGTGGCTTGCGTCGGTGGCGAAATGCCGTTCGTTTGCGTATTTTGCGCTGGACGACCTGGCGCCGTTCTTTGCCACGCTGCTGGCATGGGCTGGCCGCTGGCGGCGTCGCCACCCCTGGACGCGCGCGGGCGAGCACGCTCACGCATCCAGACGTTAGCTGCCCGCGGGACACGGCGCGACGCCCCCGGGGCGCGTCCTCCGCTACGCCTGGCATCGAACCACACATGAAACTACGCACACTCGCAATCACTGCCCTCGTTGCCACGTTTGACTTCGCGGGAGCGAGTGCTGCCACCGCAAAGCCCGTCGTCGTACCCGGCTTCAAGTACGTCCGCACCGTGGGTGACATCTCCGAGTACACGCTGGAGTCGAACGGGCTCACCGTGCTGCTCATGCCCGAACGTTCGGCGCCAGTCGTCACGTTCATGGTCACCTACCGGGTCGGTTCGCGGAACGAGGTGACGGGCACCACGGGCGCCACGCACCTGCTCGAGCACCTGATGTTCAAGGGCAGCGCGAACTACAACGACGCCAGGGACAACGGCGTCAGCCGCTATGTCGAGACCGTCGGCGGCAGCTACAACGCGACGACCTGGCTTGATCGCACGAACTACTACGCCGTGCTGCCGCGCGAGCACCTCGAAGGCTACATCGCGATCGAGGCAGACCGCATGCGCAACCTGCTGCTGCGTGAGGAAGACCGGCGGCCCGA
>JAYRRR010000082.1:0-11489 GCA_041910015.1 Steroidobacteraceae bacterium
CACACAGCGCGGTTTGCTCGACCTCGCCGCCGGCCGCTGGAAGAGCGCCGAAGAGCGGCTGTCGCGCGCGGCACCGGAGGCCGACTCACCGGCCGCCAACTACCTCGTGGCCGCGCGCGCGGCGGATCTGCTCGACGCGATCGAGCGTCGCGACGAATGGCTGTCGCGCGCGCAGGAGGCCGCGCCCGACGAACGCGCGGCCGCGCTCGTGACGCTCGCCGAGATGCAGATGCGCCGCGGCCAGGACGCCGCCGCACTGCGGACGCTCGAGCAGCTCGACGCCTCGGGCGACCTCAATTCACGCGCTCTCGAACTGATGGCGCGGCTGTGCCAGAAGCTCGGACGGGGCGAGCAGTTGCGCGCGCTCGGTCCGCGTCTGCGCGCGGCCAAGGAACTGCCGGACGCGCAGGTGACCGACCTGCTCGCGCAGGTTCAGCTCGAGGAAGTCCGTGCGGCCGCCGAACGTCGCGACGCCGCGGCGCTCGACGCAGCCTGGTCGACCGTGCCGCGCGCAACGCGCAGGCGGCCGCAGGCGGCCGCCACGTACGCCGCCGGACTCATCGCCGCGGGACAGCACGCGCGGGCGGAAAGGACGCTGCGCGAGGCGATCGAGGAGCGCCCCGAGCCGTCGCTCGTGCGTCTCTACGGCGAACTCGTGTTGCCCGACGCGCTCGCGCCGCTCGATCGCGCCGAGGGCTGGCTGCGCCAGGCGCCGGAAGATCCGGAACTGCTCGCCGCGTGCGCCCGGCTGGCGCTGAACGCCGAACTGATCGGCAAGGCGCGCAGCTACCTGGAGGCCAGCCTCGCACGCCGGGCTTCGCCGGAGAACGCCCTGCTCTGTGCCGAGCTGCTCGAGCAGCTCGGCGAACGCGATCGCGCGCGCGACGTGCTGCGCGACAGCGTGGCGCGGTCGGCGGAGCGGCGGCTGTCGCTGCCGCGCGTGCGCCTGCGCCGCCGCTGATTCACGGCGCGCGGTCAGCGGCCGCAGCGGAGTGCTGGCGCATGGCCTCGAGCGTGTCCGGTGCGTAGTCGAACGAGTCGAAGAAGAGCTGTTCGCGCGGCAGTCCGCGCGCCGTGAACTCGTGCTGGACCGTGTCGATCATCGCGGGTGGCCCGCTCGCATAGACGTCGAACCCGGCCAGCCGGTCACCGAGGTCGGCGAGCACCGCTTCGTGCACGACGCCGGTCCGGCCCGTCCAGCGCGCATCGGCGGCGGGGTTCGACAGCACCGGTATGTACTCGAACGCCGGCCGGATCGCCGCGACGTGGCGCAACCATGCGTCCTCGTACAGATCGCCGCGCGTCCGCGCGCCCCGGTACAGCCTGACCGGCCGTCGGTCGCCGACCGCCAGCAGTTGCCGCAGCATGGCGCGCAGCGGCGCGTAACCCGTACCGCCGCCGATCATGAGCGAAGGACGCGATGAGTCGTCACGCAGCCAGAACTGCCCGAGCGGACCCTCGATGCGCAGCAGCGTGCCGACACCCATCGTGTCGAAGAGCAGGCCCGTGAACCCGCTGCCCGAGGCACGTCGCACGTGCACTTCGACGATGCTGCCGTCGGCGGGCGCACTGGCGATCGAGAAGCTGCGGCGGCGGCCGCCGGAGAGGATGAAGTCGAGGTACTGGCCGGCACGGAACTCCAGAGGCTCGACCGCAGGCAGACGCAGGCGCACGGCCATGACGTCGTCGGCCAGCCGCTCCATGCCGTCGATGCGGCACGGCAGGCTCCGCAGCTCGACGTCCGGCGCGGGCCGCACCTCGCGCGTCGCGACGACGAGGTCCGTCGTCGCGCAGGCACGGCAGAGCAGCGCGTCGCCTGCGGCGGCCTCCGCCGCCGTGATGCCGGCCGGCAGCCCGGGCCCGGAATACGTGACCTCCCCGGAGAGGATGCGGGCGCGACACGCCGCGCAATGCCCCGCCTTGCAGCTGTGCGGCAGGTTGAGCCCGGCGCGCAGCGCAGCGGACAGCACTGTCTCGCCGGGATGCGACGCGAAGCGCTGGCCGGTGGGAAAGAGCGTGATCCGAGGCATCGGTGGACACCCGCTGGCCGCGCGGGCGGGCGGCGACGCGAATCGCTTCGCGTATGCTCTGCGGCGTGGCTGCTCTTTTACCATGTCTGGTCGTCGGTTGCGGTTATCTGGGCACGCGGTTCGCGCGTGCCGTCGTCCCACGGCGTGCCGTGCTCGCGCTGCTGCGCTCGCCGGGGCGGGCCGCCGACCTGCGGGTCGGCGGCCTCGACGCGCGGTGCATGGACCTCGACACGACGCCACCGGCACTGCCACGGGACCTGGCAGAGGCCGCACACGGAGCCGCCGTCGTGTACCTCGTCCCGCCACCCGACCGCGGCACGACCGATCCACGCATCGCGGCGTTCCTGCATGCGCTCGGCGCCGCGACACCGGCGGTGTTCGTGTACGTCAGCACGACGGGCGTCTACGGCGACACGGGCGGTGCGCCCGTCGACGAGCGCTCCCCGCTCGCGCCGGCGAACGACCGCTCGCGCCGACGTCTCGCCGCCGAACATGTCGCTGCGTCGTGGTGCGCTGCACGCGATGTGCGTTGCGTGGTGCTGCGCGTGCCGGGCATCTATGGCCCGCACCGTCTGCCGCTCGAGCGGCTCGGGCGCGGTGAGCCCGCGCTGCGTCCCGAGGACGCCGGCCCCGGCAACCGCATCCACGTCGACGATCTCGTCGCGGCGCTCGTGGCAGCCATCGACCGGCCGCAGGCCCACGGCGCGTACAACGTCGTCGACGGAGACCACGCAAGCACGACCGCCTACCTGCAGGAAACCGCGCGCGCCGCTGGACTGCCGCCGCCGGCGCTCGTCACCCGCGCCGAGGCGCCGGCGCGGATCCCGGCGGGCATGCTCGACTACCTGCTCGAATCGCGTCGCGTCGACAACCGCAGGATGCTCGACGAGCTCGGTGTGCGCCTGCGCTATCCCAGCCTCGGCGCCGGCGTGCACGCGAGCCTCGCCGAGATGCACACGGAGCAACCGTCATCGTGAATTTCCGCAATCCGCCGGTCGCCGACGTGCGCGCGCTGCTGCAGCGCTCACGGACGATCGCCGTCGTCGGCCTGTCCGACGATCCAGCGCGCCCGAGTTTCGAGGTCACGCAGCACATGCTCGGCTTCGGCTACACGATCCTGCCGGTGAGTCCGTCGCTGCAGCAGTGGCAGGGGCTGCCGGTGCACGCCAGCCTGGCAGCCGCCGTCGCGGCGCTCGGACCCGGGCAGCGCATCGACATCGTCAACGTGTTCCGGCGGCCACTGCAGGTCGGCGCGATCGTCGACGATTGCCTGCGGCTCGGCCTGCCCGCGCTGTGGCTGCAGATCGGCGTCGTCAACGAGGCCGCCGCCCGGCGTGCCGCCGACGCCGGCATGACGGTGGTGATGGACCGCTGCATCTACGTCGACCGCGCCGCCATGGCGTATCCTTGAGCCGATGCAGCTCGCCTTCACCAAGATGCACGGCCTCGGCAACGACTTCATCGTCTTCGACGCCGCAGGCCCCGCATCCGTGCCCTCGCCGGCCGAGCTGCGCCGGCTCAGCGACCGCCGCACGGGCGTGGGCTTCGATCAGGCCCTCGTGCTCGAGCCGCCGCGACGCGCGGGCACCGACGTCCACTACCGGATCTTCAACGCGGACGGCTCCGAGGTCGAGCAGTGCGGCAACGGCGCGCGCTGCATTGCGCGACTGGTGGCCACGCGCCGGCACGTACCCCTCGACCGTCCGCTCGTGATGGACAGCCCCGGCGGCACCGTGCAGGCGCGCCTGCGTCCGGACGGCCTCGTGTCCGTCGCGATGGGCGTGCCGGACTTCGATCCGGCGGCGCTGCCTTTCGAGGCTCCGGGGCCGGCACCGACCTACCACCTCGACACGCGCGCGGGCCCGGTGGAAATCGGTGCCGTCGCCATCGGCAATCCGCACGCCGTGATCCGCGTGCGCGAGGTCGCCGTGGCGCCCGTGGACACCATCGGACCCGCCGTGGAGAATCACCCGCGCTTTCCGCGGCGCGTGAACGTCGGGTTTCTCGAAATCGTCGCACCGGACCACGTCCGGCTGCGCGTGTTCGAACGCGGCGTGGGCGAGACGCGGGCCTGCGGCACGGGCGCCTGCGCGGCCGTCGCCGTCGGTCGCCGGCACGGGCCACTGGCCGAGGAAGTCGCGGTCGACGTGCCGGGCGGGCGTCTGCTCGTCCGCTGGCCGGGGCCGGGGGAGCCGGTCTGGCTGACCGGTCCCGCCGAGACGGCATTTGAAGGCCACGTGGACGTGGCAGGCGCGGAGAGCGCCGGAGAGACGCGATGACCAAACCGATCCGTGGCACCGACTCGGGCCTCGTCGCCGAGGACCAGGTGGCCGACTACCTGCTCGGGCACCCCGAGTTCTTCGAGCGCCACAGTGGCGTGCTCGCGCGGTTGCGGCTGCCGCACCAGCGCGGCAGCGCCGCCGTCTCGCTGGTCGAGCGCCAGGTGCTGGTGCTGCGCGACAAGCACGCGATGCTGGAAAAGCAGTTGCACGAGCTCATCGAGAACGGCCGCGCCAATGACACGATCTGCGACCGTGTGCACCGGCTCACCCGGCGCCTGCTCCGCGCGCGCGACGCGGCCGGCGTCGTCGCCGCGATCGAGACTTCGCTGCGCGAGGACTTCGGCGCCTCGCGCTGGGTGCTGCTCGCCGTCGACCCGTCGCTCACGCCGCTGGCGCGGCTGCAGAACGCGCACGTCCGCGTCGTGCCGCGCGGCAGCCCGGACCTGAAGATCTTCGAGAGCTTCTTCGAGTCGGCCCGGCCGCGCAGCGGCCAGATCCGCGACACCCAGCGCGAGTACCTGTTCGGCGGCGAGGGCAGCCAGGTCGGTTCCACCGTGCTGATTCCGCTCGGTGACCGCGCGGGCCTCGGCCTGCTCGCCATCGCGAGCCACGACACCGAACGCTTCCTGCCGACGATGAGCACCGACTTCCTCGTCCGCATCGGCGAGCTCGTCACCGAGGCGGTGTCGGCCCGGCCGGCATGACCGAAGGGGCGCTGGCCGACGGCGTCGCGAGGTACCTGGCCAGCCTGCGTCACGAGCGACGGCTCTCGGAGCACACCGCGGGCAATTACGGTCGCGACCTCGCGTCGCTGGTCGACTACTGCGCCGGTGAGGGGATCACGGCGTGGCGCCAGCTCGACTCGCAGCACGTGCGGCTGTTCGCGGCACGCGAGCACCGGCGGGGGCTCGCGCCGCGCAGCGTGCAGCGCCGCTTGTCGGCGTGCCGCGGGCTGTTCCGCTATCTGCTGCGCGAGGGCGAGCTCGCGCACGACCCTGCAGGCGACGTGCGCGCGCCGAAGGGCCGCAAGCGCCTGCCCACGCCGATCGATGCCGATGCGATGTCGCGCCTGCTCGACTTCCGCGGCGAGGGCACGCTCGGCGCCCGCGACAAGGCGATCATGGAGCTGCTGTACTCGTCGGGCCTGCGTCTGTCGGAGCTGCTCGGACTCGACCTGCTCGACCTCGACCTGCGCGACCGCACGGTCCGCGTCGTCGGCAAGGGCCGCAAGGTGCGGATCGTCCCGGTCGGCCGTCACGCGATCGCGGCGCTGCAGGCCTGGCTGGCGGAGCGGACGAAGCTCGCGGGTGTCGGCGAGCAGGCGGTGTTCGTCGGTGTGAACGGCGCGCGGCTCGGCCCGCGCATCGTCCAGCGCCGGATCGCCGGCTGGGCCCGGCGGCAGGGGCTGCCCGAGCACGTGCATCCGCACCGGTTCCGTCACTCGTTCGCGTCACACCTGCTCGAGTCGTCCCAGGACCTGCGCGCCGTGCAGGAACTGCTCGGCCACGCCAACATTTCCACGACGCAGGTCTACACGCACCTTGATTTCCAGCACCTCGCCCGCATCTACGACGCGGCGCACCCGCGTGCGAGGAAAAAGCACCACCCATGAAGTTCTCTCCCCACGGCACGACCATCCTCTGCGTCCGCCGCGACGGCCGCGTCGCCATGGGCGGCGACGGCCAGGTCACGCTCGGCAACACGGTCATGAAGGCCAACGCGCGCAAGGTGCGGCGGCTGCACGAGGGCAAGGTGGTGGCCGGGTTCGCGGGCGGCACGGCCGACGCTTTCACGCTGTTCGAGCGCTTCGAGGCGAAGCTGCAGCAGTACGGCAACCTGATGCGCGCGGCCATCGAACTCGCCAAGGACTGGCGCAGCGACCGCAGCCTGCGCCGGCTCGAAGCGCTGCTGCTCGTCGCCGACGCCGCGCACACGCTGGTGATCTCCGGCAACGGCGACGTCATCGAGCCCGAGCACGACCTGATCGCGGTCGGCTCCGGCGGGCCGTTCGCGCAGGCCGCGGCGCTCGCGCTCATGCAGAACACGTCGCTCGACGCGCGGTCCGTCGCGGAGCGCGCACTCGGCATCGCCGCCGACATCTGCATCTACACCAACCGGAACCTGACGATCGAGGAGCTGTAGCTCCATGTCCGCCATGACCCCCCGCGAGATCGTCCAGGAGCTGGACAAGCACATCGTCGGCCAGGGCTCGGCCAAGCGCGCCGTCGCCATCGCGCTGCGCAACCGCTGGCGCCGCATGCAGGTCGGCGAGCCGCTGCGCGCCGAGATCACGCCGAAGAACATCCTGATGATCGGGCCGACCGGCGTCGGCAAGACCGAGATCGCGCGCCGGCTCGCGCGCCTCGCCAACGCGCCGTTCATCAAGGTCGAGGCGACCAAATTCACCGAGGTCGGCTACGTCGGCCGCGAGGTCGACTCGATCGTCAAGGACCTCGTCGACGTCGCCGTGAAGATGACGCGCGAGCAGGAGATGGAGAAGGTCCGCCACCGCGCCATGGATGCCGCCGAGGAGCGCATCCTCGACGAGCTGCTGCCGCGGCCGCGCTCGACCGATCCCACGCTCGGCTTCGGACCGCGTCACGACGAGCCGCCGGCCGCGCCACGCGACAACGACACGCGCCAGCGGTTCCGCAAGATGCTGCGCGAGGGCCAGCTCGACGATCGCGAACTCGAGATCGAGCTGCGCGCCGTGCCGACGGGCGTCGAGATCATGGCGCCGCCCGGCATGGAGGAGCTGTCGCAGCAGTTGCAGGGCATGTTCTCGAGCCTGGGCGGGGGACGCACGCGCACGCGACGCGTGAAAGTGAAGGAGGCATTCAGGCTGCTCACCGAGGAGGAGGCCGCGAAACTCGTCAACGAGGAAGAGCTCAAGACGCAGGCGCTGCGCAACGCGGAGCAGAACGGCATCGTGTTCATCGACGAGATCGACAAGATCGCGCGGCGGCAGGACACGGTCGGTGGTGCCGACGTCTCCCGCGAAGGCGTGCAGCGCGACCTGCTGCCGCTCGTCGAAGGCAGCACGGTCAACACCAAGTACGGCATGGTGAAGACCGACCACGTCCTGTTCATCGCCTCCGGCGCGTTCCACATGTCGAAGCCCTCCGACCTGATCCCGGAGCTGCAGGGCCGCCTGCCGATCCGCGTCGAGCTCCAGGCGCTCGGCGTCGACGACTTCGTGCGCATCCTGACGGAGCCGGACGCATCGCTCTGCGCGCAGTACGCGGCGCTGCTCGAAACCGAGGGCGTCCGGCTGCGCTTCGACGAGAGCGGCGTCCGCCGCGTCGCCGAAGTCGCGTTCGACGTGAACCAGCGCACCGAGAACATCGGCGCGCGGCGGCTGCACACCGTCATGGAGCGGCTGCTCGAGACCATCAGCTTCGAGGCGTCGGACAGGTCCGGTGCGGAGTTGACGGTCGATCGTGCGTACGTCGACGCGAGTCTTGGCAGGCTCGCGCAGGACGAGGACCTCGCGAGGTACATCCTGTGAGCGCGCCGCAGGCCGGGGCCGGCGCGGCGTACCGGGCGGCGCGCAAGCCGCTGGAGATCCGGCTGCGCCGGAAGTCGCGCGTGGTCGAGATCGCGTTCGACGACGGCGCGAGGTTCGAGCTGCCGTTCGAATACCTGCGCGTCCATTCGCCGTCGGCCGAGGTGCGCGGTCACGGTCCCGGCCAGGAGACGCTGCAGCTCGGCAAGCACGAGGTACAGGTGAACTCGATCGACCCGGTCGGCAACTACGCCATCCGGCTCGTCTTCGACGATGGCCACGACTCGGGTCTCTATGCCTGGGGCTATCTGTACGAGCTCGGGGCCACCCGGGCCGACAAGTGGCAGCACTACCTCGACCGGCTCGCGAAGCTGAGCATTCCCTACCCCACGCCGGTTCCGCGCAAACCGGGCTGAGGCCCGGGTCCCGGCGCCTGGCAGCGGGACAGCCGGCCGGCGGAACCGCGTACAATGGGCGTTCCAATGAGCGAGCCCCATACCAAGACGTCCGCGTCGCCGCGGCCGGCCGAGTCGGTCGACTTCGGCTACGAACAGGTGCCGGTCCACGAAAAAGCCCGCCGCGTACGCGCCGTGTTCGATTCGGTCGCCGACAAGTACGACATCATGAACGACCTGATGTCGGCCGGCGTGCACCGGCTCTGGAAGCGTCACACGCTCGGCCAGACCGGGCTGCGGCCGGGGCAGCGGGCGCTCGACGTCGCGGGTGGCACGGGCGACCTCGCCGCCGGCATGGCCCGGCAGGTCGGCGACGAGGGGCTCGTCGTGCTCTCGGACATCAACGCCGCGATGCTGGAGGTCGGCCGCGACCGGCTGCTCGACCGCGGCCTGCTGCGCAATGTGCGCTTTGCACTCGCCAACGCGGAGTGCCTGCCGTTCGCCGACGCGACGTTCGACTGCGTGACCATCGGCTTCGGGCTGCGCAACGTCACCGACAAGGCCGCCGCACTCGCCTCGATGTGCCGGGTGCTCAGACCGGGTGGCAGGCTGCTGGTGCTCGAGTTCTCGAAGCCGACGCTCCCCGGCCTGAAGCCCGTGTACGACGCCTATTCGTTCAGCGTGCTGCCCTGGCTCGGCGCACGCGTCGCGAACGATCCCGACAGCTACCGTTACCTGGCCGAATCGATCCGCAAGTTCCCGGACCAGGAGACGCTGCTCGGCATGATGCGCACGGCGGGGCTCGAGGACTGCCGCTACGAGAACCTCACCGGCGGCATCGTCGCCCTGCACCGGGGGTTCCGGTATTGAGTGCGAACCCCCTCGACGCGCTGCTTCGCGAGCTGGCGACGGTGCTGAACCGCAACGTGGCGACGTCCGAGCGCGCGACGACGCTGGTCGGGCAACTCGACGGGCGCGTGCTCGGCCTCACGCTCGAGGGCACGCCGGTGACGCTGTTCTTCGCGGTGGCCGCGGGTCGCGTGACGATCGGCACCCGTCACCAAGGCCAGGTCGACGCCAGCCTGACCGGCACTCCGCTCGGCCTGCTTTCGCTCGTCGGGTCCGACGCCGCCGACCGGCTGCGCAGCGCGGGCATCCGGATCGCCGGCGATGCCGAGGTCGCCCAGCGGTTCCAGAGCCTGCTGCGTCAGGCACGACCCGACTTCGAGGAGGAACTCGCGCGGGTGATCGGCGACGTCGCCGCGCACCAGGTGGCCAACGTGGCGCGCGGCTTCCTCGGCTGGGGGCGCAAGGCGGCCGACTCGTTTTCGATGAACGTGGCCGAGTACCTCCAGGAGGAAGGCCGCGACGTGCCGACGCGCGTCGAGCTGGAGGAGTTCCTCGAGGCCGTCGACCGCGTGCGCGAAGCCACCGACCGCCTCGAGGCGCGGCTGGCCCGCCTCGAATCGCACCACTCCACCGGGACGCCGTGACCCGACGGCAGATCCCGGCCCGTTGACCGACCGCCCACCGCCAACGCCATCGTCCTTACCATGCGCCTGCGCGTCGCCACCCGCCTCCTCGACATCCAGCGCGTGCTCGTGCGGCACGGTCTCGACGAGATCATCCTCGCCACGCACCTGTTCCGGCCGCTGCGCTACGCGTTCTACCTGTCGCCGGCCACGTGGTTCGAGCGCCGCAAGGGCGGCCCGCGCGGCGAGCGCATCCGGCTCGCGCTCGAAGAGCTGGGCCCGATCTTCGTCAAGTTCGGTCAGGCGCTGTCGACGCGGCGCGACCTGCTGCCACCCGACGTCGCCGACGAACTCGCCAGGCTGCAGGACCGCGTGCCGCCGTTTCCGGTCGGCGACGCGAAGGCCATCCTCGCCGCCGCCTACGGCCGCCCCGCCGAGGAGGTGTTCGAGCGCTTCGACGACGAACCGCTCGCCGCGGCCTCGATCGCGCAGGTCCACACGGCGCGATTGCGCTCCGGCGAGGACGTGGTCGTCAAGGTCGTGCGGCCCGGCGTGCGCGCGAGGATCGAGCGCGACCTCGAGGTCATGTACGTATTCGCGCAGCTCGCCCGCGACTACTCGAGCGAAGGCCACCGCCTGCGCCCGCTCGAGGTCGTCGCCGAGTACGAGCGCACGATCATCGACGAGCTCGATCTCATGCGCGAGGCCGCCAACGCCGCGCAGCTCAAGCGCAACTTCGAGGGCTCCGACCTGCTGTACGTGCCGCAGGTGCACTGGGACTACTGCCATCCCGACGTCATGGTCATGGAACGCATCCACGGCGTGCTCGTCAACGACATGGACGAGCTGCGCCGGCGCGACGTGAACATCCAGGTGCTGGCCGAGAACGGCGTCGAGATCTTCTTCACGCAGGTGTTCCGGCACAACTTCTTCCACGCCGACATGCACCCGGGCAACATCTTCGTGCAGACGCAGGACCCGCAGAAGCCCGTGTACGCTGCGGTCGACTTCGGCATCGTCGGCACGCTCGACGCGCGCGACCAGCACTACCTCGCCGAGAACTTCCTCGCGTTCTTCGACCGCGACTACAACCGCGTCGCACGCCTGCACGTGGACTCGGGCTGGGTGCCCGCCGACACGCGCGTCGACGAGCTCGAAAGCGCGGTGCGCACGGTGTGCGAGCCGATCTTCCACAAGCCGCTCGACGAGATTTCGTTCGCGACCGTGCTGCTGCGGCTGTTCGAGATCGCGCGCCGCTTCGACATGCGCATCCAGCCGCAGCTGCTGCTGCTGCAGAAGACCATGCTGCAGATCGAGGGCCTCGGCCGGCAGCTCTACCCGCAGCTCGACCTGTGGAAGACCGCGCGGCCGATCCTGCAGGACTGGGCCGCGGACCGCTTCAGCGGCCGCAGCTTCGCGGAGCAGTTCCGCCGCCAGTTGCCGGACCTCAACGAGGCCATGCGCACGCTGCCGCAGGTACTGCAGCAGTTCGTGCAGAAGGCCAGCGAGGGCACGCTGCGCCTCCGTGTCGATCAGGGCCCCTGCGAGGAACTGCGGCGCGAGATCCGCGACAGCGGCCGCCGGCGCGACCACACGATCGTCGGCGCGGCCGTGCTGATCGCCGGCATCGGCTGGCTCGCGCTGCGCAGCGACTGGGTACCGGGCGCGGTGCTCGCGGCCGCCGGACTGCTGACGGTGCTGCTGGCGCGACGCTGAGCACCCCGCGGATGCGGGAACGAAGCGGCTGTTCCTGGCGTTCGTTCCAGTGCCTGTTCACGGCTCCTTGGAAAGCCGATAAGTCGCCG
>JAYRRR010000083.1:0-50549 GCA_041910015.1 Steroidobacteraceae bacterium
GCGCTGCGCCACGCCGCGCACGTGACGCGTCCGCCCGACGCCATCGCGCTGGTGCACCGGCTGCCGCTGCAGGTGGCGACCGCCACCGATGCCGCGACCGAGGGCAGCGCGACCGTCGTTCCGGCCGAGGCCGTGCCGACGCACGTGCTGTACCGCGGACGCGCGTGGCCACTCACGGCGGTGCCGCTCACGCTCGGCTGGTCCGTCGGCGCCGCCGTGCGTGCGCTCGCGTTGCCGGCGGGTATCGCCGGCGTCTCGCGCGTCCACTGCACGTTGCGCACACAGGACGGGCAGGCCGTGGTCGAGGACCAGAGCACCTACGGCACTTTCGTCAACGACGAGCGTGTCGGTGGTCGCGCGGCGCTGCGCGTCGGCGACCTGCTGCGCCTCGGTGCGCCGGGTGTCACGCTCGAACTGATTCGCGTGCTGCCGGACCATGCCGCGGCGTAGACGCAAGTTCGACATCTTCAGCATGTCCTTCCTGGACACGATCTGCTGTGCCTTCGGCGCGATCGTGCTGCTCTACATGATCCTGAACGCCGCGGGCAGCCGCGCATTCCAGAAGGACACCTCGACGCTGCGCGCGGAGGTCGACAGGCTCGAGGAGGAGGTGCTGCAGGGCTACGCCGATCTCGTCGTGCTGCGCAACAGCGTGCGTCGCACCGACACCGATGCCGAGCGTACCGAGGGCCTTTCGGAGCGCGTGCTCGAGGAAACCGCGCGGCTGCGCGAGCAGCTCGCGGAGGCCGACAAGACGGCCGTCTCGCGTCGCGAGGCCATCGAGCGGCTCAAGGCCGACCTGAAGCAGACCGAGGAGAGCACGAAGCGGCTGCAGGCCGGCACACCGGCGCCCGGCAAGCCGGGCAATCGCGTCAAGGGCTTCGTCGGCACCGGGGACCGCCAGTACCTGACCGGGCTGAAGCTCGGCGGCGAGCGCATCGCGATCCTCGTCGACGTGTCGGCGAGCATGCTCGACGAAACCGTCGTCAACGTCATCCGGCTGCGCAACATGCCCGAGTCGCGCCGGCTCGCCTCCGAGAAGTGGCGCCGCACGGTCGCCACCGTCGACTGGCTCACGACGCAGGTGCCGCCGAAGTCGAAGTTCCAGGTGATCGCGTTCAACACCCGGGCCTGGGCCGTCGTGCCGGACAGCGCCGGGCGCTGGCTCGACGGCAGTGACGCCAAGGCGCTCACCGACGTCGTGACCAACCTGCGCCGCACGGTGCCGGCGGACGGCACCAGCCTCGAGAACGCGTTCACGTTCGTCAACGCGCTGAGTCCCGCGCCGGACAACGTCTTCATCATCACCGACGGCCTGCCGACGCAGGGCGCGACGCCGCCCGCGATCCGCAAGACCATCGACGGCGACGGTCGCCTGAAGCTGTTCGAGCGCGCCATCGCGAAATTCCCGCACCGGGTGCCCGCGAACGTGATCCTGATGCCGATGGAGGGCGACCCGTCGTCGCCCGCGGCGTTCTGGGCGCTCGCGCGGCGTACCAACGGCTCGTTCCTGATGCCGGCCAGGGACTGGCCGTAGGCATCGCCATGCAACGCCGCCGCGTGCGTGATTTCGAAGTCTTCAGCATGTCGTTCCTCGACACGATCTGCTGTGCGTTCGGCGCGATCATCCTGCTGTTCATGCTCAGCAAGTTCGGCGAGCCGAAGGCGCTCGAGAAGTCGCGGCTCGACCTTGAGGGGCGGCTGCTCGCGCTGCAGGAGGAGCGCGCCGCGCTGCGCGGCGAGACGGACATCCTGAACCGCAGCCTCACCGAGCGCGAGCGCCAGCTCTCGGACGTGCGTGCCAGGCTGGCGCGTCTGCGCGGCGACCTGAGCGACGTCAAGGGCAAGTACCATGCGAGCGCGCGGGACGCCGAAGTGGCCAACACGCTTGAGGGGCAGCTCGTCGCCGCGCAGCAGCAGCTCACCGAGGAGATGAAGAAGGTGCTCGGTTCGGAGTACCGGCGCGCACCGCAGGACGCCGTGGCGGGCCTGCCGGTGGACAGCGAGTACGTGATATTCATCATCGACACCTCGGGTTCGATGGCGAACTACGCGTGGCCGCTGATGCTGCGCAAGATGCAGGAGGTGCTCGACGCCTACCCGACCGTCAAGGGCTGGCAGGTCATGAGCGACGAGGGTACGTACATGTTTCCGTCGTACCGCGGCCGCTGGCTGCCGGACACACCCGCGCAGCGCAAGCTCGTGCTCGACCGGCTGCGCGACTGGTTCCCGTTCAGCAACTCGAGCCCGGTCGAGGGCATCGTCGAGGCCATCCGCACCTACTACAGCACGGGACGGCGCATCAGCCTGTACGTCGTCGGCGACGAGTTCACGGGCTCCTCGATCGACTCGGTCGTGCGCACCGTCGACCTGATCAACCGGGAAGAGCGCGGCGGACGCCGGGTGCGCATCCATGCGCTCGGGTTCCCGGTGCGCCCGGATGCGCCGCAATTCACGAGCGTGCGGTTCGCGACGCTCATGCGCGTGCTCTGCGCGCGCAATGGGGGCACGTTCGTCGGCCTGAACGAGCCGTCGGCTTATTCGCTGCGCTGACCGGCACGACTTGCCGCGGGAGTGGGAATGCCGTCAGCATGGCGCTTGCAGCGCGAGGAGACGATGGCATGTTCGTGACGCAGGCACGCCGGGGTCAGCTGGCCATGGCCGCAGCAGCCGTCGTGCTTGCGCTGCTGGGCGTCGTTGGCTGCGCACCGACGAAATTCGAGACGACGTCGAACATCCCGTCGCCGCTGATCGAGAAGATCCCGGTCACGATCGGCGTGCATCTGCCGCTCGAATTCCGCGAGAAGGTGTACGAGGAGAAGCGTGAGAACGGTGGCGGCGAGTACTCGATCGGACTCGGCAAGGCGCAGTCGACGGGCTTCATGCGGGTGCTCGACGCGATGTTCGCGAAGGTCGTGACGGTGCCGTCGCCTGCCGCGGCGGCGCGGATGGATCCGGAGATCCGCGGTGTGCTGGAACCCGTGCTCGAGGACTACGCCTTCGTCACGCCCGTGGATTCCGGCACCCAGATGTATGCCGCGAGCCTGAAGTACACCATCCGGCTGTACTCGCCGCAGGGCACGCTCGCGGACAGCTGGACGTTCACGGGCTACGGCTCGCAGCCGAGCAGCGCATTCCCGGGCAAGGGCGACGAGGCGTTCGCGGCGGCGACGCGGTCCGCCATGCGCGACGCGGCCGCCAAGCTCGCGGCCGAGTTTCGCGAGCAGGCGGTCGCGCGGGGATTGATCACGCCGGGCGCCGCGCCCGCGCCGTCGGAGGTGACGGCACCGCCGCCGCAGGAGCCGTAGCTTGGGGCGGCTGCGCTGGCGGCGTCTCGGCCGGCGTCTTCTTCTCTGCCTCCGGTGCCCCGGGGGCCCCCGGCAGCAGCACGATCCACGGCTGCGTGAAACGCACTTCCGGCGTCGCGACGGGCTCGCCCTTCTCGAGGCGTGGCCGGTAACGCGCCGTGTCCTCGATCGAGTCGGCGGTCTTTGCCGCACGCCGCCCGTCATCGGTGTCGTCGACCACCTTCAGCGACTCCGCCCGCCCCTCGGTGTTCACCGTGAACTCGACAATCACGTTGCGCACCTCGACCTGTTCCGGTGGCCGACCGGCGTACTTCTTCCAGTCATCGGGCCGCACGATATGCAGCAGCACGGGCTGGCCGAACAACGCATCGACCAGCGGCTTGCCATGGAAACGGCCCGTGGCGCGCTCTGCCGCCGTCCAGGCCTTCCGGTAGTTCGGCCGGGCACGTTCGGGCTGGCCGCGCCCCTGATACCAGTCGCCGAGCTGCGTGCGCACGTCGGCGATCTGTACCGGTGACGGTTCGGGGCCTTCCTCGGCGATCGCGCAGGCGCGCTGCAGCGACTTTTCCGCCTCGCTCATCAGCATCGCAGGTGAATAGGTCGCCGTCGCGACGCCGGGCTCGTGGAACATCGCCGCCCGATCGGGGTCCTGCGCGCTCAGCAACTGCTGGTTCGGATCGAGCAGTTGCTTGCGATCGCAGGCTGCCAGTGACGCGAGCAGGCTCACGAGATGGGCGGACTGGTCCCCTTCGGCCGCTTCGACCAGCGCGATGGCGCGCTTCAGCAGGCGGCGCGCCTGATCGTACGCACCGACCTCGGCATGCCAGCGTCCGATCTGCTCGAGCGTCGGCGCGAGCCCCGCGCCGTTCGCGCCGTACTTGCGCGTCGCGATGCGCAGGACGTACTGCTGGGCCTTGAGCGCCTCCTCGTAGCGGCCGAGTTCTGTCAACGAGTCTACGTACTTCTCCAGCAGCGGCACCTGCCGCTCGGTCAGCAGGCCCTCGTCGCGGCGTGTGAGCCCGAGCGCCTTCTCGAAGTTCCTGACGGCCAGGTCGTGGCGGTTGCCCTCGTGGTATGCGGACGCGAGCCCGGCGTACGCCCGGGCGAGACGCGTCTGCAGCGGTCGGCCGGAAGATTCGATGAGCTCGATGGCGCGCAGGTAGCTCGCCTCGGTCGCGACGTAGTCGCCCACGAGGTATTGCGTCATTGCGACGTTCATGAGGGCGACCTGCACTTCCTCGGCCGCCGGCTGCTTCGCCACCTGCTCCGCGAGCTCGAGCACCCGCTGCGCATACGGCAGCGCGGCTTCGTACTGCGCAGCGTCGAAGCGCTGGCGGAATTCGCGGAACGCCGCCACGGAGTCGAGTGTCGCGGCCGGCGCTGCGGCGGGCGCCGCAAGGTCGGCGGGCGAGGGTCCGGTCGCGACGGGGGAGTGCGTCGGCTCGGGTGACTGCGCCCCGGCTGCGAACGCCAGGCCGGCCAGGCACGCGAGCGACGCCGCGCGGATGCAGCGTCTCGAGCCGGGGCCAGCAGCGTGGACGGGGAAGGCTGACTTCACGCCGCGAGGGTTGCACGCGCCGCGCGATGCTGCAATCGGACCTGCGGGAACGACGGACGTCGGGAAAAGGGGGGGGCATTCACCCGCTTGTTCCAGAACGGGTGAATGTCTCCTATGGCTCGTAAAACGCGAAACTGCCGTAGCCTACCACGCGGGAATCGTCGCCGTCGGTGTCACCGGACGTGGATCGGTCGAGCAACCGCGCTTCGAGCTTCCTGTGGCGCGCGCATTCGAGCAGGCCGTTCAGCCCGCAGGCGCCGCAGGCCTGCGCGTCCGCGATGTCGCTGCGACGTGCGAGAACCAGCTGCGCGGTCTGCGCGTCGAGCGTCTGCGCTTCGAGGTGCGTGTGGTGATGGCTCAGGTCGGAGCTGACGACGATGAGGGTCTCGGGCCCGCCCCAGACGGCCTCGAGTGCGCGGCAGACCTGCTCAACCGGGCCGGCGCCGACCGCGATCGGCAGCAGGTCGAACTCGGCGAGGGTCGTCTGCAGGAACGGCAACTGCACCTCGAGCGAGTGTTCGAGCGCGTGCGGCGCGTCGGCGATACCAACCAGCCCGAGCTGGCGCAGCCGGGTGCGGGCCGCGTCGCTGACGGCGACCTGGCCGAACGGCGTCGCATAGAAATCCCAGGTCGGCATCGCCATGCCGCGCATCGGCACGCGGTGGCTCGGGCCGAGCATGACGACGTGGCGGATCGCGCTGGCCTCCGGGGTCTGCAGCGTGCGATACGCTGCGGCAGCGACGGTGCCCGAACAGGCATAGCCCGCGTGCGGCACGACGAGCGCCTTGGGCAGCCGTGCGGCCTCCATGGTCGTCGTGGCGAGCAAGGTCCGCAGCGCGCGGCGCAAGCCGTCCGCATCCTTGGGATAGTAGAGGCCCGCTGCCGAGGGCGGTCGAACCGTTGGGGCTTCCTTCGCCAAGGCCGACATTCCAGCGTCGTGCGCGCGACCTGCGCGACGCGAGGACTATCCCTTGGCTCGCACGGCGGGACCAATCGTAGGAATACCCACCCAGGCGTGGGTCAATTCCTAGACGCCAGCGGTACTCCTGCCGTTGCGACGACGCGGTGGCGTGTCAGCGGCGTCGCGAAGCGCGCGGGCGCGCACGCAACGCGGCCGGGATGTTGCGATGCAACTCGTCGAGCCACGCCGTCGCCGAGGCGTCGCTCGGCGCACGCCAGTCGCTGCGCGGCGAGAGCGAGCCGCCGGAGCCGACCTTCGGCCCGTTTGGGATCGCCGAGCGCTTGAACTGGCTGCTCTCGAAGAAACGGCGCAGGAACACCTCGAGCCAGTGACAGATCGTCGGCAGGTCGTAGGCGCGCCGTTCCTCCGCGGGCACGGTGTCGGGCCATGCGCCTTCGCCTGGGTTGGCCCACGCAGTCTCGGCGAGGTAGGCAACCTTGCTGGGCCGATAGCCGAAGCGACTCACGTAGTAGAGGTGGAAGTCCTGCAACTCGTACGGGCCCACGACGGCTTCGGACGATTGCGTCGGCTTGTCGCCGGCGCCGGGCACCAGCTCCGGCGAGATCGGTGTGTCGACGATGCGCCCGAGCACGTCGAGCGTCGCCGCGTCGAACTGGCGCGTCGCGACGAGCCAGCGGATCAGGTGGCGGATCAGCGTCTTGGGGACGGAGCTGTTCACGTTGTAATGCGACATGTGGTCGCCGACGCCGTAGGTCGTGAACCCGAGCGCGAGTTCGGAGAGGTCGCCCGTGCCGACCACGAGCGCGCCGTGGAAGTTCGCGAGACGGAACAGGTGCGAGGCCCGCTCGCCCGCCTGCACGTTCTCGAACGTGACGTCGTGCACGGGCTGGCCCGAGGCGTATGGATGCCCCAGGTCGGCGAGCATCAGCTCCGCCGACGGG
This sequence comes from Steroidobacteraceae bacterium, assembly GCA_041910015.1. Lineage (GTDB taxonomy): Bacteria > Pseudomonadota > Gammaproteobacteria > Steroidobacterales > Steroidobacteraceae > RPQJ01. Next base: position 6,730 of record JAYRRR010000083.1, read on the forward strand.
CGGATGTCGATCTCGCCTGGCGTGATGCCGACCGCGCGCATCAGCGCGTGCGCATTCTCGAAGGTCTGGCGACTCGTACCGAAGCCGGGCAGCGTGTAGCCCAGAATGTCGCGCCGCGGCAGGCCAATGCGGTCGAACGCGCGTACGGTCACGAGCAGCGCCTGGGTCGAATCGAGCCCGCCCGAGACGCCGAGCACCGCCTTGCGGATGCCGGTGGCCGCGAGCCGCTTGCGCAGTCCCTCGACCTGGATGTCGTAGACCTCTGCGCAACGCGCGTCGCGTCGCGCCGGCTCGGATGGCACGTATGGGAACCGCTCGACACGCCGGCGCAGCCGGACGCGGTCGAGTGGCACGTCGAGCTCGAACTCGACGCGGCGGAAGCCCTGCAGCTGCGCGCGATGGCTCTGCACCGAGTCGCCGAACGTCGTCCAGCGCATGCGCTCCTGTCGCAGGTGATCGAGGTCGACGTCCGCCAGCACGAAGCCGCCCTGCAGCGGGAACCGGCGCGATTCGGCGAGGCGCTCGCCGTTTTCGTAGATCATCGCGTGGCCGTCCCAGGCGAGGTCCGTCGTCGATTCCCCGGGGCCGGCAGCGGAGTAGAGATACGCGGCGACGCACTTGGCCGACTGCGACGCGCACAGCAGTCGTCGGTAATCGGCCTTGCCGACCGTGACGTCGCTCGCCGACAGGTTCGCGAGCACCGTCGCGCCGGCCAGCGCGGCGAGCGTGCTCGGCGGCAGCGGCGCCCAGACGTCCTCGCAGAGCTCGAGGTGCAGCACGAACCCTGGCAGGTTGGTGGCCTCGAACAGCAGTTGCGGCCCGAAAGGTGCGGTTTGTCCGAGCAGCCTGATCTGGGTCGAGACGGCCTGTGCGGCCGGCGCGAACTGGCGCTTTTCGTAGAACTCGCGGTAGTTCGGCAGGTAGGTTTTCGGCACGACGCCGAGAATGCGTCCGCGCCGCAGCAGGACGGCGCAGTTGAACAACCGGTCGTCCACCCGCAGCGGCAGGCCGACGGCCATGGTCAGCGCGATCTCCACGCTGGCTTCGAGCAGCGTGCGCAGGGCCGCCAGCGAGGCGTCGAGCAACGCGTCCTGCTGGAACAGGTCTTCGTTGGAATATGCCGACAACCCCAACTCCGGGAACACGCCGAATATCGCGAGTTCTCCCGCGGCCTGGCGGGCCACTTCGATCGTTGCGGCGACGTTTACAGCCGGAGAGGCGACGTCGACGGCCGGCGTACCGACGGCGAGACGGGCGAAGCCGTGCCGGTACAGGGAATGGAAAGGCGCTTCCCCGGCATGCGGCGGGTGCAGGTGGCGTGTTTCCAGGGTCGGCATGAGTTCGAGGTCTCGAGGCGTTGCGCATCATACGGCGCGTTCGGTCGGATCGAGACGGGCCCGAGGGCTGCAGCCGGGCGGTCCCTCACCAGGAGTCGAGGCTTATTCTGGTCCGACTGGACCATATCAATCCAGCTTATGTCACGTCAACGCATCGCGACTCGTTCGAGTTTGAGCTAGCCTTGCCAAACCATTGATCGGGCGGCATGGGCCAGGTGCACCGTGGGTTCGTTCCTGGATCGCGCAAAAGGGCTGTTGGGTCGACCCGTCCGGCCGGCGGCCGTCGTCAAGCCGGGCGTGGCAGACACAAGGAAGCCGGCCACGTTCCACGCGGTCTCGGTCATCCCGGGGCCGAGCTGCTGTGCTGCCGCCAAGGCGATCGAAGGTCGCCGGTTCCTGTCGAAGGACGCGCCGGTGCTGCCGCTCAAGGGCTGCGACCGGTCGCAGTGCGCCTGCCACTACCAGCACCACCAGGACCGCCGGACCGGGCCGCGACGCGCGCGTGAAATGGGCGTGGCGATCGATGGCTGGGCCGAGGAAGACCGCCGCGCGGCCAAGCGCGGCCGGCGCAAGACCGACGGCAAATAAATAGGCATCCGGTCGCTATTTTCCCTCGCCGACGAACGGGTTCGTGCGCCGTTCCTGGCCAAATGTCGACATGGGCCCGTGGCCCGGCACGAACCGCACGTCGTCGCCGAGCACGAACAGCTTGCCGCGGATTGCCCGCACCAACGTGTCGAGGTCGCCGCCTGGCAAGTCAGTGCGGCCGATCGAGCCCTGGAACAGCACGTCACCGACGAACGCGAGTTTGTCGGCCGCGCAGTAGTAGACGACGTGTCCGGGCGTGTGCCCCGGACAGTGCAGGACCTCGAACTCGATGTCTCCGACGCTGACGCGGTCGCCCTGGTCGAGCCATTGATCGGGCTCGAACGACTCGCACGGCCCCAGACCGAACATGCGACCCTGTTCCGCCAGTCCGGCGATCCAGAATTCATCGCCGCGGTGTGGCCCGACGATCGGTACGCCGGCGCGACGCGCGAGTTCGGCCGTCGCCCCCGCATGATCGATGTGCGCGTGCGTGAGCAGGATCTTGCTGAGTGCCACGCCCTGCTTGCGCACCTCGTCGAGCACCTTGTCGAGGTCGCCGCCCGGATCGATGACGGCGGCCTGCTTGGTGCGCGGGCACCACACGAGCGAGCAGTTCTGCGCGAATGGCGTGACCGGGATGACGACGGCCTGCACGTCAGCGGCCCCCGCCGAGCGTGGTGCGGTCGCCGGTGTCGCTCTGGCGCACGCCGCCCATCAGCGCGATGCGCATGCCTTCCTCGACGCTGAGCGACGTGGGCTCGAGCCGGCCGCGTGGCAGGAACACGGTGTAGCCGCCGACCATGTAGCTCATCGGCAGGTACACCGCGACTGTGTCGCCGTCGTCGACCGGACGCCGCAGCATGTCACTGCCCTCGGCCGTGACGAAGCCGATGACCTTGCCTGGTCCGAACGGTACGAGCACCACACGCTGCATGTCGCTGCCCTTGCCGGACGACGGGAAGAAGCGCATGAAGTCGCGGATCGCGAGATAGATCGTCTTCACGACCGGGATGCGCGCGACGACCTCGTCGGACAGGCGCAGCGCGCGGCTGACCACGTACGCGTTGACGGCCAGCCCGACGAAATAGAGCACGACGAGGCCCGTGAGCAGGCCGAGACCCGGCCAGTACAGCGAATCCGGGATGACCGTCTTGATCAGCGTCGAGAACAGGCGCTCGGCGCTGACCGCGAGCCAGTAGACCGCGTAGACAGTCAGGCTCAGCGGCAGGATCGCGACGAGGCCCTTGAGGACGGTGTTCCAGATCTTGCGCATGCTCGGGGTTCCGCTGGGCCCGCGAGTATAGCCGCGCCGCGTCGGCACATCGCTTATGATCTCGCGACGACGATGCCGAGATCGATGCTCCCGCCCGCCGTTTCCCGCCTGCTCCGCACGCTCCTGCCGGTTCTGCTGCTCGCGACGAGTGTGGCGGGCCTTGCCGCGGCGCGCGACAAGCCCTATCTGCCGCCCGAAGTCGAGCAGGCGCTCAAGGCGCGCAAGGTGCCGGGCACGAGCCTGAGCGTGTACGTGCGCGAGGTCGGCCGCGAGGAGCCGCTCGTCAGCTACAACTCGGCCGTGCCGCGCAACCCGGCGTCGACCATGAAGGTGCTCACGACCATCGCGGCGCTCGACCGGCTCGGTCCGGCCTATGCGTGGCGCACGCGCGCCTATGGCACCGGCCCGGTCCGCGCCCAGGTGCTCGAGGGCGATCTCGTCCTCGTCGGCGGCGGTGACCCGTTCCTCACGGCCGACCGCTTCTGGAGCTTCGTGAGCGGGCTGCGCCAGGCAGGCGTGCAGCGCGTCGCCGGCGATGTCGTCATCGACAACACGTACTTCGCGCCGCAGGGCGATGATCGCGCCGCGTTCGACAACAGGCCGTTCAACACCTACAACGTGCTGCCCGACGCGCTGCTGGTGAACTTCCAGACGGTCACCGTGAGCGCCGTCCCGGACGTCGCGACGGACTCGGTGCGGGCCAGCGCGAACCCGTGGCCCGCCAACCTGTCGATCGACAACGCGGTGCGGCTCGACCCCGGGCCCTGCCGGCGCGGCGCGGACGGCATCCAGCTCACCATGCCCGACGGTGCGCTCGGCAACCGCATCGCGCTCTCCGGCCGCTACGCCGCCGGTTGCGGCCAGTTCATGGTGTCGCGGGCCGTGATGAAGGCGCCCGATTACGCGTACGGCGTGTTCCGCACGCTCTGGCAGCAGTCCGGCGGCACGATCGGCGGTGGCATGCGGCTCGGCACGCTGCCGGCCGACGCGACGCTGCTCTACACGCAGGAGTCGCTGACGCTGGCGGAGATCATCCGCCTCGTGAACAAGTACTCGAGCAACTCGATGGCGCGCGCGGTATACCTGACGCTCGCCGCCGAGAAATACCCGGGCCAGCCCGCGACGACGGCGGCCGCGCGCGAGGCGATCGACGACTTCCTCGCGGCGCACGGCATCGTGATCCCGGACCTCACGATCGAAAACGGCTCCGGGCTGTCGCGCAACGAGCGCATCACGGCGGCGGGGCTCGCCGACGTGCTGCTGGCCGCATGGCAGGGGCAGTACATGCCCGAGTTCGCGGCCTCGCTGCCCCTGTCGGCGACCGACGGCACGCTCAAGCGCCGCTTCCGTGCGGCCGGGATGCAGGGCCGGCTGCGCATGAAGACGGGTACGCTCCAGGACGTGGCCGCGCTCGCCGGCTACGTCAGCGCCGCGAGCGGCCGTACGTTCGTGACGGTCGTGATCCTCAATCACCCGCTCGCCGGGGCCGGCGCCGGCGAGGCCGTCCAGAGCGCCCTGGTGGAGTGGGTGTTCGGGCAGTAAGGGCCCGTCGTCTTACCCGTTGGTCGAATGCCGGCGGGCCCCCGTGGCGGGCAGGCCGCTATACTCGTTGTTCACGACTCTCCAGCGAAACAGCGTGGATCGCATGGCCTACGACACGAACAACGTCTTCGCGCGGATTCTCCGTGGCGAGATTCCCGCGCACAAGGTCTTCGAGGACGAGTTGACACTCGCGTTCATGGACGTCATGCCGCAGGCAGATGGCCATGCGCTCGTCGTGCCGAAGCACGCGGCCGAGAACCTGTTCGACCTGCCGCCTGAGGCGCTCGCCGCCACGATCCGCACAACCCAACGCGTCGCGCGCGCCGTAAAAAAGGCGTTCGACGCGCCCGGCATCCTGATCGCACAGTTGAACGGGCCGGCGGCCGGGCAGAGCGTGTTCCACATCCACTTTCACGTCGTGCCGCGTCACGAGGGCCTCGAGCTGCGGTTCCATGCGCGCGACATGGCCGACCACCGCGTCCTCGCGGCGCACGCCGAGCGCGTGCGCGCCGCGCTCGACTGAACGTCCGCTGGCCGCTCGCACGGCGCCGGGGCATCCGGGAGAGGGGAACTCATGCACAAGCGTCTCTACGAAGTGCCGGCGGAATTCGGCGCCCGCAGCCGCTATCGCCGCGAAGACTACGAGAAGCTCCATGCGGAATCCGTGCGCGACCCCGAGGGCTTCTGGGCCCGCATGGCCACGCGCATCGACTGGGTGCGACCCTTCACCCGCGTCAAGGACGTGAGCTTCGACGCTGACGACTGCCACATCCGCTGGTTCTGCGACGGCAAGCTGAACGTCGCCTGGAACTGCCTCGACCGGCACCTCGCCACGCGCGCTGACAAGACCGCGCTGATCCACGAAGGCGACGACACGAACGACTCGGCGCACGTCACCTACCGGGAGCTGTACTACCGCGTCTGCAAGCTCGCCAACGCGCTCAAGGCGCTCGGCGTCGGCAAGGGCGACCGCGTCACGATCTATCTGCCGATGATTCCCGAGGCCGCCGTGGCGATGCTCGCGTGCGCACGCATTGGCGCCATCCATTCGGTGGTGTTCGGCGGCTTCTCGCCCGATTCGCTCGCGGGCCGCATCGCCGACTGCGCCTCGACCGTCGTCATCACCGCGGACGAAGGCGTGCGCGGCGGCAGGAAGGTGCCGCTCAAGGCCAACGTCGACCAGGCGCTGACGGCGCCGGGCACGGAAACCGTCAGGCACGTGCTGGTGGTCAAGCGCACCGGTGCGCCGGTGCCGATGTACGCGCGCGACCAGTGGTACTCGGAACTCGTCGATGCCCAGTCGACCGACTGCCCGCCCGAGCCGATGGACGCGGAAGACCCGCTGTTCATCCTTTACACGTCCGGCTCCACGGGCAAGCCGAAGGGTGTGCTGCACACGACCGGTGGCTACCTCGTCTACGTGGCGCTCACGCACGAGGCCGTGTTCGATCTGCGCGAGGACGACGTGTACTGGTGCACGGCCGACGTCGGCTGGGTGACCGGGCACAGCTACGTGGTCTACGGTCCGCTCGCCAACGGCGCGACGTCGCTGATCTTCGAGGGCGTGCCGAACTTTCCGGGGCCCGACCGCTTCTGGCAGGTCTGCGACAAGCACGCGGTCACGATCTTCTACACGGCGCCGACCGCGCTGCGCGCGCTGATGCGCGAAGGCGACGGCCCGGTGAAGAAGCACTCGCGCTCGACCTTGCGACTGCTCGGCACCGTCGGGGAGCCGATCAACCCCGAGGCCTGGGAGTGGTATCACCGCGTCGTGGGCGACGGCCGCTGCCCGATCGTCGACACCTGGTGGCAGACCGAGACCGGCGGCATCCTGATCAGCCCGCTGCCGGGTGCCATCGCGCAGAAGCCCGGGTCGGCGACGCTGCCGTTCTTCGGCGTCGAGCCGGCGATCGTCGACAACGACGGGCACATCCAGCAGGGCCCCTGCGAGGGCAACCTCGTGCTCGTCGACAGCTGGCCCGGCCAGATGCGCACGGTGTTCGGTGATCACCAGCGCTTCATCGACACCTATTTCCGCGCTTTCCCGGGCTGCTACTTCACGGGCGACGGCGCGAAGCGCGACGCCGACGGCTACTACTGGATCACGGGCCGCGTCGACGACGTGCTCAACGTCGCCGGCCATCGTCTCGGCACGGCGGAGATCGAAAGCGCGCTTGTGGCGCATCACCTCGTCGCCGAAGCGGCCGTCGTGGGCTGCCCGCACGACATCAAGGGCCAGGGCATCTACGCCTACGTGACGCTCGTGCTCGACGCGGAACCGACGGAGGATCTGCGCAAGGAATTGCGCGAGTGGGTGCGTCGCGAGATCGGCCCGATCGCCACGCCGGACTACATCCAGTGGGCGCCCGGCCTGCCGAAGACGCGCTCGGGCAAGATCATGCGCCGCATCCTGCGCAAGATCGCGGCCAACGAGGCCGAACAGCTCGGCGACATCTCGACACTCGCGGATCCGGGTGTCGTCGGACAGCTCGTCGACAATCGCATGATCCGCGGCTGATTCCCGCCGCATCCGCAGCGGCCGTCGGCCGCTGCCGCGGCCTTCGTGTCCAGCCCGGACGCGAGGCGGCGCGCGCGTCGGTACATGACGCGCCGCATTACGAGCATTTACTTAGTGACAGTTCGTAACTTACTGAAACAAATGACGATTTGAGTCGGTCCTGGTTCGCGGACGACCGGCTTTGTTGCGCTGCGTTGACCCACGTCAATGCGCCGACCGGACCCCTGCTCCTACGGTTCGCGCGAAACGCCGCAACGCAACGGAGCCGGCAGATGAACACCGTCGTCAAGGAACCCGTCCGAGCCGCCAGGGGCCTCATCCACGACTGGAGACCCGAAGACGTGGCGTTCTGGGCCAGCCCCGGACAGCGGGTGGCCAATCGCAACCTCGCCATCTCCGTCCCGGCGCTGCTGCTCGCCTTTGCCGTGTGGATGATGTTCTCGGCCGTCACCGTGAACCTGCCCAGGATCGGCTTCCAGTACACGACCGACCAGTTGTTCTGGCTCGCGGCGCTGCCGGGCCTGTCGGGTGCGACGCTGCGCATCTTCTACAGCTTCATGATCCCGATCTTCGGCGGCCGGCGCTGGACGGCGATCTCGACGGCCTCGCTGATGATCCCGGCGTTCTGGCTCGGCATCGCGGTGCAGGACCCGACGACGCCCTACTGGCAGTTCGTGGCCATCGCGATCCTGTGCGGCTTCGGCGGCGGCAACTTCGCCTCGTCGATGTCGAACATCTCGTTCTTCTACCCGAAGTCCAAGCAGGGCTATGCGCTCGGCATGAACGCAGGTCTCGGCAACCTCGGCGTCTCGGTGACGCAGTTCGTCATCCCGCTGGTGATCGCCGCGGCCATGTTCGGCGCCATCGCCGGCGGCCCGCAGACGACCGACGACGGCAAGACGCTTTACCTGCAGAACGCGGGCTTCATCTGGCTGCCGTTCCTGCTGGTCTGCACGCTGGCCGCGTGGTTCGGCATGAACGATCTGGTCGCGGCGCGCTCGTCGTTCGCCGAGCAGGCCGTCATCTTCCAGCGCAAGCACAACTGGCTGATGTGCTGGCTCTATGTCGGCACATTCGGCAGCTTCATCGGCTATTCCGCCGGCTTCCCGATGCTGATCAAGACCCAGTTTCCGGAGGTCAATGCGCTCTCCTATGCATTCCTCGGCCCACTCGTGGGCGCGCTGGCGCGACCGGTCGGCGGCTGGCTCTCGGACAAGGTCGGCGGCGCGCTGCTGACGTTCTGGGTCTTCGTCGTGATGATCGCGGCCGTGTTCGGCGTGCTGTACTTCCTGCCCAGCGGCGCGTCCGGCGGCAGCTTCAAGGGCTTCATGGCCATGTTCCTGCTGCTGTTCGTGTCGACGGGCATCGGCAACGCGAGCACGTTCCGCATGATCCCGATCATCTTCCGCAACATGCACGAGCGCGCGGCCTCCGGCAGGCCGGAGGCGACGCAGGCGGCGGTCCGCCAGGCCGGCATCGAGTCGGCGGCAGTGATCGGCTTCTCGTCGGCGATCGGCGCCTATGGCGGCTTCTTCATCCCGAAGAGCTACGGCACCTCGATCGCGATGACCGGCGGGCCGCAGGCGGCGCTGTACTGCTTCATCGCCTTCTACGTCACCTGCGTGCTCGTCACCTGGTGGTTCTATTTCCGCCGTGGCGCAGAGGCACCGTGCTGAGTCAGGACCGGAGCGATTCATGAGCTATTTCCTCGACCGACTGAATTTCCTCAAGCCGGCCGGCGACGGGTTCGCGGACGGTCACGGCGTCGCCACGGTCCAGGACCGGTCCTGGGAGGATGGTTACCGCCAGCGCTGGCAGTACGACAAGATCGTGCGCTCGACGCACGGCGTGAACTGCACGGGCTCGTGCAGCTGGAAGGTCTACGTCAAGAACGGTCTGGTGACCTGGGAGACGCAGCAGACCGACTATCCGCGCACACGGCCTGACTTGCCGAACCACGAGCCGCGCGGCTGCCCGCGCGGCGCAAGCTACTCCTGGTATCTCTACAGCGCCAACCGGGTCAAGTACCCGCTGATGCGCAGCGCGCTGCTCAAGCTGTGGCGCGAGGCACGCCGGACGCTGGCGCCGGTCGACGCCTGGGCGAGCATCGTCGAGGACGCCGGCAAGGCGGCGAGCTACAAGACGAAGCGCGGCATGGGCGGCTTCGTGCGCGTGCACTGGGACGAGGCCAACGAGCTGATCGCCGCCTCGAATCTCTACACCGTGCGCAAGTACGGCCCGGACCGCGTCATTGGCTTTTCGCCGATTCCGGCGATGTCGATGGTGTCGTATGCGGCGGGCGCGCGTTACCTCTCGCTGCTCGGCGGCGCCTGTCTGAGTTTCTACGACTGGTACTGCGACCTGCCACCCGCCAGCCCGCAGATCTGGGGCGAGCAGACCGACGTGCCGGAGTCGGCCGACTGGTACAACTCGAAATACATCATCTGCTGGGGCTCGAACGTCCCGCAGACGCGCACGCCGGACGCACACTTCCTGACCGAGGCGCGCTACAACGGCACCAAGACCGTGGCGATCACGCCCGACTACGCCGAGGTCGCCAAGGTCTGCGACCAGTGGATCCATCCGAAGCAGGGCACCGACGCCGCGCTCGCCTTCGCGCTCGGGCACGTCGTGCTGCGCGAGTTTCACGTCGAGCAGCCGTCGCAGTACTTCACCGACTACGGTCGACAGTATTCCGACATGCCGCTGCTGGTGCGCCTGGACCGGCGCGAGGATGGACGCCTCGCGGCAGGCCGCTTCCTGCGCGCCGCGGACCTTGCCGGTTCGCTCGGCGAAGGCAATAACCCCGAGTGGAAGACGCTGGCCTTCGACGAGGCGAGTGGCGAGCTGGTCGCGCCGAACGGCGCCATCGGCTTCCGCTGGGGCGAGCAGGGCAAGTGGAACATCGAGGAACGCGACAGCCGCGGTCGCGACACGCGCCTGGCCCTGAGTCTCGCGGCCGGCGGCGATTTCGCCGACGTCAGCTTCCCCTATTTTGGCGGTGTCGAGCACGAGAAGTGGACCGCCGTGAAGGTCGACGACGTGCTCGTCAGGCGTATCCCGGCGCGAAAGCTGCGGCTCGCCGACGGCGAGGAGTGCCAGGTCGCGACCGTCTACGACCTGCTGCTCGCGCAGTACGGCGTCGACCGCGGCTTTGGCGGCAGTCACGTGGCCGCCGACTACGACGCGATGGTGCCGGGCACGCCCGCCTGGGCCGAGGCAATCACCGGCGTGCCGCGCGCGCAGATCATCCGTCTGGCGCGCGAGTTCGCGCGCAACGCGGACAAGACGCGCGGCCGCTCGATGATCATCGTCGGCGCGGCGATGAATCACTGGTACCACAACGACATGAACTATCGCGGGCTGATCAACCTGCTCGTGATGTGCGGTTGCGTCGGCCAGACGGGCGGCGGCTGGGCGCACTACGTCGGACAGGAGAAGCTGCGCCCGCAGTCGGGCTGGCTGCCGCTCGCGTTCGGTCTCGACTGGAGCCGTCCGCCGCGCCAGATGAACGGCACGAGCTTCTGGTACTTCAACTCCGACCAGTGGCGCTACGAAAAACTCGGCGTCGAGGAAATCCTCTCGCCTTTGGCCGACCCGAAGAAGTATTCGGGCAGCTTCGTCGACTTCAATCTGCGCGCAGTGCGCATGGGCTGGCTGCCGAGCGCCACGCAGCTCAACGCCAATCCGCTGCAGGTCGTGCGCGCGGCGGAGCAGGCCGGCGTCGCGCCCGTGGACTACGCCGTGTCGAGGTTCAAGGACGGCAGCCTCGACTTCGCGTTCGCCGATCCCGACTCGCCGCAGAACTTTCCGCGCAACCTGTTCATCTGGCGCTCCAATCTGCTCGGCAGCTCCGGCAAGGGCCACGAGTACATGCTGAAGCACCTGCTCGGCACGCGTCACGGCCTGCAGGGCAAGGACCTCGGTGAGCGCGGCGCGGCCAGGCCCGAGGAAGTCACCTGGCGCGACCCGGCGCCCGAAGGCAAGCTCGATCTGCTGGTCACGCTCGATTTCCGCATGTGCACGACGGCGCTGTATTCGGACATCGTGCTGCCGACCGCCACCTGGTACGAGAAGAACGACCTCAACACCTCGGACATGCACCCGTTCATCCATCCGCTGTCGAAGGCGGTGGATCCGGCCTGGGAGGCGCGCAGCGACTGGGACATCTTCAAGGGCATCGCGCGCAAGCTCAGCGATCTCGCGCCGGGCGTGCTCGGTGTGGAAAAGGACCTGGTGCTCGTGCCGACGCTGCACGACAGCCCCGGCGAGCTTGCCATGCCCGAGGTGCGCGACTGGAAGCGCGGCGAGTGCGAGCCCGTGCCGGGCAAGACCATGCCGGGCATGGTCGTCGTGGAGCGCGACTACCCGAACCTGTACAAGAAGTTCACATCGCTCGGGCCGCTGCTCGACAAGCTCGGCAACTGGGGCAAGGGCCTCGTCTGGGATACCCAGGACGAAGTGAAGTTCCTCGGTGACCTGAACCACCGCGTCACCGAACCCGGCGTGAGCCAGGGCCGGCCGCGGATCGAGTCCGCCATCGATGCAGCCGAGGTCATCCTGCACCTGGCGCCCGAGACCAACGGTCACGTGGCGGTCAAGGCATGGGAGGCGCTCGGCAAGTTCACGGGACGCGACCATGCGCACCTCGCGGTGGGCAAGGAGCACGAGGCGATCCGCTTCCGCGACGTGCAGGCGCAGCCGCGCAAGATCATCTCCTCGCCGGTCTGGTCGGGTCTCGAGGACGAACACGTCAGCTACAACGCGGGCTACACCAACGTCCACGAGCTGATCCCGTGGCGCACGCTCACGGGTCGCCAGCAGTTCTACCAGGACCACGAGTGGATGCTGGCGTTCGGCGAGGGCTTCATGAGCTACCGCCCGCCCGTCAACACCAAGACAATCGCGCCGATCCTCGGCAAGAAGCCGAACGGCCACAAGGAGATCGTGCTCAACTGGATCACGCCGCACCAGAAGTGGGGCATCCACAGCACCTACAGCGATAACCTGCTGATGCAGACTCTGTCGCGCGGCGGGCCGATCGTCTGGATGTCCGAGGACGACGCGAAGTCGGCGGGCATCGAAGACAACGACTGGATCGAGCTCTACAACGTCAACGGTGCCATCGTGGCACGCGCGGTCGTGAGCCAGCGCGTCATGCCCGGCATGGCGATGATGTATCACGCGCAGGAACGCATCATGAACACGCCGGGGTCGGAGGTCACCGGCACGCGCGGCGGCATCCACAATTCGGTGACGCGCATCGTCGTCAAGCCGACGCACATGATCGGCGGCTACGCGCAGCAGAGCTACGGTTTCAACTACTACGGCACGACAGGCACGAACCGCGACGAGTTCGTGATCGTGCGCCGGCTGGCGAACGTCGACTGGCTCGACGGCGAGCCTGTGCCGGCCGGGGAGGTCACGCGATGAAAGTGCGCGCCCAGATTGCGATGGTGCTGAACCTCGACAAGTGCATCGGCTGCCACGTCTGCTCCATCACCTGCAAGAACGTCTGGACGTCGCGCGAGGGCGTCGAGTACGCATGGTTCAACAACGTCGAGACCAAGCCCGGCATCGGCTATCCGAAGGAGTGGGAGAACCAGCAGAAGTGGAACGGCGGCTGGGTGCGCGACGCCTCCGGCAAGCTCGTGCTGCGGGGCGGCGGCCGCTTCCGCCTGCTGGCGAAGATCTTCGCCAACCCGGACCTGCCGCAGATCGACGACTACTACGAGCCGTTCGACTTCGACTACCACCACCTGCACGAGGCGCCGGAGGGCCAGCACCAGCCGACGGCGCGGCCGCGCTCGCTGATCACTGGCCAGCGCATGCAGAAGATCCACTGGGGCCCGAACTGGGAGGAGATCCTCGGCACGGAGTTCGCCAAGCGCAGCAAGGACCAGAACTTCGAAAACGTGCAGCGCGAGATCTACGGCGCGTTCGAGCGCACGTTCATGATGTACCTGCCGCGACTGTGCGAGCACTGTCTGAATCCGGCCTGCGTGGGCTCCTGCCCGAGCGGCGCCATCTACAAGCGCGAGGAGGACGGCATCGTCCTGATCGACCAGGACAAGTGCCGGGGCTGGCGCATGTGCGTCTCCGCCTGCCCGTACAAGAAGATCTATTACAACTGGAAGTCGGGCAAGTCCGAGAAGTGCATCTTCTGCTATCCGCGCATCGAGATGGGCGAGCCGACGGTGTGCTCGGAGACGTGCGTCGGCCGCATCCGTTATCTCGGCGTGATGCTCTATGACGCGGACCGCATCGCCAAAGCGGCTGCGGCGCCCTCCGACACGGACCTGTACCAGGCGCACCTCGACATCTTCCTCGATCCGCGCGACCCGGCCGTGATCGCCGCCGCGCGCAGCGAGGGCATTCCGGAGAGCTGGCTCGAAGCGGCGCGGGAATCCCCCGTGTACAAGCTCGCCATCGACTGGAAGCTCGCGCTGCCGCTGCATCCGGAATACCGCACGCTGCCGATGGTCTGGTACGTACCGCCGCTGTCGCCGGTGCAGTCCGCGGCGGACGCGGGCACGGTCGGCCTGAACGGCGAGATTCCCGACGTGCGCTCGCTGCGCATCCCGGTGCGCTATCTAGCCAACCTGCTCACCGCGGGCGACGAGGCGCCGGTGATCCGCGCCATGGAACGCATGCTGGCCATGCGGGTCTGGCGGCGTGCCATGAACGTCGACGGAGTCGAGGACACGGCCGTGCTCGGGCAGGTGGGCCTCACCGTCGCGCAGGCGCAGGAGATGTACCGGTATCTCGCGATCGCCAATTACGAGGATCGTTTTGTCGTGCCGAGCGCGCACCGCGAGTACGCGAACGACGCGTTCGGCGAGCGCGGCGGTTGCGGCTTCACGTTCGGCGACGGCTGCAGCCCGGCCTCGCCGGCCGAGGCGCTGTTTGGCGGCCGGTCGACGCGCACCTACCACGTGCCGCCGGCGCGGCAGAAGCCCGGGCGGGAGCCGGCATGAAGGTGCTCAAGCTCCTGAGTGTGCTGCTCGACTATCCGCGCGACGAGATCTGGCAGCACCGCGACGAACTGCTCGAGGCGGCGGATGGCGGAGAGCTCGGGCCGGCACGGCGCGCGCAGCTCGTGGCGTTCGTCGACGGACTGCTGCGTCACGATCCCATGTCGGCGCAGGAACGCTGGCTCGGGCTTTTCGACCGCGGCCGCTCGATGAGCCTGCTGCTGTTCGAGCACGAGCACGGCGAGTCGCGCGACCGCGGCCAGGCGATGGTCAACCTGATCGAGTCTTATCGCCGGGGTGGCCTCGAGCTCGCGAGCCGGGAGCTGCCCGATTACCTTCCGGTGATGCTCGAGTACCTGTCGCTGCGACCCGTCGCGGAAGCGACCGACTGGCTGCGGCACACTCGCAGCATCGTCGAGTCCCTGGCCGGGCGCGCGGCCGAGCGCGGCAGCCCGTACGCGCTGCTGTTCGAACTGCTGGTGGAACTCGGCGGTGGCACCGTCGATCTCGGCGCGGCGCGCGAGCGCGTGGCCGGCGAGAGCCGCGACGACACGCCGGAGGCCATCGACCGGGTCTGGGAGGAGGAGGCCGTGCGCTTCGGGCCCGAGGCTCCGTCCGCCGATTGCCCGCCGCCCCCGCGCCGCTCGACGGCGACCGCGATGCCCGCTTCGAAGGTGATGTGATGAGCTACCTCAACAACCTGCTGTTCCAGGTCTTTCCCTACGTGGCGATCGCCGTCTTCCTGATCGGAAGCTGGGTGCGATTCGACCACGCCGCCTACACCTGGCGCACCGGCTCGAGTCAGCTGTTGTCCGGCAAGGGCATGCGCATGGGCAGCAACCTGTTCCACATCGGCGTGCTCGCGATCCTGGGTGGCCACCTCGTTGGCCTGCTGACACCTCACTCGGTGTACTCGCCGTTCATCAGCGCGCCGCAGAAGCAGATGCTGGCAATGACCGCCGGCGGCCTGTTCGGAGCCATCTGCTTCGTCGGGCTCACCGTGCTGCTCGTGCGCCGCCTCACGGATGCCCGGGTCCGCGCCACCTCGACCACCCGCGACGTCGTCGTGCTCGTGCTGCTGTATGCCCAGCTCCTGCTCGGCCTCGCGTCGATCTTCGTCTCCGCGGGGCATCTGGACGGCGCCGAGATGATCAAGCTCAGCGAGTGGGTACAGCACATCGTGACCTTCCGGCTCGGCGCAGCCGGGTTCATTGCCGATGCGCACTGGATCTACAAGACACACGTGCTGCTCGGTCTGGTCCTGCTGCTGATCACGCCGTTCACGCGCCTCGTGCACGTGTGGTCTATCCCGCTCTCGTACCTGACGCGCCCGTATCAGATCGTGCGGCGGCGCCAGGCGGCGCTGGACTACTCGGGACGCTGAACCGTGCACGCGTCCGGGCAGGAGGGACAGCGGGTGGCATGGCAGGCCGGCGGCGCATCGATCACCGAGGCGGCGATCGCACGCGAGATGCAGCACCATCGCGCAGACGATCCGCAGCGGGCTCGTGACGAAGCGACACGCGCGCTCATCGTGCGCGAGTTGCTGCGGCTCGAGTCGGACCGGCTCGGGCTCACCGCATCGGTCGAGCCGGCCGACGGCGAGACGCACGAGGAAGCCTGCGTGCGCGTCCTGCTCGACCGCGAGGTTCCGGCGCGGCCGGTCGACGAGGCCGCGTGCCGCCGGTACTTCGACGCGAATGTCGACAGGCTGCGCGAGCCAGACCGCGCGCGTCTGCGCCACATCCTGCTGGCTGCGGCTCCTGACGACCTCGACGGCCGGCTCCGCGCGCGTGAGCTCGGCGAGCAGCTGATTGCGGAATTGCGCGAGACGCCGGAGCGGTTCGCGGAACTGGCGCAGCGGCACTCCGCCTGCCCGTCGCGCGAGGACGGTGGCAACCTCGGCTGGGTCGAGCGCGGCACGACGGTGCCGGAATTCGAGCGGCAGGTGCTGCGCCTCGAATCGGGTCTCGCCCGGCTCACCGTGGAATCGCGCTGGGGCCACCACGTCGTGGTCGTGGACGCGGTGGAGCGCGGCGTACCGCTCGATTACGCGCGGGCGGCGCCGAGGGTCGCCGCGTGGCTCGAGACGCAGGCGCGCCAGCACGCCATCCACGACTACCTGCAGTCGCTCGCGCACCGCTACGGTGTGCAGGGCGTCGACGCATCACCAGCGGCTCCGGCGCAGGAGCCGGTGCCGGATTCGGAGCAGCCCACAGGGTGACACCATGAAAATGCACGAGAATGCGAAGGCCAGTCATCAACAGGTCGCTCTCTGGGGAAGCGCAATCGCGTTCACGGTGTGCTTCGCGGTCTGGACGATCTTTTCGATCATCGGCATCCAGATCAAGCAGGAACTGGGCCTCAACGACACGCAGTTCGGCCTGCTGGTGGCGACGCCGATCCTCACCGGGTCGCTGATCCGGCTGGCGCTCGGCATCTGGACGGACCAGTACGGCGGCCGGATCGTGTTCACGCTGGTGATGCTGTCGGCGGCGGCCGCGACGTGGTTTCTCACGACGATGTCCACTTACGAGGGCTATCTGTTCGCCGCGCTGCTGGTCGGCATCGCGGGCGGGTCGTTCGCCGTGGGCATCGCCTACGTCTCCAAGTGGTTCGGGAAGGAAAAGCAGGGCACCGCGCTCGGCATCTTCGGCGCCGGCAACGTCGGCGCGGCGGTGACCAAGCTGCTCGCGCCCCTGGTCATGGTCGCCTACGGCTGGCACACGGTGGCCAAGGTGTGGGCGGTGGCGCTGGCCATCACCGGCATCGTCTATTACCTGATCACGACCGACGACCCTGAACTGGCCCACCGCAGGGCGTCGGGCACGCGGCACGAGCCGTTCCTCAAACAGCTCGAGCCGCTCAGGAACATCCAGGTCTGGCGCTTCTCGCTCTACTACTTCTTCGTGTTCGGCGCCTTCGTCGCACTGGCGCTGTGGCTGCCGCGCTATCTCGTCGGCGCCTACGGGCTCGACGTCAGGACGGCCGGCATCATCGGTGCCTGCTATTCGATTCCCGCCTCGCTGTTCCGCATCGTCGGCGGCTGGCTGAGCGACAAGGCCGGCGCGCGCACGGTGATGTACTGGACGCTCGGCGTCTCGGTCGTCTGCACGTTCCTGCTGTCGTACCCGACGACGACCTATCACGTCACGGGCATCCAGGGCCCGATCGAGTTCACGCTGGCCATGGGCGTGGTGCCGTTCACGGTGCTGGTGTTCGTGCTCGGTTTCTTCATGTCGCTCGGCAAGGCCGCTGTCTACAAGCACATCCCCGTCTACTACGAGCACAACGTCGGCTCGGTCGGCGGCGTCGTCGGCATGATTGGTGGTCTCGGCGGCTTCGTCCTGCCGATCTGCTTCGGCGCGCTCAACGACTGGCTCGGCATCTGGACCGGCTGCTTCATGCTGCTGTTCCTGATCGCCGCCTGGGCGCTGGCGTGGATGCACTTCGCCGTCCGCCGCATGGAACATCGCAAGTTCCCGGGCATCCGGCACGAGACGGCGCTGCCGGAGCTGGCCAACGTCGCAGGCGGCTGAGGGACTACGGCTCGAGGACGCGCACCGCGTAGCCTTCAGCCTCGATCGCCTGCGTGACGGCGGCCGCCCCGGGCGCGCCGTCGATGCGGACCGTGCCCTCGGCCAGGTTCACCTGCACCTGCGCGCCGGGGGCCGCGGCCTGCACGGCCTCCGTCACCGCGCGGACGCAGTGGTTGCAGGTCATCTTCTGCACGCTCAGCAGCATGGTGTTCTCCATGGGTCCAGGGCATTCGCTCGGCCGGGACATTCTGTGCGCGTGACCGACGCGCGTCACCCCGCGCCGCGCGCGGCCATGGCCTCGCGCCAGCGCTCGTAACGCTCGAGCACCGCAGGCCGGGCCTGCGGCGTGAACATGCGTTCGATCGGCGCGGGCTGCCACCCGCGCGGCCGTCCCGCGGCCAGGAAGGCGGTGCCACGTGCCGTCGCTTCGTACACTTCGGGGCGCTCGACCGGCAGACCCGTCACGTCGGCGAGGATGTCGCACAGATAGTCGCAACCGGCAAGCCCGCCCGTCACGACGATTTTCCGCAGCGGTGCCGCCCGCTGCATCAGCGCGACGTTCGTGGCGATCAGGAACGCGATGCTGTCGACCACGGCCGCGACCAGTGCCAGCTCGTCGACCGCGTCGAAGGCGACGGCGCGCCCCGACGGATCGACGAATCCGGATTCGAACGATGGCAGCCAGAAAGGCGCGCCCAGACCGCCGATGCCGTTCATGAACATGACCGGCACGTCGCCGTCGGAAAGGTACGAGGCCAGCGATGCGAGCGCGCGTGGGACGTCCAGTGCGACGCGACGACCCAGCCAATCGACGGCCGCGTGTGCGCCGTTGACCGTGCCCTCGTGGGAATACAGTGCGCCCTTCACGTCGTCCGTGTCCGCCACCAGCACGCTCTTCAGCAGACCGCGCGGCGGCAGGCCCGCGCCGTCGCGGACGACGCGCTGCACGAACGCGCCCGTGCCGACGTTGACGAAGGCCGTCGTGGGCGTCGGCGCACCGAATGCGAACACGGCCGCGGACTGGTCGCCACTGCAGGCGCGCAGCGGAATGCGACGACCGGTCTCGAGCACCAGCGTGCCGTACGGATGCAGCGTGCCGACACACTGCGGCAACGCGGAGCGGGGCAGGCCGAAGGCGTCGAGCAGTGGAGCGGACCAGTCGAGGAGGGCCGGGTCGTAGAGCAGCGTGCGCGAGGCATTCGCCGGATCGGCAAGGACGGGCCGCTCGGCGCAGAGGTGGTGCAACAGGAAGCTGGCGAGCGGCCCCAGCGCGAGCCGCCCGTCGCGGAGCGCGAGACGCACGGCCGGCAGCTGGTCCAGGCACCAGCGCAGCTTGCTCGCGCCGTAATGCGGCGACAGTGGCAGGCCCGTCAGCTCGCGAACCCAGTCCGAGCGCGTGCCGAGACGTTCCTCGAGCCACGCCGCATGACGGCGGTCCTGCCACGACAGCGCGGGACTCAGCGGCTGGCCGTTGGTGACGTCCCAGCAGCAGACCGTCGAGCGCTGGGTCGCGAGACCCGCCGCGGCGATCGGACGCCCGGCGACGAGCGGGGAATCGCATGCATCGCGCGCCGCGGTCAGCAGGGAGTGCACCAGTTCCTCGGGATCGTGCTCGACGCGGTCCCCGTCGCGTCGCGTCGTGATCGGCACGTGCGCCAGGGCGACCTCGCGGCCGACAGTGTCGTACAGCGCCGCGCGGCTGGAGTGGCCGCCCTGGTCCAGCGCGAGATACAGCGCCCGCGATTCGTCCGGCGGCAGCAGCTCCCGCCGAATCGCGCTCAACTCGCCCGCGAGCCAGGCGAGGTCGTCTGTCTCCGCGTCGTTCACGCGCCCTCGGCCAAGGCGTAGGCTTCGAGCATGCTCCGCACGTTCATCGTCTCGACCAGTGCGGCGCCGAGCCGTCTGCAGGTGCGTGCGGTGTCGATGTCGCGGACCTCGTAGACCGCCCACTGCCACGGGCCGTCCCAGAGATGCGTGACGGACGTCGGGACGCGCAGGAGGTTGGAGAACAGGAATTCGGGGGCCGCCTCGCGCGCGAGCCGTTCCGTCTCCTCGTCGTAGCGCTCGATGACCCAGCCGATGCGATTGCCCGTCATTGCGCGCAGCAGCCGGACGCAGGACAGGTCGAACGAGATGTACACGCATTGATCCCGCGCGACGTGCACCTCCGCGGCGATTCGCTTCAGCGTCGCCTCGTGTCCGAAGCGGCGCAGGCTCGCGCGCTTGATCTCGACGAATGCGGTCACGTCCTGCCAGCTCGGCAGGAGTTCCGTGACCTGGGCCAGCGTCGGCATGCACACGCGGCGGAACTTCGTGCCGAAGCGCGCGGCCTCGCAGACTGCAACGCTCGCCAGCTCGCGCCAGGTGAGGTCGTGCACGCAGCCCGGCCGGCCGGCGACGCGCTCCAGATCCGAGTCGTGGAAGACCACGGGCACCTGGTCCGTCGTGAGCTGCACGTCGAACTCGATGTGGCGCAGGCCCAGCTCGACGGCCGACTGCAGCGACTCGAGCGTGTTTTCAGGGAATTCGGCCGCGTTGCCTCGATGCGCGACCAGTGGCGGCAAGTCGATGCCTTCGCTCGTCATGCGCGCAGTTTACCTTCGGTGCCGGTGTTGCGGTTTCAGAAAGTGTGGCACAGGCGGTTCAGGTGCCTGGTGGATCAGGTGCTGGTGTGACGGCTTCGGTACCCCGTGGTTCTGCACCACCTTCCGAAACCGTAGCACCGGCACCGAGCCGTTTCAGACCGGTCTATAGTTGCGTCATGGGAGGACGGCTGGGCCGGGTACGCTACGGGTGGATACGCGGCGCGATGCGGCGCCTGCGCGCGGAGCGCGGCGAGGCGGCGCTCTCGATTCTCGTCCGCCGCTCGCCCCGGCCGCCGGAGGTCATCCTGCTGCTCCGCGCGGGCCTCGTGCTGTTGCTGGTGGCGGTCGTGTTCGGCGTCTTCGTCATTGACCGCGACGGGCTCGTGGACAACATCGACGGTCACGTCTCGCTGACCGACATCTTCTATTTCACGATGGTCACGATCACGACCGTCGGCTATGGCGACATCGTCCCGGTGTCCGACCAGGCGCGGCTGGTCGACGCGTTCTTCGTGACGCCGGTACGCGTTTTCGTGTGGCTCATCTTTCTCGGCACGGCCTACCAGCTCGTGCTGCAGCGACTGATCGAGGAATGGCGGATGCTGCGACTGCAAGCCGAATTGAAGAACCACGTGATTCTCTGCGGGTATGGCCACAGCGGCTCGATCGCGGCGAACGAGCTGATGCTGCGCGGCTGGCAGCCCGACCGGATCCTCGTCGTCGATCAGGACCGCGAGGAGGTCGGGAAGGCCGCAGACCGCGGCCACGTCGGCATCCACGGCGACGCATCGCGCGAGGAGATCCTGAGGATGGCGGGCCTGCAGCGCGCGCAGTCGCTCATCGTGAGTGTCGGCCGCGACGACACGACAGTGCTGGTCGTGCTGACGGCGCGGTCGCTGAACAAGGATCTGCGCATCATCGCCAGCGTGCGCGAGCCGGAGAACGTCAAGCTCGTCCGCACGAGCGGAGCCGACGAAATCGTCTCCCCGCCGCGCTTTGGCGGGTTCCTGATGGCTGACGCGGTTCAGACGCGGGGGACGGTGGAGTTCGTGTCCGAGTTACTGTCGTACCGAGGCAATTACCAGCTCGTGAAGCGCGAGCCGCGGCCTGGGGAAATCGGCAGGGTGGCGCGCGAGGTCGAGGGCACGCTGATCATCGAGGTGCACCGCGGTGGCCAGCGGCACTGCTGCTGGAAGGAAGGCGGGTTGCGCATCGAGGCTGGCGACCAGCTGCTCGCCATCGATGCCAGTGGTGCCGGTGTTACGGTTCGGTGAGTCCTTCGGTGCCGGTGTTGCGGTTTTGGTAACGCGGCGGTCTCGCCGCCGGATCGAACAGGTTGCCGGAACCCTGACACCGGCACCAGGAAAACAAGAAAAAGCCCCGCATTTGCGGGGCCGGGGTCACCTGGTCGCTGATCTTCTTCTGCTTCTCGTTGTGCTTGTTCGGTGCGTCCCGGAACCAGCCTTCTTGTTGCTGCGCTCCCTCGTTTTCGCTTCTTGTTTGCTTCCGACCCGTATCCCCTGGCGAACTACCCCTTCCCGAGCTGGCTTGCCCGTCCCTCGCTCGGCGGCCGGTTCCGGCTTCTTCCAAGCCAATGAAGGACGGGTGGAAAGGAGCAAGCCTCGTGCCACGAGCCGTCCGCTCCTTGTGGTTCAATGGCTTATGAGCGGAACGGCCGGTTGGCGGTCGGCGGGCATCGTCCCGCCCTGCCGCGGGCGTAAAGAATCCCGACAGCAAAAGCCCGCCGGGCCCTACGAACAAGTGGCCGAAAGAGGAAGCCAGCGCCCCGCTCGCCTCAGCCGTAATACCGGGACATCACCCGCACCGCTAGAACGCGTTCAACCCCGTCAGCTCGCGCCCGATGGTGAGCTGGTGGATCGTCTCGGTGCCTTCATAGGTGATCACGCTCTCGAGGTTGAGGGCGTGGCGAATGGGCACGTACTCGGCGCTGATGCCGGCGCCGCCGAGGATGTCGCGGGCGTCCCGCGCCACCTCGATGGCCGCACGGCAGTTGTTCCACTTGGCGAGCGACACGTGCGAGGGCGACATCTGCCCGGCGTCCTTGAGCCGCCCGAGCTGCAGCGACAGCAGTTGCGCCATCGTCACCTTGCGCGCCATCTCCGCCAGCCGGATCTGCACCGTCTGCGTGGCCGCGAGCGGCTTGTTGAACAGGATGCGGGTCTTCGAATATTCCAGCGCCTCGCGCAGGCAGGCCTGTGCCGCGCCGATCACACCCCAGGTGATGCCGTAGCGTGCCTGCGTGAGACACGAGAGCGGTGCCTTGATGCCGCAGGCGCTGCCGGGCAGCATCGCAGACTCGGGCACGATGACATCTTCGAGGAAGATCGCGCCCGTGACGGAAGCGCGCAGCGAGAATTTCCTTTCAATCTCGGGCGCGATGAGGCCCTTCGCGCCCTTCTCGACCAGAAAGCCGCGAATGCCTTCCTCCGTGCGCGCCCAGATCAGGAACAGGTCGGCGATCGGTGCGTTGGTGATCCACATCTTCGCGCCGTTCAGCACCCAGCCGCCACCGCGGCGCTTCGCGTGAGTCTTCATGTTCGACGGGTCCGAACCGCCGTGCGCCTCTGTGAGCCCGAAGCAGCCGATCACCTCGCCGCGTGCCATGCGCGGCAGGTAGCGCTGTTTCTGCTCGTCGCTGCCGTAGGTGTGGATGGGATACATGCACAGCGACGACTGCACCGACACGAAGCTGCGCAGGCCCGAGTCGCCGCGCTCGAGTTCCTGGCAGATCAGGCCGTAGCTCACCGCGTTCATGCCCGCGCAGCCGTAGCCTTGGAGCGAGCTGCCGAGCAGGCCGAGGCTCGCGAGTTCGCCGACGAGCTCGCGGGGAAACGTGTGGTTCTCGAAGTGGGCACGGATGACCGGGAGCACGGCGTCGTCGACGAAGCGCGCGACGGTGTCCTGGACCATGCGCTCGTCCTCGCCGAGCGCCGAGCGGACGTCGTAGAGGTCGAGCGGGTTCAGGGGTGTGGC
Source organism: Steroidobacteraceae bacterium (assembly GCA_041910015.1). Taxonomy (GTDB): domain Bacteria; phylum Pseudomonadota; class Gammaproteobacteria; order Steroidobacterales; family Steroidobacteraceae; genus RPQJ01. The sequence goes on from JAYRRR010000083.1 coordinate 30,080, forward strand.
TGGCACGGTCGGCTCCCATGGGCGGCAATGCGAAACGGCAACTCTACTCGACTGGTCCCTCGTCTGCTCCGTGGCCCGGCTGCATCGCGGGCCGGCGGCGCCGGCGGGCAGCCAGGGCAGGCTGCGGCCGTCCGCAGCGGTCAACGCAGCGGGCGCTGGAGCGTTAAGATCCTGCTTCCAACCGAGGAGTGGGCCATGATCCGAGCGAACAGGACCGGAATCGTCGCGCTGGTGGCGGCGTCGGTGGCGCTGAGCGGCTGCGCTGGCATGCAGGACGTCGCGTCGAGTCCGGACAAGGAAAAGACGCGCAAGGGCGCGGGCTACGGTGCGGCCGCCGGCGTCGTGATCGGCTTGCTCACCGGAGGCAACGACAAGTTCCAGGCCGCGATGATCGGCGCGGCAGCGGGCGCGCTGGTCGGCGGATCGGTCGGGTATTACATGGACAAGCAGGAGGCCAGGCTGCGCGAGCAGATGGCTGGCACCGGCATCGACGTGGTGCGTCAGGGCGACAACATCACGCTGGACGTGCCTGGCGGCGTCACATTCGCCTTCAACAGCGCCGACCTCAATGCGCAGTTCTTCCCGGTGCTCGACAAGGTGGCTGCGACACTCGCGGAGTACAACAAGACGGTCATCGAGGTGGCCGGTCACACCGACAGCGTCGGCAGCGACGCATACAACCTGCAGCTCTCCGACCGTCGCGCGAACAGCGTCGCGGCGTACCTGGCCAGCCACGGCGTCGACCGTTCGCGCATGGTCACGGTCGGTGCCGGCGAAGCGCACCCGATCGCGAGCAACGATACGGACGCCGGCCGCGCCCAGAACCGGCGCGTCGAGATCACGATCGTTCCGGTCTCGCAGGAAAACGTCGAGAAGGCGAAGCGGGGCTGAGGGTTCGAGAGCCCGCCCGGGGCCGACCGGCCCCGGCTGAGCCAGGTGCGCCTGTATGACGCCCGGGCCGTTCCGGCCCGCAGGCCGTGCGGGGGTGGCGAAATCCGGGTGCGACCGAGGCCACCGCGGTCAGGCGGCTTCGACGACGAGCTTCTTGAGCTTCCTGATCGCGTTCGCTTCGATCTGGCGGATGCGCTCGGCCGACACCCCGTATTCGTCGGCGAGGTCGTGCAGCGTCGCCTTCGGCTCGTCGATCCAGCGCGCCTTGAGGATGGCGCGGCTACGGGCGTCGAGCTGCGTCATGGCCTGCGCCACGCGGTCGCTCACGTCGTCGTCCCACTCCGCGCGCTCGACTGCCACGGCCGGGTCCGCATCCGGGGCCGGCAGATACGCCGCCGGCGAATAGACCGCCGATTCGTCGTCCTCGGCTTCAGGAACCGGGTCGTACGAGACGTCGCGCGACGACAGCCGGCGCTCCATCTCGGTCACGTCGTGCTCGCTCACGCCCAGATCGCGCGCGACCGCCCGCGTTTCCTCGGCCGACAGCCAGCCCAGGTTGCGTTTGTACTTGCGCAGGTTGAAGAACAGCTTGCGCTGCGCCTTGGTCGTCGCGACCTTCACGAGCCGCCAGTTGCGCAGCACGTATTCGTGGATCTCGGCGCGGATCCAGTGGACCGCGAACGACACGAGCCGCACGCCGACCGACGGGTCGAACCGCTTGACGGCCTTCATCAGGCCGACGTTGCCTTCCTGCACGAGGTCGCCGAGCGGCAGACCGTAGCCCGCATAGCCCCGGGCGATGTGCAGGACGAAGCGCAGGTGCGACAGCACGAGTTGCCGCGCCGCCTCCAGATCGCTGTCGCGATGAAAACGCGTGGCGAGCGTCAACTCGTCCTCGCGGCTGAGCACCGGGATCCGGCTGACCGTGTCGACGTAGGCGTCGAAACTGCCGATCGGACCGACCAGTGCCAGTTCGGAAGGCGTGCGGGGAACCAGTGCGTTCGCGACGTTCATCGGTGCGTGCCTACCTCGGAGACGACGTGATTCATGCATTAATGTTAGCAGTCCTCGTATTGGAGTGCTAAGCCTGTCCAGAGTTCCGGAGTGAACCGGACAGCATTAGAAACAACAATAGAAACATAGGCTTGTATGTGTGGCGCTCACCCGATCGATCAAGCGACACGTGACGGCGCCCTTGAGCCGGGAGTCGCAGGGGGCGCAGGGCGGGGTCACTGCAGCGGACACGTCGTCCCCGGCGGCCACCGGAAAAGAAGTGACCGTCCCGGGGCGGCGGAGATCCACTTGGGTGTTGCGGCCTACTTCGGCTCGATCTCGCGCAATTCGCGGGTGGCGACGATGAACGACCCGAGCCAGCCGAGTGCCGCGCCGCCGGCGAGCAGGGCCAGCCAGCCGGCCAGCCCGACGCCCTGCAATTCGAACGCGCTGCCGTACAGGCCGGCGATCCGGTGCACCGGAGCGCTCAGCGTGCCGACCACGATCGCCACGATGACGCCCGCCGTGAGACCACCGGCCAGCCCGTACCAGACCCCGTTGTAGAGGAACGGCCGGCGCACGAAAGTGTCGCTGCCGCCGACCAGCTTGGTGACCTCGATCTCGTCGCGGCGGTTCTCGATGTCGAGCCGGATCGTGTTGCCGACGATCACGAGGATGCCGAGCGCGAACAAGCCGGCGGCGAGGATCACGCCACGCCGCACCACGTCGAGGATGGCGTTGAAGCGGCGCACCCACTCGGTGTCGAGCTGCACGATGTCGACGCCGTCGATCTTTTTCAGTTCCCCGGTCAGTGCCTGCACCTGCGCCGGGCCGCGATACTCCGCGTCGGGACGCACGACCAGCACGTGGGGCAGGGGATTGTCCTGCAGCGCGTCGAGCGCCTCGCCGAACCCGGAGTGCGTGCGGAATTCCTTCAGAGCCTTGTCGGCGCCGATGACCGTGACCTCGTCGACGTCGCGCCGTTGCCGGATGCGGTCCGCCGCACGCTTCGCCTGGTCGAGCGACGCGCCAGGCTTCATGTAAACGGAGATGTCGAGCGCGTTGTCCCAGCCGCCGCTCGCCGTACGGACGTTCTGCACGAGCACGTGCAGGCACGCCGGCAGCGCGAGCGCGATGCCGATGACGATCACGGTGAGCAGCGTCGCGAACGGCTGCTGCCACAATCGCCCGAGCGATCCGACCAGCGTCTGCGCGTGTCGTTCCAGCCACTGCTGCATGGCGTTGCGTGTTCCCCTGCGGCGTCAGTCGAGACGGATGTCTGGCAGGTCCACCGGTGCATCCGGAGCGGCCGGCCGCAAGGACGCCACCGGCGCCGCGGGGGGCGCGGCCGAGATGGACGGCGCCGGCCGCACGGGCGGCTCGGACCCCTCGGGCGTGCGCCCCTGCGCGAGTATCACGCGGCGCACGCCGTAGCGCTCGATCAGGTGCACGTCGTGACTCGCGATCAGCACTGTCACGCCGACCTCGTTGAAGCGCTTGAAGATGTTCATGACCTCGATCGCGAGGTCGGGGTCGAGGTTGCCGGTCGGCTCGTCGGCGATCAGCAGCGCGGGCCGGGCGATGATCGCGCGCGCGATGCCGACGCGCTGCTGCTCGCCCGTCGACAGCTCGACGGGGCGCGTGCGCTCGCGTCCGAGCAGCCCGACCTGATCCAGCGCCGCGCGCACGCGCTTCTGGATCTCGTTCTCCGGCACGCCGGCGATGACCAGCGGCAGGCCGACGTTGTCGTAGACCGGGCGATCCATCAGCAGCTTGTGGTCCTGGAACACGACGCCGATCTGGCGACGGAACGCCGGGATGTGCCGGCGCTTGACCGTCGCGGTGTTCTGGCCGTTGACCACGAGCGTGCCGCGCGTGGGGCGCTCGATCAGCGCGATCAGCTTGAGCAGCGTGCTCTTGCCGGCGCCCGAGTGGCCTGTGAGAAACACCATCTCGCCGCGCTGGACCTCGAGCGACAGGTCGCACAGCGCTTCGCGCCCGTTCGGATAGCGCTTCCAGACGTGGTCGAAGCGGATCAAGCGGCCGCTTCCCGTGCGGGCTGCAGCACCGCATCGACGAAGGCCTCGGCGTCGAACACGTCGAAGTCGGCCGCGGTCTCGCCGATGCCGATGAAGCGGATCGGCAGCTTCAGCGTGTCGGCGATGGCGAGTACGATGCCGCCTTTCGCCGTGCCGTCGAGCTTGGTCATCACCAGGCCCGTCACGCCGACCGCCTGATGGAACTGCTGTGCCTGCGCGAGCGCGTTCTGGCCCTGTCCGGCGTCGAGCACGAGCAGCACCTCGTGCGGCGCCGTCGCGTCGAGGCGGCCCATGACGCGCCGCACCTTCTTGAGTTCCTCCATGAGATTGCTCTGCGTGTGCAGGCGCCCGGCGGTGTCGGCGATCAGCACGTCGGCGCCGCGTGCCTGTGCCGACTGCAGCGCGTCGTAAGTGACGGCCGCTGGATCCGCGCCCGCCGCCTGCGCGACCACCGGCACGCCGTTGCGTTCGCCCCAGACCTGCAACTGCTCGATTGCGGCGGCGCGGAACGTGTCGCCGGCGGCGAGCACCACGCGACGGCCTTCGCTGCCGAACCGGTGCGCGAGCTTGCCGATCGTCGTGGTCTTGCCGGAGCCGTTGACCCCGACCACGAGCACGACGAAGGGCTTGTGCGCGCGGTCGATCGCGAGCGGCTGCGCCACCGGCGCGAGGATCTCGAGCATCGCCGCCCGCAGTGCGCCGAGCAGCGCGTCGAGACTGCCGAGTTCCTTGCGCTGTACGCGCCTGCGCAGCGTGCCGAGGATCTTCTCGGTCGTATCGATGCCGACGTCCGCCGCGATCAGGCGTGTCTCGAGCTCGTCGAGGACAGACTCGTCGATCCGGCCGCCGGGCAGCAGGTTGGCCAGGTCGTAGGTGAGCCAGGAATCGCCGCGATTGAGTTTCGCGCGCAGGCGGGCAATGAAGCCGGGCTTCCGTTCGGGCTCGGCGGCGACCGGCGCGGGTGGGGCCTCCCGCGGTGGCGAGGATTTGAAGAGTCCCATCGATGGAAGTGTCGAGCCCGACCCGCGCAGGAGGAGCCACGATTGTAGCGGAGACAGAAATGAAGGGCGGGATCGCTCCCGCCCTTCGTCGCGACGCCTGCGGCTGCCGGGCGCGTCTACTGGAGGTTCAGCACCGTCGGATCGGAGAGCACGACGAACGGCCCGCCGGGCTGGACCGCGGTCGCGCCGAACATCACGGCCTCCTTCTGTGCTTCGACCGTCGCCGGCAGGCTTGCGGTCGGGTCGAACAGCGTGCCGTGCGAACCGGCGGAGAACAGCGTGTAGGCGCCGTCGCCCGCCGGGACCGGGTTGGGGCCCACGGTCTTCAGCTTGCGCAGATCGCCCGCGAGGATCAGGCGGTCGGTCGCGCTGTTCGGCACGACCGTGTCGCCGGTGATCTCCTGCAGGTGGTACGGGTTGTTGGCCTGCGCGCCGAAGACGTGGTTGATCGGGTCGCCCGAGTCGATCGCCGTCTGCAGGTCGCTGATGAACAGGTTGTAGACGTAGGAGCCGATCACGAGCTGGGCGCCGAGGCCGGCATTGATCGTCGGCCCGAACGTCGGTGAATCGAGCAGCAGCCGGGTGATGACGCCACCGGGCGCCGACGCCGTGAACGTCGCGAGGTCCGTGAACTTGCTCGCCACGGTGCCGACGATCGCGCCGAGCGACAGGCCCGTCAGGTGCACGCGCGCCGGATCGATGTCGGCAATGCCGTCGCCCGTGAGGTCGAGCGCCCTGACGGTCTTGGAAAACACGTTCAGGTCGACCGCCGCCTGCCGGTTGTTGTCGCGGCTCGTCAGCGGGCTCGTCAGGTTGATGTAATGCGCGCCGGAGGAGTCGACCTTGGCGTCGCTCGTCGCGGCGGATGTCGCGTTGTTGACGAGGTCGACGTCGAACGTACGCTCGATCGCGCCCATGCACAGCGGGTTCGCCGTGGTCGACGAGCAGTACAGCGGGCTCGTCTGGGCCGGAGTCGTGTAGTTCGGGACCAGGCCGTGCAGCGGCAGGTCGATGGCGGCCACGACGAAGCATGCGTCGGCGTACGAGTCAGCCATCGCCAGCGCCTGCGTGCGGTTGCCGGTGATGCCGTGCTGCACGATGACGACCGGCCAGCCGGCCGCAGGCTTGACGCATGTGCCGCCGGCGGCCGTGGCGTTCGGCACTGTCACGAGTACCGGGATCTTCTGGTCGGCGACCTTGAGTGGCACCGGATTGAAGCGCGTCAGGTTGCGGCTCGCCGGGTTGATGCCCGGCACCGGCGACGGACCCGCCGCCGTCCAGAACCTGGTGAGCACCGAGGCGCGGTCGTTCGCGTTCGCCGCCGGCGTCAGGTAGTACGGCGTCGTCGTCGCCCCGACATAGATGTTTGCCTTGCCCTGCAGCCCGGGATTGGCCTGCTGCGTCGTGAGCCCGGTCGGAACGACCGTGATCGGCTGGCCGACCGTCATCAGGTTGAGCACGGCGAGCGAGTCGTCCACCGACTGGGTCGTGAAGCTCCAGCTCAGCACGACGCTTGCCGCCGGCGTGCCGACCGCCTGCGCGACCGCCAGCTGCGCCTTGGTCAGGCGGCAGAGCGCGTTGTTGAGGGCCTGCGATGCGCCGCTGAAGTTGCTGCAGTCGGCCGGTGCGTTCTTGTAGGAGGCGTACTGGTCGTCCGCCGCGGCCGTCCTGCCGTCCGTGTTCTGGATGCCGTCCGTCAGGATGACCAGGTAACCCATGTTGACTGCGCCACTGCTCGGCGTCAGCGGCTTGAGCGGGGTGATCTGCAGGATGCGGCCTTCGCTGTCGATCGCATTCGACACGGTCGCGCTGTAGTCCGTGCCGGCGACGAGCACGCGCTTCACGGGGCTGGTGACCCCGGGCGGCAGTTCCGCGCCCTGGGCCGGGGCCTTGGTGGTGTTGCTCAGGTACATCTCCACCATGCGCACCGTGGTGCCCGTGAGCGTGCCGGCGTTGAGCGGCATGTTGAAGCGCGTCGTGATCGGCGCCGTCGTCGACCAGCCGTCGAGCGCGTTGAGCGCCTCGCGATTCGAGGCGGGACGCCAGGCGATCGTCGCGGGCAATTCGAGCGAACCATCCGTCGAGCCGTTGAAGAACAGGTCCGTCGGGTATGGCAGCGAGCCCGACGTCGTGTTGAACTCAGCCTTGAAAGTCTCGGTCGGCGGGGGTGGAGACGGATCGCCGTCCTGGGTCGCCTCACAGCCGCTCAACATCGTGGCAGCCACCGCGGCCACGAGCGCAGCCCCCAAGAGCCTGTTCCTGGACTCGGACATTTGATTTCCCCTCAGTAGATTGCGCGCGTAGCATCGCGCGTAATTTGTTCGTCGTCCCGAAGCCTACGCTCGCCCGCTCATGCCGCGCAACAACCGCACGGGACGTTCCACCGGCCGCATCGCGGACGCAACGAGCCGCCCTTTTCCACGGTCCACGCAACGCTCCGCAGTGTCGCCGCGAAGCGGTCCTGGACAGGTCAGGATCGTTGGCGGGAATTGGCGCGGCCGTAAGCTGCATTTTCCGCAATCGCCGTCGCTGCGACCCACGCCCGACCGTGTGCGTGAGACGCTTTTCAACTGGCTCCAGTTCGAGATCGCCGGCCGGCGCTGCCTCGACCTGTTCGCCGGCAGCGGCGCGCTCGGATTCGAAGCGCTGTCGCGCGGCGCGGCCGAGGTCGTCTTCGTCGAGGATGATCCCGCGGCGGCCGAGGCGATGCGTGACTCGTTGCGCCAGCTGGGCTGCGATCGGGCCCGGGTCGAGCCACGGGACGCGTTTTCCTTCTTGCGTTGCGGTAGCGGCGGTGCACCGTTCGACGTCGTCTTCGTCGACCCGCCTTATGACGAGCGCTGGTTGCGTCGGGCGTGTACGGCGCTCGAGGCCGGGAACTGGCTCGCGCCCGGCGCGTTCGTGTACCTGGAGGACGCGGCGGGTCGCGGCGCGCCCGACCTGCCGGCGGGCTGGGTCTTGTTGCGCAGCAAACAGGCCGGCGACGTGGGCTATCATCTGGCGCGGCGCGAAACCGGGGGCGCCGTCGGCAACGCATCGAGAGCCAAGGGGAGCGCATGAGCAGTCGGGCGATGTATCCGGGCACCTTCGACCCGTTCACCAACGGTCACAACGACCTGGTGCGACGGGCCAGCCGCATTTTCGACAAGGTGGTCGTGGCGATCGCCGCCAACCCCGGCAAGGCGCCACTGTTTCCGCTCGAAACACGGATCGAGCTCGTGCGTACGGTGCTGGACGGCGTGCCCAACGTCGAGGTGATGGGCTACACGGGTCTCACGGTCGAATTCGCGCGCCGGAACGGGCTCAACGTGATGATGCGCGGTCTGCGCGCCGTGTCCGACTTCGAGTTCGAGTTCCAGCTCGCGACCATGAGCCGTCATCTCACCAAGGAAGTCGAGACTGTCTTCCTGACGCCGACCGAGCAGTTCAATTTCATTTCCTCGACCCTGATCCGCGAGATCGCGAGTCTCGGCGGCGACGTCACGGAGTTCGTGCACCCGGCCGTCGCCGCGGCGCTCGCGGCGCGATTCGCGCAGCGCTGACAGCGCATTACCCGACGATTCCGCTCTATTTGCGCGGTGCCGGACGCCTTGCGCGCGACCCACCATGGCGCTCCTGTCCGAGGAGGCCGCCGATGTCCGTCACCGCACCGTTACGGTTCTGGCCCGAATCCGAGCGGCCACGCGAAAAGCTGCTGCGCATGGGGCCGGGCGTGCTCACCGAGGCCGAACTGCTGGCCATCCTGCTCCAGACTGGAACCCCGGGGCGCTCGGCGCTCGATACGGCCCGTGCCCTGCTGGGCGAATTCAGGTCGCTGCGCGGCTTGTTGAGCGCGGACCGGCAGAGGGTCTGCCGCACGCGCGGGCTCGGCGACGCCAAGTACGCGCTGCTGCAGGCTTCGCTCGAGCTGTCGCGCCGTCACTACGCCGAACTCATGCAGGCGGGGCCACCGCTGTCGAACCCGCTGGCTACCCGCGATTACCTGCGGGCCCGCCTGCGGGACCGCGACCACGAGGTGTTTTGCTGCATGTTTCTCGATAATCGCCACCGGGTCATCGCTTTTGACGAGGTTTTCCGCGGCACGATCGACGGCGCCAGCGTCCACCCGCGCGACGTCGTCAAGCTGGCGCTGACCCGCAACGCCGCTGCGGTCATCCTGGCCCACAATCACCCGTCAGGGGTCGCCGAACCGAGCCAGGCCGACGAAATGATCACCGGCCGGCTCCGGGACGCGCTGGCGCTGGTCGACATCCGGGTCCTCGACCACATCGTCGTGGGCGACGGGGCCTGCGTTTCGTTTGCCGAGCGCGGGCTGATCTGAAAGGGCCGGCGCCCCCGGCTTGCGGCAACGGGGCCGTGCTGGTATAAAACGCGGCTCGTTTTTCGGGCCCGCCCCCGAGGCCGGCCCGGTCTGCCACAGGACCCAGCCATCATGTCGAAAGTCTGTCAGGTCACCGGCAAGCGGCCGATGAGCGGCAACACCGTGTCGCACGCCAACAACCGCAAGCGCCGTCGCTTCCTGCCGAACCTGCACACGCAGCGCTTCTGGCTCGAGAGCGAAAAGCGCTGGGTCAGCCTGCGCGTGTCCGGCAACGCCATGCGGACGATCGACAAGAAGGGCGTCGAGGCCGTCGTGGCCGAACTGCGCGCCCAGGGCCACAAGGTCTGAGCGCGGCCCGCTCGTTCAAGGAGTCACCGCCATGCGCGACAAGATCAAGCTCGTTTCGACGGCCGGCACGGGCCACTTCTACACCACGACCAAGAACAAGCGGCTTCACCCCGAGAAGCTCGAGGTCAAGAAGTTCGACCCGAAGGCCCGCAAGCACGTGACGTACAAGGAAGCGAAGATCAAGTAACGCTCGATCGCGCTTCCTGTGCCTGCCCGTGCCGCGGGTGCCCCCGAAAAACCCGCCGTCCGGCGGGTTTTCCGTCTTCGGAACATGAATCCCGTGCGCTGTCGATGCGCTGCGTCTCTCGTGCGGACGCCCTGATTTCCGTCGTGTCCCGTGCCCGAACTGCCTGAGGTCGAAACCACGCGGCGCGGAATCCGCGCGGCGGTCGTTGGGCGGACTGTGCGATCGTTCGACCTGCGCGAGCCACGCCTGCGCTGGCCGGTCGCGCCGGCGATCGCGGCCGAGATCGTGGGCCGGCGCGTGCTCGAAGTCGAGCGGCGCGCCAAGTACCTGCTGATCGGGCTCGAGCGGGGCACGTTGATCGTCCACCTCGGTATGTCGGGCAGCCTGCGCGTCATGCCCGCCGACTCGCCGCGCCTGCCCCACGACCACTACGACCTCGTGCTCGATTCGGGCCAGTGCCTGCGTTTCAACGACCCGCGCCGCTTCGGCAGCCTGCACTGGTGTCTCGACGATCCGCGCAGGCACTTCCTGCTCGCGTCTCTTGGGCCGGAGCCGCTCGGCAACGCCTTTGACGCGGCCTATCTCGCCGCGCGCGCGAAGGGTCGCCGGGTCGCCGTCAAGCGGCTGCTCATGGACCAGCGCGTCGTTGTCGGTGTCGGCAACATCTATGCGAGCGAGGCGCTGTTCCGGGCCGGGGTGCGGCCGCGGCGCGCGGCGGGACGGCTGACGCGTGCCGAATGGGGGCGCGTCGTCGACGCGGTGCGGTCGGTGCTTGCCGCTGCCATCCGCCAAGGCGGCACGACGCTGCGGGACTACGTGGGTGCCGATGGTACCCCCGGCTATTTCCGGCAGGAGCTGTACGTCTACGATCGAGCCGGCCAGCCGTGCCGGCGCTGCGCCACCCCCATCCGCCTCCTGGTTCAAGGCCAACGGTCGACCTATTTCTGTCCCCGCTGCCAGACGTGATGGGCGTGATGGGGTCAGACCCCAATCAACTTTTTCTTGACTGGGGTCAGACCCCATAATCGGTCGTCATGCCACGAGCAGCCACACCGATGCGCATAGTGCTGGGCGTCACCGGCGGCATCGCCGCCTACAAGAGCGCGGAACTGACTCGACGTCTGCGGGAGCGCAGCGCCGAGGTGCAGGTCGTCATGACCGCCGGAGCGCAACACTTCGTCACGACGCAGACTTTCCAGGCCTTGTCCGGCCGGCCGGTGCGCACGGACCTGTGGGATCCGGCGGCCGAAGCCGCGATGGGCCACATCGAACTCGCGCGCTGGCCCGACCGCATCGTCGTCGCGCCCGCCACGGCGGATTTCATCGCCCGGCTCGCGCACGGCCTGGCCGACGACCTGCTGACGACGCTGTGCCTCGCGACCGACGCGCGTCTCGTCGTCGTGCCCGCGATGAATCGCCTGATGTGGGCCAACGCGGCGACGCAGGCCAACGTCGCCACGCTCCGCGCCCGCGGCGTGGAGATTCTCGGCCCGGCTGAGGGCGACCAGGCCTGTGGCGAAACGGGCCCGGGCCGCATGCTCGAACCGGCAGGGATTGTCGACGCGGTGTTCGCCGCCGCGGGCGGCACGAGCGCGCAGGGCGGTTCACTGCGCGGACGCAAGGTCGTGGTGACGGCCGGGCCCACGCGTGAGCGCATCGACCCGGTACGTTTCATCACCAACCGCAGCAGCGGCAAGATGGGCTTCGCCGTGGCGGAAGCGGCGCGCGACGCCGGCGCGGGCGTCGTCATCGTCAGTGGGCCCGTGACGATCCCGACGCCGCATGGCGTGCGGCGCGTCGACGTCGAGACCGCCGCGCAGATGCTCGACGCGGTGCAGGCGGAAATCGCCGACACCGACGTGTTCATCGCCTCGGCCGCGGTTTCCGACTACTGCGCCCATGAGGTCGCCAGGCACAAGATCAAGAAGACCAGCGACGAGCTCGTGCTGAGGCTCGCGCGCACGCCCGACATCCTGGCGACGGTGGCCGCTGGCCAGCCGCGCCCGTTCGTCGTCGGCTTCGCGGCCGAGACACAGAACGTCGAGCAGAACGCGCTCAAGAAGCTCGAAGGCAAGAAGCTCGACATGATCGCGGCGAACCAGGTGGGCGAGGGGCTGGCGTTCGATTGCGACGACAACGCGCTCACCGTGTACTGGCCCGGCGGCCGGCGCGACCTCGAGCGCGCCCCGAAGCAACGGCTCGCTCAGTCGCTGCTCGAGGTGATCGCCGAGCGCTATCACGCCCACTGCGCCGCAAAGTGACGCCATGACGACGTCGACCACGCGGCGTCCGCCGCTGCAGGTGAAGATCCTCGATGACCGCGTCGGCTCGCGGTTCCCGCTGCCGCACTACGCGACGCCCGGCTCCGCGGGCCTCGACCTGCGCGCCTGTCTCGACGTGCCGCTCGTGCTCGAGCCGGGCCAGACGCAACTGATCCCGACCGGCATCGCGATCCACCTCGACGATCCGGGTCTCGCGGCCGTCCTGCTGCCGCGCTCCGGCCTCGGGCACAAGCACGGCATCGTGCTCGGTAACCTCGTCGGATTGATCGACTCCGACTATCAGGGTCAGGTGATGGTGTCCTGCTGGAATCGCGGACAGACGGCCTTCACCGTCGAGCCGGGCGAGCGCATCGCGCAGATGGTGATCGTGCCGGTCGTGCAGGTGGAGTTCGAGGTCGTCGGCGAGTTCACCGAGAGTCACCGCGGCGCCGGCGGCTTCGGCAGCAGCGGCCGCACGTAGCGCCGCGCGCCGGCCTACTTGATGCCCTTGAGTTCCTTGAACCGCTTGATGTCCGTCGCGAACTCGTTGCCGACCCGTTCGCGCTCCGCGGTGTTCTTCGCGAGTTCCTGCTCGTAGACCTGCAGGCCCTTGACGGTGTTGACGATCTCGCTCGCGATCTGCTCGGGCAGGGCGGGGGCGTTCGGCTTGGTGCTGTACGGCCGGTAGCGCTGCACCGAGTCCATCAGCCGCGTCTCGCGCGTGCGCAGGTTCGCGATGTACTGGCGCGTCACCACTTCCTGCTGCTCGAGCAGCTCGATGCGCTGGTCGCGCAGGCGCTCGATGTCGGCCACGGTGAGGTAGGTCGCGAGCAGCGTCTTGTCGCGCCGGGCGGCCGCCTCGCGCGCTTCCTTTGCAGCCTTGTCGGCCGACAACTGCTCGAGCGTCCTGCGTCCCGGGATGATGCGGACGACGCGGCCGGTCTCGTCGATGACCTCGACGTCGGCTTCCATGCACTCGGGCGGAATCGCCTGACCGGCGAAGGTCTGGCCGCTCGCGCTGCGGCAACGATAGACCTCTTCGTTTTCCAGGACGGGCGTACCGCCCTTCTTCTTCGACGCCGCGTCGGCGACGCCGGCCACGAGCGCGGCGACGACCACGATCGCGAGCAGCACGGCGCCACCGGTGATGCGGGCGTGCATGCGGGTCTGTGACAGGCGTGTTGCGTCGGCCATGACCGTCATTCTGGGCCACCCAGGGGGTGCATGTGCACGTTTTTCGGTGAGGCGGTGCTTCGCACTGTGACCGGCTTCACCCCGTCCGGCCGCTCAGACGCCGTACTGGTCGCGGTACGCGCGGACGGCCTGCAGCACGGCCTGGTCGTCCGCGGCCTCGAGGTGCGTCATCAGGTCGCGCAGCCGCAGCACCGCGATCACGGGCAGGCCAAAGCTGTCCTGCACCTCCTGCACCGCCGAGCGGGCACCCTGGCCGCGTTCCTCGCGGTCGAGCGCGATCAGCACGCCGGCCGGTGTCGCGCCCTGGCTGCGGATGATCTCGACCGATTCGCGGATGGCTGTGCCCGCGGTGATGACGTCGTCGACGATCAGCACCCGGCCGGCCAGCGGCGCTCCGACGATCGTGCCACCCTCGCCATGGCTTTTGGCTTCCTTGCGATTGAAGGCGAACGGCAGATCGCGGGCCTCGTGCCCGGCCAGCGCGGCCGCCGTCGTCGTGACCAGCGGGATGCCCTTGTAGGCCGGCCCGAACAGCATGTCGAACGCGACGCCGGACAGTACGGCCGCACGGGCATAGAAGCGGCCCAGCGAACCGATCGCGCGGCCGGTGTTGAACAGACCGGCGTTGAAGAAGTACGGGCTCCTGCGACCGGACTTCAGCGTGAACTCGCCGAATCGCAGCACGCCGAGGTCCAGGCACAGGCGGATGAAGTCGGGCTGGTGCATGACGGCGTACTTTATACTGCGCGGGCTATGCGCATCATCACCCTGAACGCCAACGGCATCCGTTCCGCCGCGCGCAAGGGCTTCTTCGACTGGCTCGGGCAACAGGACGCCGACGTGGTCTGCGTCCAGGAAACGAAGTGCCAGCGCGAGCAGATCACCGACCCGCGGTTCCACCCTGTCGGTTACCACAGCTACTACTTCGACGCGGTCAAGAGGGGCTACAGCGGCGTCGCGCTGTATTCGCGCATGAAGCCCGACGAGATCGTCACCGGCTACGGCTCGAGCGAGTTCGACACCGAAGGCCGCTACCTCGAGGCCCGCTTCAAGGGGCTCAGCGTCGTTTCGCTGTACCTGCCCTCGGGATCCTCGAGCGACCTGCGGCAGCAGGCCAAGTTCCGCTTCCTCGCCGAGTTCATGCCCTGGCTTCGCGGGCTCAGGCGCCGGCGGCGTGACTACGTCCTCTGCGGCGACTGGAACATCGCGCACAAGGAGATCGATCTGCGCAACTGGCGGTCGAACCAGAAGAACTCCGGCTTCCTGCCGGAGGAGCGCGCCTGGCTCGACGAGCTGTTCGGCGACGCCCGCTACGTCGATGCGTTCCGCGAGGTGAACCAGGAGCCCGACCATTACACGTGGTGGTCGAACCGCGGCCAGGCCTGGGCGAAGAACGTCGGCTGGCGCATCGACTACCAGGTGCTGAGCCCCGGGATGAAGGGCAGCGTGCGCAGCGTCGACATCTACAAGACGCAGCGGTTCTCCGATCATGCGCCGCTCACCGTGACGTACGATCTGTGACCGCGCCGCGCCCGGCGGAGCCTGTCGTGACTGCACCGGAATTGCGCCAGCCGTGGTGGCGTGGCTGGGCCGCGGCCCTGCGCGTCTACTGGCAGCGACGCGTGCTGAGCATGCTGTTCCTCGGTTTCTCGGCCGGGCTGCCGTTCATGCTGGTGTTCTCGACGCTGTCGGCGTGGCTGCGCGAGGCCGGCATCGAGCGTGCCACCATCGGCATGCTGTCGTGGGTCGGCATCATCTACTCCGTCAAGTTCTTCTGGGCGCCGGTCGTCGACCGACTGAAGCTGCCGCTGCTGCACCGGCTGCTCGGCCGGCGCCGGAGCTGGATGCTGCTCGGGCAGACCGGCATCGCGCTCGGTCTGCTCAACATGTCGCACCTGAGTCCCGTCGGGCACCTCGGCGTCGTCGCGTTGAGCGCGCTGCTGGTCGCGTTCTCTTCGGCGACGCAGGACATCGCCGTCGACGCCTGGCGCATCGAATCGGCACCGCCCGAGATGCAGGGCGTGATGGCGGCCGCCTATCAGTTCGGCTATCGCATCGCGATCATGGTGGCGACGGCGGGCGCACTGTGGGTCGCGGCGGATTTCGGCTGGGATGTCGCCTACACGGTGATGGCGTCGTTCGCGTGCGTGGGCATCGTCACGACGCTGCTGATCGCGGAGCCCGAGGCGCGCGTCGTCCGGCAGACGGTCGAGCAGGAGACGCGGGTGGCCGGCTGGCTGGCGCGCAACGCGCATTGGCCGGGTGCCCTGCGCAACCTCGGCGCGTGGTTCGTCGGCGCCGTCGTCAATCCGTTCGTCGACTTCTTCACGCGCTACGGCGCGAAGCTCGCAGTGCTGGTCCTTGCGTTCGTCGCGTGCTACCGGCTCGCAGACTTCACGATGGGCGTGATGACCAACCCGTTCTACCTGGACATCGGCTTCACGCTCAAGGAAATCGCCGCGATCGCCAAGGTGTTCGGCCTCGCCTGGACGCTGCTTGGCACGTTCCTGGGCGGCGTGATCGTCGCGCGCCTCGGGCTCGTGCGCGCGCTCGCGCTCGGCAGCATTGCGGTGATCGTGGCGAACCTGATGTTTGCCGCGTTCGCATCGCTCGGCCAGCCGGACATCGTCGGCCTCGCGGTGCTGATCAGCGTGGACAACCTCGCCATGGGCATCGCCGGCACGGCGCTGATCGCCTATCTCTCCAGCCTGACCAGCGCGTCCTACACGGCGACCCAGTATGCGCTGTTCTCTTCGATGTACGCGCTGCCCGGCAAGCTGCTCATGGGCACGTCGGGCTTCGTCGTCGACGCGGTCGGCTACCCGGCATTCTTCGTCTACACGGCGTCGCTCGGCCTGCCCGCGCTGGTGCTGCTGTGGTTCCTCGCGCGTCGCATGCGGATCGAGGCCGTCGGCGCGACGAAACGACCGCGGGCGCCCTGACTCCGCGGAGCAGCGTGTGACCAGGCACGACCAGCCGCCGGCCCACGAACCGGACCGACCGCGCGATCTCGACCTGACGCGTGTCATCTGCCCGCTCGCGGAACTCGACGACCCCGGCGCACGCGGCTTCACGCTCGGTGAGGGCGAGTGGCCGCTCAAAGGGTTCGTCGTGCGGCGCGGCGCGGTGATCCGCGCCTACGTGAATCACTGCCCGCACGCCGGCTTCCCGCTCAACTGGCAGCCGCACGTGTTCCTCGCACCGGGCGGTCAGCTGATCCGCTGCATCATGCACGGCGCGTTGTTCGAGATCGACAGCGGGGAGTGCGTCTCCGGCCCCTGTGCGGGCCACGGCCTGCAGCCGCTGCCCATCGAGGTGCGCGACGGATGCGTCGTGCTCGACGACGGCGTGCCGCTGCGGGATCCGGATTGAAGCCGGCAAGCCAGCCGGTCGTGTCGCCCCGCGAGGGGGACGCACCGACTGGTTATCGCGAGAGACGGCCTTCCGGCGGCTCGTCGGGCAGCTCGAATTCCGAGTAACCGTCGGCTTCGCCGCGATCGATGGCCTCGAGCGGGCTGCTGCCCAGGCCGTTGCCGGGCTCGGTGTCGAATTCGTTCTCGTAGTCTTCGGGCTCGACGTCGACGGAGCCGGTCCAGTCCTCCGGTGGCTCGGCCGGCTCGATGCGTTCCTCGCGCCAGTCGTCGATGTCGAGCTCCTCGATCGTGCCGTCGAAGTACTGGATCTCGATCGTGCCGTCGTCTGGATCGAAGGCGACGATCTCGAACGAGTCGCCGCTCGGCCTGGCATACCATTTGCCCACGACGGGTGCGGGATTGGTCATCGTCGTGCCCTCGAATCGCCCCAGTTCCTGCTTGCTGTCCTTGCGTTCCTTGTAGCCCTGCCCGGGGCGGCTTGCAAGTCGCGAAACACGCGTTGGCGAGATGCTCGACGAACTGCTGAAATTCTTCGTGGTCCTGCTGGTGCTGGGGCTCACACTTGACCTGATGCCCGCGGCCGGGCCGATCATGCGAGTGGTCGGCGTGGCCGGCCGTGCGGTTCTTGACCGGTTGCTCGGAGTGCTGCGGGCCGCACTGACCGTACAGTTCGTCATGAATGGCGTGCGCGGCGCGCTGCGCGGCTGAGCGCGCCGCGTCGCGTCGCGACCGCTCGTCCCGCGCCTCACCCGGGCTTATCATGATCGGCCACCTCTTGCGGAATTCCAGTTCATTGGTGCCGACGAAACCAGCAGCGCTTCCCCCGGGGGCGGATGCGGATGTACCTGCGTCCGGGTCCGCGGCATCGCCACGAATGCCGCCGGCTGAGGAAGGCGAGTCATCGCCGTATCGACGTGCGATCCGCAGCTTCGTCGTGCGCGCGGGGCGGATGACCTCGGCACAGCAGCGCGCGTGGCGCGAACTGTGGCCGCGATGGGGCATCGGCAACGACGGCGCGCCGTTCGATCTTGTCGCGATGTTCGGGCGCGACGCGCCGCTGACGCTCGAGGTCGGCTTCGGCAACGGCGAGTCGCTGATCGCGCTGGCCGCCGCGCATCCGGCCCGCAACTACCTCGGGCTCGAGGTGCATCCGCCGGGCGTCGGGCATCTGCTGCTGCGCTGCGAGGCCGAGGGCGTCTCGAACGTGCGCATCGTCTGTGACGATGCCGTGGACGTGCTGCGGCAGCGCGTGCCCGACGCATCCATCGACGAGCTGCTGCTCTACTTTCCGGATCCCTGGCCAAAGAAACGGCACCACAAGCGGCGCATCGTGCAGCCCGCGTTCGTCGAGCTCGTCGCGCGCAAGCTCGTGCCGGGCGGCGTCCTGCGCATGGCGACCGACTGGCAGCCGTACGCCGAGCACATGCTCGCAACCGCGAGCGCGTGCCCGTGGCTGCGCAACGAGTCGCCGACCGGTGACTTCGTCGCGCGGCCCGGTAGCCGGCCCGTGACGCGCTTCGAGCGGCGCGGCCAGCGCCTCGGGCACGGTGTTTGGGACCTCGCGTTCCGGCGGAGATAGGGGACCGGTACCCGTCCCCGCGGTGCCAGCTACGCCGCCTGCCCGGCGATGCGTCCGCCGAGCAAACAGCCGCCGAGGAACGTGCCCTCGAGCCCGCGCTTGCCGTTCATGCCGCCGCCGCCGAACCCGGCGCTCTCGCCGGCCGCGTACAGACCGGGAATCGCGGTGCCGGAGCCGTCGAGGACGCGGCATTGCAGGTCGGTCTGCAACCCGCCCATGCTCTTGCGGCTGATGATGAATTCGCGAATCGCGATCAGCGGGCCGGCGGCCGGCTCGAGGATCTTCTGGAACCGGCAGGTGCGCAGCCGGTCGCCGATCCACCGGCGCGCGAACTCGATGCGTCGCAATTGTTCGTCGGTGTGGAAGCGCGGGCCGAGGTCGATGCAGGCGTCGTAGCGAGCCGCGGCGTCGCGCACCGCGCCGAGACGGACCGAGTCGTCGCCGGCGAGCGCGTTCATCTTTTCGACCAGTTCCTCCACCGTCGGTGCGACTACGACGTCGGGACAGAGCTGCGTCATCTGGTCGTAGAGCCAGTGATTGCCGAGCAGCATGTCGCGCACGACGTGGAAGCGGTTCTTGCGGCGGAACGACGGGTTGAATTCGCTGCCGGAGATGGCGAGTTCCCGAAGCATGATCCGGCGGTTGAGCAGTTGCCACGAATAGGCGCGCTCCTGCCGGCAGATCCGCGCGACGAGCTCGTGCGTGTCGAAGCCCGTGACCAGCGGCATCGGGCCGAAGCGTTCGCCGCGCCAGTCGAGCCACAGCGCCGACTTGGGTGGCACGAGCGACAGTCCGTGCGCCGGCTTGCGCGGCTGCCAGTGGTGCACGCCCGCGGCATAGTTCCACTGCCAGTCGAGGTGAGTGACGTTCGCGCCGAGCGCGGCCGCCGCGTCGTGCAGCCGGCCGTCCGCGTACCGGTGCGATCCGTTCAGCAGCGTCTGCGGCGGTTGCGACCAGTCCGCGTGCCAGTGCTGCCGCACGCGGTCGAGATCGCCGTTGATGCCGCCGCTGGCGACGACGACGGCTTCGGCCGTCGCCTCGAACTCCTCGTCACGGCCTTCCATGCGGCCGCGACAGCCGGTCATGTGCCCGTTGGTCGTGACGAGCGTCTCGACGCGATGGCCGAAGCGCAGTTGCAGCCGGGTCGCGGCGTTCGGCCGCGCCAACAGATGACGGTTCAGGACGACCTGCAGTTCGTGACCCGTGCCCCAGACGATGTGCCAGCGCGGCACGGAGTTGCCTGGCCCGTGCAGGCCGCGTTCGACCCACAGCGGCATCGGCATGAACCGGACGCCGAGGCCGCTCAGCCAGTCGAAGACCTCTGCATTGGCGCGGCGCACGTAGGCGTCGGCCCAGGCGCGGGGCCAGCGATCCTCCGGCCCGAATTCGGCGAATGCCTGCCAGTCGCGCAAGCCCAGCTCTGCGCCGTCGCGGATGCCGTAGCGCTTCTGCAGCGAAGTTCCCGCGAACCAGAGGCCCCCGAAGCTCTCTTTCGCGAGGCCGCCCATGTTCTCCTCGACGTCGCGGTCGAGCAGCAGGACGCTGCGTCCGCGATCGAGCAACTCGATCGCCGCGGTGACGCCGGCAATGCCGGCACCGACGACGATGACGTCCGCCTGGTACCTGATCATGGAACGCTCCCTGCCCGGCGGCTGCCTGCGTGCGAGGTCTTTCTGGCCGCCCGCATAGGGTACGCCGCCGCTATGATCGTCCGCATGCGAGTCGACCGCAGGCCACGCGAGACTCTGTCCGGCGAGGAGGCGCGCAGGGTCGCGCTGCGGGCACAGGGGTTCGGCGCGGGCCGTGTGGCAGGTGCGGTGGGCGCGGGCGACGTCGTGCGGGTCGCGCGTCGGCTCGGGCTGGTGCAGATCGACTCCGTGAACGTGCTGGTGCGGTCGCACTACCTGCCGTGCTACTCGCGCCTCGGCGCCTACGACCCGGCCCTGCTGGACGCAGCCGCGTACGGTGGCCGCCGGCGCCGGCTGTTTGAGTACGGGGCCACGAGGCGTCGCTGGTTCCGGTCGAATTGCAGCCCCTGCTGCGCTGGCGCATGGAACGCGCGCGCCACGGGATCGGGCTCTGGGACGGCGTGGGCCGCTTCGGGCGCGAGCGCGAGGCCTTCTGCGCCGAAGTCCTCGCCGAGATCCGCGACCGGGGACCGCTGGGCGTCTCCGACCTCTCGGCCGCCGGCCGGCGCAAGGGCGGCTGGTGGGGCTGGAGCGAGGGCAAGGTCGCCCTCGAATGGCTGTTCTGGGCGGGTCAGGTCACGACGTACTCGCGCC
>JAYRRR010000084.1:0-14220 GCA_041910015.1 Steroidobacteraceae bacterium
CAGGCTCGATGGCACTGCGCTTCAGCGCCTGCTTGTCGATCTTGCCGACGGGCAGCAGCGGCAGCACGTCGTGCACGATGAATCGCTTCGGAATCTTGTAGTTGGCGAGGCGCGCACGGCACCAGTCGCGCAGTGCGTCCTCCGTCGGATGCGCGCACCCGGTCTTCGGCATGAGATAGGCAACGCCGACCTCCGAGTACAACCGATCGGGTACGCCGACGACGGCCGCCAGTGCGATGGATGGATGTCCTTCGAGACAGAGCTCGATTTCCCGCGGGTAGACGTTGTAGCCCCCCGACTTGAACATCTCGCTGCGGCGGCCGACGATGCGCAAGGTACCGTCCGGCCGGCGTATCGCGACGTCGCCGGTGCGCAGAAAGCCGTCCGCTGTGAACGCCGCCGCGGTCGCCGCGGGGTTGGCGAAGTAGCCGAGCATCTGCGCCGGGTGCCTGGCGAGGATCTCGCCCGGTTCGCCTTCGGGTACTTCCTGCAACTGCTCGTCGACGAGCTTGACGACCTGGTTCGGGTCGGGACGTCCCACGGTGGTCGTGAGTTGCTCGTCGGAATACGATTCGTCCGCCCAGCAGATGTTCGAAATGCACTCCGTCTGGCCATAGGCGAGCATGAGCTTCAGGCCCATGGCCCGGAACCGCGCCAGCGCGTCGATCGGCAGCGCCGCCCCACCCCAGGCCGCAAGCTCGAGACTCGACAGGTCCCGCGTGGCGAAATCCGGATGCTGCGTGAGCAGTTGCAGGACAGTCGGAGTGTGCTGGATCGAGGTCAGCCGCAGTTCTTCGACCAGCTGCAGGAAGCGCGCGGGATCGAAGCGCTCGAGGAACGCAATCATGCCGCCCGCCACGATCACGCCGGTACAGAGGTCGGCCAGGCAGCCGATGTGATTGATGGGCAAGGTGCAGATCGTGCGCGGCCGGTCGAGGCCGACCGCTTCGGCCGCCCGCCGCGGCCCATAGACGAATGCATCGTGCGGGATGACGGCGCCCTTGGGGCTTCCCGTCGATCCCGATGTATAGACGATGGCCGCCGCATCGCGGCCCTGCACGTTCGCGATGCGCGTGGCGAGCTGCGCATCGTCCAGTCCCTCGCCGCGGGCAAGCAGATCGGAGGCTGCCGCGAGCACGCCGCACGCCGGCCCCGCATCGAGTCGGTGGCTGGCACGGACACACGGGAATTCCTGCCGCAGACGTGCCACCATCGGTTCGAATTCGACGTTCTCGAATCGGGCGAGTGACACGATCGCCGACGGCTTCGCATCGCCGACCACGTGCGCGAGCTCGCGATAGGTGTAGCGCGGATTCAGTCCCACGTAGACCAGGCCGACGCGCAGGGCGGCGAGCCACGCCACCAGGAATTCGACGCGTGGCGTCGAGAGCACGGCGATCCTCTCGCCCGGCTCGAGACCGAGTCCGACGAAGGCCCTGCCCAGTTCATCGACGCGCCGCTGCAGTTCCGCCCAGCTGACGAACTGGCCGTTGCACCAGGCGGCCGGCAGGTCGGGCGTACGCCGTGCGTGCCAGGCCACGTAGTCGGTGACCCGCGCGAGGTCCGGGATGAGTGGATGGCCCAAGGACGTCCCGTGTATCCAGTTTCTACTTGTAAGGTATCAAATAATTACTTGGTCCACAACAGCGGCCTGGCCGTGGGCTCTCGTCGATGACGGTCCCGCGGACGAAGGCTCAGCGGCGGGTGCGCGCGGCGGGCCGGACGGCGGCGTCGAAGTATGGGGCGAGGAAGCGTTCGACCATTCGCTTGAGCTGCACCACGATCTGGGCGTCGCGTCCGCCGGAATCGAGCTGCCAGGCATCGAGCAGCGCACCAATCGTTTCGACGCAGCAGAACGCCACGGCAGCCGCCTCGTCCGGCGTCGCGCCACTCTCGAGAATCCGCTCGGCGATCGCCCGTGACACGAGCAGGGTGTCTTCGCGGTCGTATCGCTTGAGCTGCGGGTTGGCCCTCATGGCCATTCGCAACGCCACCGCACCCGGCTCGCTGAGTCGCAGGGCGATGACCGCATCGATGGCCGCACCGATGACCGCGCGCCAGTCGCCACCCGCCCGCAGGTCATCGAGAGCATCGCGGGCCACGGTCGCCCGCCGATGCGTCTGGCGCTGGAACAGCGCGAGCAGGATGGCCTGCTTGTTCGGAAAGTAGTGGTAGAGCGTGGCGACGTTGATGCCCGCAGCCCTCGCGACGTGGTTCGTCGTCACGGCGTCGATCCCCGAGCCTTCGAGCAGCGCGCCCGTGGCATCGAGGATCCCCTCGAACGTCGCGTGACCCCGCGCGAGCAGCGGGGCACGAAAACTCAGGTCGCGGTTCGCGCGCCTGCGCCCGACGCGGTGCTTCGTGTCTGGTTTGCGGACTGGAGGCTTCTTCTCGGACATCGTGCGGCTCCGGCGTCGTGCGGCTCGCCGGCACGTCGGGTCAGCCGGACCGGTGTTCGTGCAGGGCGTCCGCGGGAAATTTCCACATCAGCAACAGCGCCGTTGCGACCAGCGCCGCCGCGATGGGAACCATGACCGGCCCGAGTGTACCCGTCGCAGTGCGCACCAGCCCGAGCAGCGTGGGGCTTGACGCCCCGCCCAGGTCGCCCATGGCATTGACGAGCGCCAGCCCACCGGCGGCGGCCGTTCCCGACAGGAACGCCGCGGGAATGGGCCAGAACACGGGGACCGTGCAGAGCAGACCGGTACTCAGCAGCGTGATCCCGATCAACCCGGTGGCGACGCCGTCGGTCGACACCAGCAGCAGGAGGCCGGCAGCGGCGGTCGACGACGCGGCCAGGTAGTGCCAGCGGCGCTCGAGCCGGCGGTCGGAACTGCGCGCGAACAGCACCATCACGGCGCCGCCGACGAGCCACGGGACCGCCGAATACAGCCCGACCTCGAGCACGTCGTCGACACCGCGTTCGCCGATCATGATCGGCATGAAGAAGTACATGCTGTAGATCGCGAAGCTGGCGGCCCCGTTCACCACTCCGAGGACGTAGATGCGGGGGTCGCGCAGCACCTGCCGAAATGTCTGCAGCCCGCCCTGGCGGGCCGCCGGCGTGTCCTCGGCCAGCGCGCGCTCGATGACAGCCCGTGCCGCGGGGCTGAGCCACGCGGCCGTCGCCGGCCGGTCGGTGCACCACGCCATCATGACAATGGCCATGACGAACGCCGGCAGGCTCTCGATCAGGAACATCCACTGCCAGCCGCGCAAGCCAGCCACGTCCTGCATGCCCGACATGATCCACCCGGAAATCGGGCCGACGATGATCCCCGCCAGGACCGGCGCCAGCACGAACATCGACAGCACCCGGGCGCGTCGTCCGGACGGGTACCAGTAGGTGAGGTACAGAAGGATCGCGGTCCACAGGCCGGCTGCGAATACACCCGTGATGAAGCGCAGGACCAGGAACTGCGCCGGCGTCCTGACGAACACCATCGCGGCCGAAGCGAGGCACCATGCCAGCATGATCCGGCCGAAGGTCAGGCGGGCCCCGATCCGTGCCATCAGCAGGTTGCTGGGTACCTGCAGGAGAATGCTGGTGAACAGGACGATGCTCGCGCCGATTCCGTAGACGGCGTCCGACAGGCCGAGGTCGGCCTTCATCTGCAACTGGGCGAACCCGATGTTGAGCACGTCCATCTGCGCCACGACCCAGCCCAGGAAGAGCAATGGCACGAGCCGGCGGTCGACCCGCCGGTAGATGGCCGCCTCGATCGCGGCACGGGAGGGCCCTGCGCGCAATGCGCCGGACGATGCAACCATCACGGTGCGTCCGCGCGCGTCGAGCACAGTGCCATGCTGGTGATGATCGCCGCCGGTTCCGTCTCGCCCTCGAGTTCGACCGTCAGGCGCGTGACGAGGATCCGGCCGATCGGATGTTCCCGAACCTGCTCGAGCAGGCTGCGATAACGGATGCGCGAACCCGTCAGCACCGGCTTCAGGAAGCGCACCTTCTCGTACCCGTAGTTGAATCCCCACATCCCCGGTTCGCGGATCGGCATGTAGTCGAAGGCGACGGTGACCGCCCGCGCGAGCAGCCACACGCCGTTGATGAGGTCCGATCCCAGAGGATTCGCCTGGGAGATCGACAGGTCGGTCTCGCCCGGCGTCGCCCCGATGGACCGCTCGAACATGTCCATGCGGTCCTGCGCGACAGGCAGCCAGTCCGTCACGTAGGTCTCCATGCCGACGTATTCGTGAGCCCGCGCCAACGGAACGGACGGCAGCCGCAGGATCGAATTGGACGGATGAGTCATGGCAGGCCCCCCTCGGGTGCTGATTGTGGATCTGTATCCAGTTTTTACTGGATTAGTGACTCCCCGTCCAGCGGGAGCCGCACGACCGGATGCGACCGTAGCGGCGCCGCGCCTTGACCGGGCCGGCTCGTGGCTCTCGCACAAGAGCGAACCCAGCCGGCGGCCCCCGTGCGCCGGGCCCGTCATCGTGACCACGCACGCGTCGTACAGACCAGTCGCGGCGACTCGTTCGTCTTGAGGCTGACGGGTCGTGACCGGAAGCGGCGTGCGAAGCCTGCGGCACCTTCGGGGAGCCGGCGCCGCCGCGTCGCCGATCGCACCGATGCGGTCGGAGTGATGGCGATGCATGCGAGCACGAGCGCGAGGAGACTGCGATGCAGCAGGATGGCGGCGGCTGGCCACAGCCGGGATTGCGGACCCGTTCGGGGCGTCGAACCCGCGGCGTGCCGCAGGCAGCTCGGATCCTGCTGGCGTGTGTCGCGTCGGGCGCATTCGCCGGCGCCGGCATCAGTCAGGCCGGACAGACGGAGCGCATCGGCGGTCGCGGCGAACGCCCGGTGCGCATGGATTGCGGGGCCGATGCCTTCATGACAGGCCTCGACGCCGCGGGCGGAGCCTCGAATCCGCTGGATACGCGCCTGGTTCGCGTACTGTGGTTCGAATGCGCGGCCTTCAGCACGATGGGGGTCTCTGGAAACACCACGGCGGTCCGGGCCAGCTCGGGCTATCTGGACGGTCCGTCGCACGGTCTGGCGCGCTGCGGGGCGCGCGAGGTGATCCAGACCGTCCATCTGTTCGCGGGCTCGTACATCGACAGGATCGAGGCCGTGAGCTGCGTCGGCGAGGACGGCCGTCTACGCACGCCGGTTGCGGTCAACGCGGGCGGCGGCGGCGGCTCGCCCTACGCGCTGCAGTGCCCGGCCGGCGAAGCACTCTACCGGGTCGATGCGACTGCCGGCATGGCGATCGACAGCCTGCAGGGCTTCTGCCGCCCGTTCCCTCTGCGCCCGTCGTTCGACGAGGCACCTGCCGAGGGTGCGCTGCTCCCGGTCTCCGTGACGAACGACGCGTCCATCCGGCTGCGCGCCCACAGTGCCACAGGGCCCCTCACGCTCAGCTACGCGGTGCCGTCGACATGGGCCTCACGTTTCGAGTTGGCCCTGCCACCTCCCCCGCCTGGCGCCCTCACGGCGCCAACCATCGGCACCCGCACGCCGGTGACCCCAACCCTTCCGGGAGGCGGCGCCGCGCCGTCGATCACGCGGGTGCTGCGCATCAAGGGGCCCGTTCCCGTCATACCGGTTGCCGCGCGGATCGTGCCGGTCACGCTGACAGTGCGCGACGGCGTCGGGCGCACAAGCACACGCTCCTTCCGCGTCCAGCTGGTGCCATAGGCGGCAATGCTTCGCCCTGACGGACGCGGCGCACTCGCCAGCGCCTGCGGCACCGCAGGTCGCCGGCGTCGCGGCGCACGCGGCGGTCGGGTCAGTCTCCGGCAGGCAGCTCGCCCACGGTCTGCGGACGCCGCGCGAACCAGACGAGAGCAATCAACGGCAGCAGCAGCACGGCCGAGGACCAGAACAGGTCGAGCGACGATAGCGTGTAGGACTGCTGGATCAGCCCGCGCGTCAGCAGGTCCACGGTCTGCGAGGTGTCGGCACCGAGCGGGCCGGCCGCCTGCGTGACCTGCTGCAGTCGCGGGTCGAACGCGCTCGTGGCCTCCGCGAGGCGGCTCTGGTGCAGCGCTTCGCGGCTGTCCCACATCGTCGTCGCGATCGACGTCGCGAATGCGGATGCCGTGATGCGCACGAAGTTCGAGAGCCCGGCGGCCGCCGGGATGCCCGCGGGCGGAATGCGGTCGAGCGTGATGGTGATGGTCGCAACGAAAAAGAAAGCCACGGAGACGCCCTGGACCGCCATGGGCAGCACGACATCGAGGTAGGTGGCCTGCGTATTGAGCAGCGAACGCATGTAGAGACTGGCCGCCAGAACCAGCAGGGAAAACACGGTGAATCCACGCGCGTCGTAGCGATGGACGAGCCTCCCGGCGAATGGCGAGAGGAGCAGCGCGACCAGCCCGTTCGGTGCCTGTACGAGGCCCGCCCAGGTCGCCGTGTAGCCGATCTGGGTCTGCAGCCAGAGCGGCAGGATCACCAGGTTGCCGAAGAACACCGCATAGCCCAGGCAGGCCAGCACCACCCCGATCGTGAAGTTGCGCATCCGGAAGAAGCGCAGGTCGACGATCGGATGCGGCTCATTCAGCTCCCAGATCAGGAAGGCGCAGAAGCCCACGGCAGCGATCAGGGCGAGAACGACGATGAATGGCGACGCGAACCAGTCCGCGTCCTTGCCATTGTCGAGCATGAGCTGCAGCGCACCGACCCAGACGACGAGCATTGCGAGCCCGACGACGTCCACCGGCACGCGGCGACGCACGGTCTCGTGGGACCGCAGGGCGCCCCAGCACAACGCGGCGCTCAGGAGTCCGATGGGCACGTTGATCAGGAAGATCCAGGGCCACGACCAGCTGTCGGAGATGTAGCCACCGAGCAGCGGGCCCAGGACGGGGGCGACGAGCGTGGTCATGGACCAGATCGCGAGCGCCATGCCGCGTTTCGACGCCGGAAAGATCGCGAGCAGCAGCGCCTGCGAGCCCGGGATCATCGGCCCGGCCAGCGCGCCCTGCAGGACCCGGAACACGAGCAGCACCGGGAAGCTCCAGGCGATGCCGCACAGAAAAGACGCCAGCGTGAACAACAGCACCGAGACGGTGAAGGTCCGCACGACACCGAATCGCTGCATGAGCCAGCCGGTGAGCGGCACCGAGATGCCGTTCGCGAGCGCGTACGAGGTGATGATCCAGGTGCCCTGGTTCGGACTCACGCCGAGGTTGCCGGCGATCGTGGGCAGGGACACGTTGGCGATGGTCGTGTCGAGGACCGGCATGAAGGTGCCGAGGGACAGCGCGAATGCGACGACGCCACGCAGCCGCGGCGGAAGCTGCATCTGCGCCGTGTCGTCGGCCCTTGCCGCCACGCTCAGCCCCGTGCGCCGGAATTCCCGGCGATGACGCGCCGGATCGTCGCCTCGACCTCGGGGTCGCGTTCTTGGTGCGGCGGCATCGAGGTGGCGACGTCGGCCGTCGGCGCTCCCGGCACGGGACCCGAGTCGTCGTGCAGGTCGACCTCGGCGTGCATGGACAGTCCGATGCGCAGCGGATGCCGGCGCACCTCCTCCGGCTCGAGCGCGATGCGTACCGGCACGCGCTGCACGATCTTGATCCAGTTGCCCGAGGCATTCTGCGGCGGCAGCAGGGCGAAGGCGGCCCCGGTCCCGGGCGAGAATCCCTGCACGCGTCCGTGGAAGGTGACGCCGCGCCCGTACAGGTCGGCGTGCAGCCGGACAGGCTGCCCGATACGCATGTCCTCGAGCTGCACTTCCTTGAAGTTCGCATCCACCCAGACGTCTTCGAGCGGCGCCAGCGCGAGCAGGGGCAGGCCGGCGGCCACACGCTGTCCCACCTGCGCACCGCGCTTCGCCACCACGCCCGCCATGGGTGCGGTGACGATCGTGCGCCGCACCGCGAGCGCGGCATCGCGCACGCGCATGGCGGCGCGCTCGACCTGCGGATGCTGCTCGACGGTGGTGCCCCGGGTCTGCGCCCACGCGACGTTGAGGTCCTCGCGCGCGGCGCGCAGCACGGCCGCGGCGGACTCGACGGCTTCGCCGAGGTGTGCGACTTCCTCGACGGATACGGCGCCACCGCCCGCAATCGCCTGGCGCCGCGCCAGATCGGCGCGCGCCCGCTTCAGGTCGATCTTGCGCGCACTCACCTGCGCCTGCGCGCGTTCGACCTCGGCGAACGACGCATGGACCTGCCGCACGGTCGCGGCGAGATCCGCAACGGCCGCGTCGTACGCGATCTGCGCATCCGCCCGGTCGAGCGCGACCAGCGGCTGCCCCGCCGCCACGCTGTCGGTCTCTTTCGGGTAGATGGTACGGACCGTGCCAGGGATCTCGGCCGTCACCTGGACGATCCGTCCGCCCACGTAGGCATCGTCGGTCGATACCGCCCAGCGCCCGAATCCGAACCAGTACACCGCCCAGCCAAGGGCACCGACGAGGACGATCGCGGCCACAAGCCACAGGCCGCGCTGTCGCCTGCGGCGGCCGTCGGCGATCCCGTCGGACGTCGGCTCGGAGGAATTCATCCTGTCGTCTCCTGGAAATTCCCGCCGAGCGCGACCAGGAGGGCCACGCGTGCGAGCGTACGATCGGCGAGCAGCTGTACCTGCAGGCGCCGCGCATCGAGGACCTGCATCTCGGCGTCGAGGACGGTCAGGTAGCTCGCGAGCCCGGCCGAATAGCGCTGCTCCGCCAGGCGGTAGGCGCCTTCGGCCGCATCGAGCGAACGCTGCTGGTCGGTGAGCTGTCGCTCGAGCGATTGCACGCGGGATACCTGGTCGGCGACCTCGCGAACCGCGCGCAGCATCGTTGCGTTGTAGGCCGACACCGCGGCATCCCAGTCCGCGCCCGCCCTGCCCGCTGCCGCGCGCAAACGACCGCCGTCGAAGATCGGCAGATGGATCGCGGGTCCGATGCTCAGGGACCGGGAACCGGCTTCGAGCAGCTGGTCGAGCCCAATGGCCTGGAATCCCGCGAAAGCCAGCAGGTTGATGTCGGGATAGAAGCTCGCGGCCGCCGCGGCGCTGCCCGCCTGTGCCGACAGGACGCGCGCACGCGCCGCGGCGACATCGGGACGATGAGCGAGCAGGTTCGCCGGCAGCGCCTCGGGCAACGCGAGCACCTGCTCGAAATCGAGCCGCGGCGCCGTCGGCGCCTGGACTCCGTCGGGGCCGCGGCCCGTCAGCGCCGCGAGCGCATGCATGGCCGAAACCTGCGCAAGGTGCGCCTGCTCACGTTCGATGCCGATCTGGGCCAGGCGCCCTTCGGCGCCAAGCAACTCGGCCCTGGTGTCGAGGCCTGCGTCGACGCGCTGCCGGGCCAGATCGACGATGCGCCGTCGCTGCATCGCCGCCCGTTCGGTCACCTCTTCCAGACACCGCGCCCGGACGAACTCGACGTAGGACTGCGCGACGGCGCTCGAGAGCAGCAGGCTCGCACTGGCCGCCTCGAAGCGCTCGGCCTCGGCGGCCTGCTGCGCCTGCGCGATCAGTGCCGACTGGCGACCCCAGAAGTCGAGATTCCAGCCGAGGCTCGCGCCGAGACGACCCTGCCAGATCGTGCTGCCGGCATAGGGCGGTGGAAAGATGTAGTGCTCGCTGATCCGCTCGCGATAGGCCTCGGCGTCGAAGGCGAGCTGCGGGGCGTTCGATGCACCGACCGCCTCGGCCTGGGCCAGGGCGCTGCGCACCCGCGCCAGCGCACCCGCGAGGTCCGGATTTCGCGCCAGCGCGTCCTCGACGAGCTGGTCGAGTTGCGGATCGTCGAAGGCGTGCCACCAGTCCTCGCCCGACGCGAGGTAGTCCGCGCCAGACAGGCCGACGGAGGCCGCCTCGAGGGCTCGGGCCTCGGGCGGATTTCGAGGAACGTCGACGCAACCCGGGAGGGCGACGGCTGCGCACCATGCAGCGACCAGTCGCGGCCAATGCATCACCGCGCCCGCGCCCTCACCCGCGCCACCACCCCTGCCCGCGGCCGGCCTCCGACGAGCGGCTCCGGTTCCGGGGTCTGCTGGTGCTCCAGCAGGCGCTGCAGCATGTCATGAAACTGCGCGGTCTCCGCGTGGTTCAAGGGCGCGAGTGCGCGATTGAGTTCCGCCACCACTCCGGGCAACAGTCCCCGGATGAGCTTGCGTCCCGCAGGAGTCAGCTCGAGTTCCACGACGCGCCGGTCGCGCGAGCTGCGGCGTCGGGCCAGCAACCCGCGGCGCTCGAGCTGATCGATGACCCGGGTGAGCGCCCCGCTGTCGTGCTGGAACTCGCGCACGATGTCCGAGGCCGTCCGCGCGATGCCGTCGCGCAGGTACATGAGGACGATCCACTGGGTCAGCGTCAGGTCGTCGCGGGCGAGCCTCGACTCGACGCGGCCCGCCAGCAACGCGTACAGGCGACGGACCATGTACCCGATGCTGTCGCGGGCCCGATAGGTCGCCGGATCGTAGTAGGCTCGGGGCATTGCTGGCTCGGGCAGTGACTGCTTCGGCAGATGATGCACCGGCCTGCCCGCGCGCGGCAATGGCCCGCCGTCCCGGACGGCGCACGGGCAGCTCTCCGCGCAGGCCCGGGACCGTGCGCGCTCAGATGATCCCGAGTCTCTGGCCCACTCTCGCGGCGGGAATCAGCAGCCTGCGGATGACGAGATCCTGCTTGCCCGCAAAGCCCACGGGCGCGGGCTTTTCCAAGGGAAATGGCAGCGTTTCCAGCCGATCCGCGGCGAGCGCCCTGGCCAGGGCCATGCCGAGCAACGGTGCCATCACGTTGCCCCAGGCGTTGAAATGCATCAGCCCGAGGAGTCCCGGCTCGAGCTGGAACGCACCGGGGAACTCCACGTCGCGCAGCGCCACGCGGCCGGTCCAGTAGTGCTCCAGCTGGATGTCCATGTCCCGGGTCTGCGGCCAGGTCCGGTGGATCCATGCCAGGTGCGTCTCGAAATACCGGGATGCATCCCTTTGCCTCGAGCGGCTGGGTATGGACGCGGTGACGATCCTCCCGTGTTCGTCGACGAGGGAGGGATTCAGGTCCACGGGCTGGATCGCAATCGGCGTGCCGCCCGGCAGGACGATCCCGAGCGCCTCCCGGGGCAGCGGCTGGGTGGAGAGCGCGTACGCCGTGAGCGGATAGAAGCTGTTCGCGAACTGCGGGACGATCGAGGTCGGATAGGCATTCGTGCAGAACACGACACGGCTCGCCACCACGCTTCCGGTGGGCGTGGTCACGCGCCAGCGGCTGCCCGAGCGTCGCAATGAAGTCGCTTCGGTTCCACCGAAGACCCGCGCGCCATGGCGGATCGCGGCGGCGATCATTCCGTTGGTGAACCGGTAGGGGTTCACGCGGCCGCCGGAACGGTACAGCACCCCGTACGGGTAGTAGTCGGATCCCGTCACGGCCTTCATGTCCGGGCCCTCGAGCCACTCGACCTGCTGGCCCTGCTCGCGCTGCCAGAACCCGGACTCGGTCTTGAGCTTCTCGAAGACGCGGGCGCTTTCGGTCGCGTTCAGGTATCCGGCCGGAACGGCATCGCACGATATTCCGTGCCTGCGTGTCAGGTCGAACGTGATCTGGTGGTGCTCGCGAAACAGCTCGAGGAAGGCCTTGCCGCCGTCGGGAAACCTGCGGATCACGTCGACGTCCCTCAAGGTCGGTGCGACGTGGCCAGCATTGCGGCCGGACGCCCCCCACCCGGGTTGACGTGCCTCCAGAACCACGACGCTGAGGCCAGCCTCCGCCAGGTGCAGCGCTACCGAACTTCCGGCGAGCCCCGCACCGACCACCGCCACGTCTGCATCCAGGTCGCCGTTCAACGGCGGGTGGTCAGGCAACACGCCCGCAGGGGAGGTCCAGCCCGACGAGCGGAGCGGCGTGGTCTCGTTCTCGTCCAGGATCACTGCGCCTGGCCGGGTGGACTCCGGTTGCGATCCTGTGGCCGGCGCTGCGCCGGAGTTCTCGTCGCTGCAGCCCGGAAGGACGGCGGCGGCTGCAATGGCTGCACAACCTTTCAGACAGTCGCGTCTTTTCACACACGGTACTCCATGGCAACGACGAGACTCCCCCGCCGACGGGAATTGTCGGCACGAACGGACTGTGCGGGCCAGTGCCAAATGGCACCTGCCATGGCAGTCGGGACGTCGGTCTAGCGCAGCAACGCAAGGCTCCGATGGACCAGACGCACGATGTCGCTCTGGCCCTTGATGCCCATCTTGGCGTAGATGCGCTTGGAGTAGCTGCGCACCGCCGTCTCCGCAACGCCGATGCGCTGCGCGGCCGCGGCGAGCGTGCAACCGTCTGCGAGCAACAGCGCGAGCCGTGCTTCCTGCCGCGTGAGACCGAACAGCCCGCCGACCAGGGCCTGGGATGAACCCCGCTCGGGATGCAGGGCCGCCAGTTTTCGCGTCAGGTCCGACAGGTAGACCACGACGCTCGGCGCATGCGCGCCCCGGCAGTAGCGCGAGCGGGCGACCGGATGCACGAGCAACCCGAGCGGCTTCCCATCGATCGAATCCATGCGGACCAGCTCACCGTGCAGCTCTGGCCCGTCGGCGTCGCTCGCCGCCAGTGCCCGCTGCAGCGCCTCCTCGAGCGCCTTGCGCGCCTGCCGGTCGGCGAGCCGCAGCCGACCGCGCGATATGCTGACCCCGCGATGCGCGTCCATGATGGTCCCGGCCGCGCGGTTCGCATGTACGACCTCGAGTTCGCCGTTCAGCAGCACGCTGCCGATCAGGAAATGTTCGATCGTGTCTTCGTAGACGCGCTTCTCGACCTCCTGCCGCGTCTGCCCGGCATAGAGCCTGAGTGCGCGCGAGAGATGCGGGAGCAGCGTCCGCAGGAACTCCACGTCCTGCGCACCGAACTCGAGGTATGGCCGACGGCGGCGCATGACGTCGACCCAGCAGCGCATTCCGCCCGGCTCCTCGAAACTGGCCCGGAGGCCGCAGCCAAGATCGTTGGCCGCGAGAAAGCGATCGACGTCGGGCGGCGCGCTCCTGTTGTCGATCGTCAGGACCTCGCCCGGCCCCACCAGCTCCAGGCGATGCGGATCGTCCCGCATCATCCGCTGCCGGTACGCCCGCTCGACCTCGCTCCAGTCCGTGTCGTCGCCGGGGTCACTGGCGAGGACATACGTGTCGAGGATGGGGCCTTCCCCGCGATGGAGCGTGATCGCGACGATACGGGCCGCGAGCACGGTACGCAGGCAGTCCGCGAAGCTGCGCCATGGCTCAGGCTCCAGTGGCCCTTCGTAGATCTGGCCGACGAGGTCGAGCAGCGCTACGGAGGACAGCGGCAGGCCGTGATCCACGCCCATCGCAGGCGAACATCCCGCTAATGCATGATGCCTCCAATACTCCGCCGGACGACGCGCGCCTGGCAAGCCTTGCGGCTGCCTTGGACGAGCGTTCAGAACTCCCAGGCCAGGTCGATGCCGTAGGTGCGCGGCTCTCCGTAGGTGGCCGTGATCGGGCCCAGGGCACCGAAGTTGATGCCAAACGTGTTGTACTCCTCGTCGAACAGGTTGCGTGCCCAGAGCGCGGCACGCAGCCTGCCGGTCGGCAGCTCGACATTCTCGATGCCGAGGCGGAGGTTCGCGATCGTGCGGTCCGCGAGGACGATCGGCTCGTAGATGTATGGATACGCGCCGCCTTCGATCTCGTAGGATCCGGTCCACAGGGCAGTCGCGTAGGAGTCGTCCTGCCAGAACACGTCCGCATGCGCGATGACGTCGCCCCAGTCGCGCCTTGCGACGACCCAGTCGGCCACCACGCTCAACTGGTCGTCGGGCGAGTTCGGGCGCCTCGCCAGGTCGTCGGTATCGATGCAGGTGGTCAGGTAGTCGCCCGTGCCGCAATGCGGCGGATACTCCTCGAAATCGCCCTCCATGTGCGCCCAGCTCGCCGAGACGAGCAGGTCGTCCGTGACGGCCCATTGAAGCTCGAGCTCCGAGCCCCAGCGTTCGGCCTTGCCTGCGTTGCCGGTGAACGACGTCGGCTGTCCGTTGACCAGGCGGAGCATCGCGACCTGGATGTCATCGTATGTGTACCCGAAGATCGACGCATTCACGCGCAGCACGCCCGGCAGCACGTCGGACTTGACGCCGAGCTCGAGCGTTTCGAGCGTCTCCTCTTTGACGGGATTGTTGTAGATCTCGCCGTTGTAGCCGCCACTGCGGTAGCCCGTGGCCCAGCGCAGGAATACGTTGGTATCGTCGGTCGCACGGTAGGCGAGCGTCAGGCTGCCGCTGTCATTGCTGAAGTCCTGCTCGAAGTGGTCGCCGTAGGTGG
>JAYRRR010000085.1:0-6342 GCA_041910015.1 Steroidobacteraceae bacterium
AAGTGGTGGGCCGTGTAGGACTCGAACCTACGACCTACTGATTAAGAGTCAGCAGCTCTACCAACTGAGCTAACGGCCCACGCGAAAGGTGGGGTGGACGATGGGACTCGAACCCACGACAGCCGGGACCACAACCCGGGGCTCTACCAACTGAGCTACGTCCACCATCGTCCGGCGTGCAATTCAATCCACTCGTCCCGCGCCAACGACCAAAGCGGTATTGGCGCGCCCGGCAGGACTCGAACCTGCGACCCTCGGCTTAGAAGGCCGATGCTCTATCCAGCTGAGCTACGGGCGCATGTGTCGCAGCAGTGTCGCTCATCCGAGTGGTCGGGGCAGAGGGATTCGAACCCCCGACCCTCTGCTCCCAAAGCAGATGCGCTACCAGACTGCGCCATGCCCCGCCATGCTCGACCGACCTGCCGTCGTCGCCAGGCCTCGGTCGACGGTTGCGCCATCGCCCGGGGCCCCGCACGGGAGGGCGAATCATACGGACCGGCCCCGGCAGCGTCAATTTCGGAACGTCCGGTTCGACGA
This sequence comes from Steroidobacteraceae bacterium, assembly GCA_041910015.1. Classification (GTDB taxonomy): domain Bacteria; phylum Pseudomonadota; class Gammaproteobacteria; order Steroidobacterales; family Steroidobacteraceae; genus RPQJ01. Next base: position 538 of record JAYRRR010000085.1, read on the forward strand.
CAGCGCGGCAGCTCTCTGCGAAAATATTCGGCTCGCCGATCTCATCACGCTGAGAACCGCTCCCATGACGACCCGCCCCGAACCGACCCCGTCCGCGAAAATCATCGACGGCAAGGCCGTCGCGGCGGAGATCAAGCGCGAGGTCCGTCTCGCCACGGACCGGCTGGCGACGCGCGGCCTGCGCCGGCCGGGGCTCGCCGTGGTCCTCGTCGGCGACAACCCGGCCTCGCAGGTCTACGTCCGCAACAAGCGCCTCGCCTGCGAGGAATGCGGCATCGTCTCGCACAGCCACGACCTCGCCCAGTCCACGACCGAGACGGAACTCATGTCGCTGATCGAGGAACTGAACGCCGACGACGCGATCGACGGCATCCTGGTCCAGGTGCCCCTGCCCGACCACATCGACGAGCGCCGGATCATCGAGACGATCGACCCGACCAAGGACGTCGACGGCTTCCACCCGTTCAACGTCGGGCGGCTGATGCAACGCCATCCGCTGATTCGTCCCTGCACGCCCTATGGCGTCGTGCGGCTGCTCGAAAAGTCCGGCATCACGGCCAAGGGCCGCCATTGCGTCGTCGTGGGGGCGTCGAACATCGTCGGCCGCCCGATGGCGCTCGAGCTGCTGCTCTCCGGCGCCACGGTGACAGTCTGCCACCGCTTCACGCAGAACCTCGAACAGCACGTCGCGATGGCGGACATCCTCGTCGTCGCCGTCGGCAAGCCGGGCATCGTGCGCGGCGAGTGGATCAAGCCCGGCGCCGTGGTGGTCGACGTCGGCATCAATCGCCTGCCGAGCGGCAAGCTCGTCGGCGACGTCGAGTTCGACGTGGCGAAGCAACGCGCCTCGTTCATCACTCCGGTGCCCGGCGGCGTCGGGCCAATGACGGTCGCGATGCTCATGAAGAACACGCTCGAGTCGGCGCACGACCGCGTGCAAGGTCGCGCCGCCGCGGCGCGCTGAAGCCCGCGGGTCGCCTGGTCAGGCCAGCCGGACCGGCCGGGTTGCTTGCCGGCCTTGGCGAGCGCGCGGTCGAAAGTGGCGAACTCCGCAGCTTACGGGGCCCGGACGAGGTCCGGCTCGCCGTTGACCAGCAACCGGACGACGACGTTCGTGTCGACGGCCACCACGCACCCGAACCTGGTCAGAGTTGCACGCCTGTCCACAGTCAGGGACTCGTTGAAAGCCCACTACGCAGAACGTTCGTCCTTACAGGTCATGGAATCCGTAGTGCGCGGTGACACCCCACCACCGCGGCGCCATATACGTGTGGGTGCCATAGCCCGCGGTACTGGTCAGGTCATAGGCGCCGGTCTGCCGAGCTTTGTCGAAGACGTTGTTGCAATAGACGGACAGGTCCCAGTTGCCGACGGCGTAGCCACCGCGGTCCACCTCGCCATCCGATCCCTGCAGGCCGGTGCGTGCGACGTCGCGCTGGCGCTCGGCGCGGAGAAGATGAACGTCGCCGACAAGTCCCGATCGATGGCGCTGTTCGACGCGGGATGGGACGTGTCCCGAATTGAAGAGAACGCAGCGACGCTGGCCCGGATGGGTGATGGGGTCGTCCCGCCGCCGGGATCCGAGTCCGACAAGCCGTACAGCCGCTTCATGACCGTGTACGCCGCGATGTGCCGCTACCACATGAAGACCTACGGCACGACGCAACGCCAGATCGCGGCCGTGTCCGCGAAGAACCACTCGCACTCGGTCCACAATCCTGACTCCCAGTTTCGCAGGCCGTTCACGGTCGACGAAGTGCTCGCCGCGCCGCCAATCACGTATCCACTCACGTTGCCGATGTGCGCGCCGCTTTCGGACGGTGCTGCGGCCGCGATTCTCTGCACCGAAGCGGGACTGCAGCGCATCGGCGCCGATCGAAAGCGCTGCGTCCGCGTTGCGGCCAGCGTGATCCGCAGCTTCACGCACAGGACCATCGACGAACCGCACAAGGCCATCGGACGCCTCGCGGCGCTCCAGGCCTACGAACAGGCTGGTCTGGGCCCCGAGGACATGCACGTGGCCGAGCTCCACGACGCGGCGGCCATGGGCGAAATCATCCAGGCCGAAAACCTGGGTCTCGTGAAGTTCGGAGAAGGCGGCCCTTCGGCGGCGCGGGGCGACTTCACGCTGGGCGGGCGCATTCCGATCAACACCTCGGGCGGCCTCGAATCCAAGGGCCACCCGCTGGGTGCCACCGGCATCGGGCAACTCCATGAACTCGTGACGCAGCTGCGCCATGAAGCAGGACCGCGACAGGTGCAGGGTGCACGTCACGCGATCCAGGAAAACGGCGGTGGGATGCAGGGCATCGAGGAGGCGGCCCTGGCCGTCCACATATTGAGCAGAGACTGAGAGAAAGGAACGTACCAATGATGCGCGTGCAAGAGTCCGTTGGGCTGCCATTCGTGAGCGCAACCGGCTTCGATACGCCGGCGAGCGAAGAGGAAAGCGCGATCCAGCAGAGCGTCCATCGCTTCGCTCGCGATGTCTTGCGTCCGATCGGACGGCAGCTCGACAGGATGTCGCCGGAAGACGTGATCGCTCCCGGCTCCCCCTACTGGGTCGCAATGGTCGAAAGCGCGAAGCTGGGCCTGGACCCAGAACTCATCAGTCACTTCCCGCCGGAGACTGCCGTCCGCATCGAATCGGTGATCGGTGAGGAGCTCGGTTGGGGAGATGCAGGTCTCGCGATTTCACTCGGCGCCGCGACTGCACCGTCGATGATGGCGAACTCCGTCGGCAACCGGGAACTGATCGACCTGTGTGTCGGCAAGATCGGCTGCTGGCTCATCACCCAGCCGGATCGCGGGTCCGACTCGGGCGTCCTTTTCAAAGAGGACCTGATCCGGGGCGGCTCGCAGGCGACGGGAAACGTGACGGCAAAAGTCGGCGCGGATGAGATCGTCATCAACGGCCAGAGTTCAGCGTGGGTCTCGAATGGAGCCGTGGCACAGGTCGCTCTGGCACACATCGCAGCCGACTACGGAGACGGATTCCACGGCAAGGGTGAAAAGGCCCCGTTCACGAACGGGGTGGCCGTGATCATCCCCCTCGACCTTCCCGGGATTTCGCGCGGCAAGCCTCTGGACAAGATCGGCCAGCGTGCGCTGCCGCAGGGCGAGATCTTTTTCGACAACGTCAAGGTGCCCAGGCGCTTCGCGGTCGCGCTCAGGGACGAATACCACGGCAACCTGGCATCGACCTGGTCCCACGGCGGAACGCACATGTGCCAGGTTTTCGTCGGAGCCGCGCGGGCTGCCTTCGAACTTGCACTCGCCTACTGCCACCGGCGCAAGCAGGGTGGTGCGATGCTGATCGAGCACCAGATGACCCAGTTTCGCCTCGGGGAAATGTTTCGGCGCCTCGAAATGGCGCGCGCGACCGCACGCCGCGCCTTGGCGTACTCGCGCTATTCGCCGCAAGGGCATCCTTACGCAACGGCGCAGTCCAAGGTGAGCGTTACGGAGGAGGCGATGAAAGTCGTCCACGAAGCCTTCCAGCTTTTCGGCGGCAACGCGACCACACGCGAATATCCCATCGAAAAGATCTATCGGGACACACGCTCAGCGCTGATCGAGGACGGTGAGAATTACGTGCTGACCGCCCGCCTGGGCGTGCTCGCCGGCCACCTCTATCAAGACGGGTGGACGCAGGAGCGTTCCTGAGGCAGTGCCACACGCGGCACTCAGGCGGCAAGCTTCAGATTCACGGGAATGCCGGCCTTGGCACACAAGCCGACCAGATAGTCGAGCGACAACAGCTCGACTTTGCCGCGGGTGATCTCCGAGATTCGCGGCTGAGTAATACCCAATCGCTTCGAGGCTCGGGCCTGCGTGAGCTGCTCGCGGTCGATCCAGTGGCGCAGTGCCTCCGCGAGGCGTGCGCGCAGCAGCAGGACCTCCGCCTCGTGCGGCGGGAATCCCAGGTCGAGGAAGACGTTTCCAGACGACTCGGTCACCTTCTTAGCCACGTTTCGCTCCTTCAGACAGGTCGCGGGCGACCCGATAGCGGTCTTTCGCGAGATCGATGTCGGCGCGAGCTGTCTTCTGTGACTTCTTCTGAAACGCATGCAGCACGTACACGGCGTCATGAAAACGGGCCACGTAGATGAGCCGCCAGGCACCGGAGGCATCCCGCACGCGGATCTCACAGACTCCCGCGCCAACACCTGGCATCGGCTTCCAATCAGCCGGCTCGCGCCCCATCTGCACGGCAAACAGTTCGAAGCCGACGCGGGTACGGGCAGCTTTCGGAAACGCAGCCAAGTCCTGCTGGGCGCTGCCGACGAACCGGACGCGCTTCATGGGTACATTATACGAGCACTTGTATAAACGTCAATCATGGGTTCGCGCGGCTCATGGCTCCCGGTCGGCGAGCTGTATTGCTTTCGATCCCACCGAGGATTACAGTAAAAGATAGAGAGGGAATGTATCTTTACATCACCATCCCCATCACCTGCACATCATCGGGAAGGCATCGGACATGACCGGCGAACCGCACGCTGAAGCCACACGGAAACCATTCCGCGACCGCCAGGTCGGAGAAATCGCGGCGAGTCTGCCCGGCGCGACGGCACTGTTCCGTGCGTCGAAAATCGACTTCTGCTGCAACGGCGACGTTCTGCTGGGCGAGGCGGCCCGCGCCCGCGGCGTGGACGTTGCGGCGCTCGAAGCGTCGCTCGACGAACTTCGCGCGGCGGCTGACGGCGTCGCACCGGAGCCGACCGACTCGCTCATCGAGCATATCCAGTATCGATATCACGAGACGCACCGTCGTGAGCTCCTGGAACTGGTTCGACTGTCGCGCAAGGTCGAGGCCGTCCATGCGGCTCATCCGGAGGCGCCCAGGGGCCTCGCCGATGCACTGGAGATGCTTCGCCTCGAATTGCATGAACACATGAGCAAGGAAGAAGCCGTGCTGTTTCCGCTGCTGCGCGCGGGAGGCGGGCCGATGGTCGGACATCCCGTCGCGGTGATGCGGGACGAACACCGGGAGCACGGGGCGAGACTGGCAGAGATCGAGGAACTGGCCCACGAGTTCGACCTGCCTGCCGATGCCTGCCGCTCGTGGACCGCGCTCTACGGCGGCACCGCGAAGTTCGTCAAGGACCTGCGCGAGCACATCCACCTCGAGAACAACGTGCTGTTCCCGCGCTTCACGGGGTCCGCTTCGGCGTGACCGACGGGCCGCCTTCGAACGGAGGCGGCCAGGACCGAACCATGTGGGGCTCAACGCCGTCCGCGCATCGGAATCAGGGCCGTCGCACGGCCGGTCGGGGACCTGCGGGACGACACTTCCTCGAGCGTCACTTCGTCGAGTACGGCGAAGTATGCATCGAGCGCACGCCCGAGGGCGCGCCTGAACGTGCAGTGCGGTGTCAGGCGACAGCTGTTCGTGCGCCTATCGAAGCATTCGACCATCGTGAAGTCGCCTTCCGCGCGTCGCACGATTTCACCCACGGAGATTCCGGAAGGCGCCCGCAGCAGACGCAGGCCGCCACCCCGGCCGCGCACGGTTTCGAGAATGCCCTGCCGGCCGAGGTCATGCACGATTTTCATGAGATGCGTGCGCGAGATCGCATAGGCATCGGCCATTTCGCCGATCGTGACCAGGCGATCGGGATTCGACGCACAGTAGATCAGTACGCGCAACGTGTAGTCGGTGTAGTCGGTGAGGCGCATGTGTCGATTATCGCATCCGTAGCACCGTGGCGTACGAATGACGTCGCGCATCCATTCCTTCTGCATCACGTCGCACCGCCGACGCAAGGAGGCCCACCGTGACCGGAATAGTGATCGAAAACG
>JAYRRR010000086.1:0-9209 GCA_041910015.1 Steroidobacteraceae bacterium
CGCCGCCGATCCGGCAACGGCAGGGCGCGAGTCGCTCGAGATGCTCGCGGCGGGTGAGGAGTTCGAGATCGCGACGGCTGACGAGGATCTCGAGTTCTACGAATGGGTCGCGGCCGCCGACAGCAGCAATGGCCAGGGATGACGGCCGCCGTGGAGCACCGATGAACGTCGTTCGAGTCAGGAAAGCACTCGTCCACGCCCTGCTCGTGGCGTTCGTGTTGGGCGCGCCGGTCGTGCGGGCCGACGGCGATCGCGACGCGGCCGCCGCGGCGGGGCCCGCGTGGTCGGACCTGTCGCCCGAGCAGCAGCGCGTGCTCGAGCCATACCGCCGCCAGTGGGATGCGCTGCCGCCCGCGCGACGCGAGGCGATGGCGCGCGGCGCCGAGCGATGGGGCGAGCTGTCGCCGGAACAGCGCTCGCGCGCCCGCGAACGCATGCAGCACTGGCGCAACCTGCCGCCCGAGGACCGTCAGCGCGCCCGCGAGCGTTACGAACGGTTTCGCGAGCTGCCACCGGAGGACCAGCAGCGCCTGCGCGAGGGTTACCACAAGTACCGCGACCTGCCACCCGAGCGGCGCGACGAACTGCGCGAGCGCTGGCGCGAGATGTCGCCGGAAGAGCGGGAGCGCATGAAGCAGAAGTGGCGGGACGCGACGCCGGAGGAGCGCGAGCGCATGCGCCGACGTCACGAGGACCGGCGCGACGACCGCGACGATCGGGCGTAAGGTGCCGGTGTTGCGGTTTCGGCAACCGCTCCGGCACACCGGGTTGCCGATACCGCAACACCGGCACCGAGACATACCGGGACACCAGGATCATGCGCGATGATGCGCCGACATCGGCGGTCGAGTCGCATCGGGGCGATGCGACTGCCGGCATTCCCGATCCGCCGCTGCCGTTCACCGGCGGACGCATTCCAGCCACTGACGACGAATACGCACGCGTCGAGCGTCGTGTCATGGCGCAGTGCTTCGTCGCGCCGGCACTGTCGTTTGCGGCACTGACTGGCGGCTTTGCGCTCGGCCTGTCGCGTCTGGCGGCCACCGGCGTCGCCGGCCTCGGACTGAACGCGATCGCGATCGGCGCATTCGCGCTCCGTGAGAGGCGGCTGCTGTTCATTCGTGGTGGCACGATGACGCCGCGCACGCATCGCTATTTCATCTACGAGGGTCTGGCCGCCGTGCCCTATGGCCTCGCCTGGGCCATCCTCGGCGCCAGTGTGCTGGTCGTCGCGCTGGCGTACCTGGCGGGCATGAGCACCGATGCCCTGCGGGACGCGCTGCTCGCGCGCCCGCATCGCGCGCTGCTGCCGCTCGGGGCAGGCTTGATCTGTTACGGGCTCGGCTTCGCGATCGGATTCCGCCGGGCGACGCGTTCGTGGCGCGACCGGCTCGCCGTCGGCCTGCTGCATGCGCCCGCGCTGCTTGGCGGGCTGTTGCTCGTGCTGTTCGGAGCCGCCGCGTTCGGTCTCGGCCTGCTCGAATGGCTCGATCCGGCCGGGGTGCCGGTGCTAAGGCTCCGGTAACCCGGTGTGCCGGGGAGTTGCCGGAACCGTCACACCGGCACCTCCTGGTCTCCTCCTGGTCTCACGCCGCGGCGATCGCCGCGCTCCGCAACTCACGGGCGGGCACGAGCAGTTCGGCGAACTCCGCCGCCGGCAGGGGTGGGGCGATCAGCCAGCCCTGCGCCTGATGACAGCCCATCTCGTCGAGGATCGCGAGCTGTTCCGGCGTCTCGACGCCCTCCGCCACGACCGTGTGGCCGAGCGCGCGCGCCATCGCCATGATCGTCTCCACCAGCACGAGGCCGTCGGCGCTCGCGGCCATGTCGCGCACGAACGACTGGTCGATCTTCAGCACGTCGGCGGGCAGGCGGCGCAACGCCGCCAGCGACGAGTAGCCGGTGCCGAAGTCGTCGATGCCGATCTCGATGCCGGCATCCCGCAGTCGCTCGAGCTGCAGCAGCACGACGTCGAGCTGCTGGATCAGCATGCTCTCCGTCACTTCGATGCCGAGGCAGTGCGGTGGCAGGTCGAAGCGCGCCAGCGTGTCGAGCACCCGGCTCGCGAAGCCGTTGTCCGTGAGCTGCACCATCGACACGTTGACGGCCACCGGCACGACGTCGATGCCCGCGTCGCGCCAGCGCGCGATCTGCTCGCAACACGATTCGAGCATCAGCCAGCCGAGTTCCGGCATCAGCCCCGCCTCCTCGGCGACGGGCACGAACTCGCCCGGCGAGATCGGGCCCTGCTCGGGGTGCGTCCAGCGTGCGAGCGCCTCGGCGCCGCAGAGACGACCGCTGCGCAGTTCCGTCTTGGGCTGGAATGCCGGCCAGATCTGTCGCCCGCGCAGCGCGGCGCGCAGCTCGCGTTCGAGATACACGCGACGCTGCAGTGCGGCGTTCATGCTGTCCTCGAAGAACACGACCGAACCGCGTGCGCGCGCCTTGCCGCGATACATCGCGGTGTCCGCGTTGCGCATGAGCGTCGCGGCATCGTCGCCGTCGTCGGGAAACACGGCAATGCCGATCGACGCGGAACAGATGAAGCTGCTGCCGAGGACGGTCACGGGCGCGCTGATCGCGCTCATCACGCGCGTCGCGAATCGCGCCGCGTCGTCGGCCGAGCGGATCTCGATCACCAGCATGAACTCGTCGCCGCCGAGCCGCGCCACGGTGCCATCGTGCGGCAGGAGATCGACGAGACGCCCGGCGAGCGCGCGCAGCATCGCGTCGCCGGCGCCGTGGCCGAGCGAGTCGTTGAGCAGCTTGAAGCGATCGAGGTCGACGAACAGTGCCGCGAGCCGCGTTCCGGCCAGCGCGGCGCGCCGGCATTCGAACTGCAGTCGCTCGAGCAGCAGCGTGCGGTTCGGCAGCCCGGTCAGGTCGTCGTGGTGAGCGCGGTGCACGAGTTCCTCGCGCCGCCGCATGTCGGAGACGGCGATCGCCAGGTGGTCCGCGAGACGACGCCCGGCCTCCTGGCTCGTCGCCGTGAGACAGCCCGTGCACGTCACGCCAAGGGCGCCCGCGAGCCCTTCCTCGGACTGGATTGGCCACAGCGCGGCGCGGCGGTACCCCGCGCGCCACACCGGTTGCAGCAGGCGCGAGTCCGCGTGCGACGTCGACTCGAGTACGCCGGCCGCGACCGCGCGCCGCAGCGGCTCGACCGCCTCGATCACGACTTCGCCACCGATGGACATCGCGTCACCCGTGCTGAGGAACAGCCGGGCGCTGCGTCCATCGGGCTGGATCAGGATCGCGAGCGCTCCCTCGCGGCCGATCAGTCCGCCGATTTCCGGCAGCAGGTCCGCGAACGTCGATTCCAGCGGCTCCGCACGCACGATGGCGCGGTCGAGCCGCGCCCGGATGCCCTGCAATCTGAGCTGGTCGCGCAGGGCGAGCGCGGCGCGGTCGAGTGCCCCGCCGACGATCGCGTACTCGTCGCCGCTCGCGATCGCGGCGGGCTGGTCGAGCACGCCATGCTCGATGCGTTCCGTCGCCGCCATGAGCTGTTCGAGCGGCGCGTGCCGGCGCCGGATGCGCATGAGGCTGAGCAGGACGCCGAGCGCGAAGCAGGTGACGAAGGCGATCAGCCAGCCGAGACGCAGGACGTGCAGCGAGGCGAGGGCTTCCGACCGTGCCTGACGCGCTTCGATGCGCCAGTTGTCTGCGCCGAAGGCCGCGCGCAGGAACAGGTCCCGGTGGCCTCGCAGCGTCGGTTGCGCGTCGAGTTCGTCGGTCGGGCGGGAGTGGCAGACCTGGTGGCCGGAGGCGAAGCGCACGCAGAAGCCGAGTCCGGCGGGGAAGTGCTCGGGGTCGCCCCACAGGTAGTCCGGCCGCAGCACGCCGTAGGCCACCCCGTTCGGCCGCCTCGCCGCCAGCAGGATGTCGCCGGCGGGGCGGCCGACGACTTCCATGACGATCAGCGGCGTCGACGAGGCGGCGAGTCGGCGACGGGCTTCCTCGAGCACGGGCGCGGCCAGCGCGTCGTCGCGCGGGTTCGTCGCACCGCCCGTACGTTCGGTGACGACGGTGATGAACGCGTCGATCGGGTCGGTCACGGCAGGCCGGCCCGCAGCCGCCGGCGCGAGGGTCAGCGAGCGCTCCGCCAGTTCGAGGCGGCTGAACACGGCGAGCCCGTAGGCCTCGGCGGCGCCCTGCAGTCGCAACTGCGCCTGGCGCGTCAGTCGCGAGTGGGCCAGCGGCTCGACGACCAGCCCGGCGACCAGCAGGGGCAATGCCGCCGCGATCAGGAAGGTCGTGAATGCATCGCGTGCGATGCGGGTGCGCAGATTGACCGCGAGCCGCCCGGCCACGTCAGTAGTCCGCGGCGAGGCCGACGAAGGTACCGTCGCGCGCGCGCACGGTGTCGTCGCGGCTCTGCGGGGCCGTCAGCGGGGCGCGCATGCCCGCGAGCACCGCCTCCGCGAGCAACATGGCGGTGACGAACACCGCGATCATGGTCTCGAGCAGCGTGCAGCCGTCGTGCATGACGGCAAGGCGCGAGGTCGGTCTGCGCATGTCGGTGGGACGGTTCCGGCACGATCCAGCGTAGTGCCGACGACGCGGTCTCCTCATGGGGGCCCAGCCCCCCTTGTCAGTCCCTCTGGTCTGTCAGCGATGTCGGCCGGCGTGGGCCGATCTAGAGGCGCGACAGGTCCCGACTGCGATGCGGCTCACAGATGTGGCACGCGCTGTGTCGCGAATCGGGGGGGGAATCCGTCACCGCATCTTTCTTGTGCAGCGGCGACGCGATGCGCTAAAAGGGAGTCAAAACAGCCGCCCGACGCGCGACCGGCGGTCCGGCTCCGGTCAAGAGAATCCAGGGGGGGGGGAGAGACATGCGCGGCAATGCATCTGTGGCCTCTCGTCGTGCCGTCCGGGCGACGCTGCGGATCGTCGCGGCGTTCGCGGTGCTGTCCGGGCCGATGGCGCTCGCCGGCAGCCTGTTCGACGACCTCAAGCGCGCCGCCGAGGGCGCGATCAGGCAGAAGGCCTCCGAGGCGATGCAGCCAGTCGTCGTCGAATGCACGGCGGGCGACCAGGAATGCGTGCGCAAGGCCGAGCGGCAGGGCCACGAGGTGCGCATCGTGCAGCCTACCCCGCCACCGGCCGCGGCGCCCGGGGTCAATCCGTACCTCAGCCATCCGCTCGCCAGCCATCCGGCCTACGTGCTCGCGGGCCAGATCGCGGGCGCGAAAAGCGAGCAGGAGGTGGCCGACCTCATGCGGACGGCGTTCGAGCGGATCCACCTCGGCATCTATACGCACGAGGGGCGCCAGTTGCTGGCCGGCGCAGAACGCAAGCCGACGGATCTGTTCCTTTACGATTTCCAGTGGCGGATGCTCGCTCACGCGTTCCACCAGAACAACGACATGAGCTATGCCGACCACGGCGCGATGCTCGGTGCGGGGTTGCTGTCGCTCGAGGAACCCGGGCCGGCAGTGACGGCCCTTTCGCAGGCACTCGAGCGCCGCTACCGCAAGGCCGTGCAGAAGCCCGACGACCCGATGAGTTTCATCGTGCTGCTCACGGACGGCCTCGCCCGGCAGCAAGGCGTGCCGTATTCCCTCGACGAAACGGCTCGTTTCACCGATCCGCGCGTCCGCGTCGATCCGCTGCAGTCGGCCCTCATCATGCTCGACTTCTTCACGCGCCCGCCGGGCAAGGGACGGAAAGTCAGCCTCGACTGGCTGCCGTCGCTGGTGTCGACGGCGCACGCGGGCTCGCCCTGCGACATGATCAAGGGCGACGACGAGCAGGGCTACTGGGGCCGCGGCACGGACATCCTCGGCGAGATCGGGCAGGAACTGCCGGGCGCGGCGGGCAAGGCGATCGGATTCATCGGCAATGCGACTGGCGTCGCCGGCGCCATCGGCGACCTGCTCGTGTTGTATGGCATGAACATCAAGCTCGAGCCCCAGCCGTACACGATTCACCTGCGGCACGGCGGCGAAGGCCACGTGGCCGGCATCCAGGCGACGGTCACGTTCGACTCGCAGGGCGTGCCGGACTCGGTCCTGAAGTGCGGCTGGCTCGCCGGCAAGCAGATGCCGCCCAACGGCGGGCTGAAGGACGTCGAGTTGACGTGGGACTTCCGTCCGGAACTGTCGCCGCTGCTGCACATGCACTCGGAGATGCTGCGCAACGGCAGCCTGCTGACCGGCACGGCGGGCGGCCTGCGCACGACGACCGATGCCGCGGGCATGTCGGTATTCCTGATCGAGCCGACGGACTGCCCCTCGCCGTCCGGCCCGATCCGCGGCCGCGACTACATGGCTTCGGTCGACGCGCGTTATGTCACGAAGAGCATTCCCACGCCGGGGCTGCTGGGTTTCGGGCTCATCCTCAAGCTCGGACCGGGCGCGATCGAGTACCTGATGCACGGGCGCAGCGCTTATGCACGGTTCCGCGCGGAGTGGCACGAGAAGCCGCCTCCGCCGCGTCCGCATTACGGCGGCAGCCACTGACGGCGCAGGCGGCCGCAGGGTGCGGCGCGGATGGCGGGGGGTGATGGCGGCGGCGGCCGCGGCACCGCTGCTGGCCGGCTGGCTGGCCTGGGAGGCGAGCCGCCTTCCGGCCGCGGACGCTCTGCGCGGCCAGCTCTTCGAGCACTGGCAGCCTCTCGGCCACGGAACGTGGCTGCCGCTGTGGGCCATCTCCCCGCGCGTCCGTGTAGCGGTCGTCGCCTGGGAGGACCCGGGCTTCTACTTTCACTCGGGCCTCGATTACGCGGAAATCGGCCGGGCGCTCGTGATCAACCTGCGCGCGGGTCGTTACGAGCGCGGCGCCAGTACCATCACGCAACAGGTGGTCAAGAACCTGTTCCTGAGCCCGGACAAGCGGCTGCGACGCAAGATTCGTGAGGCCATCCTGGCGCGGCGCCTCGAGCGCGCACTGACCAAGGACGAGATCCTGACCGTCTACCTGAACGTGGCCGAGTGGGGCGACGGCATCGTCGGCGTCGAGGCGGCGTCACGCCGCTATTTCGGCAAGGCGGCGGACCAGCTCGACTGGGCGGAGGCCGCACTGCTCGCCGGCATCCTGCCCAATCCCCGCCGGTGGAATCCGTGCCGCGACGCGGCACGGGCGCGGCTTGCGCGCCACGCCGTGCTTGTCGAATTGCGCGCGACCCGGCAATTGCAGCCCGCGGAATTCCGCCTCGCCGACATCGCCCCGATCACCAGGGCCCGGTGTGACGGTGATTCGCATCCTGACAAGGTGCCGGTGTTACGGGATTCGGAAACCGCCCAGGTGGTCCGCTGACGACTGCAAGGTGTTTCGGTCTGGGTCTGGTCAGTTTCCGCAGGGCCGTAACACCCCCACCTTGCTTCCCGGCACCTTACTTCAGCGCGCCGAGCACCTCGTCGAGCATCTTCTTCGCGTCGCCGAACAGCATCCGGTTGTTGTCCTTGTAGAACAGCGGATTGTCGACGCCCGCGTAACCGGAGGCCATCGAACGCTTCATGACGATCGAGGTCTTCGCCTTCCAGACCTGCAGCACGGGCATGCCGGCGATCGGGCTCGTCGGGTCGTCTTCGGCGGCCGGGTTCACGATGTCGTTGGCGCCGATGACCATCGCAACGTCGGTCTGCGGAAAGTCATCGTTGATCTCGTCCATCTCGAGCACGATGTCGTACGGCACCTTGGCCTCGGCGAGCAGCACGTTCATGTGACCGGGCATGCGGCCCGCCACCGGATGGATGCCGAAACGCACGTTCACGCCCTTGCCGCGCAGGAGCCGGGTGATCTCGTAGACCGTGTGCTGCGCCTGCGCGACGGCCATGCCGTAGCCCGGGACGATGATCACATTGTTCGCGTCGCGCAGCAGGTCGGCGGTTTCGTCGGCGCTGATGGCGGTCACTTCGCCGGCCGGCTGCGCCCCGCCTGCGGCGGCAGCGGGGGCGCCACCGCCCGTGCCAAAGCCGCCCGCGATCACGCTGAGGAAGCTGCGGTTCATCGCGCGGCACATGATGTACGACAGGATCGCGCCGGATGAGCCGACCAGTGCGCCGGTGACGATCAGCAGGTCGTTCGACAGCATGAAGCCGGTAGCCGCCGCGGCCCAGCCCGAGTAGCTGTTCAGCATCGAGACGACGACCGGCATGTCGGCGCCGCCGATCGCCATGACCATGTGCACGCCGAACAGCAGCGCGATGACCGTCATGACCACGAGCGGCAGCATGCCGGCCGCGATGTCGGGCGCGTGCAGGAACCGCGTGCCGAACCAGATCACGACCAGCAGGCCGGTGAGGTTGAGCCAGTGACGGCCGGGCAGCAGCACGGGTTTGCCGTCGATGCGGCCGTTGAGCTTGCCGAAGGCGATGACCGAGCCCGAGAACGTCACGGCGCCGATCAGGATGCCGAGATAGATCTCGACCTCGTGGATCGCCTTCTCGGCGCCCTCGAACACGATGGACGTGTCGACGTAGCTGGCGAAGCCGACGAGACATGCCGCGAGGCCGACGAGGCTGTGCATCAGCGCGACGAGTTCCGGCATCTGGGTCATCTGCACTCGCTTCGCGGCGTAGAGGCCGATGGCCCCGCCGATCGCGAGTGCGCCGACGATCCACGGCAGGCCGGCCGTCGTGACGCGCGGGCCGAACACCGTCGCGAGCACGGCAATGGTCATGCCGACGACGCCGTAGAGGTTGCCGCGTCGCGCCGTCTCCGGGTTCGACAGGCCGCCGAGGCTCAGGATGAACAGGATGGTGGCGGCGATGTACGCCATCGTTGCGAGGTTGGAAGTCATGCCGGCGGCTCTCTTATTTCCGGAACATCGCGAGCATGCGACGTGTGACGGCGAAGCCGCCGAACATGTTGATCGCCGTGAGCGTGAGCCCGACCACGGCGAGGCCGAGGATCAGGCCGTCGGGCCGTTGTGCCGTCCCCGCGACCAGCGGCGGCGCGACCTGGATCAGCGCGCCGACCGCAATGATGCTCGAGATCGCATTCGTGACGCTCATGAGCGGCGTGTGCAGTGACGGTGTGACGTTCCAGATCACCATGTAGCCCACGAAGCACGCCAGCACGAACACGGTGAAGTGCGCCAGGAACGAGGCCGGCGCGAATGCGCCGACGAGCCAGAACAGCAGCGCCCCGACACCGAACAGCACGGCGACGCTGCGGGCCGACGCGGGCTCGCCGCCGCCGTGCCCGTGTGACGACTTCTTCGCGGCCGGTGCGGCCGCAGCCGCTGCGACGGACCCGGC
>JAYRRR010000087.1:0-2436 GCA_041910015.1 Steroidobacteraceae bacterium
GTTGCTCTGGATCTGCCGCGGCGTCCCCTCGGTGCACGTCGGGAGCCCCGAAACGCCCGTGCAGGCGGCCTTGAACCAGTCGCGGATCTGCGTGGCGGCGTGGCTCATCGGACGAGTTCCAAGCGCACGAGCGGCGCGTCGTAGCGCTCAATGCGGCCGATGGTGTAGCTGATGCTTCGCACCGTGCAGGCGTCGCCCAATGCGCCACCGGCGTCGTCGAAGTCACTGGCCGACACGTAGAGCACCATGCGCCGGCCTTCGACTTCAGTGCCGGCCATCAGTGCGCCGGCGTAGGGGGTAACCACCACGCCCGTCATGGTGTCGCCGCTGACGGTGACGGATTCGCCCAGTTCAGCCATGACGCACACCAGCGCAGCGACTTCCGTGAACAGCGCGCGGCCACTGCCGGCCATGATTCCGGCCATTTCGGCGGCCGAGTACAGCGTCCCGGCCTGCACGACGCCGGGCATGTCCAGCGTGCGCGAGTAGTAGCGCAGCCCAGCCGTCGAGTCGGATTCGGGAGTCTCTACAGCCGCGCCGGCTGAGTAGCCGCGCAGCACCACCGACGCAATGGATGTCCGATAGCCGCGAGTGACGACGCTGGAAATTGACATCAGTCACGGCTCGCGCTCGTCGGCGTGGTGGCGCTGTCCAGCGTCACGGTAAACGCCGTGGTCCCGCCAAGCTGTTTGACCGTGATCGACGTGCCGGCGATTGAGAAGTCCATCAGCATCTGGTGAATCGCATACAGGCCCTGAGCCGGCGTGAAGGCCGCGCCGTTGCTGGCGTAGGACTCGGTCAGCGCAGTAGTCCACGCGGCGAGGATGGCGGCCTCGACGGCCGACTGATCGGCCGGGTCGGCCGGCAAGTTGTCCGTCTTTGCCTTAATGGCGGCTACTTCCGTATCGAGGAAGTCGTCGATTGTGTCGAGCTTCGTGCTCACCCCGGCGAACGCCGTCGCGATGTCCGAGGCATCCGCAGGGTCGCTTGGCAGGTTGTCGGTCTTGGCCTTGATCGCCGCGACCTCCGTGTCGAGATAGTCGTCGATCGCCGCGAGCTGCGTGTCGAGGTTCGCCGCCGCGAGGCCGACGGCTGCACGCACGCCGGCCGCGTCGAGCCCGCCGCCGCTGATGCTGGATACCGCCGCGTCTAGGTAGTCCCCCACGATCTGGCCAGCCGTGCCCGCGCCGTATGCGCCCGGCAGCGCGGTTGCCCACGGGTCGCCGCCAGCCGCAGTCAGCGCAGCGCCCGTTGAGCCGACGCCCGCATGGCCCGCGATGGCCTCGTCCCACACCTGATCGGCAATGGCGTTCGCGGTCGGGATGTCGCTCACGGCTGCCGGATTCGCTGGCAGGTTGTCCGTCTTCGCCTTGATGGTGTCGACCTTGCCGTCGAGCGTGGACAGCGCCGCAGACGTTGCGAGCCCGCTCTGCAATTCTGTCGTCACGTCGGCTGCGACCTTTGCCGCGGTGATGGCGTCGGCGGCAATGGCCGAGGCGGTCAGCACGTTCGCCGCCATCGCGCCGACGCTCGCGTCGATGCGACCGGACACCAGTGCGGCCGGCAGGCGAGATTGGATGTCCTGCGTGTCAGTCTCGACGTCCGTCGCGGTCTTGACCGTCGTGCCAGACAGGTTGACCGCTGTCGTCGGGCTGCCAATGTTCGCCCAATCGAGGCCGGCCTCGCCGCCGGCGGATACGTCCAAGGTGCGGCCCGCTGTCGTCGGGCGCAGTGCGGCGGTCTTGGCGAGCGTGAACCGGCCGACGACGAACCCGACCGCGCTCACCGAGTCGACGGTGCCGGTCGTGATCACGACATCGAAATGCGAGCCGGCCGAGTAGAACGTGCCGTCAGCCGAGGTGTCGATCCGGCAATGGTTGAGTCCGGTCACCGCATCGAAGTCAGCCGTCAGGGTCACGCCGCTCGTCGACTGCGTCGTGCTGTTGTCCTTGTACACCGACAGCGCCGGCGTGCCGGCCAGCGTGAACGGCGCGCCGGTGCTTGGGCGCGTCGTCGTGAACTTGAAGTCGAGCACGCCGCCTGGCGCGAAGTCGCCCAGGGTCATCCGACCATCCTCACCGGCGGCAGCGCGACGCTCGCGCCCGCGGCCGGCACGTCGATCCCACTAATAATCGGCGCCAAGTTCACGATGATGGCGTTCGCGTCCTCGGTGACGGCCCCGGCATTGTCCAGCCGCGTCGCCTTTTTCACTGTGCCGCCCAGAACTGCCAGTGCTTTGGACGCACCGGAGAAGTTCGTGATGCTGTACTCGTGCATGATGATGTCGCTGCTCGTGTCGAGCGGCATTGCGGTCAGCGCAAACCAGCTATTGGCGGCGATCTCAACAGGCGAGGAGAACAGGTGCTTGCCGTAGAACACCGACGTCGCAGCTGTATTCCCCGCGAAATGCTGCGAGTCGAAGGTCACGGTGCGCGA
>JAYRRR010000088.1:0-36714 GCA_041910015.1 Steroidobacteraceae bacterium
GCGCTTGCGGCACGGCATCCGGCGCCACGCCGGGCAGCACGATGTCGGCGAAGATCGGCCGGGGCGGAGGCGGGCGCTCGATCGCGGGGCGCAGGGCGACGAGGGCTGCCAGCACGGCCGCATGACCCGCGATGACGAGGCCCAGTCCACGCCCGTCGAACGATGCGGGAACGCCAGGGTAAGGCGGGTTGAGCGAATCGGGCCGTGGCATGTTCCGTTCGGTCGGGTCGTTCTGGCGGGCATGCGGCTCGCTGGGGCCGAGACCCTAACGCAAATAATAACTGTTCGTAATACTGATACGAACGCGAAGCGTTTGTGAGAATACGAGGTGAACGGCGGATATCCGTCATTCAGCGCAGCCAGCAGGCTGCGCTATGGTGAGTCCATCGCATCGACGACGACGGAGGCTGCGCACATATGGCGAAGAAGAAACGGCGAATCGACCTCGGGATCAGCGACCAGGGGCGCAAGACCATTTGCGCGGGCCTGAGCCGCCTGCTGGCGGACACGTACATGCTCTATCTCACGACGCACAATTTTCACTGGAACGTGACCGGGCCGATGTTCAACAGCCTCCATGCGATGTTCATGGAGCAGTACACGGAACTCTGGAACGCGGTCGACCCGATCGCCGAACGCATCCGTTCGCTGGGGCACGTCGCGCCGGGCTCCTATGCGGCGTTCGGCAAGCTGAGCTCGCTGCCCGACGCGCCGATGGACCCGCCCAAGGCCATGGAGATGGTGCGCATCCTGATGAAGGGGCATGAGTCGGTCGCCAGGACCGCACGCGAACTGATGCCGGCCGTGGAGGAAGCGCAGGACGAGCCGACGGCCGACCTGCTCACTCAGCGACTCACCGTGCACGAACAGACGGCATGGATGCTGCGGTCGCTGCTCGAATAGCGCGGCTCACTCCAGCCAGGCGCGCATGACGTAGAACTCGTCGGCGCGGTTGCGCCTGTTCCGGCTGAGCAGAACGAGGCCGACGTTGCGGGCGTCGACGAGCCGGGTGCCGGAGGCGGTCGTGAACCGGTCGAGCAGCACCGTGGTGGTCTCCCGCGAACGCGGCGCGACCGTGAGGCGTGTCGAGTAGCCTGCCTTGCTCGCACGGAACTGGCGCCGGTCGCGGACGCGCAGGTTCAGCACGAGCGGCGCATCGGTCGGATTTGCGATGTCCAGCACGAGACGATCGTAGCCGCGCCAGTCGGGCAGGGGTTCGGTGAGAAACAATCCCCACCATTTCGAGCCGTTCGCGATGCGCACGTGGACGCAGTGCACCGGCGCGGCGTCGCCGGCCAGCTTCCTCGGCAAGCGCTCGGGTTCGACCTCGAGCTCGTCTCTGTCGTAGTTGAGGAAGTACGCTCCGAGCGGCGAGGCGAAGTCCGCGAGCACCGGGAAGTTCCGATTGCGCTCGAGGTAGGCGGCCGCCACGACGCCGAGGGGCGCGAGCGCCGCCACCGCACAGAACACGGCCGTCAGCAGGCCGACGACTCGAACCGCCCGCGCCTCCCGCGTGGCGTGACTGCCCGCGCGGAAGAACACCAGCAAGCCGATCGCCAGAAATGCGCCGAGCGCATCCCGCAGCACGTCCGCCGTCGATGCGTCGCGCCCGATCGCCCCCTGCACGACTTCGATGAGCACGCCGAGCGCCAGCGCCAGCGCAATGGCCAGGGCGCCGTCGCGCGCGAAACTGCCGCCGCGTCGCGACAGCGTCTGCCGCAGCAGTGCGAGGATGACCAGCGTCAGCATTGCAAACGTCGGGACGTGGGCAAAGTCCGTGAGGGCCGAGGCCCATCGCGCCTTGACCGGGAGCTGGCCCAGCAGCACGAGCATCACGAGGACGAGGCCACCACCCGCCAGCGCCGGCATCGACGGCCTCATGTGCGCCTCTGCGGCGACGACAGCGTCGCGACGAGCCGCGCGAGCGACGGCGACACCTTGCTCTCCAGGCGAAAGCGGCGGACCTCGACGCCGAGCATCATCACCGGTGAGCGGGCCTGGTCGACGCGGGCACGCACCTCGTCGACACCGTCGGCGACGGCCTCGCGTGAATGCCGCGGTGGCGGCCGCGTCGGCACGGGCGTCACCGGCGCATCCACGAGGTCGCGCGGGAACTCGAGGTACACGGGACGCGACTGGGTCACGCAGTTCGACAGCACGCGCGCGGCGTCGGCCGCGAGCCCGACCGACGACTCGTGGCTCAGCGCATGCAGGGGCCGCCGTCCGGACTCCAGCGCCGCGCGAAGGTGCGGCAGGGCGAAGTCGCCCGGAATCCCGAAGATGCGCTCGACGCCATGGTCGGCGAGGCCCTGCGGCAGGGCGTCAATCAACTTCATTTCGGATCCAATACCTGTGACGCCGCGCGAGTCGGCCCGCCAAGGTAACCGAGTGGCGCGCCGCGGGCACGACCCGCCGAAGGAGCCGCGGGTCGGGCCACGGCCGGCTGGACCGGGTCCACGGCGCGGCATACCGGTTTCCCCGCCGCGATCGACATGCCATGCTTCGCCCAGGGAGGCGAGACCATGTTCAAGTTCCTGCTCTGGCTGCTGCTGCTCGCGATCTGCTGGCCGCTGGCCATCGCGGCCCTCGTGCTCTGGCCGCTCGTCTGGCTCGTGTCGCTGCCTTTCCGGCTGGTCGGCATCGCGGTCGAAGGCGTGTTCTCGCTGCTGCGCGCCATCGTGATGCTGCCGGCGAGGGTGCTCGGCAGCGCATCGGGCCGTGCCTGAGCCGCCGTCCGGGGAACGACCGCATGGAAATGGTGCTGTTCACGATCGTGGCCGTCGCGCTCTATCTGGTCGCCGATCGCATCCTCGACGCCGTCGAGGTCCGCGCCGGGCGGCGCTTCGAATACCGCAGCGCGTATTTCTTCGGGCTGCTGCTGCTGCTCGCGCTGATCACGTTCGCAATTCTGCGCGCGTTCGGGCCGGCACATTGATACACTTGCGCCGTTTCCGCGTCGCGTGCTCTTGCAGTGCAGTTGATCTGGATCAAGGACCGCCCGCGACCGTTGGGTGTATCAGTTAACAGTTCGCATTCAGTGCGGTGTCGGCAGCGGGCCGACGTCGTCGTCATAAGCGCCATAACACCACATCAGGGGGAAGCATGACCCGGACCGATCCGCGTCACGACCAGGCAAATGAGGGTCGGGAGCGCATGCCGTTCTTCCAGCGTCTGCTGGACAATCATTTCCTGCTGCTGTTCCTCGGCGTGACCATGCCGACGGTGCTGTATCTCATCTGGGGCATCATGGAAATCATCCAGATCCCCCTCGCGCCCTGAGGACACAAGACCATGGCAATCACACCTCCCAGCGAGCGGATCTGGTGGAAGGAACCTGTCCACAAGATCGAGATCATCTGGGTCATCGTCGCGTTCCTCTGGGGCGTCGCGATGTTTTTCACCATGATCTGGTGGCATGGCGTCGGACAGCAGAACCTGTCGAACGAGGCTTATCGCATCCAGCCGTTCCAGTTCGCCGAGAAAGTCGACAAGATGATCACGGAGCACACGGTGCGGCAGGAGGGTGCCTTCCCCGTCGTGAAGCCGCCGCCCGGCAGCGACGTCTACATGATGGGCCGCGTCTACATGTGGTGGCCCATGCTCGAGCTGGAGAAGGGGCAGAGCTATCGCCTGCACCTCTCGTCGATCGACCTGCAGCACGGCTTCTCGCTGCAGCCGCTCAACATCAACCTGCAGGTCCATCCCGGCTACGAGATGGTGGTCAACGTCACGCCGACGACGACCGGGGAGTTCGGCATCGTCTGCAACGAGTACTGCGGGCTCGGTCACCACACGATGACCGGCCGCATCTACGTCGTGGACCGCAACTGAGGGCCGGCCGATGAATGCTGCAACTGAAACACTGTCGAATCGCTTCCTCGGCTGGACGCGCTATCGCGTCTGCCCGACCACGGGCCTCAAGGTTGACCGCGACGCGGAGAACCTGATCAAGGCCAACGCGGTCGCGGCCGTCGTCTTTCTGCTGATCGGCGGCATCTTCGGTCTGTCGATTGCGCTCACGCGCTGGCCGGCCGTGCACCTGCTGCCGGCCGACTGGTTCTACCTCGCGCTCACCGCGCACGGCTTCGACGTGCTGCTGGCATGGATCATCTTCTTCGAGATGGCCGTGCTGTACTTCGCGTCCGCCATACTGCTCAACTGCCGGATCGCGGCACCACGCTGGGGCTGGGCGCAGTTCGGCCTGATGCTGGTGGGCGCGGTGATGACCAACGTCACCGTGCTGCAGGGCAACTCGTCGGTGATGTTCACGTCGTACCCGCCGCTGATGGCGTCGCCGTGGTTCTACCTCGGACTGATCCTGTTCGCGGTCGGCGCGCTGATCGGCTGCGCGGTGTTCTTCGGCACGCTGGTCGTCGCCAAGGACGAGAAGACCTACGAGGGCTCGGTGCCGCTGGTGACGTTCGGCGCGATCACGGCCGCAATCATCGCGGTGTTCACGCTGGCTTCGGGCGCGATCATCCTGATCCCGACCTGGCTCTGGTCGATGGGGCTCATCAGCAACGTCGACCCGCTGATGTACAAGCTCGTCTGGTGGGGCATGGGCCACTCCTCGCAGCAGATCAACGTCTCGGCCCACGTCGCCGTGTGGTATGCGATCGGCGCGATGGTGCTCGGCGCGAAGCCGATCTCCGAGAAGGTGAGCCGCACGGCCTTCCTGCTCTACATCCTGTTCCTGCAACTCGCGAGCGCGCACCACCTGCTGGTCGAGCCCGGCATCAGCTCGAGCTGGAAGATCTTCAACACGAGCTACGCGATGTATCTGGCCGTGCTCGGCAGCATGATCCACGGCCTCACCGTGCCCGGCGCGATCGAAGCGGCGCAGCGCGCCAAGGGCTTCAACAAGGGCATGTTCGAGTGGCTGCGCAAGGCGCCCTGGGGCAATCCCGCGTTTTCCGGCATGTTCATGTCGCTCGTGCTGTTCGGCTTCCTCGGCGGCATCACCGGGGTCATCCTCGGCACCGAGCAGATCAACCTGATCATGCACAACACGCTCTACGTGCCGGGCCACTTCCATGCCACCGTGGTGGCCGGAACCACGCTCGCGTTCATGGCGATCACCTACCTCGTCGTGCCGCTGATCTTCCGGCGTCACATCGCCTTCCCGACGGTGGCGAAGCTGCAACCGTACGTGTTCGCGATCGGCGTCGCCGGCATCTGCCTGTTCATGATGGGCGCCGGCACGCTCGGCGTGCCGCGGCGGCACTGGGACATCACGTTCGCCGATGCGCTGACGACGTTCCAGTTCTCCCCGGCGGCGTTCCTGATGCTGGCGCTGAACGGCATCTTTGCCTGCATGGCGGCGCTCGGCGGCGCCATGTACATCGTGAACGTGGTGGTGTCGGTATTCTTCGGCAAGCGTATCGGGGACGACGAGAAGGTGCAGCTCGGCCCGGCGACGGGTTCGCAGGCCGCTGCCGCGGTGGCGAGCTACGGCAATGAGGGCACGCTCAAGATCCCGGGCACTGTCGTACTGGTCGGGGTGTTCTTCGTGTCGTTCATCCTCTACTACTACGTCAACTGGAAGTACCTCGCCGAGCTCTGGCCGTTGAAGTAAGTGAGGGGCGATGTCATGAACAGCATCGCAGCCGCCGTGCCGCGCGGGGAATCCCGCGCGGTCTGGCGCCTGGCGCTCGAGGTCTTCAAGCCACGCATCGCGCTCGAGATCATGGTCTCGGGGGTGGCTGGCGTCGCGATCGCGGGCGGCGGCGGGCTGGCATGGTGGCAGTTGCTGGCGCTCGCCGGCGCGATCTTCCTCGCGGCCGGCTCAGCGGGCGCACTCAACCACCTGGTCGAGCGTGATCTCGACGCGCGGATGTCGCGGACGCGCGGCCGGCCGTTCGTCACGGGCGCGCTCGGCGGCGGCGAGTGGTGGTACCTGGCCGTCGCCGCGCTGCTCGTGTTCGCGGTGACGGTCGCCGGGCTCGCCACCAACTGGGTGTCGGCGATGTACGTGTTCCTCGGCGCATTCACCTACGGCGTGGTCTACACGCTGTGGCTGAAACGGCGCACGTGGCTCAATATCGTGATCGGCGGTCTTGCGGGCAGCTTCGCCGTGCTCGCGGGCGCTGCCGCGATCGATCCGGTGCCGGGCCCCGCGGCGTGGACGTTCGCCGTGGTCCTGTTCCTGTGGACCCCGCCGCACTTCTGGAGTCTCGCCACGTACTACCGGCAGGATTACGCCGATGCTGGCGTGCCGATGCTGCCCGTCGTGCATGGCGACCGCGTCGCGGCGTATGCGATTTTCGCGCACACACTGCCGCTGGTCGGTTTGTCGCTGCTGCCCGTGGTCTGGGGCGCGGGGCCGATCTACCTGTCGTGTGCAGCGCTGGGTGGGGCCTTCTTCATATGGCGTGCCTGGCTGTTGACGCGCAGCCAGACCCAGCGCAATGCGATACGCAGCTTCCTCGCGTCGCTGGCGCAACTGTCGTTGCTGCTGGTGGGCACGATCGTCGAAGGCGCCGTGCGAGGCAGCCTGGTCCAGTTCTGAGGCATGGCCGGCTCCGCCCGCGCCACGCGCCCATCGCGCATCTGCCCGACGCCCATGTGGCGTGCCTGGCTGGCGCTCGCTGCGCTGCTGCTCGTGCCGTCCGCGCAGGCGGGCGTGCCCGACGAGGGCGAGGCGCTGCGCATCAGCCAGGCCGCGATCGGCCGCACCGTGGAGGGCGTGGTGCTGCGCACCGGGGACGGCCGTCAGCTCACCTTCGAGGAGCTGCGCGGTCGGCCGGTGGTCCTGAGCCTCGTCTACACGAGCTGCTACTATGTCTGCTCGGGCCTGACGCTGCGCCTGCGCGAGACGGTCAAGGTGGCGCGTCAGGCGCTCGGCGCCGAGGCATTCACGGTCGTGACCGTGGGCTTCGATACACCGAACGACACACCCGAGCGCATGCAGGCGTATGCTCGCGAGCGCGGCGCGGTGCAGCCGGGCTGGTACTTCGCGGGCACCGACGCCGCCGGCATCGAGCGGCTCGCGGGGATGGTCGGGTTCACCTGGTTTCCGTCGCCGAAGGGGTTCGACCACGTCACGCAGACGACCATCATCGACGCGGGCGGACGCGTCGTGCTGCAGGTCTACGGCGAGGATTTTGCGCCGCCGCTCGTGGTCGAGCCGCTCAAGAAACTGGTCTGGGGGCAGAACCTCGACCGCAGCACGCTGCAGGGACTGGTGAACACGGTCAAGCTGTTCTGTACGATCTATGATCCGACCAGCGGCCGCTACCGTTTCGACTATTCGCTGATCGTGAACATCCTCGCCGGCGGCCTGGCGCTGGGAATCGCACTCACGGGCATTCTCGCGGCGCTCAGAAACGTCAAATGAGCGGCGCGGGGTTCCCCGCCGCCCAAGGTGGATCATCTTGCAAGCATTGAAGAGCGCACTGCGCTGGTTCTTCCAGCGGATCGAATCGGCATTCGAGGCTGTCTTCGGGCCGCGGCTGAACCCGATCGTGCAACTGGGCACGCTGGGCTGGTTCCTGTTCTGGATCATCACGGCCAGCGGCATCTACGTCTACGTGTTCTTCGACACGGGCGTGACGCAGGCGTGGGAGTCGCTCGAGTACCTGAGCCGCGAGCAGTGGTGGCTCGGTGGTCTGATGCGCAGCCTGCACCGCTATGCGTCCGACGCGCTGGTCGTGGTCGTCATCATCCACCTGCTGCGCGAATTCGCGCTCGACCGCCTGCGTGGCAACCGCTGGTTCCCCTGGGTCACCGGCGTGCCGCTGCTCTGGTTCCTGTATGCCTGCGGCATCACGGGCTACTGGCTCGTGTGGGACAAGCTCGCGCAGTTCGTCGCGCTGGCGACCACCGAGTGGATCGACACCATCGGCATCTTCGCCGAGCCGATCGCGCGCAACTTCCTCGACAGCGAGCGGCTGAGCGGCCGCTTCTTCACGCTGGTCATCTACATGCACATCGCGCTGCCGCTGCTGATGCTGCTGTTCATGTGGGTGCACATCCAGCGGCACGCGCATGCGCGCGTGAACCCGCCGCGCGAGCTCGCCGTCGGCACGCTGGTCGCGCTGGTCGCACTGTCGTTCGCCTGGCCGGCGCTGAGCCAGGCTCCGGCGAACCTCGACGAAGTGCCGACGGTGCTCGGCTTCGACTGGTTCTACCTGCCGGTGTACCCGCTGCTCGACCACCTCGAGGGCGCGACGCTGTGGCTGATCCTCGTCGGCGGCAGCGTGCTGATGACGCTGCTGCCGTGGCTGCCGCCATTGCGCAAGGCGCCGGCGGCGCGCGTCGACCTCGACAACTGCAACGGCTGCTCGCGCTGCTTCGCCGATTGCCCGTTCGGCGCCATCACGATGGTGCGTCGCACGGACGGCCTGGCCTTCGAGCAGGAGGCCAAGGTCGACCCGGACCTGTGCATGAGCTGCGGCATCTGCGTCGGCGCCTGTCCGACGGCGACGCCCTTCCGTCGCGCGGGTGCCCTGTCGGCGGGCATCGAACTGCCGGACCGCAGCGTGGCGGGTCTGCGCGAGGAGGTCGTCGCCGCGACGGCGAAACTCGCCGGCCCGGCGCGCGTGCTCGTCATCGGTTGCGGTCACGACGCCGGCGCGCGCGCGCTCGCCGACGCCGAGACCGCTTTCGTCGGTCTGCCATGCGTCGGCATGCTGCCGCCGGCGTTCCTCGACTTTGCGCTCGCCCGGCACCACGTCGACGGCGTGCTGCTCTCGGGCTGCGCAGCGCACGACTGCTACGAGCGCCTCGGCGACCAGTGGGTCGAGCAGCGCATCGCCAACGAACGTGACCCGAACCTGCGCGCGAGGGTGCCGCGGGAGCGCATCGCGGTCTCCTGGCAGAATTCGTCGCAGTCAGGACGCCTGCGGGAGTCGCTCGCGCAGTTCCGCGAGCAACTGCGGCGACTGGGTCCGGTGACCATCCGTCCGGCCGCCGCCACCCAGCCCGGCGACGCCGCCCGCCCGGTCGCGTGGCGCGCCGGCGGTGGTGAACTGCCGGCGCCCGCCCGCTGGACGGGGCAGACGGTCGCCTACGCGCTGCTGGTCGCCGCCATCGGGTTCTTCGCCACGCGGCCGGCCTACACCTATCTGGCCCACGACCAGGCCGTGATCAAGCTGAGCTTCAGCCACGCCGGTCAGCCGCTCAAGCCGTGCCGACGCTATACGCCGGAGGAACTCGCGAAGCTGCCGTTCAATCAGCGCACGGCGACCAGCTGCGAGCGCGGGCGCTGGCCCGTGCATGTCGAGTTCGAACTCGACGGGCGTCCCGTCTACGTCGGGACGCACGAGCCGGCGGGCATCTGGAACGACGGTCCGTCGGCAGTCTATGAGCGCTTCGAGGTCCCGGCGGGACGCCACCAGATCAAGGTCTGGCTGCGCGACGACGGCGCGAAGACCGGTCACACCGCCGCCGCCGAGCGCACGGTCGATCTGCAGCCGGGCGAGAACCTCGTCGTGGACTATCATGCCGCCGAAGGCTTCGTCTTCGGGGTCCCGGCGCAGGGCATCCGGAAGGAGGCACCGTGACACTGCTGCAATGGCGGGACAGCTTCGAGATCGGCATCGCCGAGGTCGATCACGAGCACCGGGAACTCATCGCATTGATCAATCGTCTGCACGACGCGCTCGACACGCGGCGTGACGACGAGCGTATCGAGGCCTTTCTCGGGGAGATCTTTGCCGACATTTCGGCGCACTTCGCGCTCGAGGAGCGCGTCATGCACGAGCGTCACTACGACGCGACGACGGAGCACAAGGGCGAGCACGAGCGGCTGCTCGACGAATTGCGCGACATCATGGACGATCAGGCGACCGGAGCCGCGCTCGACGACGCCCGCCTCGCGGACACGCTGGCGGAGTGGTTCGGCAAGCACTTCCGCACGCACGACGCGCGCTTTCACCGCAAACTCAGGACCTGACGCGCTGCCGGGAGCGGGCGCGCCGCGCGCCGGGAGGTTCTGCACGGCGGCCTTCACAGGGTCGCGACCGTGGTGGCACCAGCCGGCTCAGACAGGCCGTTGCGGCCTGCGACTGCGCCGTCGTGTTTCGGCTCCGAGAGCTGACGGCGTGCTCGTCTTTGGCAGCGGCCACGCGACGACCCGGCTCAGGTTCGGGTACGCCGCGGTCCGGTGGGGAATGGCCATGGCTTCGACGAAGTGCTGCTGGAAGCGCGGCTCGAGCGCTGTCTCGACCTTCTCGATCTTGCGGACCAATGCCTCGATCGTCGTACGCGAGCGTGAGTCGAGCAACGCGATCCGCGCGCCCGTGCCCGCGGCGTTGCCCGCCGAGTCGACCTTCGCGAGGTCGCAATCCGGCAGCATCCCGAGCACGGTCGCGTAGGTCACGTCGATGTGCGCACCGAAGGCACCGGCGAGCCGGATGCGGTCGACCGTCTCGACGCCGAGACGTTCCATCAGCAGGCGGATGCCGGCCATCAACGCCGCCTTGGCGAGCTGGATGGCGCGCACATCGTGCTGCGTGATCGAGAGCGTCTGCGGTGACCCCTCGTGCAGCACGTAGGAATGGGTGCGGCCGTTCGGCACGATGCGCGCGCTGCGCCCGGCCAGCGAGCCGTCGATCACACCGTCCTGCGTGACGATGCCGGCCAGGTACATCTCGGCGACGACCTCGATGATGCCCGACCCGCACACACCGGTGACGCCCGTGGCCTGCACCGTCGCCGCGAAGCCCGGCTCGTCGGACCACAGGTCGCTGCCAATGACCTTGAAGCGCGGCTCGAGTGTCGCGCGATCGATGCGCACGCGCTCGATGGCGCCGGCCGCCGCGCGCTGGCCACAACTGATCTGGGCACCCTCGAACGCCGGGCCGGTCGGGCTCGAGCAGGCCACCAGCCGACGGCGGTCGCCGAGCACGATCTCGGCGTTGGTGCCGACATCGACCAGCAGCGTGATCTCGTCGGCCAGGTCGGGACGCTCGGCCAGAACGACGCCCGCGGTGTCGGCACCCACGTGGCCGGCAATGCAGGGCAGGGCGTAGACACGCGCGTCCGGATGCAGCGCCAGACCGAGCTCGGCTGCCGTGACCGTCACGGCGCGGTCGACAGCGAGCGCGAAGGGGGCACCACCGAGTTCCAGCGGATCGATGCCGAGCACGAGATGATGCATGACCGGATTGCCGACCAGGGTCATCTCGAGGATCGAGGCCGCGTCGATGCCGGCGGCGGCGGCGACATCCGCGGCGAGGCCGTCGAGCGCCGCGCGCACGACGGCCGTCATCTGCGCCGCGCCGCCGGGATTCAGCATGGCGTACGAGACGCGGCTCATGAGGTCTTCGCCGAAGCGGATCTGCGGGTTCATGCGGCCCGCCGAAGCGACGACCTCGCCGCTCACGAGGTCGCAGAGATGGGCCGCCAGGGTCGTCGAGCCGACGTCGACGGCCAGTCCGAACACCGTCTCGTGCAGACCGGGCCAGACGGCGACGATGCGCGACGCGTCGTGCACGGCGACCGTGACGCGCCACTGGCCAGCCCGCAGGATCGACTGCAACCGCTGTACGACCGCGAGATCGCATTCGAGTCGCCCGAGCTGCCACTCGCGCGCGAGCGCGTCCTCGAGCCGGCGCAGGTCGCCGGTGGGATCCTGCATGTCGGGTTCGGCGACCTCGACGTAATGCAGCTTCACCAGCGGATGGAGTTCGATGTCGCGGGCCTCGGCAGCCTTGCGGACAACCTGCCGGTGCACCTGGCTGGCCGGTGGCACGTCGACGACGACGTCGCCCTCGACGCGTGCCTGGCACGACAGCCGCCGGCCTTCGACGAGCAGCTTGCGCGCGTCCAACCGCTGCTCCGTCGCCAGGCGCGGCGACACCGACGCAGCGCTCGAACGGATGCCGTGCTTCGCGAATTCGCCCTCGACGATGAGCACCTGGCAGCGCCCGCAGAGGGCGCGGCCGCCGCAGACGGAGTCGATGTCGACGCCGAGCTGGCGCGCTGCCGTCAGCAGCGGCGTGCCGATGGGAAAGCGCCCGCGCTTGCCCGAGGGCATGAAAACGACGAGTGGATCCAGACCGCTCACGCCGTGTCCCGGGTTGCGTTCAGATCGCCGTCGGCCGGCGACGACGCAGGCTGCCATGGCGACGGCCGCGCGGAGCCGCGTCGCTGTCCGCGCCGCCCGGCGGCGGGATCGCACGGAACCGGCGTATCCAGCGGGCACAGTCCGGGTCGTGTCCCGTCATGACGTCGGCGGCCATGCAGGCCCGCACGACATCGTCGTGCAGGGGATTGGCGATGGCCGAGGTCAGGCCGGAAGCGATCGCCATGGTCAGGAAGGCGCTGTTGATGCCGTCGCGCGCCGGCAGGCCGAAGCTGACGTTGGACGCGCCGCAGATCGTGTTGACCCGGAGTTCCTCGCGCAGACGCCTGACGAGACGCATGACATGCACGCCGGCCTGGTTGATCGCGCCGACCGGCATCACCAGCGGGTCGACCACGACGTCGGCGGGGGCAATGCCGTGGTCCATGGCGCGGTGCACGATTTTCTTCGCGACCTCGAAGCGGACGTCGGGATCCTCGGAGATGCCGGTTTCGTCGTTGGCGATGGCGACCACGGCCGCGCCGTGCTTCCTGACGAGCGGCAGCACCGACTCGAGGCGCTCCTCCTCGCCGGTCACCGAGTTCACGAGCGCCTTGCCGCGATACGCCTCGAGACCTGTCGCGAGCGCCGCGACCAGCGAGGAGTCGAGCGACAGCGGGACGTCGGTGACCGACTGCACGAGCTGTACCGCACGGGCCAGGATCGCCGGTTCGTCCGCCAGCGGGATGCCTGCATTGACGTCGAGCATCTGCGCGCCGGCCGCCACCTGCGCGAGTGCGTCGGCCTCGACCCGGCTGAAGTCGCCGGCCGCCATCTCGGCGGCGAGTTGCCTGCGGCCGGTCGGATTGATCCGCTCGCCGATGATGACGAACGGGCGATCGAAGCCGATGACGACCTCGCGGGTCGCGGAACCGAGGACGGTGTCGGTCATGAATGTGCTTTCCTGGTCAGTCGTCCACGCCGCGGCCGGCGCGCATCGCGGCACGATCCACGGCCTCCTGGAAGCGCGGCGAGAGCTGCATGCGAGCGACTTTGCGACCGCGCCTGACGATCACCTGCGCCGGCACGTCGCGCCGGCAAATCACGATCAGCGATGCCACCGCACGGGCTCCAGGACGCCTCCGACCGCACGCGACTCACTGCCGTGGTCCCCATCGACCCAGCGACGCAGAGTCGTCCCGACGTCACCGTAGCCGGTCCGGCGCTCCTCGTAGGCGAGCCCGAATCTGGCGGCGATCGCGCGCGCCTGGCGCCGCAGCGCATCGTCGGGGCGCTGCACGAGGTAGAGCACGCGCTGATAATTGCGCAGGTACTCCGCGGCGAGTTCCGGGTGACGGTCGAGCCCCAGCCCGACGACGAACAGGCGCTCGAAATGGCGCACCAGGAAGTCTGTCAGAAAATAGGTACCGGGTACCTCCTCGGCGAGCGCGGCGAACCGCGAGCCCGTCGCGAAGGCCTCGTAGCAGTGCGCACCCGGCAGCCGCTCGACACCGGCGTCCCGCAGCACGGCGTCGAGCAACCCGCCCGTGCCACAGTCGGCGTAGGCCACGAAGATGCCCGCGTAGCGCGGGCGCGCCGCCGCGACCGCGTTGCGCACGGCGCCGGGGATGCGTTCCGGCCGGTTGTGCAGTTCGGGCGGCAGGCACTGGACATCCACACCGGTCCAGCCGTTCGCCGTTTGCAGCGCGACGATTTCGCGGGCCAGGGCTCCGCAGGCCAGGATCAGGAGGCGCGGTTCGCCCGCCACAGCCGCGCGGTCAGTGCATCGCGGCGCGACGCGCGGCGATGAGGGACTTGGCGGTCTCGACCGCCACCGCGGCGTCGCGGCAGTAGGCGTCGGCGCCGATCGCCTGCGCGAATTCGTCGTTGAGCGGCGCGCCGCCGACGAGGACGATGTATCTCTCGCGCAGACCCTGCTGCTTGAGCGTGTCGATGACGACCTTCATGTACGGCATCGTGGTCGTGAGCAGCGCCGACATGCCGAGGATGTCGGGCTGGTGCTCCTCGAGCGCCGCGATATATTTGTCGACGGCGTTGTTGATGCCGATGTTGATCACCTCGAAGCCGGCGCCTTCGAGCATCATCGACACGAGGTTCTTGCCGATGTCGTGGATGTCGCCCTTGACGGTACCGATGACCACCTTGCCGATCGGCTCGGCGCCGGTCTCGGCGAGCAGCGGGCGGAGGATTTCCATGCCTGCCTTCATCGCGTTGGCGGCCAGCAGCACTTCCGGCACGAACAGGATGCCATCGCGGAAGTCGACGCCGACGATGCGCATGCCCTCGACGAGCGCGTCGTTGAGCACCCTGTCGGGTTTCCAGCCGCGCCTCAGGAAGATCCCGGTGGCCTCGACCACCTCGTCCTTGAGCCCGTTGTAGAGGTCGTCGTGGACCTGCTCCACGAGTTCCTGATCGTTCAGTCCATTGAGGTCGAAGGCTTCCGTCTGGTCGTTCATCGCTCGCTGCCCGAAGCCCGGCTTGCGTGCACTCTATCGGGCCGCCTGTCGCGACGCAAAGCCTGGGATTCGCGGGCCGGAAATCGCCTGCTCCCCGACCCAGGCTGGCGTTTCTGCCCGCGCCAGCGCACCGGTGCGCACCGTCGGCCAGCCCCGACGCGAACCGGAGCCGCGTCGTCGCATACAATCCCCGGTCGGACGGCAGACGTTGCGCCGATGGCGCGCGCCGCTGGAGACAACGAGAATGAACTTCGACATCGAACATCCCTACGTGCTGACTGCCACCTGCGCGAGTCGCATGGGGACCACGGCGCGAGTGACCGCCTTCCTGGCGACGCGGCGCTTCAACATCGTCGAGATGCAGCAGTTCGACGATACCGTCTCGCTGCGGTTCTTCGTGCGCGTGACGTTCTGCGCGGTGCTGGGTGAGAACGTCGATCTCGCGCGACTGCGCCGGGAGTTCGTCGAGGTCGCGACGATCGAGGACATGGACTGGCAGATTCACGACTCGCGCGAGCGCACCCGCGTGCTGATCATGGCGTCGAATACGGACCACTGCCTCGAGGATCTGCTGTACCGGCACCGGATCGGCGAGCTGGAGATGGACGTCACCGCGCTCGTCTCGAACCATGTGACGCTGCAGCCGACCGCCGCCCAGCACCGGATCCCGTTCTTTCACCTGCCAGTCACGCCGCAGACGAAGGTGCAGCAGGAGGCCCGCCTGCTGGAACTCGTCGAGTCGACCCGGACCGACCTGGTGATCCTGGCGCGTTACATGCAGATCCTGTCCGACGATCTCTGCGCCCGGCTGCGCGGACGGGCGATCAACATCCACCACTCGTTCCTGCCGGGCTTCAAGGGCGCGAAGCCCTACCACCAGGCATTCGAGCGCGGCGTCAAGGTGATCGGCGCGACTGCGCACTACGTGACGGCGGACCTCGACGAAGGCCCGATCATCGAGCAGATCGTCGAGCACGTCGACCATTCCTATACGCCCGAGCGGCTCGTCGCCGCCGGTCGCGATTCGGAGCGCCGCGCTCTCGCGCGCGCCGTGAAGCTCGCGATCGAGCATCGCGTGTTCCTGAACGGAAACCGTACCGTCGTATTCCGTTGACCGGGCGGCGGCGCTTGATCTGGATCAGGGCGCAGACGCCCCGCCTCGGAGTTCAATGCCCCGGATGGACACCCCGACCCTGCTGAGGCTCCTGCCGCCGCCGGAACGTCTGCGTGCGCCTCTGCGCCTGGTGCCGCCGCCGATCATCCGCCAGGCGACGCAACGCCTGCTCGAGCGCGTCCTCGAAGGTCCGTTCGCGTCCGGCGTGCTCGACGATATGGCGGGCCGCACGCTCGGCGTCGAGGTCACCGATCTGGGGCTGCGCTGGATCGTCAAGGTCGGGACGCGCCGGCTTGAACGTGTCGAGGTCGAAGGCGAGGCCGAGGCCACCGTGCGGGGCACGGCGACCGACCTGCTGCTGCTCGCCGCCCGGCTCGAGGACGCCGACACGCTGTTTTTCCACCGTCGTCTGCAACTGACCGGCGACGTCGAACTCGGTCTGGGGGTCCGCAACCTGCTCGACCAGTTGCCCTGGGAAGCGATTCCGCTCGGCCTGCGCGTCGCGCTCAACCGCGGTGCGCGGCTGGCGCGCGCTGCCCGCGAGGCCCATCAGAAATAGGGGACAGTCCCCTATTGCTGGAGCATGCCGGCCGTGCCGTGCCAGTAGCCGTTTTCGTCGCCGTGACGGGGCAAGACCATACTGTCGTCCAGGGCGTGGCGGAACCGCCGCACGACTTCGGCCATGCCCTCGCGCTGCGGATAGAGCCGCACCAGCCCCACGCCTGACGCGCGCAACTCATCCAGTTCGGGGCCGAGGTCGCAGACCCCGGCGGTCTGGACCTGGATGCCATTGATGGTCAGGAACGGCGCGCCGTCGCGCGAGGCGAGCGGCAAGCCGTCCGGATAATCGATACAGCGAAAGCCGCAGTCGTCCTTGGCGAGGTCGAGCGCGCGTGCCGTGAAACAGCGCGCCGAATAGGAGAGCGGCAGGCGGCCCCAGGCGGCGGCTTCGAGCTCCGGCAACGGCTCGCCCGTCGCGCGGAATTCCGCGATCGCAGCACGGCCGTGCTCGACCGCCAGCACGAGCCGCCGCAGGCCGTCCTGCTGCAGCAGTCGCAGGGCGACGTGGTTGTACACGTTGAGCGCAGGCCCGCCGACGAAGGGCAGGCCCCGTTCGCGCAGCAACTGCACCGCCGACATGTCGTTTGCCTCGACCTGCAGACGGCCGTTCTCGACCAGACGCCGCAGCGACGACAGCTCCGATTCCGCCTCCAGCAGCGCGAGCGACGAGAGCACGACCTCGCGGCCCGAATCGGCGATCTCGTGGGCCAGATCGATCCAGTCGCGTGTGCGCAGTTCCCGCCGCTTGCTGCAGACGGTTTCACCGAGGTAGATGACGTCGAGTGGCCAGCGGGCGGCATCGCGGTAGAAGGCGTAGATCTGCTCGCGCGGCCAGAAGTATTGCAGGGGCCCGAGGGTCAGGCGCATCGCGTCACCTCAGTGCCAGGAACGGTGGTATGGCCCGAGCGTCGTCTGGCGTCCTTCGGCGTGACGGGCCAGTTCGGTCTGCCAGGCAGGCTCGGGCTTCCAGTCGGCGGGCTGGCGTCGGAGCCGGTCGAGCGCCTCGCGCCACACCTTTGTGACCGAGGCGACGTAGGCCTGACCGCGCTGGCGGCCCTCGATCTTGAGCGCCACGACACCCGCGGCCTGCAATCGCGGCAGCAGTTCCAGCGTGTTGAGGCTGGTCGGCTCCTCCAGCGCGTGGAACACCTCGCCACGCACGTCGTACCGGCCCTTGCAGACGGTGGGATAGCCGGCGGGTTCGTCGGGTGCGAAGCGGTCGATGAGCTTGCCGTTCAGCGTCACACGGCGCACGCCGCCCGGTTCCTCGTCCCAGCGCACGAACCTGGCCGGCGAGCAGACGCCGTGGCGATTGGGCGAAGCACCGGTGACGTAGCTGGAGAGCTGGCAGCGGCCCTCGACCATGATGCACAGGCTGCCGAAGGCGAACACCTCGATCGGCACGACATCCTGTTCGCAGAGCCTCTCGACCTGCTGGATGGACAGCACGCGCGGCAGCACGGCGCGTGCGATGCCGAAGCGCTCACGGTAATAACGCAGCGCCGCGTGGGTCGTCGCCGAGCCCTGCACCGACAGGTGCCTGGGCAGCGTCGGGTGGCGGCGTGCGGCATAGTCGAGCACGCCCATGTCGGCGCAGATCACGGCGTCGACGCCGAGCGAGGCGGCGCGATCGACGGCGGCTTCCCACGCGCCGAGCACGGCGGGGCCCGGATACGTATTGAGCGCGACGTACACCTGCCGACCGCGCGCATGCGCATAGGCGATGCCGCGCCGCATGTCCTCTTCGGTGAAGTTGAGTCCCGGGAAGGCGCGGGCGTTGGTCTGGTCGCGGAAGCCGACGTAGACGGCATCGGCACCGTGGTCGATCGCGGCCTGCAGGGCCGGCGGGCTGCCGGCGGGACAGACGAGACGCATGCTGGAGGCTCCGGGGGCGTTCACGAGGCCGGCGGCGTGCCGGCAAACAGTCGGGAGTACAAGTGGTCGACGCGTCGCTCCACGGCGCGGTCGAGCTCGATCGGCCGGCTCCACGGTCGCGCCGTCTCGGCGGGCCACTTGTTGGTCGCGTCGAGACCGAGCTTCGAGCCGAGGTTCGGCACCGGGCTCGAGAAGTCGAGGTAGTCGATCGGCGTGTTCTCGACCATCAGGCTGTCGCGTGCCGGGTCGACGCGTGTCGAGACGGCCCAGATCACCTGTGACCAGTCGCGCACGTCGATGTCGTCGTCGGTGACGATCACGAACTTGGTGTAGGTGAACTGCCGCAGGCACGACCAGATGCCCATCATCACGCGTCGCGCATGCCCGGGATACTGCTTGCGGATGCTGACCACGGCGACGCGGTAGGAGCAGGCCTCGGGCGGCAGGTAGAAATCGACGACTTCGGGGAACATGCGGCGCAGCAGCGGCACGAACAGCTCGTTGAGCGCGAGCGCGAGTTCCGACGGCTCGTCGTACGGTGAGCGTCCCATGTAGCTGCCGTGATAGATCGCGCCGCGACGCAGCGACAGCCGCTCGACCGTGAGCACCGGGAATTCGCCCTGGGCGTTGTAGTAGCCCGTGTGGTCGCCGAACGGACCCTCGATGGCCGTGTCGCCGGGGTGGATGAAGCCTTCGAGCACCATTTCGGCACCGGCCGGCGCGTCGAGGCCCGTCAGCTCGCTGTGCCACACGCGCGTGCGCTCGCCGCGCAGCAGACCGGCGAATTCATACTCCGACAGGGTGTCGGGCACGGGCGCGACCGCGGCGAGCATCGTCGCCGGATCGGCGCCGATCGCGACGATGACCGGAAAGGGCTCGTCCGGGTGCTGGGCACGCCAGCTCGCGTAGTCGAGGGCGCCGCCACGATGCGGCAGCCAGCGCATGATGACGCGGTTCGGGCCGAGCAGTTGCTGGCGGTAGATCGCGACGTTCTGACGCGGCTGACGCGTGCCGCGCGTCACGACGAGCCCGAACGTGATCAGCCGACCGGCGTCCTCGGGCCAGCAGCGCTGGATCGGCAGCGTCGCGAGATCGATGTCGGCCCCGGTCCGCACATCGGCATTGAATGCCGCTTCGGCGACCGCCTTCGGCGCGACGTGGGCGAGCTGCGCGAACTGCGGCCAGCGCTCGAGCGCTTCCCGCAGGTTCGACGGCCAGCGCGGTTCGCGCACGAAGGCCAGCAGCTCGCCGAGTTCGCGCAGGGACGCGAGCGGCCGGCCGCCGAGCGCCGCCTCGATGCGATCGCGACGTCCGAACAGGTTGCCGAGCAGCGGGTGCGTCGAGCCGGTCGGCTGTTCGAACAGCAGGGCAGGGCCACCCGCCTTCTGTGTACGCAGGCACAGCGCCGTGCTTTCGAGCTCCGGATCGACGGGTTCGGCGACGCGACGCAGCGCGCCGCCCCGCTCGAGGCGTTCGAGAAATCCTCGCAGGTCGTGAAATGCCATGCCGAGGCGTGCGACTCAGCCCAGCCGCTGGAACACCAGCGTGGCGTTGGCGCCGCCGAAGCCGAAACTGTTCGACATCACCGTATCGAGACGCGCCTCCCGTGACGCCCGCACGATCGGGAAGTCGGCGCACGCGGGATCGATGTTCTCGATGTTTGCCGAGCCGGCGATGAAGCCGTGCTGCTGCATGAGCAGGCAGTAGATCGCCTCGTGCACACCGGCGGCGCCGAGCGAATGACCGGAAAGGGACTTGGTCGACGACAATGGCGGCACGCCGTCGCCAAAGACGTTGCGGACGGCCCGAAGTTCGACCACGTCGCCGAGCGGCGTCGACGTGCCGTGCGTGTTCAGGTAATCGACCGGCCCACGCACACCGGCGAGCGCCTGCTTCATGCAACGTTCGGCGCCCTCACCGGAGGGCGCCACCATGTCGTCGCCGTCCGACGTGGCGCCGTAGCCCACCAGTTCGGCGAGGCAATGCGCACCGCGGGCGCGGGCGTGCTCGTAGTCCTCGAGCACGAGGATGCCACCGCCGCCGGCGATCACGAACCCGTCGCGATCGGCATCGTAGGCGCGCGAGGCGCGCTCGGGGGTGTCGTTGAACTTCGAGGAGAGCGCCCCCATGGCATCGAACAGCGAGGCGAGGGTCCAGTGTTCTTCTTCGCCGCCACCGCAGAACACGACGTCCTGCTTGCCGAGCTGTATCTGTTCCGCCGCGACGCCAATGCAGTGTGCGGCGGTCGCGCAGGCCGAAGACACCGAATAGCTGACGCCCTTGATGTGGAATGACGTGCCGAGACAGGCCGCCACCGTGCTGCACATCGTGCGCGGCACGCGTGTGGGACCGATCTTGCGGACGCCACGGCTGCGGGCGATGTCCGCGGATTCGACGATATTGGCGGAGGAGCCGCCACCCGAGCCGGCGATCAGGCCGGTGCGCACACTGGAGACCTGGCCGGGCTCGAGCCCGCTCTGCTCGATGGCCTGGCGCATCGCGATCGCCGCATAGGCGGCGGCATCGCCCATGAAACGCAGGTCACGCCGGTCGAGGTGCGCTTCGAGGTCGATGTCCGGCCGGCCGGCCACCTGGCTGCGCAGCCCGTGCTCG
Source organism: Steroidobacteraceae bacterium (assembly GCA_041910015.1). GTDB lineage: Bacteria > Pseudomonadota > Gammaproteobacteria > Steroidobacterales > Steroidobacteraceae > RPQJ01. Next base: position 20,648 of record JAYRRR010000088.1, read on the forward strand.
GCGTACTCCTCGCTGCGACGGATGCCGGAGCGGCTGTCGCGCAGGGACGCGACCACCGTCTGCGGATCGTTGCCGAGGCACGAGACGATGCCCATCCCGGTGACGACGACGCGGCGCACGGCTCAGGCCCCGAATCCCGCGAGCGACTCGAAGAGCCCGACGCGCAGGTCCTTTGCGGTGTAGATCGTGCGACCGTCGACCGCGAGCGAACCGTCGGCGATGGCCATCACGAGCTTGCGGGCGATCACCCGCTTCATGTTCACGTGGTATGTCACGAGCTTGGCCTCTGGCAGCACCTGGCCGAAGAACTTCACTTCGCCGACACCGAGAGCGCGTCCCTTGCCCTTTTGGCCACCCGAGGCAAGGTGAAATCCGACGAGTTGCCACAGCGCGTCGAGGCCCAGACAGCCGGGCATGACCGGGTCGCCACGGAAGTGGCAGGCGAAGAACCAGAGCGAGGGATCGACGTCGAGCTCCGCGATCACCTGCCCGCGTCCGTATTCGCCGCCGTCGGCATCGATGTGGCTGATGCGATGGAACATCAGCATGGGCGGCTCGGGCAAGCGCGCGGTGTCGGGGCCGAAGAGCCGTCCCGCGCCGCACTCGAGGAGTTCCTCGTAGGAATACGCAACCTGCCGCATGCACCCTCCAACGTGATCGACCATTAAACGCCGGATCCAGGGCGCGCGGAATGACGTAAATCAACCGCACCATGACCGGCCGCCGAACTGGGTATTGTGAAGATTGTCTCCTGCCGAGACGCAGTATATTTCAGCCTGCCGGGCCGCGTCGGATTCCAGCGGCGTTCCGGCCGCGCGGCCGCCCCGTGTATCCTGCCGGGCCGGATGCCCCAGGCGCGACCCCAACCCCTGGCGGCAGACCGGAGCGGAGCGCACCGATGACGGCGACGGTGATCGATGGCAAGCGGATCGCGGCGGAGGCTCGTGCGGAGCACGCGGCAGGCGCCCGTCGCCTCGTGGCGGACACGGGCGTCGTGCCGCATCTCGCCGCCGTACTCGTCGGCGACGACCCCGCCAGTGCCGTCTATGTGCGCAACAAGCGGCTCGCCTGCGAGCAGTGCGGCATCAGAAGCACGCTGCACCGGCTGCCGGCCACGGCCCTGCAGCACGAACTCCTCGCGCTCGTCGCGCGCCTCAACGCAGACCCCGACGTGCACGGCATCCTCGTGCAGCTGCCGCTGCCGCAGGGCCTCGATGCGACGCGGATCCTCGACGCCATCGACCCGTCCAGGGACGTCGACGGCTTCCACCCCGAAAACGTGGGCCTGCTGTCGCAGGGACGGCCCCGCTTCGTGCCGTGCACGCCGGCGGGCGTCATGCGCCTGCTGCAGGCCACCGGCGTGCAGACCGCCGGCCGGCACGCCGTCGTCATCGGTCGCAGCGACATCGTCGGCAAGCCGATGGCGATGCTGCTCGCCCAGAAGGGTGTCGACGCGACCGTGACGCTCTGCCACAGCCGTACGCGCGACATCGCCGCCGTCGCACGCCAGGCCGACATCCTCGTGGCCGCGGTCGGCCTGCCGGGGTTCGTGCAGGGCGACTGGGTGAAGCCCGGCGGCGTCGTGATCGACGTCGGCATCAACCGTGTGGGCGACAGGCTCCTCGGCGACGTGGATTTCGCGGCGGCGTCCGCCGTGGCCGGCGCGATCACGCCGGTGCCCGGCGGCGTCGGCCCGATGACCATCGCGATGCTGCTCGGCAACACGCTGCGCGCCGCGCGGGCAGTCGCCTCGGCTCGGGCCGGCGCCGGCGCTAGTCTCGAGGCAAGTCCGTCGTAGCGGGCATCAGCCGCCTGACGGCGGCGAGCGCCACGACGCTCAGCCCCTGACCGCCGGCGGCCGCGTGCCGGGCGATCTGCGCCCGCATGCGCGGCTCCCAGAACCTGCGCAGATGCGTCGCGACCTGCGCCGGGGCGTCGTCGGGGCCCGCCTCGGTGACGAAGAAGCTGCCGATGTCGTTCGCCATCGCCACGAGACGCTCGATGTTCATCGCGCGGCGCTCCGTATCAGGTCGCGGTCGGCACGGATGACGCTGCGCCTGGCAGCAGCGCGAGCTGCTCGTCGCGCCGGCGGCGGTGCCGCCGCTGCCAGTCCGAGGGCCGCTGCACCCTCACGGCCTGCACCGCCGTAACCTTGTACTCCGGGCAGTTCGTGGCCCAGTCGGAATTCTCCGTGGTGATCACGTTTGCCCCGGAATCCGGGAAGTGGAACGTCGTGTAGACAACCCCCGGCTGCACGCGCTCTGTGACGAGGGCGCGCACGACCGTTTCCCCGGCGCGGCTCGTCAGGCCCACCCAGTCGCCGCTGGCGATACCGCGGTCTTCGGCGTCCTGCGGATGGATCTCGAGCAGGTCCTCGCCGTACCACAGGCTGTTCGCCGTGCGGCGCGTCTGCGCGCCGACGTTGTACTGCGTCAGCACGCGTCCGGTCGTGAGGATCAGCGGGAAGCGCGTACTCACGCGTTCCTGCGTCGGCACGTACTCGGTGACGTAGAAGCGGCCCTTGCCGCGCACGAACTCCCCGACGTGCATGGTCGGTGTGCCGTCCGGCGCCGCCGCGTCGCAGGGCCATTGCAGGCTGCCGAGGCGCTCGAGCTTCGCATACGAAACCCCCTCGAACGTGGGTGTCAGCCGCGCGATCTCGTCCATGACCGCGGATGGATGGGCGTACGACATCGGATAGCCGAGAGCCTGCGCGAAGCCGAGGGCCACCTGCCAGTCCGCGAGCCCCGCGAGCGGCCGCATGACCTGGCGAACCCGCGAGATACGCCGCTCCGCGTTGGTGAACGTGCCGTCCTTTTCGAGGAACGATGAGCCGGGCAGGAACACGTGCGCGTACTGCGCGGTCTCGTTCAGGAACAGGTCCTGTACGACGACGCATTCCATGGCCGCGAGCGCGGCCGTGACGTGCTGCGTGTCCGGGTCGGACTGGGCGAGGTCCTCGCCCTGCACGTACAGGCCCTTGAACGTGCCGTCGAGCGCGGCCTCGAACATGTTGGGGATGCGCAGTCCGGGCTCGGCATCGAGCGCCACGCCCCACAGCGCCTCGAAGGTCTCGCGCACCGCGGCGTCCGCCACGTGACGATAGCCGGGCAGTTCGTGCGGGAACGAGCCCATGTCGCAGGAGCCCTGCACGTTGTTCTGGCCCCGCAGCGGGTTCACGCCGACGCCTTCGCGGCCCAGATTGCCTGTCGCCATTGCCAGGTTCGCGATGCCGAGCACCATCGTGCTGCCCTGGCTGTGCTCGGTGACGCCGAGGCCGTAGTAGATCGCCGCGTTGCCGCCTCTGGCGTAGAGCCGGGCGGCCTCGCGCACCTGCCCGGCCGGCACGCCAGTGATGGCCGACGCGGCTTCCGGTGAGTTCTTCGGCTGTGCGACGAACTCGCGCCAGCGCTGGAACGGGCCCGGCTCACAGCGCGCGGCGACGTAATCCCCGGCGACGAGACCCTCCGTCACCACGACGTGGGCGAGCGCGTTGATCAGCGCCACGTTCGTGCCCGGCCGCAACTGCAGGTGATGGGCGGCCTCGATGTGCGGTGTGCGCACGAGGTCGATGACGCGCGGGTCGGCGACGATCAGCTTCGCTCCCTCGCGCAGGCGCCGCTTGAGACGCGAGGCGAACACCGGATGGCCGTCGGTGGGGTTCGCGCCGATGACGAAGATCACGTCGGCCTGCTGCAGCGAATCGAAGGTCTGCGTGCCGGCCGACTCGCCGAGCGTGTGTTTGAGGCCGTAGCCCGTCGGGGAATGGCAGACGCGGGCGCAGGTGTCGACGTTGTTCGTGCCGAGCGCGGCCCGAACCAGCTTCTGCACCAGGAACGTTTCTTCGTTGGTGCAGCGCGAGGAGGTGATGCCGCCCACGGCGGGCCTGCCGTGCTGCGCCTGGATGCGCCTGAATTCCGCAGCCGCGTACTGGAACGCTTCGTTCCAGGTCACCTCGCGCCACGGCTCGCGGATGGAGCGGCGGATCATTGGTGTGGTGATGCGGTCGGCGTGGGTGGCATAACCGTAGGCAAAGCGGCCCTTGACGCAGGCGTGACCGCGGTTCGCCTTGCCGCCGCGGCTCGGCACCATGCGCACCACACGCTCGCCGCAGACCTCGGCCTCGAACGAACAGCCGACGCCGCAATACGCGCAGGTCGTCGTGACCGCGCGGTCCGGCTGGCCGAGCGCGACGAGTGACTTCTCGGTCAAGGCGGCTGTCGGGCAGGACTCGACGCAGGCGCCGCACGAGACACATTCTGATTCGAGCAATGGCTCGTCCCCGCTCGCGACGACGCGCGTGGCGAAGCCGCGGCCGGCCATGGTCAGAGCGAACGTGCCCTGGATCTCGTCGCAGGCGCGCACGCAGCGCGCACAGGCAATGCAGAGCTTCGGGTCGAACTGGAAGTAGGGGTTGCTCGTGTCGCGTCTCGCGTCGCCGTGGCTGGCACCGTCGTCGCCGTAGGGGTTCGAGGTGACGCCCAGGTCGGCCGCGACGTCCTGCAACTCGCAGTGGGTATCGGCGGCACAACCCGCGCAGGCGAGTGGGTGGTCGGAAACATGGAGCTCCACGACGCCGCGCCGCAACCGCTGCAGCGCATCGCTCCGGGTGCGCACCTGCATGCCCGGCGTCACGAGCGTCGTGCACGAGGCCGGATAGCCCTGCTGGCCCTCGACCTCGACCAGGCAGACGCGGCACGAGCCGTGGGCCCGCAGCGTGTCGGTGGCGCAGAGCGTGGGGATGCGGCCACCGGCCGCCGTCGCGGCCCGCAGGATCGACGTGCCCGCCGGCACCGTGATGTCGACGCCGTCGATCGTCAGCGTGACGGGCGCACCTGCGGCAGGTGGTGTGCCCGCGTCCCTGTGGTTGATGGCGTACATCGGGCGGTCTCCTGGCTGGACGTCAGCGCTCGTGGGCGAAGTCGCCCGGGAAGTGCCGGAGCGCGCTCATGACCGGATTCGGCGTCATGCCGCCGAGCCCGCAGAGCGATCCGTGCCGCATGGTCTCGCACAGGCTTTCGAGCTGCGCGAGGTTCGCAGCGCGCTGCTCGCCGCGCAGGATACGGTCCATGGCCTCGACGCCACGCGTCGAGCCGATGCGGCAGGGCGTGCACTTGCCGCAGGACTCCTGTGCGCAGAATTCGAGTGCGTAGCGCGCCATGCGCGCCATGTCGACCGTGTCGTCGAATGCGACGATGCCGCCGTGACCGACCATCGCGCCGATCGCGGTGAACGCCTCGTAGTCGAGTGGTGTGTCGAACTGCGACTCGGGCAGCCAGGCGCCGAGCGGCCCGCCGACCTGGACGGCGCGAATCGGCCGTCCCGAGAGCGAACCGCCGCCGAAGTCGTACAGCAGCTCGCCGAGCGTCACGCCGAACGCCTTCTCGACGAGGCCGCCGCGCCGGACGTTACCCGCGAGCTGCCACGGCATCGTGCCGCGCGCGCGGCCCACGCCGAAGTCGCGGTACCACGCGGAGCCGCGACGCAGGATGTCGGGCACGGCTGCGAGCGAAATGCCGTTGTTGATGACCGTCGGGCAGCCGAACAGGCCCTCGACTGCGGGCAGCGGCGGACGGAAGCGTACCTCGGCACGGCGGCCTTCGAGGCTTTCGAGCAGCGAGGTTTCTTCGCCGCAGATGTAGGCGCCCGCGCCGACACGCAGCTCGAGTTCGAACTCGCATCCGCTGCCGCAGACGTCCGGCCCGAGGTAGCCCTGCTGTCGGGCGACCTCGAGCGCCTGCTGCAGCGTGCGCACGGCATCCGGGTACTCGCTGCGGACGTAGAGGTAACCGCGCGTCGCGCCGACGGCGATGCCCGCGATGGTCATGCCCTCGATGAGGCAGAACGGATCGCCTTCCATCAACATGCGTTCGGCGAACGTGCCCGAATCGCCTTCGTCGGCATTGCAGACGACGTATTTCTGCGTGGCTGTCTGTTCGAGCACCGTCCGCCACTTGATGCCGGTCGGGAATGCCGCGCCGCCGCGCCCGCGCAGGCCCGAGTCGACGACCTCCTGCACGACCTCGGCACCGCTTGCAGTCAGCGCGCGACGCAGCCCCTCATAACCGTCGTGCGCGACATAGTCGTCGAGGCTCGCCGGATCGACGAGCCCGACCCGCGCGAATGCAAGGCGTTCCTGTTGCGCAAAGTACGGGATGTCCGCGACGCGCCCATGGCACAGTGCATGCGGCGCCGCCTCGAACAGGCCGTGCGCGACGAGTTCCGGCACGTCGCGCGCGTGCACCGGGCCGTAGGCGATACGCTGCCCGCCGGCGTCCTCGACCTCGACGAGCGGTTCGAGCCAGGTCATGCCGCGCGTGCCGACGCGACGGAGCTCGAGATCGACGCCGGAGGCGAGGACGGCCTGCGTGAGCGCACGTGCGGTGGCTTCGGCCCCGAGAGCGAGGGCCGACGCATCGCGCGACACGTAGAGCCTGCGGGTCGTCACATCGCGTTTCGTCCTTCGCCGAGCAGTCCGCCGAGCAGTTCGTCCAGGCGCTCGGGCGTGACACGCCCGTGCAGTGCCTCGTCCAGCATCACGCTCGGACCGGCGGCGCAGTTGCCGAGGCAGTAGACCGGCTCGAGCGTGAACGCGCCATCGGCGGTCGTCCCGTGATAGTCGACGCCCAGTCTGGCCTTGGCGTGCTGTTCCGTCCGCCGGCCCTGCACGGCCTGGCACGCTTCCGCGCGACAGACCTTCACGACGTGCCGGCCCGGCGGTTCGTCGCGGAAGTCCGGGTAGAAGCTGACGACGCCGTGCACCTCGGCGCGCGACAGGTTGAGAGCATGCGCGATGTCGACGACGCATCCCGGCGGCACGTAACCGAGACGCGCCTGAACCGCGTGCAGGATCGGCAGCAGCGCGCCGGGTCGGCCGGCATGCGCCTCGAGAATGTCGGCGATGTCCGTCATGGCCGGGATGTCGGTCCTGGCGATCAAGGGATCGATCCTCCGCGGGTCGGTCGTTCGTGCGGGCCGATGGTACGGCCTGCCGCGCCCGGGTGCCAAAGAAGCGTCCGCGCAGAGCGCCCGAGTGCACGCACGTGAAAGGGCATAATCGGCCTGCGCAGGCCCCGGTGGCGGAACCGGTAGACGCTACGGACTTAAAATCCGTTGCCCGCGAGGGCGTGCCGGTTCGAGTCCGGCCCGGGGCACCACGGCAGCGACACCATACGCCCACTGGCTGGAGCGGGCCGTCGTGCCGTCCTCAAGCGGCCTTTGGCACGAGCTTCAAGCCAAGCCCATGCGTGACCTTGAGGATCGTGGCGAAGCCCGGGTTACCCGTGGCGGAAAGTGCTTTGTAGAGGCCTTCGCGCGTCATGCCGGCGGCCTTGGCCGTCTGCATCATGCCGCGAGCCCGGGCAATGTTGCCGAGCGCCACGGCAATCAGGGATACGTCGTCGCCGGCGTCCTCGATCACGGCCTCGAGATCGGCGGCAATGTCTTCCTCGGTCTTGAGGTAGTCGACCGCATCGTAGCGGGAGAACGTCTCCTTCTTGCGTGCCATGATTCACCACCTCCAGCCTTTGGCGAGCTGGATCGCCCGCCTGACATCGGCCTTCTGCGCGCTCTTGTCACCGCCGCAGAGCAACAGCACCGCCACGAGACCGCGCTGCAGTCCGCGCATGAACGTGGAACTGGAGCAGAGCCGCTCGCTGTGGATGGACCTGCCGGCGATCGACGTGCAGGGCCTGACGGGCGATCACCTGACCGACGTGCTGGTGATCGGCGCGGGCATCGCCGGTCGTTCGACGGCCTATGAAATCGCATTGCGCGGTCGTCAGGTGACAGTCGTCGAACGGGGTCGGCCCGGCCGCGGCGTGAGTTCCCGCACGAGCGCGCATCTGGCCTTCCGCAGCGACGAGTGCTGCCGCGAGCGGATCCGGGTGCGCGGCCTCGAAGCGGCGCAGACGCACTTCACGAGTCGACGCGCCGCGGTGGACCGCATCGAGGAGATCGTGGCCGACGAGGGCATCGACTGCGACTTCATGCGCGTCGACGGTCATCTCGTGCCAGCGCGACGAGGGCCTCGGCTTGCTGCGTGACGAACTCGCCGTTTCACCCCAAGGTGGCGCTGCACATGAAGCAGGCGCCGTACCGCAGGTACGTGATCGCTGCGGAATTGCCTGATGCTGCCCGAACAGATCGACGGCGGCGATCATCCATGGTCGCGGCTGTACGATCCGTCGCGCACCATGATCCATGGCCTGCGCGAATACCTGGCCGAGAACCTCGACGCGGCGCAGCATTGGTCGGCACACCTCGGCTCGGGCGACATCGAATCTCCCGCGCAACTGAAGCCGGGCCAGGGGGGGCGATCGCCAAGGTCGACGGCGAGGCGGTCGCGAGATTCGAGCCACAGGTGGCCACGCGGCGGCGCGCATCCGGCGAGTGACGAGCCGAAGCCCGCCGGCGACGGGTTCACCTCAATCCGCGAGGAACGCTGTGCCGACCTTGGTATCGAGCGCGATACCGGCCAGCTCGTAGCCGCGCCGGAAGTCCTGCACATGGCGCGTCATCCAGGTTTCGGCCTCGTCGGGCCTGGCCGCGCGGATCGCCTCGACGATGCAGCGTTGCGCAACGAGGATTCGCGAGCGGCCCTGCGGCACGCGGTCGATCATGCGGCGCAGCGAAGGGGCGAGCAGCTTCGTGACGGGCTGCATGGCGAGCATCAGCACGCGGTTGCCGCTCATTTCGGCGAGCTTGCCGAAGAAGTCGACCACCCAGCCCACGGCGGCGTCGGCCCCGCGCGCCGTCTCCACGGCATTGACGATGGCTTCGAGCGTAGCCACGGCCGCCGACGTGCCGTGCTCCGCTGCAAGCGCCGCGGTGCACGGCGCGACCGCGCGCATGGCTTCCCACAACTCGATGAAGGTGACGTCGTCGAGCGCCAGCGTGCGACCGACGCGCGAGGCCGTTTCCGCATGGCCGGGACGTGTGACCCGCAACTTCTTGCTGCCGCCCTGGCGGCCGACGAGCCCGGCGGATTCGAGTCGCCGCAGGGCTTCCCGGACTGTCGAGCGATGCACCGCAAACTGCTCGGCGAGTTCGGTCTCGGTGGGCAAGGCATCGCCCGGCCGTAGACCGCGACGCAGGATCTTCTGCTCGATGGCAGAAGAGATGCGGTGGGACGCGGTCTGGCGGGTGAGGGGTTCGAACAGCGGGCCCTTGTCATGCGAAGTGGTCGATTCGGACACGGAGGCACCTGGTCTGTTGACGGATAGTCCAATTGTCGGACAATATAGTGGCCCGTCGACCATGCGGCAAGTCTGCGCGGAGCTTTCATGTCCGACTTCGACTTCGGTCTGGGTGAAGACATCGATCTGCTGCGCGAAACCGTCCGCGGCTTTGCCGCGCGTGCAATCGCGCCGCGTGCCGCCGCCATCGACCGCGACAACGAGTTCCCGCGCGACTTGTGGCCGAAGCTCGGCGAACTGGGCCTGCTCGGCATCACCGTGGAGCCGGAATTCGGCGGCACCGGCCTTGGCTACCTCGCGCACGTCGTTGCGATGGAAGAGATCAGTCGCGCCTCCGCGAGCCTCGGGCTGTCCTACGGCGCGCACTCCAACCTCTGCGTCAACCAGATCCGGCGCTGGGGCACGCACGAGCAGAAGCAGCGCTATCTGCCGCTGCTGGCGAGCGGCGAGCATCTCGGGGCGCTCGCGATGAGCGAGCCTGGTTCGGGCTCCGACGTCATGAGCCTGCGACTGCACGCCGAGCGGCGCGGCGACCGCTACCTGCTGAACGGCCGCAAGATGTGGATCACCAACGGTCCCGGTGCCGACGTGCTGGTCGTCTATGCGACGGTCGAGCCGTCGGCCGGCAACAAGGGCGTTACGGCGTTCCTGGTCGAGCGCGGGTTCGACGGCTTCTCGACGGCGCCGAAGCTCGACAAGCTGGGCATGCGCGGGTCGGACACCTGCGAACTCGTGTTCCGGGACTGCGAGGTGCCGGCGGCGAACGTGCTCGGCGCTGTCGGTGGTGGCGCCCGGGTGCTGATGAGCGGGCTCGATTACGAACGCGTCGTGCTTTCCGGTGGGCCGCTCGGCATCATGCGCGCGTGCCTCGACGTCGTGTTGCCTTACGTCCACGAGCGCCGGCAGTTCGGCGCGCCGATCGGCACCTTCCAGCTCATGCAGGGGAAGCTGGCCGACATGTACACGACGCTCAACTCCTGCGCGGCCTACACCTATGCCGTGGCGCGCGCCTGCGACTCTGGCCGGACCACGCGCATGGACGCGGCGGGCTGCATCCTGCTCACCTCGGAGAAAGCGACGCAGATGGCGCTCGAGACGATCCAGACGCTCGGCGGCAACGGCTACACCAACGACTATCCGGCGGGGCGCCTGCTGCGCGACGCGAAGCTCTACGAGATCGGCGCCGGCACGAGCGAGATCCGTCGCATGCTGATCGGCCGCGAGCTGTACGCGGCGACGGCCTGACGGCGCCGCGAGGCCGACTGCAGGAACGGGAGGACCACACATGCCAATGGGCGGGCTTTACTACGACGAGTTCAGCGTCGGCCAGCGCTTCGACCACGTGCTGCGCCGGACCGTCACCGAGGCCGACAACCTGATCTTCAGCACGCTGACGCACAACCCGGCCGCACTGCACCTCGACGAGGAGGCCATGAAAACCTCGGAGTTCGGCACGCGCATCGTCAACAGTTGCTTCACGCTGAGCCTGATGGTCGGCATCTCGGTGGCCGACACGACGCTGGGCACGACCGTCGCGAACCTCGGCTGGGACGAGGTGCGCTTCCCCAGGCCGGTGTTCATCGGCGACACGCTGCGCATCGAGACGACGGTGCACGAATTGCGCGAGAGCAAGTCCCGGCCCGGCCAGGGTATTGTCACGTTCGTGCACAGGGCGTTCAACCAGCGCAGCGAGGAAGTCGGCAGTTGCAGGCGGATGGCGCTGATGAAGAAGCGCCCGGAGGTCGTCGCATGATGCGCTCCATGCTGTTCGTTCCCGGCGACCGCCCCGAACGCTTCGACAAAGCTGCGCACAGTGGCGCCGACACCGTCATCCTCGACCTCGAGGACGCGGTCACCGCCGCGTCCCGTCCGCGGGCGCGGCGGGAAGTCGCGGAGTACCTGCGGAAGACGCAGCGCGAGTTGCCGCTCTGGGTGCGGATCAACCCGATCGACACCGACGACGCACTCGAAGATCTCGCCTGCGTCGGCCCGCTCCGGCCGGACGGCATCGTCCTGCCGAAGGCCCGCAGTGGCACCGACCTGTGGCGGCTCGATCACTGGCTCGAGATGCTCGAGAGGGAGCATCGCTGCGAGCGCGGCTCGATCCGGGTCGTCGCGCTCGTCACGGAAACCGCCGCAGCGCTGCTCGACGCGAAGTCGTTCGCTTCACCGCCTGGCCGCGTCGTCGCCTACACCTGGGGTGCCGAAGACCTCGCCGCCGACGTCGGCGCTGCGGCCAACCGGGATGCCGACGGCGAGTTCGAATTCACGTTCCGTGTCGCGCGGGCCACGTGCCTGCTGATGGCCGCGGCCGCCCGGGTTGCCGCGATCGATACGCCGGACGTGGAGTTTCGCGACGTCGCGGCGGTCGAGCGGCGCGCGCGGGTCTCGCGGCGCGACGGGTTCGTCGGCAAGCTCGCGATCCACCCGGCGCAGCTCGCGCCGATCCACGCGGCATTCAGCCCGTCGGCCGAGGAACTCGACTGGGCGCGCCGCGTCGTCGCCGCGCTGGCCGGCGCCCCGGGGCAGGGCGCAGTGGCGCTCGACGGCAGGATGATCGACCGGCCGCACCTCGTGCAGGCCGAGCGCATCCTCGCGGCGTTCGAACGTGGCCGCTGACCTCGCGAGGCCGCAGCACATGAACGTCATCGAGACCCGCATCGATCGTCACGGGCCGGAGTTCGCGGCCAACGAAGCGGTCAATCGCCGGCTTGCGACGGATCTGCGCGAGCTGGTGGCGAAGGTTCGCGAGGGCGGCCCGCCGGCAGCGCGCGCGCAGCACGTCGGACGCGACAAGCTGCTCGTGCGTGACCGCGTCGACCGTCTGCTCGACCCGGGGTCGCCGTTTCTCGAACTGGCGCCTCTGGCCGGGCACGATCTGTACGACGACTGGATTCCCGCCGGCGGACTGGTCGCGGGTATCGGCCGCGTCTCGGGCCGCGAATGCGTCATCGTCGGCAACGACGCCACGGTGAAAGGCGGCACCTACTATCCGGTCACAGTGCGCAAGCACCTGCGGGCGCAGGACGTGGCGCTCGAGAACCGGCTGCCTTGCGTGTACCTCGTCGATTCGGGCGGCGCTTTCCTGCCGCGGCAGGACGACGTGTTCCCCGACCGCGAGCACTTCGGGCGCATCTTCTACAACCAGGCGCAGATGTCGGCGCGTGGCATTCCGCAGCTCGCGGTCGTCATGGGCTCGTGCACCGCGGGTGGCGCCTACGTGCCGGCCATGTGCGACGAGTCGATCATCGTGCGCGAGCAGGGCACGATCTTCCTCGGCGGCCCGCCGCTCGTGCAGGCCGCGACCGGCGAGCGCGTCGACGCGGAAACACTGGGCGGCGGCGACGTACACGCGCGGCAGTCGGGCGTCGTCGACTACCTCGCCGACAACGACGCGCACGCGCTGTGGCTTGCGCGGCGCCTGGTCGCCAACCTGAATCGCGAGAGTACGCGGCCGCCACCCGGGCCGGCGCGGGCGCCGCGTTACGCCGCCGAGGATCTCTACGGCGTCGTGCCGCGCGACACGCGTCATCCCTACGACGTGCGCGAGGTGATCGCCCGGCTGGTCGATGCCTCGGAGTTCGACGAGTTCAAGGCGCTCTATGGCACCACGCTGGTGTGCGGCTTCACACGCATCGCCGGCTAGTCCGTCGGCATCGTCGCGAACAACGGCGTGCTGTTCTCGGAGTCCGCGCTCAAGGGCGCGCACTTCATCGAGCTCTGCAACCGCCGTCGAATTCCACTGGTGTTCCTGCAGAACATCACCGGCTTCATGGTGGGGCGCAAGTACGAGGCGGGCGGCATCGCGCGCGACGGCGCGAAGATGGTGACGGCGGTGGCGTGCGCCTCGGTGCCGAAGTTCACGGTGATCATCGGCGGCTCGTTCGGTGCGGGCAACTACGCCATGTGCGGTCGCGCCTACGGTGGCCGCTTCCTCTGGACCTGGCCGAATTCGCGCATCTCGGTCATGGGCGGCGAGCAGGCTGCAACGGTGCTGTCGCTCGTCCGGCGCGAGGGCATGCAGCGCCGCGGCGAGGAGTGGCCGGAAGACGACGAGCGTCGCTTCCGCGACGGGATCCGCGGCCAGTACGAGACCCAGGGTCACCCGTATTACGCGAGTGCCCGCCTGTGGGACGACGGCGTCATCGACCCGGTCGACACGCGCAACGTCCTCGCGCTCGCGCTGGCAGCCGCGACCTGTCGCCCCGACGAGGGCGAGGCGCCGTACGGAATCTTCAGGATGTGATGCACTCATGCTCGAGAGTCTGCTGATCGCCAACCGCGGCGAGATCGCCTGCCGCATCATCCGCACGGCGCGCCGGCTCGGGCTGCGCACGGTCGCGGTTCACTCCGAGGCCGACCGCGGCGCGCTGCACGTGCGCATGGCCGACGCCTCGGTCGGCATCGGAGCGGCGCCGGCACGTGACAGCTATCTGGTCGCGCAACGGCTGCTCGACGCCGCACGCGAGCACCGCTGCGCAGCCATCCACCCCGGCTACGGCTTCCTGTCCGAGAACGCCGACTTCGCGCGCGCCTGCGACGCCGCCGGCATCGTGTTCGTCGGTCCTCCGGCCGCGGCAATCGACCGCATGGGCTCGAAGAGCGAGGCGCGGCGCCTGATGGCCGCGGCGGGAGTGCCGGTGCTGCCCGGCTACGACGATGCGGATCAGTCGGACGCGGCGCTGCTCGCAGCCTCACGGCAGCTCGGCTTCCCCCTGCTGATCAAGCCGACGGCCGGCGGCGGCGGCAAGGGCATGCGCATTGTGCGCGACGCGGTCGGACTTGCCGATGCGCTCGCGGCCTCGCGGCGTGAGGCGGCGAAGTCGTTCGGCGACGACCGCCTGCTGCTCGAGCGCTTCGTCGAGCGAGGCCGGCACGTCGAGATCCAGGTGTTCGCGGACGCTCACGGCAACGCCGTGCACCTGTTCGAGCGCGACTGCTCGCTGCAGCGCCGGCACCAGAAGGTGATCGAGGAAGCGCCGGCGCCGGGGCTCGACGAGGCCACGCGCGCGGCCATGGGCGCGGCCGCCGTGGCTGCGGCGCGCGCCGTCGACTATCGCGGCGCCGGCACCGTCGAGTTCCTGTTCGACGGCCGCGAATTCCATTTCCTCGAGATGAACACGCGCCTGCAGGTCGAGCACCCGGTGACCGAGATGATCACGGGGCTCGACCTCGTCGAATGGCAGTTGCGCGTGGCGTCGGGCGAGCGGCTGCCGTGCGGGCAGGCGGCGCTCCAGCGCCACGGTCACGCAGTCGAGGTGCGGCTGTACGCGGAAGATCCCGATCGCGGCTTCCTGCCGTCGACCGGTCGTCTCGATCGCCTGCGGCTCCCTGCGCACCTGCCGCACGTGCGCGTCGACGCGGGCGTGGAGGAGGGCGACGAGGTCACCGTGCACTACGACCCGATGATCGCCAAGATCGTCGCCTGGGCCGAGGATCGCCCGCAGGCGTTCGACCGCCTGCAGCGGGCGCTCGAGGCGGTCGAGGTCGAAGGGGTCCGCTCGAATGCCCGGTTCCTGTGGCAGGTCCTCGGCGCTCCGGCGGTCCGCGCGGGCGACGTCAGCACTCGCCTGCTCGAGACCGACGCGAGCCTGGCGCGCGGCGTGACCGGCCAGGAACTCGCCGAGGCCTGGCTCGTCGCGGCCGTGGCGCGTCTGCGCAACTTGCCGGGCGACGAGCGCGGACGACCGCATGTCGCGGCGAGCCCCTGGGAAGCCGCCACGGGATTTCGTCTCGACGGGCCGCCGAGCGTACGCGTGCCGCTGCGGTTCGACCCCTCGCACGCGGCGGCTTCGCTCGCCGAGCACGGCACGCAGGCCCACTGGCTCGCGTTCGAGCGCGGCGACGACGGCGTCACCGTCACGCTGGACGGCCGTCGGCACCGCGTCGATGCCCGCTTCGCCCCGGATGGCGTCGTGCACGGTTTCATCGACGGTCACCCCGTCGCCGCCCGCTGCGAGGCCGATCACGAGCGGCTCGTCGTACGTCGCAACTGCCTCCGTTTCGACTTCGTCGAGGACACCGGCGCGGAACCTCGCGCCTCGGCGCAGCACGAAGGCCACTGCCGGGCGCCGATGCCGGGGCACGTGCTCGACGTCCGGGTGCAGGTCGGGCAGCTCGTCGAGCGGGGCGCAGTGCTGCTCGTGCTCGAGGCCATGAAGATGGAGCACGCGCTTACCGCACCGTGGCCCGCCAGAGTGGCCGAAATCAAGGTGCAGGCGGGGCAGCGCGTCGAGGAGGGCATGGACCTGATCCAGATCGAACCCGCCGGCTGACTGCGGCAAGTCCCGACAATGGAATGAGTCTCTTTTGCTAGACTTCGCGCCCAATCCGCCGTCCCTCGCGGACGCTGCGGGACGGTGCAGAACTGATGGATCGCGCGGAGGCGGGATGGCATTCGACGGGGCCTCGTTCGAGGCTCGTGGCATCGACGCGTGGCGGGGCGACCGGCACATCCTGCGCGACGTGTCCTTCAGCGTCGGCTCAGGCGAATTCCTGAAGATCACCGGGCCGAACGGTGTCGGCAAGACGACGCTGCTGCGCGTGATCTGCGGGCTGCTGCCGGCCGAGAACGGCGAGCTGCTGTGGCGCGGCTGGAACATCCGCGGTCGTCGCGACGAGTTCAACTCGGAGATGGGGCACCTCGGCCACTTGAACTCGCTCAAGGCCGATCTCACCGCGCGCGAGAACCTGAAGTTTCTCGCCGGCCTGCGGGCGTCGCTCACGCCTGCGGACATCGACGCGATGCTCGACCGCGTCGGCATCCTGTCGCGCGGCGACCTGCCGGCGCGCTCGCTGTCCGCGGGGCAGAAGCGGCGTCTCGCGCTCGCCCGTCTGCTGCTCGCCGACGCCGCGCTCTGGATTCTCGAC
>JAYRRR010000089.1:0-7719 GCA_041910015.1 Steroidobacteraceae bacterium
ATGTCGCGTATCGCCGGCGAACTGCTCGCCGACATCGACAAGGAGACGGTCGACTTCGTTCCGAACTACGACGAGTCCGAGACCGAGCCCTCGGTGCTGCCCACGCGCGTGCAGAACCTGCTCGTGAACGGCTCCTCGGGTATCGCGGTCGGCATGGCGACCAACATCCCGCCGCACAACCTGGCCGAGATCGTCGACGCCTGTGTCGCCTGCATCGACAACCCGGCGATCACGATCCCGGCGCTCATGGAGCACGTGCCGGGGCCGGATTTCCCGACGGCCGGCATCATCAACGGCGCGCGCGAGATCTACAACGCCTACACGACCGGCCGCGGCCGCATCGTCGTGCGCGCCCGGGCCGACATCGAGGAGATCGACGACAACGGCCGTGAGGCCATCATCGTCACCGAGCTGCCCTACCAGGTGAACAAGGCCCGGCTGCTCGAGCGCATCGCCGAGCTGGTGCGCGGCAAGCTGATCGAAGGCATCTCCGAGCTGCGCGACGAGAGCGACAAGGACGGCATGCGCGTCGTCATCGAGTTGAAGCGCAACGAGAACGCGGAGATCGTCCTCAACAACCTCTACAAGCAGACGCCGATGGAGTCGGTGTTCGGCGTCAACATGGTCGCGCTGCTCGACGGCCAGCCGCGCCTGCTGAACCTCAAGCAGATGATCGAGGCGTTCGTGCGTCACCGCCGCGAGGTGGTGACGCGTCGCACCGTGTACGACCTGCGCAAGGCCCGCGAACGCGCCCACATCCTCGAAGGCCTCGCCGTCGCGCTCGCGAACATCGACGAAGTCATCGCGCTGATCAAGGCGTCCCCTTCGCCCGCCGAGGCGAAAGCCGGGCTGACGTCGCGCGACTGGGCGGGTGGCGCCGTGCCGGACATGCTGGCGCGCGCCGGCGAGGTGATCGCGCGCCCCGAAGGGCTCGAGGACACGCTCGGCCTGCACGGCGGCGTCTACCGGCTGTCGGAGACGCAGGCCCAGGCGATCCTCGACCTGCGCCTGCACCGCCTCACGGGGCTCGAGCAGGACCGCATCCTCGCCGAATACGGCGAGCTGCTCGACATCATCCGCGACTTGAGCGACATCCTGGCGCGGCCCGAGCGCCTGCTGCAGGTCATCCGCGACGAGCTGGGCGCGATCCGCAGCCAGTACGGCGACGAGCGGCGCACGCGCATCGAGCGCGACGAGTCGGATCTCACGATCGAGGACCTGATCACGCCCCAGGACGTCGTCGTCACGCTCACGCACGGCGGGTATGCCAAGGCCACGCCGGTCAGCGAGTATCGCGCGCAGGGTCGTGGCGGCCGCGGGCGGGCGGGTACGTCGATGAAGGACGAGGACTTCGTCGAGAAGATCTTCGTCGCGAACACGCACGACACGCTGCTGTGCTTTTCGAGTCGCGGCCAGCTCTACTGGCTGAAGGTGTACCAGCTTCCGCTCATGGAGCGCGGCAAGCGCGGCAAGCCGATCGTGAACCTGCTGCCGCTGCAGGACGGCGAGCGGATCACCGCCGTGCTGCCCATCCGCGAGTATGGCGAAGACCACTATGTCTTCATGGCCACGGCGCTGGGCACGGTCAAGAAGACGCCGCTGGTGGCGTTCTCGCGCCCGCGCACGGCCGGCATCATCGCGCTCGGGCTGGAGGAGGGCGACAAGCTCGTCGGCGTGGACATCACCGACGGCAGGCGCGACGTCATGCTGTTCACCACCGAAGGCAAGGCGATCCGCTTCTCCGAAGAAGAAGTGCGTCCCATGGGCCGCAACGCGGCCGGCGTCATCGGCATCCGCATGCCGGACGGCGAACGGATGATTTCGCTGATCATTCCCGACCCGAATGGCCTGATCCTCGTGGCGTCCGAGAACGGCTACGGCAAGCTCACGTCCGCCGACGAATTCCCGGTGCACGGCCGCGGCGGACAGGGCGTCATCGCCATCCAGACCACGGAGCGCAACGGCCAGCTCGTCGGCGCCACGCAGGTGACCACCGACAACGAGTTGATGCTGATGAGTTCCAGCGGCGTCGCCGTGCGGACGCCAGCCGCGGAGGTGTCCGTGCTCGGCCGCAACACGCAGGGCGTGCGCCTGATGAAGCTCGACGAAGGCGAGCGGCTGGTCGGCGTGGAGTCGGTCGACCCCGAGCCCGATGGCGGCAACGACGACGCCGAGCCGGACACCGGGTTGCAGGACGCGGCCGACGCGGGCACCCCCGTCGTGCACTCGCCGCCGGCCGAAGGCTCCGGCGCGGCCGACGGGCCGCCCACGTCGCCCGATGCCGACGCCTGACGCCGCCACCGTCCGATTTTCGAGTCTCTGGAGTCCAAGTCTCATGACCCGCGTCTACAACTTCAGCGCCGGCCCCGCCGCGCTGCCCGAAGAAGTGCTCGCCCAGCTGCGCGACGAAATGCTCGACTGGCGCGGCCACGGCATGTCGGTGATGGAAATGAGCCATCGCGGCAAGGCGTTCGTGGGCATCGCACAGCAGGCCGAGGCGGACCTGCGCGAGCTGCTCGGCGTCCCGGCCAGCTACAAGGTGCTGTTCCTGCAGGGCGGTGCCACGGCGCAGTTCGCCGCGATCCCGCTCAACCTCACGACGCCGGCGTCGATCGTCGATGTCGTCAACACGGGCGCGTGGTCGAAGAAAGCCATCGGCGAGGCGAAGAAGTACTGCAAGGTCAATGTCGTGGCCGACGCGGCTGCGTCGAACTACGCGCACGTTCCGCCGCAGTCGGAGTGGCAGCGCTCGGCCGACGCGGCGTATCTGCACTACACGCCGAACGAGACCATCGGCGGCGTGGAGTTTCCCTTCGTCCCCGAGTCGGACGTGCCGCTGGTGGCCGACTTCTCGTCGACGATCCTGTCGCGCCCGCTCGACGTCAGCCGGTTCGGCGTCGTCTACGCCGGGGCGCAGAAGAACATCGGTCCGGCGGGCCTCGTCGTCGTCATCGTCCGCGAAGACCTGCTCGGCCGTGCACGCGCCGACGTGCCCACGCTCTTCGACTGGAAGGCCATGGCCGCGGACGGCTCCATGCTGAACACGCCGGCGACCTACTCCTGGTATGTCGCGGGGCTCGTGTTCCAGTGGATCAAGCGCCAGGGCGGTCTCGAGGGCATGGCCCGTCACAACGAGGCCAAGGCGAGGCGGCTCTACGGGGCCATCGACGGCTCGGGGTTCTACCGCAATCCCGTCGCCGTCGAGTGCCGGTCGTGGATGAACGTGCCGTTCACGCTGCCCGACGCGGCGCTCGACAAGCCCTTCGCCGAGGGCGCGAAAAAGGCCGGGCTCGTGGCGCTCGAAGGCCACCGCTCGGTCGGCGGCATGCGCGCGAGCATCTACAACGCCATGCCGATGGCGGGCGTCGAGGCGCTCGTCGACTACATGAAGGAATTCCAGAGAACGCACGGTTGAGGTCGGCAGGCACGTCATGTTCAAGATCCTCACGCTGAACAACATCTCCGTACGCGGGCTCGAGCGCCTGCCGCGCGAGCGCTACGAGATCGCCTCGGAAATCCTCCATCCCGACGCCGTGCTCGTGCCTTCGGCCGACATGCACAAGATGGACATCCCGCCGAGCGTGCTGGCCGTCGCCCGCGCCGGCGCCGGCACCAACAACGTCCCCGTGGCAGCGCTGAGCCAGCGCGGTGTCCCGGTGTTCAACGCACCGGGCGCGAACGCGAATGCCGTCAAGGAGCTGGTGCTGGCCGCGCTGTTCCTGGCGGCGCGCAACGTCTGCCAGGCCTGGGGCTACGTGCGCTCGCTCGAGGGTGACGACCACGCCATCGAGGAGGCGGTCGAGAAGGGCAAGAAGAAATTCGTCGGACACGAACTCCCGGGCAGGACGCTCGGCGTCGTCGGGCTCGGCGCGATCGGCGTCGAGGTCGCCAATGCCGCGCTCGGGCTCGGCATGAACGTGCTCGGTTACGACCCGCAGATCACCGTGCAGCGCGCCTGGCAGCTCTCGTCCGGCGTCGGGCAGGCGCTGAGCCTCGACGACCTGTTCTCGCGCTGCAACGTGGTCAGCGTGCACGTCCCGCTCAACGACCACACGCGCCGGCTCGTCAATTCGACGCGCCTGCGGCTGATGCCCGACGGTGGCGCCATCCTCAACTTTGCGCGCGCGCAGATCGTCGATGAGCAGGCCGTGCTCGCCGAGCTCGACACCGGCCGGCTGGCGGCCTACGTCTGCGACTTTCCGACCAAGGCAATCAAGAACCATCCGAAAGTCGTGGCGCTGCCGCATCTCGGTGCATCGACCGGCGAAGCCGAGGAAAACTGTGCGGTGATGGTCGCGGAGACGCTGCGGGACTTCCTCGAGAATGGCAACGTCCGGCACTCCGTCAACTTCCCCGAGGCCGTGCTGCCCCGGGCGGGGCGCGCGCGCCTCGTGATCGCCAATGCGAACGTGCCGAACATGGTCGGCCAGATCTCGACTGCGCTGGCGGAGGCGAAGCTCAACATCGCGGACCTGCTGAACAAGTCGCGCGGTGATATCGCCTATACGCTGCTCGACACCGATGCGCGCATGCCGGCCGAGGTGGTGGACCGGATCCGCGCGATCGACGGCGTGCTGAGCGCGCGGCTGGTGTAGGGCATGGCCAGCAGGAGCAAACGTCCGGCGACGAAGCAGCCCCGCCCGCGCGGCGCCCGGACTCCTCCGCCCGTAAGCAGGGCAGACGCGCTGAAGACGCCGCTCGAGCGCATCCGCGAGCAGATCGACAGCGTCGATTCGCAACTGCACGCACTGATCAACGAACGCGCGCGGCTGGCGCAGCAGGTCGGGCTGTCGAAGCACGCCGCGGGGCACACCGTCGACTTCTACCGCCCGGAGCGCGAGGCGCAGGTCCTGCGGGCCGTCCTGAAGCGCAATCGTGAACAGGGCGGGCCACTGCGCGACGAGGAGGTCCTGCGGCTTTTTCGCGAGATCATGTCCGCGTGTCTGGCGCAGCAGAACGCGCTCAAGATCGGCTACCTCGGCCCCGAGGGCACGTTCACGCAGCAGGCGGTGCTCAAGTTCTTCGGTCACTCGGTGCGGCCGCTGCCGCTCACCTCGGTCGAAGAAGTGTTCCACGAGGTGGAATCGGGCGCGGCCGATTTCGGCGTCGTGCCGATCGAGAACTCCACCGAAGGCACGGTCAACAACACGCTCGACATGTTCCTGACCTCGCCGCTCAGGATCTCGGGCGAGGTGGAGCTGCGCATCCACCAGAACCTCATGGGGCGCATGACCATGCTCGGCGATGTCAAGCGCGTCTGCGGTCACGCGCAGTCACTGGCGCAGTGCCGTGGCTGGCTCATCGAGCACATGCCGACGATCGATCGCGTCGTCGTGAGCAGCAATGCCGAAGGCGCCCGGCGCGCCCGCGACGAGGACGGCACGGCGGCGATCGCCGGCGCGGCCGCCGCGGAGGTCTATGGGCTGAACCTGCTCGTCCCGGAAATCGAGGACCGGCCCGACAACACGACGCGGTTTCTGGTCATCGGCCGCAAGTCGGCCAGTCCGAGCGAGGCCGACAAGACCACGCTGCTCGTCTCCGCTGCACACACCGACTCGCCCGGCGCGCTGTATCGGCTGCTCGAGCCGCTCGCGCAGCACGGCATCAGCATGACGCGCATCGAGTCGCGCCCGTCGCGGCGCAGGAAGTGGGACTACGTGTTCTTCATCGACGTCGATGGTCACGCGGACCGCGCGCCGCTCGCGACCGCGCTGGCCGAACTCAAGGGCCGCGCGTCGCTGTGCCGCGTCGTGGGGTCGTACCCCAAGGCCATCCTGTGAGACGAAGCCGGTGAATGTCCCCTGTTTCCGCGTGGCGCCGGCGGACCGGGTCGCGGGCGCCATCGCGGTGCCGGGCGACAAGTCGATTTCGCACCGCGCGCTGATGTTCGGCGCGCTGGCGGAAGGGCGCACGCACGTCACGGGCTTCCTCGAGGGCGAGGACTGTCTCGCGACGATGCGGGTCGTCGGCCACCTCGGCGCGAAGGTCGAGCGTCCCGGTCCGGGCGAAGTCGTCGTCCATGGCGTCGGCCTGCACGGCCTGCGGGCGCCCGGGGCCACGCTCGACATGGGCAACGCCGGCACGGCCATGCGGCTCTTCATGGGCCTGCTGAGTGCGCAGCCGTTCGATTCGGAACTGGTCGGCGATGCGTCGCTGATGCGCCGGCCGATGGAGCGCGTCGCCCGGCCGCTGCGCGAGATGGGTGCCAGGATCGCGACCCGGGACGGCCGGCCCCCCGTGCGTATCCAGGGCGGGGCGTGCCTGCGCGGTATCCATTACGAAATGCCGGTGGCCAGTGCGCAGGTGAAGTCCGCCGTGCTGCTCGCGGGCCTCTACGCAGACGGTCACACGACGGTCGTCGAACCGGCCGTCACGCGCGATCACACCGAGCGCATGCTGCGCAGCTTCGGCGTCGACGTGCAGGCGCGCGACGGCGTCGTCACCGTGGCACAGCCTGTCGCGATGCGCGGCACGGACATCCGCGTGCCGGGCGACATTTCCTCGGCCGCGTTCTTTCTCGTTGCCGCGTGCCTGGGGGCACGCGAACCCTTCACGATCCGCGACGTCGGCGTGAACCCTACGCGTACGGGCATTCTCGAAATGCTGGCGCTGATGGGGGCGGACCTGCGGCTCATCAATCACCGTACCTGGGGCACGGAGCCCGTCGCCGACATCGAGGTGCGCCCCTGTGCCTTGCGCGGCATCACGGTGCCCGAGCGGCTCGTGCCGCTGGCGATCGACGAATTCCCGGCGTTCTTCGTCGCGGCTGCCTGTGCCGAAGGCGAGACGGTCGTCACCGGGGCGGGGGAACTGCGCGTCAAGGAAAGCGATCGCATCGCCGCCATGGCGCGCGGCTTCGAGGTACTGGGCGTCGAGCACGAAGTGCTGCCGGACGGCATGCGCATCCGCGGTGGCCGGCCACTCGACGGCGGCACGATCGACAGCCGTGGCGATCATCGCATCGCCATGGCTTTCGCCGTGGCGAGCCTGCGGGCCACCGCACCGATCGAGATCCTCGACGTCGCGAACGTGGCGACTTCGTTTCCGGGCTTTGCGGAGCTGGCCCAGGGTGCCGGTGTTGCGGTTCTTCCGACAACCCGTGACCTCGTCACTGAGCCTGCAACGCGACCTGAGTGCGGGTTTCCGGCAGAACCGCAACACCGGCACCTCTTCTGATTGCTACACAGTGCTACGTTGGCTACGCTTGGCTCATGAGTCGAACCATCTCCCAGCGTGAATTGCGCAACGACTCTGCCGCCGTGCTCCGTGAAGTCGAGGCGGGGCAGACGCTCGTGGTCACGAGAAACGGCACCCCTGTAGCCGAACTTCGCCCGCTCGGGCCACGCCGTCTTGTGCCGCGGGATCGGCTGGCCCAGGGCGCCCGGACTGCTCCGCGAGTCGACTACGCCCGCTTCCGCGCCGACGTGGACGCCGTCCTCGACCAGCGGCCCGATGACTGAGCCGACGGCGGGGCTGCTCGACACCTCGGTCGTGGTCGATCACGACCTGGTCGACGTGTCGCTGTTGCCTGATTCGACGGCAATTGCGGCCATCACGCTCGCCGAGCTGGCGGCCGGCCCCCACGCCACCAACGACCGCGCGGAACGGGCCCGTCGGCAGGACCGGCTGCAATGGGCGAGTTCGACCTGGGAGCCTCTGCCGTTCGACGCCGAATGCGCGCGCGCCTATGGGCGTCTGTACGCCGCGATGCGTGTGCGC
>JAYRRR010000090.1:0-17747 GCA_041910015.1 Steroidobacteraceae bacterium
CCACCGGCTGCCGGAGATGATCGCGGAGCTGCGGCGTCACGGCCGCGCCGTCGTCGACGTGAGCTTTCCCGAAATCGAGAAATTCGACCGGCTGCCCGAGCCGCGCGCCGAAGGTGCGACGGCGTACGTCTCGATCATGGAAGGCTGCAGCAAGTACTGCACGTTCTGCGTCGTGCCCTACACGCGCGGCGAGGAAGTCAGCCGCCCGCTCGCGCAGGTCGTCGGCGAGGTGCGCGTGCTGGCGGCCCAGGGCGTCAGCGAAGTCAACCTGCTCGGGCAGAACGTCAACGCCTGGCGCGGCACGATGGCCACGGGTGGCCAGGCCGACCTCGCGGCGCTGATCTACTTCGTTGCCGCGGTGCCCGGCATCGAGCGCATCCGCTTCACGACGTCGCACCCGGTCGAGTTCCGCGACAGCCTCGTCGAGGCGTATCGTGACGTGCCGCAGCTCGCCAACTACCTGCACTTGCCGGTGCAGAGCGGCTCGGACCGCGTGCTCGCGCTCATGAAGCGTGGCCACACCGTGCTCGAATACCGGCAGAAGATCCGCAAGCTGCGCGAGGTGCGTCCGGACATCAGCGTGTCGACGGACCTGATCGTGGGCTTTCCCGGCGAGACCGGGCGCGACTTCGAGGCGACACTCGAACTCGTGCGCGAGATCGGCTTTGACCAGAGCTTCAGCTTCATCTACAGCCCGCGCCCGGGCACGCCGGCCGCGTCGCTCCCGGACGAGACGACGCACGCCGTCAAGCAGGCGCGGCTCGAGCGGCTGCAGGCGCAGCTGCGCGAGCAGGCCGAGGCGATCAGCCGACGCATGGTCGGCACGGTGCAACGCGTGCTCGTCGAGCGTCCGGCGAAGAAGGACGCGCGGCAGCTCGCGGGGCGCACCGAGAACATGCGCTGGGTGAACTTCGACGGCCCGCCGTCGCTGATCAATCGTTACGTCGAGGTGCTGATCACCGAAGCGCTGCCGAACTCGCTGCGCGGCCGGCTGGTCGCGTCGCCGCCCGCGTCGTCGGGCTCGGCCGCCGAGGCGCAGGCCCACGCGCAGGCGAGGGCCGCTGCAGGTGGAGGCGCCGCGCGATGAGCGTGCCGATCGAGGCGCGCGAGTTCTCGTTCGAAGGCGCGGACAACGAGCGTCTCGCCAATTTCGCGGGGCCGATGGAGCAGAACCTGCGCCACGTCGAGGAGCGTCTCGGCGTCGAGGTGCGACGCCGCGGTCATCAGCTCAAGGTGCTCGGGCCGGCCGAGCCGGTCGCCAACGCCGAAGTCGTGCTCAGGCGTCTGTTCGATCTCTCGGTGCAGGAGACCCTGTCGCCGGACCGCGTGCACCTCTGCGTGCAGGAATACGGCTTTCCGCAGGCGCCGTCCGCGCCGGACGAGGCCGGCGGCGGCGAACGCGACGTGGTCGTGCAGACGCAGCGCGGCGGCATCCGTGGGCGCGGCCCGAACCAGCGCCTCTATCTCGAGCAGATCCGCGTGAACGACCTCACGTTCGGCGTCGGGCCGGCTGGCACGGGCAAGACCTATCTCGCGGTGGCGAGCGCCGTCGAGGCACTGCATTCGGGCAGCGTGCGCCGCATCGTGCTGGTGCGGCCGGCGGTGGAGGCCGGTGAGCGTCTGGGCTTCCTGCCGGGCGACATGGCCCAGAAGGTCGATCCCTACCTGCGTCCGATGTACGACGCGCTCTACGAAATGATGGGTTTCGACAAGGTCGCGCGCAACATCGAGCGGCAGGTCATCGAGGTGGCACCACTCGCGTTCATGCGCGGCCGCTCGCTCAACGACTCGTTCATCATCCTCGACGAGGCGCAGAACACCTCGGTCGAGCAGATGAAGATGTTCCTGACGCGGCTGGGCTTCGGCTCGAAGGCGGTCGTTACGGGCGACATCACGCAGATCGACCTGCCGCGCCAGCAGCGCTCGGGGTTGCGGCACGCGATCGAGGTGCTGCGCGGTGTCGACGGCGTCGCGTTCACTTTCTTCAATGCGCGTGACGTCGTGAGGCATCCGCTGGTGCAGCGCATCGTGCAGGCGTACGAGCGCCACGCGGACGCCGGGGACGCGCTGGACCACTGATGCGCACGCTTCGTTCGCGTCGCACCGCGCTGCGTGTCGAACTGCAGATCGCGACGGGCGCGGCGGGAGTGCCGAGCCCCGTGCGGCTGCGGCGCTGGGCACGTGCGGCGTACGCCGCAGGCATTGCAGCGCTGTCGGCGCGCGCGCGCCTGCGCGTGGCCGCCGACCTGGCTGGCGCCGTCGTGTGCGTGCGCGTCGTCGGAAGCGCCGAGAGCCAGCGTCTGAATCTGGGCTACCGGGCCAAGGACAAGCCGACGAACGTGCTGTCGTTCCCGGCGTCGGCGCAGCAGCGGACGCTCGATGGGGCGCTCGGCGATCTCGTGATCTGCGCGCCGGTGGTCGCGCGCGAGGCGCGGCAGCAGGGCAAGCCGCCGGCGGCGCACTGGGCCCACATGCTCGTGCACGGCACGCTGCATCTGCTGGGCCACGACCACGAGCGTGCCAGGGCCGCCCGCGTGATGGAGTCGCTCGAGGTGGAAATCCTGCGCGGATTGGGGTTTCATGATCCGTATCAGGGGTCGCGCAAGTCGGGGCATGGGCAGTAGTCAGGAGCGTACGGGGTCATCGGGGGGCGGCTGGCTGCGCCGGATCGCCGATTCGCTGTCGGGAGAGCCGCAGGATCTGCAGCAGCTCGGCGACATCCTCGCCGACGCGCGCGAGCGCGGTCTCATCGACGCCGACGTGCTCGAAATGCTCGAGTCGGTGCTCGAAGTCTCGGAAATCCAGGTGCGCGACGTCATGGTGCCGCGCTCGCAGATGGTCGTGATCCATCGCGACGACCCGCCCGGCAAGATTCTCCCGGTCGTCATCGAATCCGGCCACTCGCGGTTTCCCGTCGTCGGCGAGGATCGCGACGAGGTCGCGGGCATCCTGCTCGCCAAGGACCTGCTGCGGTTCTTCGTCGAGGACGACCGCGACGACTTCGACATCCGCGAATGCCTGCGCCCGGCGGTGTTCATCCCGGAGAGCAAGCGTCTCAACGTGCTGCTCAAGGAGTTCCGGGTCAGCCACAACCACATGGCGATCGTCGTCGACGAGTACGGCGGCGTGTCGGGCTTGCTCACGATCGAGGACGTGCTCGAGCAGATCGTGGGCGACATCGGCGACGAATACGACGTCGACGAAGGCGAGGGCATCCGCCGCGAGGCGGACCGCTCGTGGACGGTGCCGGCGCTCACGCGCATCGAGGAATTCAACGAAACGTTCGGCACGCGCTACTCCGACGAGGAGGCCGACACGATCGGCGGCCTCGTGCTGCACGAGCTCGGCCGCATGCCGCGGCGCGGCGAGGCGGTGCAGATCGGCGGTCTCGAGCTCAAGGTGACGCGGGCCGATCGCCGGCGCATCGAGACGCTGCGCGTGACGACACCGGATGCGCGCCCGGCGTCGGATGGCGCCTGAAGAGGTGACGGCTGCCGCGCCCCTGCAGCGTGTCCTCGACCGGGGGCGCTGGCTGGCGCTGCCGCTCGGGCTCGCGCTCGCATTGGCGTTTGCACCGGTAAACTGGCGAGTGCTCGCCGTGCTGTGTCCGGCCGCGTTGTTCGTGCTGTGGCACGGCGCGGCGCCGCGCGAGGCGGCGTGGCGGGGCTTCCTGTTCACGGGCGGCACATTCCTGGCCGGCACCTACTGGCTGTATCACAGCATCCACCTCGTCGGGCAGGCTCCGGCGTGGGTCGCGTTGTTCCTGATGGTCGGGCTGGTGGCGATCATGGGCCTCTACACCGCGCTGGTCGGCTACGCCGTCGCACGGTGGGCTCCGGCGAGCGGCGTTGCGCGCTGGCTCGCCGCGCTGCCGGCTGCCTGGGTGCTTGCGGAGTGGTTGCGCGGCTGGTTCCTCAGTGGCTTTCCCTGGCTCGCACTCGGCTACACGCAGCTCGCGACGCCCTTGCGTGGCTATGCACCCGTGCTCGGCGTGTACGGCGTCAGCCTCTCAGTCGCCGTGACGGCCGGCGCCGTTGCGGCCGTCGTGCTCGGCGGGCGAAGGGCGCGGGTCACTGCCACTGTCGTGGCCGTCGGCACGTGGGTGGCCGGCGCCTTGCTCGGCCCGGTGGCGTGGACGCGCCCGGTGGGCGAGCCCCTGCAGGTGGCGCTGGTGCAGGGTGCGGTGCCGCAGTCGATGAAATGGCAACCGGGCCAGCGCGAAGACACCATGCGGCTCTATGCCGGCCTCACCGCGTCGCACCTCGGTACGCCTGTCATCGTCTGGCCGGAATCGGCCGTGCCGGCGCTCGAAGAGTCCATCCGCCCCTACCTCGCGAACGTCTCGGGCGTAGCGCTGCAGCGCGGGTCGTCGCTGATCATGGGCCTGATCCGTCGCGATGCCGCCAGCGACTCGTACTACAACTCCGTCGCCGCGTGGACGGAGGGCGAACCGCAGCCGCAGTGGTACGACAAGCGTCGCCTCGTGCCTTTCGGCGAGTTCTTTCCCGTGCCCGCCCGCGTGCGCGAGTGGCTGCGGCTGATGAACCTGCCGTATTCGGACTTCCAGCCCGGCACGGAAGACCAGGCCCCGTTGCGTGCGGCGGGGCAGGCGCTCGCGCCGACGGTCTGCTACGAGGACGCCTATGGAGCCGAGCAACTGCGGCTCGTGCGCCAGTCGACGCTGCTCGTCAACGTGACCAACGACGCGTGGTTCGGCGACTCCACGGCGCCGCACCAGCACCTCGACATCAGCCGCATGCGATCGCTCGAAAGCGGGCGCGCGATGCTGCGCGCGACCAACGACGGCGTGACGGCACTGATCGCCTACGACGGTTCGCTTGCCGGTACGCTGCCGCAGTTCGAGCCGGGCGTGCTGCGGGGCGCCGTTCAGCCGCACACCGGCCTCACGCCATACGTCCGCTTCGGCAACGCGCCCGTCCTCGGGGCGATGGCGCTCATGCTGCTCGTGCCGTGGCTGGCGCGGCGACGCGGCAAGCAGGGACACGCTTCATGAAGACGACCGACGACGACAGCCGCATCACGATCGAAGGCGAGCTCTATGCGTCGCCGCGCGACGCGCTCGACTTCCTCGAGACGAAGCCGCCGCTGCCGGGCCAGTCGGTGCCGATCGCCGACGGCCTGCGCTGGGCGCGCCTGCCGCTGCCGATGGAGCTGAACCACATCAACGTGTGGCTCATGCGCGAGAGCGGCGGCTGGCTGCTCGTCGACACCGGCCTCGCCCACGATGTTTCCCGTGCGGCATGGCAGTCGCTCGACACCGGCACGCTGGACGGGCGGCCGTTGCGTCGCATCCTCGTCACGCACGACCACCCGGACCACATGGGGCTCGCGCACTGGCTGCAGCAGCGCCACGGCGCACCGCTGTGGATGTCGTCGGTCGGGCACGAATCGACAGCCATTGCGCTGCGGGCGGCATCCACCGGCGAGCTGAGCAGCAGGCGGAACGCGTTCCTGGCGATGCACGGTCTGGAGTTGCCACCGGAGCTGAACCAGAAGGTCGAAGCCAGCAGTCCCGGGCGTTGGTACGGCGAGCTGCCGTCGCTCGACCGGGCGACGGCGGGCGGCGATCGCGTCGTCGTCGACGACCGCGAGTGGGAGGTCATCGAGACCAGCGGACATTGTCGCGGTCACCTGTGCCTGTACGACGCGCGCAACGAAATCCTGATCAGCGGCGACCAGGTGCTGCCGACGATTTCGCCGAACGTGAGCGTGCTCTCGGCGCGGCCGGATGCGAATCCGCTCGGCGAGTTCCTCGAATCGCTCGCGTTGCTCGGGCGCTGCGCACCTGGCACGCTCGTGCTGCCTTCGCACGGGCGGCCGTTCCGCGGCCTGCACCGACGTCTCGACGCGCTGCGGTCGCACCACCTGCAGCAGCTCGAGACCTTGCACCGGGCGTGCGACGGGCCTCGCAGCGCCCACGGTCTGGTCGAGGTGATGTTCGGTCGACGACTGCGGGGCTTTCATCAGGTCCTCGCGCTCGGCGAGACCGTCGCGCACCTCAATTGCCTGTGGCACGCCGGCTCGGTCGAGCGGCGCGTGGACGAGGCCGGGCACATCACTTTCGCCCGGACATAGGGGGGTACCGGGGACATCCACCTGTTTCCGGCCATCGACGCTGAAGATTCCATCGATATCGCCGGAAATAGGTGAATGTCCCCTGTTTCCCCCAGTATCCTTTGCAGTCTTTCCCCCCCAGTCCGACCGGTCGACCATGCAGGAACGTTACGAGCCCGCCGTCCTCGAGCCCGCTGCCCAGCAATTCTGGGATGAGAACGGCAGCTTCGTTGTCGCGGAGGATGCCTCCCGCCCGAAGTACTACTGCCTCTGCATGTTCCCGTATCCGAGCGGGCGGCTGCACATGGGGCACGTGCGCAACTACACGATCGGTGACGTGCTGACGCGCTTCATGCGCATGCAGGGCTGCAATGTGCTGCAGCCCATGGGCTGGGACGCGTTCGGCCTGCCGGCCGAGAACGCCGCGATGGCGAACGGCGTGCCGCCCGCGCAGTGGACCTACGACAACATCGCGTACATGAAGCGGCAGTTGCGGTCGCTCGGCTTCGGCATCGACTGGTCGCGCGAGGTCGCGACGTGCAGGCCCGACTACTACCGCTGGAACCAGTGGCTGTTCCTGCGCATGCTCGAAAAGGGCATCGCCTATCGCACGACGGGCGTCGTCAACTGGGACCCGGTCGACCAGACCGTGCTCGCCAACGAGCAGGTCATCGACGGTCGCGGCTGGCGCACCGGTGCGCTGGTCGAGAAGCGCGAGATCCCGATGTACTACCTCGCGATCACGCGCTATGCCGACGACCTGCTCGGCGCGCTCGACGGCCTGTCGGGCTGGCCCGAGCGCGTCAAGCTGATGCAGGCCAACTGGATCGGGCGCTCCGAGGGTCTCGAGATCGAATTCGAGGTCGAAGGCGGCGGCGCGCTCGGCATCTACACGACGCGGCCCGACACGCTCTGTGGCGTGACTTACATGGCCGTTGCGGCCGAGCACCCGCTGGCGGTCAAGGCCGCGGCGGGCAATCCCGACCTGCAGGCCTTTCTCGCCGAATGCCAGCGCACCGGGGTCACCGAGGCGGTGCTCGAGACCATGGAAAAGCGCGGCATGCCGACCGGCCTTCATGCGATCCACCCGATCACGGGCGACCGCATTCCGGTCTGGGTCGCGAACTTCGTGCTCATGGGTTACGGCACCGGCGCCGTGATGGCCGTGCCCGCGCACGACCAGCGCGACTGGGAGTTCGCGCGCCGCTACGGCCTGCGCATCCACCAGGTGATCCAGCCCGTCGACGGCACGCTCGCGCAGATCGACGACGGCGCCTTCGTCGAGCACGGCACGCTGATCAACTCGGGGCAGTTCGACGGGCTCGACTTCGAGGAGGCCTTCGATGCGTTTGCGAAGCTGTTCGAGGCGCAGGGCCGGGGCAAGCGCCGCGTGAACTTCCGGCTGCGCGACTGGGGCATTTCGCGCCAGCGCTACTGGGGCTGCCCGATCCCGCTGATCCACTGCGCCGGCTGCGGCGCGCAGCCCGTGCCCGACGCGCAGTTGCCTGTGGTGCTGCCGGAGGACCTCGTACCGGACGGGAGCGGCAACCCGCTCAACCGCCATGCGAAGTTCCTCGAGTGCACGTGCCCGAAGTGCGGCAAGCCCGCGCGCCGCGAGACGGACACGATGGACACGTTCGTCGACTCGAGCTGGTATTTCTTCCGCTATGCCAGCGCCGGCAACGACCGCGCGATGGTCGACGAGCGTGCCCGCTACTGGATGCCGGTCGACCAGTACATCGGCGGCATCGAGCACGCCATCCTGCACCTGCTGTATTCGCGGTTCTGGACGCGCGTGATGCACGACCTCGGGCTCACGGAGGTCGAGGAGCCGTTCTCGAACCTGCTGACGCAGGGCATGGTCCTCAACGAGATCTACTTCCGCAAGCCGGCCGAAGGCCGCATCACCTACTACAACCCCGCCGACGTCGACGTGCAGACGGACGAGCGGGGTGCACGCACCGGCGCGGTGCTGCGCGACGACGGCCAGCCGGTGGAGTGCGCCGGCATCGGCACGATGTCGAAGTCGAAGAACAACGGCGTCGATCCACAGGCGCTCGTCGAGAAGTACGGCGCCGACACCGCGCGGCTGTTCATGATGTTCGCGGCACCGCCCGAGCAATCGCTCGAGTGGAGCGACGAAGGGGTCGAGGGCGCGTTCCGTTTCATGAAGCGCCTGTGGAAGGCGGTGCACACGCACGTGCAGGCAGGCCCGGTGGCGGCCGCACTCGACAGGCACGCGCTGTCGCCGGCGCAGCGCGACATGCGCCGGCAGGTGCACGAGACGCTCGCCAAGATCACCAATGACATCGGCAGGCGCCGCACCTTCAACACGGCGATCGCCGCGGTCATGGAGCTGATGAACGCGCTCGCGAAGTTCGACGACCCCAGCGCGCAGGGCCGGGCTGTGATGCAGGAAGCGCTCGAGATCGTCGTGCTCGGGCTGTCGCCTGTCGTTCCGCACGCCTGTCACGCGCTCTGGCGCGAGCTGGGCCACGAGCGGGCCGTCGTCGACGAGCGCTGGCCGCAGGTCGACGAGAGCGCGCTGGTGCGCGATTCGATCGAGGTCGTGGTGCAGGTCAACGGCAAGCTGCGCGGTCGCGTGGTCGTGCCGGCGAGCGCGGACGAGGCCACGGTGCGCGAGGCGGCGCTCGCCGACGAGGGCGTGCAGAAGTACGTCGACGGCAAGCCGCTGAAGAAGTTCGTGTACGTGCGCGGCAAGCTCGCGAATGTGGTCGTGTGATGCTTCGCACCGCCGCCGCCGGTGAATTGCCCACGGACACGCCGCGTGGGACGGCACGGCAGGCGCTGGACCGTTCCGGGAAACACGCCGTGAACCCGTCCGTGGGGGCTCGCACTCGCCATCCATGGCGAGTGACGGTTTCCCGGAACGGTCCAGCGCCTGCCGTGCCGTCCGTGACGTCGTGGTTGCATTGCCGGCCTGTGGCGTCGTGGCTGCGCTTCTGGGTGGTGGCGCTCGGTGCGCTGGCGGTCGTTGCGATGACCGGATGCGGCTTCCATCTGCAGGGTGCGAGCGCGCTGCCGGAAGGAGCGCGGCGCGTGTACATCGCCACCGCGGACGAACTGACGCCATTCGCCGTCGAACTGCGCCGCGCGATCGAGCGCTCGGGCGGCACGATCGTGCCGGGTTCGAGCGCGGCCGAGACCGTGGTGCGCATCCAGCACGATCGCAGCGGCCGGCGCGTGCTCTCGGTGTCGGCCCGCAACACGCCGCAGGAATACGAAGTCTTCTACAACGTCGAGTACACCGTCGACCGCGGCGGGAAGCAGGTCGTCGAAGCGCAGCCGCTCGAGCTCATCCGCAACCTGAGCTTCGAAGAGCAGGAGTTGCTGGCCAAGGACCGCGAGGAGATGATCCTGCGCGAGGCGATGGCGCGCGATCTGGCGATGCTCGTCGTGCGGCGGCTGGAGTCGCTGCCACAGAACGTGCCGGCGAGCGCGGCCGAGTAGGCGTCAGCGGACCGGATCCACCCGCCATGAGTCAAACCGCTCCTGCATGCCGGAGCGCGTGCGCACGACGCGCAGATTGCCCGATTCGAGCAGGAACCGCAGCGTCTCCGGCAGGGCCGGCGCGGCGAGCGGCAGGGCTCCCCGGGGGCTGGATGGCACGACGATGCCGCTGTCGCCGGGGATGCGTGTCAGTGCGGAAGTGACGACTGGCAGAGGCAGGTTGCGAAGCACCTGCCGTCGCCGATCGTGCGACGTGACTCCAATGCTCTATTCGAATCGGGACACCGAGACCGCATTCGAGCAGGTACCATCCTGGCTGCGATTCCATATGCCTGCTGTCAGACGTCGCGCTGGCTGATGCTGGTATCGAGCAGTCCGGAATTACCTGCGTGTCGCGATCGCGGTCGGCCAGGCTGCGCTCGCGCGGCGGTGTCATTACGCCGGGCCACGATACCCCGGCCGCTCCGGCCGCAGAGGGCAGCCGACGGCACGGGTGACACCTACCCCGCGAACCGGTCCGTCGCCGTGACGAGTTCGTGCGTGTTGCCCAGCTCGAGCGCCGAATGCCCCGCATCCGGCACGATGCGCAGTTCCGCCTCGGGCCAGGCGCGGTGCAGGTCCCAGGCGCTGCGCATCGGGCAGACGACGTCGTAGCGGCCCTGCACGATCACGGCGGGAATGTGCCGGATCCTGCGCACGCCGCGCAGCAACTGGTCCTCGCGCTCGAAGAACCCCTGGTTGACGAAGTAGTGGCACTCGATGCGTGCCACGGCGACCGCGAAGTCGTCGGCGTTCCAGTTCTCGACGTTCTGCTCGTTGATGCGCAGGTAGCTCGTGGCGCCTTCCCACACGGCCCAGGCTTTCGCGGCCTTGAGTTGCGTCGCGCGGTTGGGGCTCGTCAGGCGCTTGTAGAACGCCTGCACGAGATCGCCGCGTTCCGCCTTCGGGATCGCGGCGACGTAGTTCTCCCAGCGGTCGGGGAAGATCGCGCTCGCGCCGTGCTGGTAGAACCAGTGGATCTCCCAGTCGCGCAGCATGAAGATGCCGCGCAGCACGAGCTCCGTGACGCGCTTCGGATGCGTCTGCGCGTAGGCGAGCGCAAGCGTCGAGCCCCACGAGCCGCCGAAGACCAGCCAGCGATCGATGCCCAGATGTTCCCGCAGCCGCTCCATGTCGGCGACGAGGTGCCAGGTGGTGTTGTCCTCGAGGCTCGCGTGGGGTCGGCTGCGGCCGCAGCCGCGCTGGTCGAACACGACGATGCGGTACTTGCGCGGGTCGAAAAAGCGGCGCGCGCGCGCATCGGCGCCGGCGCCCGGCCCGCCGTGCACGAATACGGCGGGCTTGCCGTTCGGGTTGCCGCATTCCTCCCAGTAGACCTCGTGCGTCGCCGAAACCCGCAGCCAGCCGCTGCGATAGGGTTCGATCGCGGGATACAGCTCGCGACGTGTCGCAGGCGGAACGGGTGTCTTGCGGGGTGTGGCCATCGGGGCATTGTAGCCGGCATAATCGTCCGCGCATGCCCTGCCCAGACCAGGCTTCCCGCCGCGCGCGGGCCCATACCGCAGGTCGCCTCGCCCGGTGAGGACGACCCCGGATTCCCTCGCGGCAGCCCTCGCCCGGGGCCCGCTGCCGCGGGTCTGTCTCGTCACCGGCGCCGAGCCCCTGCTGATCGACGAATCCTGCGCGCAGGTGCGCGCCCAGGCTCGCCAGGCCGGTTTCGGCGAGCGCGAGGTGCATTTCATCGACCGGGGCTTCGACTGGGACGCGCTGCTCATGGACGCGGCGAGCCTGTCGCTGTTCGCCCAGCAGCGGCTGATCGAACTCAAGTTCCGCACGGCCCCGGACGCAGCGGCCGGCCGGCATCTGGCGAAACTGGCGGCCGAGCCGCCGCAGGACATGCTGCTGCTGGTCACCGGCGCGCTCGAGCCCAAGTCATGGCAGTCGGCCTGGGTCAACGAGTTCGCGCGGCAGGGCCTGGTCGTCATTGCCGAGGAACTGACGCGCGAGCAGTTGCCGGCATGGATCGTGGGCAGGCTGCGGCAGCGTGGCGTGACGATCGCGCGCGACGCGGCCGAGCTGCTCGCTGATCGCGTCGAGGGCAACCTGCTGGCCGCGCAGCAGGAAATCGAGCGCATCGCCTTGCACCAGCCGGGCACGCAACTCGACGTCGAAGCCGTCGCTGCAGCCGTCACCGACAATGCGCGCTACGACGTGTTCGAGTTGGCGGACGCGGCGCTGACCGGCAACGCGCTGCGTGCGCTGCGCATCCTCGACGGACTGCGCGCGGAAGGCCGTGCACCGCCGCTGATCCTGTGGGCGCTGCTCAATGACCTGCGCCCGCTCTCGCGCGTGCTGCAGCGTGGGCCGAACGAGCGCAACCTCGAAGGCATCTTCCGCGCCGAGAAAGTGTGGAGCAGCCGGCAGGGTCCGTTGCGCGCGGCCCTGCCGCGCTTCGATCGCGCGGAAGTCGACGCCCTGATTGCGGCGGCGGCGCGCGCCGATCGTGTCGCCAAGGGCAGCCTGCGGGGCGACGTCTGGGTCGAGCTCACCGGTCTCGTGGCGCGCCTCGCCGGCGTGCCGCTGGCTGTCGCATGACCGATGCGCGTCCCGTCGGCGCGGCGATCGGTGTCTTCGGCGGCACGTTCGATCCGGTCCACTACGGTCATCTGCGCACTGCCTTCGAGATCCTGCGGGCCCTGCGGCTCGCCGAGCTGCGATTCGTGCCGGCCGGCGATCCGCCGCACCGGGCGTCGCCGCTCGTCGATGCGCGCCGGCGCCTGGAGCTCGTGCGCGCCGCGATCGCCGACCAGCCGGGCTTCGTCGTCGACGACCGCGAGGTGCGACGCGCGGGGCCTTCCTACAGCGTGCTGACGCTGCTGGAGCTGCGCGCCGAATTTCGCGCCGCGCCGCTGTGTCTGATCCTCGGGATGGATGCGTTTCTGGGCCTGCCCACGTGGCACCGCTGGCGCGAGTTGCCCGGGCTCGCGCACCTGGTCGTGGCGCCGCGCCCCGGCTGGGCCGCGCCGACGGCGGGCGAACTCGGCGAACTGATGGCGGCACGACGGACGGACGACGTCGAAGACCTGTGCGCCGCGGTGGCCGGCAGGGTCTTCGTCCAGCCCGTCACGCAACTGGAAATTTCCTCGACCGGACTGCGCGAGCAACTGGCCGCCGGCCACGACCCGCGTTATCTGGTGCCCGATGCCGTCCGCGAGGTCATCGTGCGGACGGGTTGCTATTCTGTTCCCCAACCCACGAGGTGAGCATGGCCGTCAAGCGATCGTCGCCGGCAAAGTCCCCGTCGAGTCCGCGTCCCGCCCGGGCGAAGCCCGCGGCGAAACCCGCCGCTGCGCGCCGTGCGGGCGCGAGCAAGGCCAAGACGCCCGCCAGGGCGGCGCCGAAGACGCCGCGCAAGGTCGTTGCGTCGAAGCCCGCGCATGCGCACGCGACGACGACGCAGGCCAGCCGGGCGCGGGCGCGGCCGCGGCCGACGCTGGAGCAGGTCGTGCTTGACGCGCTTGCCGACATGAAGGCGGTCGACGTCAGGGCCATGGACGTACGCGGCATCACCGACATCACCGATACGATGGTCGTGGCGAGCGGCACGTCCGACCGCCACGTCAAGTCGATCGCCGATCGCGTCGTGCAGCGCTGCAAGGAGGCCGGCTTCCGTCCTTACGGCATGGAGGGCGAGCGCGACGGGGAATGGGTGCTGCTCGACCTGCAGGACGTCGTGCTGCACGTGATGCTGCCGCGCGTGCGCGAGTTCTACGCGCTGGAGAAGCTCTGGGAGGGCGACGCCGCGCGGCGCGCCTGAACGAGGACAGGCCCGGAACGGACGGTCCGGGCACCGCCGAAGGACCGCTCGATGCGCATGCGACTGCTGGCCGCGGGCACCCGGATGCCTGCCTGGGTCGACGCCGGCTTTGCCGACTACGCCGCGCGTCTGCGCGATGACTACCGGCTCGAACTCACCGAGATACCGCTGGGCGATCGTGGCGGCGGCGACGTGCGTCGGGCCGTCGAAGCCGAGGGCCAGCGCATGCTGGCGGCGGCGGGCGAGCGCGGTCACCTGGTCGCGCTGCAGGTCGGCGGCAAGGCCCTGACGACCGCACAACTTGCGCAATGGCTCGAAGCCCGCGCCCGGGACGGCGACGCCCCGGTGTTCTGTATCGGCGGTCCCGACGGACTCGCACCGGTCGTCGACGGCCGGGCCCGCCTGCGGTGGTCGCTGTCCGCCCTGACGCTGCCGCACGGCTTGGCGCGCGTCGTGGTGGCCGAAGCGCTGTACCGGGCCGTCAGTCTGATCAAGGGCTTACCGTATCACCGTGCTTGAGGTCACAATGCAGGGAGGGGTCTGACCCCCGTCAAGTTTTTCTTGACATGTCCCATGTCAAGAAAAACTTGACGGGGGTCAGACCCCATCTTCATCTTCTGGAGGCCGCCATGCACCCGTATCCGCACCACTACACCGTCCATGCCCGCGCCGAGCATATCGGCGACGTTGATGTCTCCGCCGAGGGGCTCCCCACGCTGCGTACGGCGCCACCGGTGGAATTCGACGGGCCCGGCGACCGCTGGTCGCCCGAGACCCTGCTCTGCGCCGCGGTGGCGGACTGCTACGTGCTGAGCCTGCGGGCGGTCGCGCGCGCCTCGAAGTTCGAGTGGAACTCGCTCGAGTGCCGCGTCGAAGGCAAGCTCGACAAGGCCGAAGGCAAGACGCGTTTCACGGAGATCGTCGTGCACGCCACGCTGCACGTGCCGGCGGGCAGCGACCAGGACCGCGCCACGAAACTGCTGGAGCGTGCCGAGCAGGTCTGCCTGATCAGCAACTCGCTGGTCGCGCCGCGCCGTCTCGATCCGACGGTGGTCGTTGGCTGACCCGCGCCCGCCACCGTCCGGAAACGCCGCGTGATCTACCTGGCCTCCGCCTCGCCCCGCCGCAGCGCGCTGCTGCAGCAGATTGACGTCGCGCACGAGGTTCGCCCGGTCGACGTCGACGAGACGCCACGGCCGGGCGAGCGGCCCGCACAGTATGCCCTGCGGCTCGCCGAGACGAAGGCACAGACACTGTGGCAGCGGCTCGCCTCCGCTGACCGGCGCCCGGTACTGGCGGCCGACACGACCGTGGCGCTCGGGCTGGAAATCCTCGGCAAGCCCGCAGATCGCGCGGACGCCGTACGCATGCTGGGGCGGCTGTCGGGCCGGGACCACCAGGTCCATTCAGCCGTGGCGCTGCTGCACGCGGGCGGTGCCGACGCACGTGTCAGCACGAGCACCGTCTCGTTCCGCCCCCTGAGCGAGGCCGAGATCGACTGGTACTGGCGTACCGGCGAGCCCGTCGACAAAGCCGGCGCCTATGCCGTGCAGGGCCATGCCGCGATCTTCATCCGGCACATCGAGGGCAGCTACTCCGGTGTCATGGGCCTGCCGCTCTATGAGACGTGGGAACTGCTCGGTCCGGTCCTCAGTCTGAACGGGCGAGGGCGCGCGGCATGAGCACCGAAATGATCGTCAACGTGAGCCCGCGCGAAACGCGCGCGGCGCTGCTCGAGAACGGCGTGCTGCAGGAGCTGTTCGTCGAGCGCGCCAGTCGCATGGGTCTCACCGGCAACCTGTACAAGGGCCGCGTCTCGCGCGTGCTGCCGGGCATGCAAGCCGCATTCATCGACATCGGCCTCGAGCGCACGGCGTTCCTGCACGTCTCGGACATCGTGCAGCCGGCCGACGCGGAAGGCTCCGGCGAGGCACCCCGGACCGAAAACATCCGCGAGCTCGTCAACGAAGGCGGGGACATCCTCGTTCAGGTGCTCAAGGATCCGCTCGGCACGAAGGGCGCACGCCTGACGACGTTCATCACGATTCCGTCGCGCTATCTGGTCTACATGCCTTTCGGGCACGGCGTGGGCATCTCCGCGCGCATCGAGGCCGCCGAGGAGCGCGCGCGCCTGCGCGAGCTGATGCAGTCGTTCGTCGTTCCCGGCGAACCGGGCGGCTACATCGTGCGCACGGCCGCGGAAGGCGCTGCGGGCGAGGCGCTGCATGCCGACCGGCTGTTCCTTCGCAAGCTCTGGGAAGTGCTGTCGCAGAAGGCCAGCACGGCGCGCGCTGGCATGCTCGTGCACGAAGACCTGCCACTGCCGCTCAGACTCATGCGCGACCTCGTGGGCGAAGGCGTCGACCGCGTGCTGGTCGACCAGGAGCGCACCTGCGAGCGCATGCAGGAGTTCGCCACGACCTTCATGCCGGCGC
Source organism: Steroidobacteraceae bacterium (assembly GCA_041910015.1). Taxonomy (GTDB): domain Bacteria; phylum Pseudomonadota; class Gammaproteobacteria; order Steroidobacterales; family Steroidobacteraceae; genus RPQJ01. The sequence goes on from JAYRRR010000090.1 coordinate 15,799, forward strand.
TCGGTGCGCGCGTGGAGCGCTACACGGGCAGTCGGCCGATCTTCGACCTGCATGCCGTCGAGGAGGAAATCCAGCGCTCGCTCGACCGCAAGGTGCCGCTCAAGTCGGGTGGCTACCTGATCATCGACCAGACCGAGGCGCTCACGACCATCGACGTCAACACGGGCGCCTACGTCGGGCACCGCAACCTGGAGGAGACGATCTACCGCACGAACCTCGAGGCGGCCGTCGCGATCGCGCGGCAACTCAGGCTGCGCAATCTCGGCGGCATCATCATCATCGACTTCATCGACATGGAAGAGGAGGAGCACCGCCGGCAGGTGCTGCAGGCGCTGGAAAAGGCGCTCGCCAAGGATCACGCCAAGACGCATGTGTCGGCGGTCTCGCCGCTCGGGCTGGTCGAGATGACGCGCAAGCGCACGCGCGAGAGCCTGGCCCATCAGCTCTGCTCGCCGTGTCCCGCGTGCGAGGGCCGCGGCTTCGTCAAGACGCCGGAGACGGTCTGCTACGAGATCTTCCGCGAGGTCCTGCGGCAGGCCGGCCAGTTCGACTTCCAGCAGCTCATGGTGCTCGCCCATTCGGACGTCATCGAACGGCTGCTCGACGAGGAGTCGGCGGCGCTCGGCGAGCTGGAGGTGCTGGTCGGCAAGCCCATCCGGCTGCAGACCGAGGCGCTGTACCTGCACGACCAGTACGACGTGGTGCTCATGTGAACCCGGCTCCCGCCACTGCGGGGGCCGGCCATCCCGAAGGCCCGCCCGCGCGCCGGCCCGCGTTGCGTTGCTGGCGCCTCGTCGCGGGCCTCGTGGCGACGCTGCTGGTGCTCGCAGCGCTGGTCGTCACGGGGCTGCGCATCGCCATCGCCTACCTGCCGCAGCATTCGGATGCGTTGCGCGCCTGGGCCGAGCAGCAGACCCACGTGCGTCTGCGTTACACGCACCTCGATGCCCGGCTGCGCTGGTTCGGGCCGGAGGTGGTGCTGCGCGGGGTCGAGGTCCTCGACGAGGACGGTTCGCAGGTCATGTTCCAGGCGCGCGAAGGCAGTGCCGGGCTCGATCTCTGGAACTTCTTCCGGACAGGCCAGTTCGTCGCCGGGCGTCTGCGCGTCGAGCAGCCACGCGTGACGCTCGTGCGGCTCGCCGACGGCCGCATCCGCCTGCTCGGCCTCGCGGAGCGCCCCACCGACCGCCCGCCGTTCGATCTCGATCGCCTGCCGGCCGGCCGCGTCGTGATCGAGGATGCGACGGTCGTCTACCGCGACCTCGCGTCAGGACGTCCAGCGCTGGCGCTGCGCGATCTCGACGGCGAATTGCGGCGCGACCGCGACAACGTGCTGATCAAGGGCAGCGCGACGCTGCCCGAGACGTTCGACTCGCGCGCCGAGTTCAGCATGCGGCTGCGCGGGTCGCTCGACCAACGCAACGAGCTCGACGCACGGTTCGAAGTGCGGGCCGATACGTTGCGGCTCGACGGGCTCGCGGACTTCGTCCCGTCGCGCGTGGTCACGCCGCGGTCCGGCCGCGGGCCTGTGCGGGCTGTGGTGGCGCTGCGGCAGGGCCGGCTGACGAACGTGCGTCTGAAGTTCGCATGGCGTGACGTCGCGCTGGCATTGCCGGCGCGCGCAGTCCCGTCCGTCGAGGCCGTGCACGTCAGCGATGCGCGCCTGGAAACCTCGCCTGGCCAGTTCATGCCCCATCCGACCGTGACTCAGGAGAGGATCGAGCGGGCGGCGGCGCCCGTGCCGCGCGAGGCGCGCTTCGCGGTGCTCGAGGGCGACCTGCGGCTGCGGCGCGACGGGCAGCAGTGGGTGTTCCAGGCCGAGGACTTGCGCGTGAAGTCCATCGGGGCCGCGCGCGCGCGCGAGCCGACGCGGGTCGCGGGTCACTGGTGGGGCCGGCCCGTCTCCCGGTTCGGTCTGCAGCTCGAGGTCGACCGTGCCGACCTCGCGC
>JAYRRR010000091.1:0-6062 GCA_041910015.1 Steroidobacteraceae bacterium
GAGCCGCGTTTCCAGCTCGCCCAGCCGGGCGGATTCGACGCGCGACTCCTCGGCCGCGCCGCGCGCCGCCGCCTCGGCGGCCGCGCGCGCCTGCTGTTCGGCGGCTGCGGTCTGTTGCCTCGCGACCTCCGCCTGCTGCTGGGCGGTCTCGGCGGTTTCGCGCGCCTGGCGCTGCACGGTCTCGAGGTCCCTGATGCGCATCTGCAGCTCGCGGATGCGCACGGACTCGGACGCGGCAAATTCCGTGCGGGCCCGTGCTTCGTATTCGGCGCGCTCGCGCGCCACGCGTTCGGCGGCCGCGATCTGCTGGTTCTGCGTCTCGAGTTCCCGCACCTGCTTTTCGAGTTCCAGCAGGCGGCGGCGATCGTTCTCCCTGCGGTCGAGCAGCTCCGGCACGAGCACCGGCATGCGCACCGTCCCCGAACCCGGTGCCGGGTCGTCGAGTGCGACGGCCAGTTCATCGAGCGTGGAACCGCGTGGCAGGAAGCGCAGCGCGCCCACCTCGGCCGCGAATGCCTCGTACTTCGCCCCCGCGACGCGGAACGAGTGCAGCACGATCGGCAACTGGAGGAACGCGGGGTCTTCACGCAGCCGGCGACAGAGCGCGAAGCCGTCGAGACGCGGCAGCATCACGTCGCTGACGACCGCGTCGGGCGTGCTCTCGCCACGGATCATTTCGAGCGCCTCGATGCCCGTGCGCGCCTTGAGCACCCGGTGCCCGCGCGACAGCAGCACGGCTTCGACGGCAGCGAGGTCCTGATCTCGCTCGTAGGCCAGCAGGACGGTCTTCATGGCCGGATGCCAACTCCCTCGAGGCAGCGCCACACGACCGTCCGCCGTCGGGTCGCCGCCTCGTTCTGTGCTGGACGAGTATGCGCCACGCGACTCGCGGCGCACCAATGTCGGGCCCCAACCGATGGACGTGCGTCACAGATTGCCTGCGGGCGCATCGCCGTCACGCAAGCCGTTGCCCGTGTCATCGCTTCCGGCCTCGCGCTGCCGCCGGGCACGACGGCGTACAATCCCGGGCAAACCGATACGGAGGTCACATGGCGCGCGGCAAGGGTCTGGTGTGGGCGGCGATGTTCGCGGCAACGACGGTGGCCGGCTGTGCGGTGCATTGGCAGGTCGATGCGTACGCGGTGCCGGACGTCGCCGTCGCGGCCCGCTCGACGTACTTCTGGAAGGGCGGCGACTACGCCGCGGCGCGGCAGATCGAGCCCGCGCTGATCGCCTCGGCCGAGCAACAGGTGCGCGGCGTCGTGACGCAGGAGCTGCACCGCAAGGGCTACGCCGAGGTCGACTCCGCGGCGGCGGCCGACCTCGTCGTGAGCTACCAGGTCTCGGGCATGCGCCGCTTCGTCAGCAACGAGACGCCGCGCATCGGCGCGCCGCTGCCGAACACCGTGCTGAGCCCGAGCGAGACGCAGCCGCCACCGGCGTCGGAAATGCCGCGCGAGGTCGCGGTGCGTGACGGCTCGGTGATCCTGTTTCTCGACGACGTCAAGCTCGGCAAGCTGGCGTGGCGCGGCGAGGTCTCGGACGAAGTGCGTGCAGGTTCGTCGGAGCAGATGGCGCGCATCATCGCGCAGATGGCGCGGGAGATCGCCAGGGCCGTGCCCGCGCGGAAGTAGCCAGAGTGCCGGAGTTGCGGTTTCGGAAGGGGAACAGGTGCCGGTGCTGCGGTTTCGGCAACGGCTGAAGCCGTAACGCCAGCACCTGAGGCCCTGGTTTCCGCAACCGTGACACCGGCACCTGAGGCTTATTTCCGGGCAACGAGCAGCGCGCCGGCGACGAGCAACGCGACACCGGCCAGTCGCGCGGGTGTGATCGGGATCTTCGGGTAACCCAGCACACCGTACTGATCCACCAGCAGCGCGGCGCCGAGCTGGCCCGCGAGCACGAGCGCGAGCAGCGCCACGCCACCGAGTCGCGGACCGAGCACCGTGGCCGAAGCCACATAGGCCGCGCCGAGCAGGCCGCCGAGCCAGGCCCAGGCCGGCACCTGCGCGAACGAGCCCGGCGTGTGGCGCGTGCCGAGCGCGAACACGCAGAGCACCAGCGCGACCAGGCCGATCGTGAAGTTCACGACGGCGGCCCAGAGCGGCGAGCCGACGACGCGGCCGAGTGTCGCGTTCATGCCGATCTGCAGCGTCAGGCTCGCGCCGACGGCGACCGCCAGCAGGTGCGGCCAGTAGCTTCCGATCATCGTGCGTGTCCCCGCGAGTGGCCCTCGCACCGGCGGCATTCAGCCGGCGACGGTCGCCGCCGGGGCCGCGGGCGGCGGCGGCACGTTATCGCGACGCGGCCAACCCTGCCAGACGAGCGCACCGATGCCGAGCAGCAGCGCGATGAACGTGATCCAGCCGCCGACGTACGGGAGCTGGCCCACGAGCCAGAGCAGGAGCACGGCGAGGAGCAGCGCGCCGAGCTTCCAGGCTGTCGACACCGGCCGGCCGCCGCGCAGCAGTTCGAGACCCTTGCGCCCGAGGAACAGGGCGGCGGTGACCCAGCCGAGGAACAGCAGCAGCAGGTAGACGAGACCGATGATCAGCGCGAGCGGGATGCCGACGACCGTGATCAACAGCAGCACCGCGAGGATCGGCAGGCAGAAGAGCACGACGAACCCGAGCCCCAGGCTGCGCAGCGGCTCGCGGCCGATCCAGTCGGCGGCGCGCGCCGAGTACTTCGGGAACGCGAGCGTGAACAGCGTGCCCGTGATGAACACACCGACGATCCACAGGAACGAGCCCACGCCGTGCGCGACGGTCGACACGTCCACGGGCATCTCGTGGTCGTCGACATGGGCACCGATGTCAGCCTCGTGGAACTCGACCCCGCCCGCGATCTGCGCACCTTCCGGCACCGTCGGCGCCCGGGACGAATGCACGACCAGCTTGCCGCCGATGCGCGTCTGCGGACCGAGTTCGACGGCCTCGGCGCGCACCTCCGCATCGCCGTGCACCGAGCCGTCGATGGCGACCTGGCCGCCGCTCGCATGCAGGTAGCCGTGCGTGTTGCCCTCGAAGCGGACGCGGCCGCCGCTCAGCGTCAGCGCGCCCGTGACCACCGTGGCAGGACCGACGTCGACGGACCCTCCCGCGACGCGGGCATTGCCGTGGACGATGGCGTCGACGCTGACTTCGCCGCCCGCGGCGTACAGGTCGTCACCGATGCCGCCGCCGATGGAGACGTCGCCGCCGGCCGCCACCAGGTCGCCCTGCACCTCGCCGGCCGTCGCAACGCGGCCGCCCGCGAGGAATGCGTCGCCGGCGACGGCTTCGGTGAGATTCAGCGTGCCACCCGCACCGAAATAATCGGACCCGAACTCGCGCGTCACCGTGTCGCTGCCGTCGTGGCGCACGTCGCAGGCGGTCATGGCGAGCGCGAGGGCCAGCGTGCCCGCGACCGTGGCGACCCGACTCATGGCGTACTCCGGTCCTCGTGCAGCACCGTCGCGCGGCGGCTCGCGGCCGGCGCGAACGCAGCGCAACGACCGTGGGCGACAGTCTAGGACATGGAGCAAGCGGGCGTAATCGCACGTCGCGCGCATTCAGCCCGAGCCACGCACGCTTCGTCGTTTCGGCACCCGCAGGCCGGCAAGCGGCCGGGCGCACCATTAAAAAGCCGCGACACTCGACGCGTCGCGGCTTCGTAGGTCTTCCATGACGGCCCGCTCTGTCCCCCGGTCGGGCCTTCCTTCGTGTGCGGCCGCCCGGTATCCCCCCATGCGGCTGCAGCTTCTTCTACGCCTTTGCCACGGCGCCGTCACCTTGCAGCGCAAAAACCACGTGCTGTGAATTGAGCGGATTTCATGTGTCGTTTTTTTGCAACGACGGCGTCCTCAGCGTTTCAGTGCGACCGCTTCGGTCACGTAACCGAAAAGCCGTGGCACGCGACGCAAATAGCCCTGGGACACCGCGTCGAGATGCAATCCAGCGGCCCGCACCAGCGCCGCGGAGTCGCGCGTCAAGTGACAGCCGCCGCCGATGCGGCTCTGCAGCGGATCGAGCCGATGCTGCCAGCGCGCCACCCCCGGGTCGGGCGCAAGACCGTGCTCGAGGAACAGGAAGCGACCGCCGGGCCGCAGCACGCGCCGGATTTCCTGCAGCGCATGCGCGACGTCCGGAATCGAGCACAGCGTGAACGTGCAGACGACCGTGTCGAAACTCTCCGCGTCGAACGGCAGGTGCTCGGCATCGAGGTGATGGAAGTCGACCGCGATGTTCGAGGCCGCGATCCGCGGCTGCGAAAAGCGATCGAGGTCCACGTCGGGATCGATCGCCTCGATGCGCCGCACGCTGGCCGGGTAATGGCGCAGGTTCACGCCGGTGCCGAAGCCGATCTCGAGGATGCGTCCGTCCACCCGGGCAAGCGTGCGCCGGCGCGGCTCGACGAACACCCGGTTGGACATCGCGAAATCGAGCAGATAGGGAAAGACGCAGTGGTGATAGAAACGCACGTCGCGAAACTCCTGATGCTGGCGCGCGCGAAGCGCGACCCGGCAGTCGCTCAGTCCCCCGCCGGCCAGCGGACGACGACCGCGCCGCGCAATTGCCCCGGCTCGAAGCCGGTCGCCTCGTCCGCAGGGTAGTTCTTGCGGATGGCCGCGGCGATCTCCGGGGCGAGCGTCGCGCCGTGGCACGGCAGGCACTGGGGCTGCATCACGATGGCGCGCATGTAGTAGTGGTCGACGCCGCCGGACGCCGGGTTCGGCACGCCCAGCTGCGCCGTCGGCGGGACCGCCGCCGGCGCCGAGCTCTCGGCCAGTTGCCGGGCGAACCTCTCGAGCACGGCTCGCTCATGGGCATCCGGCGCATTGGCGGGGTTGCGCACCCGCAGTGCGGTACGCCCGACCTCGGCGCCCGAGGCCCGTGACAGGCGCTCGGCAATGGCCGGGGCGCGCGACGTGCAGACCTCGATGGCGGCGAGCGGTCCGCCGGACTGCAGGGCCCGTTCGAGTTCGGTCCTGAGCTCGCCCAGCAGCTGGTCGGCCAGCACTTCGCTGCGCCCCGCCCAGTCGGCGGGGGCATCGGCCATGGCCGGTGGGCCGAGCAGGGCCGCGGCAACCACGAGCAGCAGGACGGGCGGGCGACGGCGATGCACGATGGGCAGATTCCGCGACGAGGACCAGTCGCCAGTCTAGCGGCAGAGCCACGTGGTTCGTACTCCGGGCGCTTGCCGGTCTCGCCGGCACGCTTGCGGCCGGCGGGCCGTCGCAGCGTGCCATCGGGCGTCCGCTGCGGTAGATTGCGCGCCCTTCCCGCCCGCAACGACGCCACCGGGCCCCGCCGCCAGTCATCGAATCGAGCCGAGCACCATGGGACGCATCTTCGAAGTCAGAAAGCACGCGATGTTCGCGCGCTGGAACCGGATGGCGAAGCAGTTCAGCCGGATCGGCAAGGAAATCACGATCGCGGTCAAGAAAGGCGGCCCCGACCCGAACTCGAACCCAGCGCTGCGACGCGTGATGCAGAACGCGCGCGCCGTGAACATGCCGAAGGACAAGGTCGAGTCGGCGATCAAGCGCGCCTCGGGCCGCGATGCCGCGAACTTCGAGGAGGTCATGTACGAGGGCTACGCGCCGCACGGCGTCGCGGTGCTCGTGGAGTGCGCCACCGACAACCCGACACGCACCGTCGCCGCGGTGCGCAATGCGTTCAACAAGCACGGCGGCAACCTCGCCACGACCGGCAGCGTCGCGTTCCAGTTCAAGCGCATGGGCGTGTTCCGTCTGAACCCCGAGGGCGTCGACCAGGACGACCTCGAGCTGTACCTGATCGACCACGGGCTCGAGGAGTTCGGCGAAAGCACCGGCGAAAAGGGCGAGCCGCAGCTCGTGGCGCGCTGCCTGTTCGAGGACTTCGGCACGCTGCAGAAGGCGCTCGAGGAGCGCGGCATCGTTCCCCTGTCGGCCGAGCACGAGTACATCTGCCAGACGCCCACCGAACTCGGCGAGGCCGAGGCGACCGAGGTGCTCGAGCTGATCGACAAGCTCGAGCAGGACGAGGACGTGCAGAAGGTGTATCACACGCTCGCGTGACCGCGCCGGGGTCAGACCC
>JAYRRR010000092.1:0-39823 GCA_041910015.1 Steroidobacteraceae bacterium
CGTCGTCGACGTGTTCCCGGCGGCGGAAAAGGAGATGGTGCGGGCGATGCTTTCGGAGTCGCTGCGCGCCGTGATTTCGCAGTCGCTGCTGAAGCGCATCGGCGGCGGGCGCATCGCGGCGCACGAGATCATGATCGGCACTCCCGCGATCCGCAACCTGATCCGCGAGGGCAAGATCGCGCAAATGTATTCCGCCATCCAGACGGGCCAGCAGGCCGGCATGCAGACGCTCGACCAGTGCCTCAAGGAGCTGCTGCAGAAGGGCCTGATCACCAGGGAAGAAGCCCGCTTCCGCGCACAGAACAAGGAGGAATTCTAGGCAGGCACGCGGCCCCGCATGGCCGTGGGGCACGCAGCGTCGTCTGCCGGGAGACAAGGCATGGACCGCGAGACAGGCATCAAGCTCATGCAGGACCTCCTGCGCCGCATGGTCGAGCGCAAGGGATCCGATCTGTTCATCACGGCGGGCTTCCCGCCCGCGATCAAGATCGACGGCGAGATCAGGCCGCAGACGAACCAGCCGCTCGCGCCGGAGCAGGCGCAGCTGCTGGTGCGCGCGATCATGAACGACCGCCAGACCAAGGAGTTCGACGCGACGCGCGAGTGCAACTTCGCGATCGCGCCGCCGGGCATCGGCCGCTTCCGCGTGAGCGCATTCGTGCAGATGGGGCTCACGGGCGCCGTGCTGCGCACGATCAACGCGAAGATTCCTACCATCGAGGAGCTCGACCTGCCGCCGATCCTCAAGGAGATCGTGCTGTCGAAGCGCGGCCTCGTGATCCTCGTCGGCGCGACCGGCTCCGGCAAGTCGACCAGCCTCGCGGCGATGGTCGACTACCGCAACGACAAGACCCGCGGGCACATCATCACGATCGAGGACCCGATCGAGTACGTCCACGCGCACCGCAACTGCGTCGTGACGCAGCGCGAGGTCGGCGTCGACACCGAGTCCTGGCACATGGCGCTCAAGAACACGCTGCGCCAGGCGCCCGACGTGATCCAGATCGGCGAGATCCGCGATCGCGACACCATGGAGTATGGCATCCAGTTCGCCGAGACGGGCCACCTCGTGCTCGCGACGCTGCACGCCAACAGCGCGAACCAGGCGCTCGACCGCATCATCAACTTCTTCCCTGAGGACCGCCGCGAGCAGTTGCTGATGGACCTGTCGCTGAACATCCGCGCGATGATCTCGCAGCGCCTGGTGCCGCGTGAGGAGGGCAAGGGCCGCATCGCCGCGATGGAAATCATGCTGAACACGCCGCTGATCGCCGACCTGATCTTCCGCGGCGAGGTCGCCGCCATCAAGGAGATCATGGCGAAGTCGAACCGGCTCGGCATGAAGACCTTCGACCAGGCGCTGTACGAACTGTACGAGACTGGCGTGATCTCGTACGAGGAGGCGCTGCGCAACGCCGATTCGAAGAACGAGATCCGCCTGCGCATCAAGCTCGAGAGCAAGCGCAAGGACGCGCACGAGGGAGACGAGACCGGCAAGCTGAAGATCGTCGAGGAAGAAGAGTAACAGCCAGATGGCCGCCACCATGCCAGCCGACAACATCACCGGGCCCGACGCCGAAACCACCCTGAGCGGCGCGACGGACGCGACGCGCAACTTCGTGCTCAACACGAAGCCGCTGTTCAAGCTGATGGTGGAGAAGAAGGCCTCGGATCTCTTCTTCACCTCGAACGCTCCGATCAAGATCAAGATCGAGGGCAGGATCATCCCCGTCAACCGCCAGGTGCTGACGGCCGAGCAGGTGCAGCAGGCCGCTTACGGCCTCATGAACCAGGAGCAGATCGATTACTTCCAGCAGGAACTCGAGATCGATTTCGCCGTGTCGGAGCCTGGTCTGGGGCGGTTCCGCGTCAACGTCTTCCACCAGCGCGGCAACCCCGCGATGGTGCTGCGCTACATCACGGCGGAGATGCCCTCGATCGAGGAACTTGGCCTGCCGCCGATCATGAAGGAACTGGTCATGATCAAGCGCGGCCTCGTGCTGATGGTCGGCGCCACGGGCTCGGGCAAGTCGACCTCGCTCGCGGCGATGCTCAACTACCGCAACGAGAGCTCCTCGGATCACATCCTCACGGTCGAGGACCCGATCGAGTTCCTGCACCGGAACAAGAAGTCGATCGTGAACCAGCGCGAGGTGGGGCTCGACACCAAGTCGTTCCACCGCGCACTGCGCAGCGCCATGCGCGCGGCGCCTGACGTCATCCTGATCGGCGAGATCCGCGACCGCGAGTCGATGGAGTACGCGATCACGTTCGCCGGCACGGGGCATCTCTGCCTCGCGACCCTGCACGCGAACAACGCGGCCGAGACGCTTGACCGCATCATCAACATGTTCCCGCGCGACCAGCACACGCAGATCTTTCTCGACCTGTCGCAGTACCTGCGAGCGGTCGTCTCCCAGCGTCTGGTCATGGGCCGGGACGGCCGGCGCTGCGCCGCGATCGAGGTGCTGCTCAACACGCCGCACGTGCAGGAGCTGATCAAGCAGGGCGACGTGGTCGGCGTCAAGGAGGCGCTGATCAAGAGCAGCGAGAAGGGCATGCAGTCCTTCGACGTGGCGCTCTACAATCTGCACCTCGAAGGCAAGATCACGCTCGACGAGGCCGTCAACAACGCCGACTCGCGCACGAACCTCGAGGCGAAGATCAACTTCGGCTGAGGCGGTCGCCGCCGACCCGCAACCACAACCCGTCTGGCATTCATCCGGAGATGCCCCAGACGGTGCACGCCCCGCTGCGCGGTCAGGTGACCGGAGGGAACACGGCGTTCGCGTCGAACACGGGCCCGTCGACGCAGACGCGCTTCATCGCGAGCGAGCCGTCCGGGTGCACGACCGGCACGGCGCACCCGGCACAGCCGCCGACGGCACAGGCCATGAATTCCTCGAGCGACACCTGGCAGGGCACGCCGAAACGGCGCGCGACACGCGCCATGGCCTGCAGCATGGGCGTCGGACCGCAGGCGAACACCTCGACCTCGGCCAGTGCCGTGGCATCGAATGACGCGAGCCAGTACGCGGCGAGGTCGGTCACGTAGCCGTGGTAGCAGCCCGCGAAGCCGCCGAAGCTGGCAAGCCGGCTGGCAATGCCCCAGTCGTCGAGCAGCGGCATGCATGCGATGGCCTCGGCCGGCATGCCGGGCACCAGGATCGTTGACGGCCGCGCCCGGAACGGGAACCCGATTTCCGACCCCATCAGCACGACCGGCTTCCACGCGGCCTCGGTGGCGCGCGCCCTGAGCGTCTCCGCGAGGAACACCATCGGCGGAATGCCGACACCGCCCCCCACGAGCAGCGTGCGCGGCCGCTGCGCGTGCGCGACGAAGCCCTGTCCGATCGGCCCGAGCACGCTGAGCTTCGCGCCAACCGGCTGTCGCGACAGCTCGTCGAGACCGGGCCCGACCACCTTGTAGAGAATGTCGATCCAGCCTTCCCGCCCGTTCGCGCGCATCAGCGACAGCGGCCGACGCATGGGCCGCCCGGGATCGCAGGTGAGGTGCGCAAAGCTGCCGGGCCGCGCCGCCGCGGCGCAACGCGGGGCCTGGATGCGGACGACGTACTGGCGGCCGGGGTGTTCCTGCCGCGCGAGCAGCGTGCCTTCCTCGACGAAGATCGTGTCGCGGTGCGCGTGTCCGGCGGTGGGCCGGCCGTGACTGCGGCCAGGCGCGTCGATGCTGCAGCGGGCGGCGGCAGGTGTGGCGTGGTCGGGCAAGACGTCTCCGCGGGCGGTCATCCGGCGCGCCGCCCGGCTTCGACGTTGCGCAACTGCACGTTGCGCACGATGGTCGCGAGCACGGCCATGCGCACGGCGACGCCGTTGCGCACCTGCTGCTGCACCGCCGACTGCGGTCCGTCGGCTACGGCGTCGGTGATCTCCACGCCGCGGTTCATCGGGCCGGGGTGCAGGACGATGGCGTCCGGACGCGCGAGACGGACCGTGCGCTCGGTGATGCCCCATTCACGCAGGAACGCGTCGACGTCCGGGATGCGGCTCGTGTCCATGCGCTCTTTCTGGATGCGCAGAGCCATGACGACGTCGGCGTCGCGCAGCCCGTCGTCGAGCGCGGTGCAGCGCCGCGCGCCGGGAAACTCGTCCGCGTCGGGCATCAGCGCCTCGGGCGACACGAGCCGCAGTTCGCCGACGCCGAGTGTCTGCAGCGCCGTGCCCGTCGATCGCGCCACGCGCGAGTGCCGGATGTCACCGACGATCGCCACGGCGAGCGAGCCCAGGTCCGGCCCCTTGCGCTGGCGCATCGTCAGCACGTCGAGCAGCCCCTGCGTCGGGTGCGAGATGTGGGCTTCGCCCGCGTTCAGCACGCTGACGTGCGGCTGCACCTGGGCCGCGACGAAGGCCGGTACGCCTGGCTCGGAGTCGCGCATGACGAACACGTCGACGTGCATCGCCTGCAGGGTGTAGATGGTGTCGAGCACCGTCTCGCCCTTGGCGCGCGAGGACGACTGCATGTCGAGGTTGACGACGTCGGCGCCGAGCCGCCTTGCCGCGAGCTCGAACGAGACGCGCGTGCGGGTGCTCGGCTCGAAGAACAGGTTCGCGACGGTGCGGCCGGCGAGGCTGCCGTCGCGCGCCGCCAGGTCGCCCGGGTGGCGCACGTAGAACTGCGCGAAGTCGAGCAGTCCCGTCAGTTCGTCGCGCGACAGCCCTTCGAGCGTGAGCAGGTGACGCAGGCGCCCGGCGTGGTCGCGCTGCAGGTCTCGGCCGGTGTCGGTCTTCAAGCGCAGCTCCCGGTCAGGGATCTCAGGTTCGTCCTCTCAGCCAGGTCTCGAGGATCAGGCGCGCGGCGCTCGCGTCCACGTCCTCCGGCCGGATCCGCCGCGACCGTACCCCCGAGCGGCGCTCGTGGCGCAACTCGTCGTACGCGGCCGCCGAAGTCAGTCGTTCGTCGACGAAGTCCACGGGCAGGCCGCTGCGCCGCGCGAGGTCCTCGCCGAAGGCGCGGCTGGCCGCGGTCGTGGTCGTCTCCGAGCCGTCCATATTATAGGGGAGGCCCACGAGCAGCCGCGTCGGCGCCCACCGGGCAATGCACGTATCGACGGTGGCCCAGTCCGGTGATCCAAGGCGGGCCGGCAGCACGCCTACGGCGGTGGCGGACCCCGTCAGCGTCTGGCCAACGGCCACGCCGATGCGCCGCGTGCCGAAATCGAACGCGAGCAGCACCTCGCCCGTCGTCGACGGCCGGCCGGCGCCCGGGGCGGGCGATGGCAGTTCGTCGTCGCTCAGGCGTGGCCCGCGTCGCTGCTCAACGAGAGCAGGTCGATCCCGAGCAGGCGCGCGGCGGCATGCCAGCGCTGCTCGACGGGTGTGGTGAAAAGCAGGCGTTCGTCCGCGTCGACCGTCAGCCAGGCGTTGCGCGCCACCTCGTCTTCGAGCTGGCCGGCGTCCCAGCCCGCGTAGCCGAGCGCGATGACCGCGCTCTCGGGGCCTTCGCCGGCCGCCAGGGCATCGAGGATGTCGCGCGAGGTCGTCAGGTGCATGCGCCCGGAAAAGGGCAGCGACGACTCCCAGCGGGCCGGCGTGGGGGAGTGCAGCACGAAGCCACGCTCCGTCTGCACCGGGCCGCCACGCAACACCGGCTGCGAGTTGACACGCGAGCGCTGCGAGTCGAGCCCGAGCTGCTCGAACACCTCGCCGAGCGTCATCGGCAGCGTGCGGTTGATGACGATGCCGAGCGCGCCGCGCTCGCTGTGCTCGCAGACCAGCGTCACGGTCTGCGCGAAGTTCGGGTCGTCCATCGCCGGCATGGCGATGAGGAACTGGTTGGTGAGGTAGTCCGCCACGGTGGCGACAGTAGCGTGCTACGGCGCGTCCGTGAAGACCGCGCCGTCACTGGCGAGACGCCCGTTGAGGAACTGCCACTCGTAGGCAAACCGGAGCACTGGGTAGCGTTGGCGCAAGGCCGGCGAGAACGGGTCGAACGGAGCCGCGAGACGCACGATGGTCACCGCGGCCTGGTCGAGCTCGCGGTGGCCGCTGGAGCGGCGTACCATCACCGCGTCGAGCGAGCCGTCCGCACGCACGGCCACCTCGAGCACCGGGTTGCCCGACATGCTCCGGCGCCGCGCTTCGTTCGGGAAGTTCAGCGTGCCGACGCGTTCGATGCGCCGCTTCCAGCCGTCGAGGTAGGACGCGATCGCCGATTCGCGAGTGTCCGCGAGCAGCTTGCCGTCGACCGACCGCTGGCCGCGCAGGTGCAACTCGCGGTCGGCCACCGCCGCGTCGAGGCCGAGCGTCGGCACCGCGGGCGAAGGCTGCGCCCGGAACACCGGCATCGCATCCGGCGTGTCCGCGCCGACCGGCAGCCGCTCCGAATTCAGCGACCGCCGTGCGAGCACGGATACCTGCCCGCGCGGTTGCTCGGGCGATGCCTGCTCGCGGCTCGCGTCGGGCGGCCGCGGTCCGCTCTGTTCCAGTTGTGGCCGCGCCTCGGGCAGCGAGCTGCGCCTGGGCACGCGGCTGTTGCCCGAGCCCTTCTGGTTGCGCTGTGCGAGGTAGGCGGCATCCTCGTTTGGCCCCGAGTCCGGCCCGCCGGACACGAGCAGGATCTCGAGCGTCGGCAGCGGCCGGTCCAGCGGGCTGGGAGCCTCGAATCGCACGCCGAGGATCAGCAAGCCGTGCAGCAGCGCGGCGATGAAGATCGCCGTGGCCAGCCGGTCGCTGGTCCGGTCGCGGCCGTGCGATGCCATGGCGGACGCCATCCTGTTCAGCGCGCCACGAGGCGCCGGGCGATCGCGTCCATGAGCGTGCCGGCGATGTCGATGCCGAACTGGCGGCCGAGTTCGCGCACGCCCGTCGGACTGGTCACGTTGATTTCCGTGACGAACCCGCCGATGACGTCGAGGCCGACGAACAGCATGCCGCGCTCGCGCAGGACCGGGCCGATCTGGCCGGCCAGCCAGCGGTCGCGGTCGTCCAGCGGGCGCCCGACCCCCTTGGCGCCGGCGGCGAGATTGCCGCGGTTGTCCGCCTCGGACGGAATGCGGGCCAGTGCGTACGGGACGGGTTCGCCATCCACCAGGATCACCCTCGAGTCGCCGGTCGTCACGATGTCGGGGATATAACGTTGCACGATCGCGTAGCGCGTGCCGTATTCGGTGAGCGTTTCGAAGACGACGTTGGCATTCTTGTCGCCCGCGTCGATGACGAAGATCGACCGGCCGCCCATGCCGTAGAGCGGCTTGCAGACCGCACGCCCATGCTCGCGCAGGAAGGCGTGCATGTCGGCCATGTCACGGGTGATCAGGGTCGGCGCGCAGCAGTGCGGGAACCAGGCCGTGTAGACCTTCTCGTTCATGTCGCGCAGGCCCTGCGGCCGGTTCACGACCAGCGCTCCCTGCATCTCGGCGCGCTCGAGGATGTATGTCGAGTAGACGTACTCGGTGTCGAACGGCGGGTCTTTGCGCATCAGGATCGCGTCGAAATCGCCGAGCCGCGAGACGACGGGCTCGTCGCGCGTGAACCAGCTCTGGTCATGGTCGCGCACTGCGAGCGGGCGTGCGCGGCCCATCGCCACGCCGTCGCGCAGCCAGAGGTCCGCGAGTTCGAGATAATGGACTTCCCAGCCGCGCTGCTGGGCGGCCAGCAGCATGGCGAGCGTGGTGTCCTTCCCCGGCTTGATGTCCTCGATCGGGTCCATGACGACGGCGATGCGGACGGGTTGTGGCGACATGCGGACTCCGGTCGAGCGCGGCCGTGCGGAAGGGTCACTGTGATGGCCGTCATGGTATCGAAAGCGGCCAATGGCAGGGGGGTGGCCAATATGTTAAAACGCCTGCGCTGGCAGAGTGCCGGCGCTTAGCGTCGCGCTGCCACGCAGGCATAAGGCAGAGGATCACGAGGGCATGGAAAACACGGCAGCCAGCAACAGCCGGCCGCGGCTGGCCGGCCTCAAGGTGCTGGTCATCGACGACAGCAAGACGATCCGCCGTACGGCGGAGACGTTGCTGGCGCGCGAGGGCTGCGAGGTCTTCACGGCGGTGGACGGCTTCGACGCGCTGTCGAAGGTCGCCGACCATCAGCCCGACATCGTCTTCGTCGACATCATGATGCCGCGGCTCGACGGCTACCAGACCTGCTCCCTGATCAAGCACAACAAGGTGTTCCGCACCATCCCCGTGATCATGCTCTCGAGCAAGGACGGGCTGTTCGACCGCGCCCGCGGCCGCATCGTCGGCTCGGAGCACTACCTGACCAAGCCGTTCACGCGCGAAGAGCTGCTGAGCGCGATCGAGACCCACGTACACCGCGCCTGACCGCGCCCCGATTCGGAGGACCTCCCGTGGCACTGGTTCTGATCGTGGATGACTCGCCGACCGACGTCCACGTCATGCAGAGGGCGCTCGAGCAGCACGGCTTCAGGACCGCGGCGGCGGCCGACGGCAGCGAAGGCCTGCGCCTCGCGCGGGAGATGCACCCGGACCTGATCCTCATGGACATCGTCATGCCGGGGGTCAACGGCTTCCAGGCCACCCGGGAACTCGCGAACGACCCACAGACGCGCCGGATCCCGGTCATCATGGTGACCTCGAAGTCCCAGGAATCCGACCGGGTGTGGGGCCTGCGGCAGGGCGCCGTCGACTACATCGTGAAGCCCGTCGCCACGGAGCAGCTCGTCCGCAAGGCCCAGGCCGCGATCGCTTCCTGAGCCGACATGCGAGGCGCCACCGGCCTGCGATCGCTCCGCGACCGCCCCTTCGAACTCCTGCGGGAAATCGACCGTCGCGCCCGTGCGGCCGCGCAGGGCCAGCCCGAATCCGTCGCCACCGGAGCGGAGTGGGTCGGTGTCGCGTTCCGCCTGGGCGGCGAGGCGTTCCTGGTCGCCCGCGAGGAGACGCGCGAGGTGCTGGCGTTTCCGCCCGCCGTCACGCGCGTGCCCGGCGCGCGGCCGTGGATCCGGGGTCTGTCGAACGTGCGCGGCCAGCTGTTGCCCGTGATCGACCTGCGGGCATTTCTCGGCACCGGTGCCACGTCGGTCAGCCGGACGAGCCGCGTGCTCGTCGCGAACCATCGCGAGATTCCCGCCGGCCTCGTCGTCGACGAGGTGATGGGCTTCCGGCGGTTCTACGAGAGCGAGTTCTCGGCCGACCTGCCGCCGACGCTGCTGCGCTGCGAGCGCTACCTCGCCGGCGCGTTCCGGCGTGGCACGGAAGTCTGGCCTGTGTTCAGCGTCCGGACGCTGCTCGAGAGCCAGCAGTTCATGCAGGCCGCGGCTTCGTAGCCGCCGCCCAACGAGGCAGACGATGGTGAACCCATGACCCAGAGAATCGACGCCGCCCGCCTGCAGCCACTGCTGCTCGGCGTGGCGCTCGTGGCGGCCCTGCTCGCGGCCATCACGCTGGTGCTGGCCGGGCGCGCCATGCAGCAGCAGTCGCAGTTGCGCGAGCACATGGCGTCGCTCACCTCGCTCTCGCAGAACATCCCGCTGCAGGCGGGCGCCGCGGTGCGCGGCTCGGCCCCGGCGTTCGACGCGCTCGGCGCCTCGCGGGCGCGTCTCGAGCGCGTCATCGACGAGATCAACGCCGGCAAGTCGGCCTGGGGGCCGCTCGCGTCGCCGAGCGCGCGCCTGCTCGGCCAGGAAAGCGGCTGGCCGGCACTGCTCGAGCAGTCGCAGGCCGTGCTGGACGGCCGCGAGGCGGCATTGCAGGCGCAGCAGACCGCGGCGGACGTGCGCGAGAAGCTGCCGCAGCTGCTGGCCGTCGCCGTGCAGGTGCTGAAGCAGATGGGGCCGTCGCGTTCCGAATCCGTGGGGCGCAGCTTCGAGCGGTTCGAACTGCGGGCGCAGGCGCTCGAGCAGGACCTGAACGGGCTCGCGGGCGGCACGGTGCCGGTCGAGGCCGCCGCGCGGCGGCTCACGGACAGCCTGAACTACCTCGCCGAGGTCGCGGCCGGCGTGAATGGCGAGCCAAACCAGCTCGGCCTCGTCGCCGCCCCGCCGCCCGCGGCGGCGAGCGCAGCCGAACTGCTCGCCCTGCAGCGCGATCTCGCCGAGCAGGTCCAGCGCACGATCGACCTCGCCGATCCGCTCGAACAGATGCAGGCCGCGCGCAACGCGCTGACCGAGACCGGGGCGACACTGGGCGCGGGACTCGCGCAGCTCGACATGAACGGCGCCGTGCGCGCCGGCAACCTGCTCGCGAGCCCGTGGCTGCCGCTCCTGTTCATCGTCGTCGCGCTGGCCGCCGTTGCGGCGCTCGCCTGGCTGCATCGCGAGCTCGCCTCGCTGCGCAAGACTGCCGAACAGCAGGCCCGCCAGAACGAGCGCAACCAGCAGGCGATCCTCAGGCTGCTCGACGAGTTGTCGAGTCTCGCCGACGGCGACCTGACGGTGCAGGCCACGGTCACCGAGGACATCACCGGCGCGATCGCCGACTCGATCAACTACGCCATCGACGCGCTGCGCGAGCTGGTCGTGACCATCAACGACTCGGCCGTCAAGCTCGACGCCGCCACGCGCCAGACCCAGGCGCTGTCCACCCACCTCGCCAAGGCGTCGTCGGCGCAGTCGAAGCAGATCGGCGCGGCGTCCGAGTCGATCGCGGCCATGGCGGCTTCCACGGAGGAAGTCTCGGGCAACGCCGAGCGATCCTCCGACGTCGCGCGCCACTCGGTCGACATCGCGCACAAGGGCGGCGACGCCGTGCGCCGCACCATCGACGGCATGAACGCCATCCGCGAAAACATCCAGGAGACCTCCAAGCGCATCAAGCGCCTCGGCGAGAGCTCGCAGGAGATCGGCAACATCGTCGAGTTGATCAACGACATCGCCGAGCAGACCAACATCCTCGCGCTGAACGCGTCGATCCAGGCGTCGATGGCCGGGGAGGCCGGGCGCGGCTTCGCGGTCGTCGCCGACGAGGTGCAGCGTCTCGCCGAGCGCGCTGCGAACGCGACCAAGCAGATCGAGGTGCTCGTGCGCACCATCCAGGCCGACACCAACGAGGCCGTCGTGTCGATGGAGCGCACGACGACGGACGTCGTGGGCGGCGCGCTGCTCGCCGAGAACGCTGGCGCCGCGCTCGAGGAGATCGAGCAGGTGTCGAACCAGATCGCGGGCCTGGTGCAGAACATCTCCGCGAGCTCGCGCCAGCAGGCGGGCGTGTCGCAGAGCATCTCGCGCAACATGCAGGTACTGCGCGAGATCAGCTCGCAGACGGCCGAGAGCACGAGCGCGACGTCGACGTCGATCGGCAAGCTGGCGGAACTCGCGACGCAGTTGCGCAAGTCGGTCGCGGGCTTCCGCCTGCCGGGGTCGATGGCGGCGGGCACCACCGGCGAGTTCCCGCTATTGCGGTCCGACGAGACGCCCGCCGTGCCACCACCGCCGACGGATGCGACCGTGACGGTGCGACGCTTCGGCGGGCTGGCTGGCTGACCGGGGCGGGCGCAGAGACGTGACGACCGGACCCCTGCCCATCGCGACCGTGGACGAGGCACACGCCTCGCTGCTGGTGATTTCCCACGAGGTCGCGGTCGAACTCAACGAGGCGCGCGCCGGGCTCGAGGCATTCGCCGAAAGGCCCGAAGACCGCGGCGCGCTGCACCGGTTTGCCGCGCACATCCATCTCGCGCGCGGCGCCCTGCGGCTCGCCGAGGTCTATGGCGGCGCGTTGCTCGCCGAGGAGATGGAGGCCGTCGCGCGCTACGTCGACGTGCATTCGGGCGACGGCCGCGTCGATGCCGACGGCCTCGACGCGCTGATGCGGGCGATGGAGCAGTTGCCGGCGTACGTCGAGCGGGTTGCGACCGGTGCGCGCGACATCCCGCTCGGGCTGCTGCCGCTGCTCAACGACCTGCGCGCCGTGCGTGGCGCGGCGCTGCTGTCGGAGGGCACGCTGCTGATGCTGAATCTGCGCTCCGACGCGCAGGCCAACCCGACGTCGCCGTTTGCGGGCGACCGTGAGATCGCCGAGCTCGCGCGCAAGCTGCGCTCCCGGTTCCAGCTCGCGCTGCTCGGCTGGATCCGCGGCGAGAAGGTCGACGAGAACCTGAATCACCTCGCCGAGATCGCGCTGCAGTTCGAGCAGGCGGCGTCGACCAAGCCGGTGTTCCAGCTCTGGTGGGTCGTCGGCGCCGTGCTGGAGGCCCTGCGCTCGGGCGGTGTCGACGCCAACGTGTCGATCAAACGGCTGCTCGGGCATGTCGACCGCGAGATGAAGCGGCTGACCGACCTGGGCGAGGCGAGGTACGCTGCGACGCCGCCGGCCGACGTGCTGAACAACCTGCTCTACTACGTCGCGCAGAGCACGCGGCCCGGGTCCCGGACCGACGCGGTGCGCGAGTCGTTCGGCCTGCACGACGTCGTTGCGAGCAACGGGCCCGAGGTCGTCGAGTCGGCGGACACGCTGTCGGCGCCGAGCGTGCGTCTGATGCGCACCGTGGCCGCGGCCATCCGCGAGGACCTCACGCGCGTCAAGGACGTGCTGGACATCTTCGTGCGCAAGGGTGCCACGCATGTCGACGATCTGGCGCCGCAGCTCGAACTGCTGCGCAAGATCAGCGACACGCTCGGCGTCCTCGGCCTGGGTGCGTTGCGCTCGCGGGTCGAGAACGAGCTCGAATCGCTCAAGTCGGTCGTCGAACGGCGTTCGCCGCCCGACGACGCGGCGCTGCTCGGCATCGCCTCGGCGCTGATCGCGGTCGAGGATAACCTCGATTCGCAGCTCGTCCGCCTGATCCTGCCCGAGGCGACGCCGGTCGGGACGTCGGCCAACGAGCCGACGGACGAGGAATTCCGCCTCGTGCAGGAAGCGGTGCTGCGCGAGTGCATCGTCAACATGGCGCGCATCAAGGAAGCCGTTACGCACTCGCTGTCCGCGCCGGCGGAGGCCCAGGGCCTCGACCAGGTCCCGCAACTCGTGCGCGGCATCACGGCCGGTCTGCTCATGCTCGGCAAGCAGCGCGCGGTCGATGTCATGGAGAACGTCGGGCGTGCGCTGGGCCGCGTCGTGCGGCCGGACGCCACGCTGACGCCGGCGCGACTCGAACGCATGGCCGATGCCATCGTCGCGGTCGAGTACTACATGGAGACGCTGCAGGCTGGCCGGGCCGACCAGTGGCAGATGCTCGATGCCGCCGAGGCGCGGCTGAGCGAGGTCGAGCCAGCGGCCGCGAGAGGCGCGCCGCTGCCTGAGTCCACGCCGGCCATCGAGCCGGCGGTCGATCGCTCGCAGCGAGTCGTGCCGCTGTTCCCGACGGTGCCGGTCGAGCCGTCGGCCGCCCGCGCTCCTGTGCCACCTGTCGCGGCCGCGGCACGCCCGGTCGTGACGCCGCCCACGGTCGTCGATCCCGAATTCCTCGCCGTCTTCGTCGAGGAGGCGCGCGAGAACGTTGCCCGCCTGGAGGCGCTGTTCCCGCAATGGGAGCAGAGTCCGCTCGACGTCGACGCGTTGCGCGACCTGCGGCGCGCCTTCCACACGCTCAAGGGCAGCGGCCGCATGGTCGGTGCGAGCCGCGTCGGCGAGTTTTCGTGGAGCGTCGAATCGCTGCTCAATCGCGTCATCGAGGCCACGCTGGCCCGCACGCCGGACATCGTGGCGGTCGTGCGCGATGCGGTGGCCGTGATGCCGTCGCTGGTCGACGAGATCGATACGGGCCGTCCGGCCGCGGTCGACGTCGCCGGCATCATGGCGCGCGCCGACGCGATTTCCGGTCGCGAGGGCCCGCCGCTGCCCGGTGACGCTGTGCCGTTGCCTGCCGCGCCCACGTCTGTCGCTGGCGAACTCCAGCCGCCGCCTGGATCGCTGCCGGAGTCCATGGCTCCGGCGTCGGGGCCTGCCGCCGCGACCGAGGAGACCGCCCCACGGCAGGTCGAGACGCCGGCCGCCGCGGCCATCGCCACCGAGTCCGCGATGGACCCGATCCTGCGGGACATTTTCCGCAAGGAGACCGCGGGTCACATCGCCGTGGTCCGCGACTACCTCGCGCGCTGCGCGCGCGGCATTGCACCGTACCCGGTCACCGAAGCGCTTTATCGTGCCTGCCACACGCTGAGCGGCATCGCGAAGACCGCAGGTGCTCGCCAGGGCATCAAGGTCGCCGAGCCGATGGAGCATCACGTCCGCAAGCTCCACGACAACGGCCGTGGCCTCGATGCCGAGGCCGTCCTGTTGCTGCAGGACACGGTGCGTCTGCTCGAGACAGTCGCCGAGAACGTCGACGAGAACACCGGCTTCTTCCCGGAGCAGGGCCGACTGGCGGCGGGCTGGTGGGCGCTCGATCGCGCGCTCGATGCGGAACTCGCGCATCTCGCCGAAGCCGCGGAGCGCACGCTCGCCGAAACGTGGGAAGCGGAGCCGCCGTCGCTCGACGAGGTCGAGCCGTCCGAATCAGCCGAGCAGGGGGCTGCCGGCGGAGTCGTTGCTGTGGAGCAGCCCGTCGCGGTCGAGCCGCCTGCGATCGAAGGAGATTGGCTGCCCACGATGATCGTGCCGGCGCCCGCATGGCCCGAGGAGCCGGCGGCAGTCGAGGCACCGGCAGCGCCCGCGGCGGCGCCTGCAGCGGCATCTCCAGCGGTGTCCGAAATGGCGCCACCGGCCCTCGAGCTTCCCGCCGAACGCGTGGTATCGCCGGACGCGATCATCGAGCGGTTCGCCATCGAGCCGGTTCCGCCGCCGGAGGCACCGCCGCCGTTCGATCGGCACCTGCCGACGGTCGAGGACGAGGAATTCGACGCCGACATCGCGGCGATCTTCGGTGAAGAGGCGACCGAACTGCTCGAGCAGGCCGAGGCCGCCTTCGCGAGCTGGCGCGCGGACCGAGCCGACCGCAGTCGCGTGACCGAATTGAAGCGTTTGCTGCACACGCTCAAGGGCGGTGCACGCATGGCGGGCATTCGCGCCATGGGCGACCTGAGTCACGAGGTCGAGTCGTTCCTCGCGCTCGTCGAGTCGGACGCGACGCGCGGTGATGCGGCCACGCTCGACGTGCTGCAGGCCTCGCTCGACGAGTTGCACCGCATGCGCGAGATGGCCAACTCCGGTCTGCACATCCCGCCGGCTGCGGAGCTCATGGTGCGCATCCGCGCGGCCGGCGCAGCACCCGCCCCGGTCGTGGAACAGCCCCCGACGCCGGCCGCCGCGGAGGTCGTGCAAGACGTACCGGTCGTACCGGCGGCACCGGTCGCGCCGGTCGCGCCGGTCGCGCCGGTCGCGCCGGTCGAGCCGGTCGCGCCGGCCATGGTGGAGGTCATCGAGACGGAGTCGCCCGCCGCGGGGATCTTCGTGGAGGAATCGACGGGCACCGAACGTGTACTGGAGCCCGTCGTCGGAGAAGCGACGGCGTCGTTGCCGCCCGTCGGCGTCGAAATCCTCGAAGGCGTCGAAGGCGTCGAGGCCATCGAGACCATCGAGACCGTACTGGCGGAGGCGAGTGAGGACACGGCGCCGACGCACGAGGCGCCGCCACCCGACACGTGGCCGCACGCGACGCAGGTGACGGAGGTTGCCGGACCCGTCGAGGCCGAGGGGGCGCCGGCCGCCGTTGCACCGCCACCGCTCGAACCGGCTGCCGCGCCAATGGAGATCGAACCCGCCGCGACCGAGCGTGAATCCGCCACCCGGCCGCCGATGTTCGCGCCGATAGCACCCGCCGAGCCGTCGCCGTTCCAGATCGCGGCCGCTTACGCGCAGCCGGTGCTGCCAGGCCGCGAGCCCGTGGCGCCCGTCGAGCGCGTCGAACTCGCGCGCGTCGATGCAGAACTGCTCGATGACCTGCTCAACAACGCCGGCGAGGTCAGCATCTTCCGCGCGCGCATCGAGCAGCAGATGACGCTGTTCGAGTTCAATCTCGCGGAACTCGACCGCACCGTGACGCGCCTGCGCGCGCAGTTGCGCAAGCTCGAGCTCGAGACCGAAGCGCAGATCCTGCACAAGCACCAGGTCGACGAAGCGGCGCACCGCGCCGAGTTCGACCCGCTCGAACTCGACCGTTACTCGACCATCCAGCAGCTCTCGCGCGCGCTCGCTGAATCCGTCAGCGACGTCGCCAGCATCGAGGGGCTGCTCGCCAACCTGAACCGCGATGCGCAGAGCCTGCTGCAGCAGCAGGGACGTGTCGTCACGGAGGTACAGAACGGGCTCATGCGCACGCGCATGGTGCCGTTTCAGCGTCACGTGCAGCGCCTCACGCGGCTGTTGCGGCAGGCGGCGACGGAGTCCGGCAAGAAGGCGGAACTCGTGGTCGAAGGCGCCTCGGGCGAGCTCGACCGGCAGGTGCTCGAGCGCATGCTGCCGCCGTTCGAGCACATGCTGCGCAACGCGGTCGTGCACGGAATCGAGTCGCCGGCGGATCGCGTCGCGGCCGGCAAGCCGGAAACGGGCTGCATCACCATGAAGCTGCAGCGTGAAGGCGCCGAGGTCGTCATCGTCGTCGAGGACGACGGCGCGGGCCTGGACGTGTCGGCCATCTGCAGCAAGGCCCGCCAGATGGGCCTGCTGCGGCCGGAGCAGGAGCTGACCGACGAGGAAGCGCTGCAGCTGATCCTCGAGCCGGGCTTCAGCACCGCGAACCGGCTGACGCAGCAGGCAGGTCGCGGCGTGGGCATGGACGTCGTCGCGACCGAGATCAAGAAGCTCGGCGGCGGCCTGTTCATCGAGTCGAAGACCGGATACGGCGCGCGCTTCACTATCCGCCTGCCGTTCACGCTGGCCATCACGCAGGCGCTGATCGTCCGCGTGCACGACGAGCTTTTCGCCTTGCCAATGGCGACCGTCGAAGGCGTCGCGCGCCTGTCGCGCAGCGAGATCGAGCGCCATCTCGAGGAAGACCTGCCGGCATTCGAGTACGGCGGCAACACCTATCGTTTCCAGCACCTCGGCTCGTTCGTGGGCAGCGGGCCTTCGCTGCTGCCGGAGACCGACGCGGCGCTGCCCGTCATCCTCGTGCGCGCGGGCGAGCACTCGACGGCGCTCGTCACCGACGAGCTGGTCGGCAGCCGCGAGATCGTCGTGAAGTCCGTCGGGCCCCAGATCGCGGGCATTCGCGGCATTTCGGGCGCGACGATCCTCGGCGACGGCCGCATCGTCGTCATCCTCGACATGGGCACACTCGTGCGCTCCGAGTGGCGGGCGCGTGCCGCGGCGGACGGTGCGAGGCCGACCCGCGACGAGCGCATCTTCGCGCTGGTCGTGGACGACTCGATCACGGTGCGCCGCGTCACGCAGCGGCTGCTCGAGCGCAATGGCATGCGTGTCATGACCGCGAAGGACGGCGTCGAGGCGCTCTCGCTGCTGCAGGAGCACGTGCCGGACGTCATTCTGCTCGATATCGAGATGCCGCGCATGGACGGCTACGAGGTCGCCTCGCACGTGCGCAACGACGCGCGGCTCGTCGACGTGCCGCTCATCATGATCACCTCGCGCGTGGGCGACAAGCACCGCGCCCGCGCGATCGAGCTGGGCGTCGACGACTATCTCGGCAAGCCGTACCAGGAGAGCCAGCTGCTCGACGCGATCGAGCCGCTGGTGCTCGCGCGCCGGCGCCTGCCGGACTGACCAGGGGACCACGCACGATGACCACGACGGCCACGAACCCGGGCGCTGCAGGCGAGGAGATCTACTGCCTGCTGCTGCCGCTGGCCGACGACCGGCTGCTGCTGCCGCGCTCCTGCGTGACCGAGGTCATCAACTACCAGGCGCCGACGCCGATGGAAGCGGCGCCACCGTGGTACCTCGGCTCGATCGCCTGGGGCGGCCGGCGCGTCCCGCTGGTGTCGTTCGAGGCGACGCTCGGCAAGCCGCTGCCGCGTGCGAGCGGGCGCACGCGCATCGTCGTCATGCAGGGCCTCACCGGCCGGGCCGGCGGCCACTTCGCCGTGCTGACGCAGGGCTTCCCGCAACTCGTGCGGCTCGCCCCCGACGTGATCCACGCCGACGATTCGCGCAGCTTTACCGACCGCATGCCCGTGGTCGGGCAGGTGCGGATGATCAACGAGTACCCGCTGATCCCCGACGTCGAGCGTCTCGAGGACATGATCGCCGAGGAGACGCGGGCCTGAAGCCGCGCCGGCGGCGCGCGTCCGTGCGCCTTCCATGTCGGGCAACTGGCGGCGTCCGATCCGGATGCGCACTTCCACATCATCTCCAGGGGCGCTGGCTTCGATCCGCTGATCACGCATCTCAAGAGCAGGAAGATCCTGGCGTGCCGTTCCTGCCACCTGAATGACGTTCCGATCATCAAGGCTGGCAACGCGAGGACGCCATCCGAAAGGCAAGCCGTCATCGTGACGAACCTGCAGCAGCGCGGCTCGGCAAAGCCACGCACCTTGAAAGCGCTTTCGAGCACCATCAATTCGCTCTTTAGACACCTGACGTTGACGCCCGTTCGAGCGGCGATCGCCTCGGGCGTCGCGGTGTGCGGTGTGGCCACCTCGCCCTTTTCGATGCGCGATACCCCCTTGGCGGACACTCCGGGGGCACCGTCAGCGACCTGCACACCACCGGGCTTGTGACGCGCCGGCACCCCTCCGCCAACAAGGCACCAAGGATGTTTGCGCCCGTCCGCAATCGACCGGTGTCGGTCCCCTGGGACAACGATCCCGTTGCCCATCAAGGTCTCCTTTCGGCACTTCCTCTGTTGCGAAGGGTTTACGCAGTGATAAGCTAGTAATAGATTACTAGCTTCTGGAAGCGCAAGCCATGAGTGAACACGCCAGACACCTGCCAGCCGATGAGCGGCGTGCGGCCACGGTCGTGGCAGTGATCGATCTGGCAGCGGAGCAGAACCCGAGCGACATCACGACCACGGCGATCGCCCAGCGCATGGGACTGACCCAGGGGGCGCTGTTTCGCCACTTCCCGACCAAGGACGCCATCCTGCAGGCGGTGATGGCCTGGGTCACGGAACGCCTGCTGGTCCGGGTGGACACGGCCGCAGAAGGCGTCGCGTCCCCGGTCGCCGCCCTTGAGGCGGTCTTCATGACGCACGTCGAGTTCGTGTCCGAGCACCCGGGAGTGCCACGAATGCTCTTCGGCGAATTGCAGCGACCGGGAGAGACCCTGCCCAAGCGAATGGTGCAGACCTTGATCCAGCACTACGGCGTGCGGTTGCATCGCCTGCTCGACGCCGGCAAGGCGCAGGGCGAACTGGATGCCGGACTGGATGTGGAGGCCGCCGCCGTCCTGTTCATCGGCACTATCCAGGGACTGGTGATGCAGTCGCTGCTGGCGGGCGACGTAGCACGCATCCGGCGTGATGCACCGGGCGTTTTCGCCATTTACCGCCGCGGCATCGGGAGGGCCCAATGAAATTTCCCCGCCTGCAGCGCCGCACGCTCGCGCTGATTGCCGTCATTGCGCCGCTCGTGGCGCTGTTCATCCATGTCGCCCTGCGTTCAGGTCCGCTGGCGCCAGTGGCAGTGACGGTGACCACCACCGAGCCGCGGGCCATTGCGCCGGCGTTGTCGGGCATCGGCACGGTGCAGGCACGCTACACGTACAGGATCGGCCCGACCTACGCCGGACGGGTCAAGCGGCTGGACGTGCAAGTGGGCGATGCGGTCAAGGCGGGCCAGGTGCTGGGTGAAATGGAACCGGTGGACCTGGACGAGCGCATTGGCGCACAACAGGCCGCAATCAAGAGTGCCGAAGCCGCGTTGCGGCAAGCCGAAGCCAGGCAAGCCTTCGCGCAAACGCAG
Source organism: Steroidobacteraceae bacterium (assembly GCA_041910015.1). Lineage (GTDB taxonomy): Bacteria > Pseudomonadota > Gammaproteobacteria > Steroidobacterales > Steroidobacteraceae > RPQJ01. Next base: position 19,664 of record JAYRRR010000092.1, read on the forward strand.
GCCACCCGCTACGAGCAACTCCTGGCCGTGCGTGGCACGAGCGAAGAAAGCACCGCCATCAAGCGGCAGGAGTTGGCGGTGGCCAATGCTGCGCTGGGATCGGCGCGTGAGGATGCCAGCCGCGTGCGTGCCGAACTGGAGGCCTTGCGCGCGCAGCGCGGCAACCTCCGGCTGGTGGCGCCCGTGGCCGGACTGGTCACCGCGCGCCATGAGGACCCCGGTACAACCGTGGTGGCGGGCCAGGCAGTCGTCGAGGTCATCGACCCTGCAAGCCTGTGGGTCGATGCGCGCTTCGACCAGATCAGCGCCGAGGGTCTGGCCGCCCGCTTGCCTGCTCGAATCGTGCTGCGCTCGCGGCGAGGCCAGAACCAGTCAGGCCGCGTGCTGCGGGTCGAGCTCCAGGCCGACGTGGTGACAGAAGAAACGCTGGCCAAAATCGTCTTCGACACGCCGCTCTCACCGCTGCCGCCGGTGGGGGAACTGGCCGAAGTCACCGTGCAACTGCCTGAATTGCCCGCCGTGCCGACGATTCCCAACGCTGCCATCCGCACGGTCGATGGGCAGCGCGGCGTATGGAAGCTCACCGACGGCAAGCTTGCCTTCATGCCGGTCGTGCTCGGTCGCTCCGATCTCGATGGCCATGTGCAGGTGGAAAAGGGCCTCACTGCCGACGATCAGATTGTCGTCTACAGCGAAAAGGCACTCGGCGCGCGCAGCCAGATCCGCGTGGTCGATCGCCTTCCCGGAGTGTCGCCATGATCAGCCTGGCCGGGCGCGACATCCTGCATGCCTGGGGAAAATTCATCTTCACCGGTATCGGTCTGGGGCTGCTGATCGGTGTGACGCTGACCATGGCTGGCGTGTACCGCGGCATGGTGGACGACGGCAAGGTCCTGCTGGACAACAGCGGCGCCGATCTCTGGGTGGTGCAGAAAGACACCCTCGGTCCCTACGCCGAATCCTCCAGCATTCCCGATGATCTCTGGCGCAGCGTCCGCGCCATGCCCGGCGTGGCACAAGCGGCCAATGTCACCTATCTGACCATGCAGGTCGGCAAGGGCGACGAGGACGTCAGAGCGATGGTGGTGGGCATCACCGCGGGCGAACCCGGTGTTCCGGGCTGGCCGCCCCATCTCGTCGCCGGGCGCCAGATCACCCGCGGGCACTACGAGGCTGTGGCCGATCTTGCCACCCGTTCCCGACTCGGCGACGTGCTCCATATCCGCCGCAATCGCTACACCGTGGTCGGCTTGACGCGCCGCATGGTGTCTTCGAACGGCGACCCGATGGTGTTCATTCCCCTCAAGGACGCGCAGGAGGCGCAGTTCCTCAAGGATAACGATGCCATCCTGATGCAGCGCCGCCGCACCGAGGCCAATCCAGCCTTCAACCGCCCCGGCGTGCCGGGCCTGCTGGACGCGGTGATCGACGCGCAGAGCAGCAACAGCTACGTCAACGCCGTCCTGGTACGCATCCGGCCCGGGTTCACGTCGCAGGAAGTGGCCGAACCGATCCGCCGCTGGAAACGGCTCACGGTGTACGACCGCGCACAGATGGAAGACATCCTGATCGGCAAGCTGATCGCCACGTCGGCCCGGCAGATCGGCATGTTCCTGGTGATCCTGGCACTGGTCAGCGCAGCCATCGTGGCCTTCATCATCTACACGCTGACCATGGACAAGATCCGTGAAATCGCGGTGCTCAAGCTCATCGGCACGCGCAACCGGACGATCGCCGCCATGATCATGCAGCAGGCGCTGGTGCTCGGCGTGATCGGCTTTGTCGTGGGCAAGATCACGGCCACATTTGCAGCGCCCCTGTTCCCGAAGTACGTGTTGCTGGTACCAATCGACTCGATCATGGGGTTCTGCGCCGTGCTCGCAATCTGTGTGCTGTCCAGCGTCATCGCCATTCGCATGGCGCTCAAGGTCGATCCGGCCGAAGCCATTGGATAAGAGCATGAACGCGCGAGGCATCCGGATCGAAAACCTGAGCAAACGCTTCGGCGAAGGCGAAACCGCCGTCCTTGCCTTGAAAGACGTGAACATGCAGGTTGCGCCGGGTGAAGTAGTCGGCTTGATTGGCCCGTCTGGCTCGGGCAAGAGCACGCTGCTCAAGTGCCTGGGCGCGGTGATCGATCCGACTTCCGGCCGCATGATCCTGGACGATACGGTGATCCATGACGATGGCTGGAAGGTGCGCGACCTGCGCGCCTTGCGCCGCGACAAGATCGGCTTCGTGTTTCAGGCGCCATATCTCCTCCCGTTCCTGGACGCGACTGACAACGTGGCGCTGCTGCCGATGCTGGCCGGCATGCCCAATGACGAGGCGCGCCAGCGTGCGTTGGAATTGCTGTCTGCGCTGGACGTGCAGCATCGCGCCCAGGCCATGCCCTCGCAGCTGTCGGGTGGCGAACAGCAGCGCGTGGCCATCGCCCGCGGCCTCGTCAACCGGCCGCCAGTGATCCTGGCCGACGAACCGACCGCGCCGCTGGACTCGCAGCGCGCCATGGCCGTGATCCGCATCCTTAACGACATGGCCAGGCGATTCGAGACCGCGATCATCGTCGTCACGCACGACGAGAAGATCATCCCGACCTTCAAGCGTATTTACCACATCCGTGACGGCGTGACCCATGAGGAATCCGGCGAAGGGCGCGGCCTTGACTGACTTGCGCAAGCAGAACCCGCCCCGCGAGAAGCCACGACGGCCACCCCCGCCACCTGGCAAGGAACACCATCGTGCAGGTCGAAGTTGGACGTGACGATCGCCTTGTCCGCGTCGTCATTGGTGTGGTGTTCCTGAGCCTGCCATTCCGGCTGGATACACCCGGTCGCTGACAATTGCGCGCCGCGCTGCGCCGGGAGCGCGGTTGGCAGGTGACGGTGCCCGAGCACAGCCATTTTGCGAACTGGCCGAGGCCATGATGATCCCATCACCGGCTCTTGCTGAACGCCTGCGCGCGATTGTCGAGTCGCCACGCCGTTCACGTGTGTCGACCAGGCCGATGAGGTCGTTGCCGCGTTGAGTCTGGAGTCCTGATTGGTCTGACCGTGCCTGGTTCGGTCATGGCCCGGTGAGTCATGAATGGAGAAGTGATGAATTGTCCCAAACACCGCTCAGGACATGCGATCACTCTGGCAGCGGCCTTGCTCGCCTGTGCTGCGATCCTCCACGCGCAGGCTGCCGAGCCGGCGAGGCCAATGGCCTTGCAGAGCGTCATGGAGAATCTCGGATGCGACAGGCAAGCCGTCACTGGAGCGATTTCCAGGGAAGACTGGGCCTTGGTGGTTCGCCTTGCGCCAGACATTGCCCGTCACCCCGGGCCACCTTTGTCGGAAAAGGCACGCATCCTTGCCTGGCTCGGCACGAGTGCCGGGAAGTTCCGGGGCTTCGACGGACAGGTTCAGGAAGCCGCCATGGCCATGGGCGAGGCCGCAACGCGGGGCGATGGGCAGGCAGTCATCAGCCATTTCGCCAGCGTGCAGCGGAGTTGCCTGGCTTGCCATCAGGGTCTCCGCAAGTCGTTCCAGGAGCAATTCCATGAGAAGCGCTGATGCGACTCACAGCTTCGTGACTGAGTGTGTGAAGACGCGGCGCAATCCAGCCGGTGCGACTGTTTCGTCGATACTTGTCGGATTGCTGGCAGGCTGTGCTGCTGGCCCTGATTCCAAGCGGCCCGCACCACCGGACCTGTCCAGCTACACGACAACACCAAAGGCCACCTTGCGGCAGGCGCAGGAGATCCATTCGGCGCAAGTTGGATCGACGCTCCATCCACGGGTCGATGCGGGTGTCTCCGCGCAGCGCCAACGCCTGAATCCCGACATGCTTGGCCAAGCTGGCGAGGCGCGGGAGTGCAGTCTGTACAATGCCGGCATCGGCGTGAATTACCGGTTCGATCTGGCGGGCGGCAACCGACGGGCGCTCGAAGCGCTGGCTGTCCGTGCGGATTATCAGTGCTGCGAACTGGACGGTGCCCGTCTGACCCTGGCCGCGAATATCGCCACGACGGCCGTTGCTCGGGCCGGATGTTCCGCCCAGATCGCAGCAACGGAAGCAATGGTTCATGCGCAGGACGAGCAGGTGGCCCTGACCCGGGAGCGGGTGGGTCTCGGTCACGCCTCGTCGGATGATGTGCTGGCACTTGAGACGCAGGTGGAACAGACGCGCGCCGGGCTGCCGTTGCTGCGCAAGCAACTCGAAGCAAGCGAGCACCTTCTGGCCGTACTCGTCGGACAGGCGCCAGGGGCTGTGAAGGTGCCGGATTTCACGCTGGACGAGTTCAGGTTGCCCGCCGATTTGCCCATGGTTCTGCCGTCCGAGTTGGTACGTCGCCGCCCTGACATCCAGGCGGCCGAGGCGCTCCTGCACGCCGCCAGCGCCGAACACGGGGTGGCGGTGGCCAGGCTGTATCCGCAACTCGACCTCAGCGCCAGCCTCGGCACCCAGGCGTTGACCACGGGGGCATTGTTCGGCGGTGGCTCCGCGGCATGGAGCGTTCTGGGCCAACTGACCCAGTCGCTCTTCGATCCGGGGCTGCCCGCCGGGAAACGGGCTTCATTGGCCGCACTCGATGCTGCGGCAGCCAACTACCGGGGTGTCGTTGTCGACGCCCTGCGCAACGTTGCCGATGCACCGCGGGCACTCGACCACGACGCCCAGACGCTGGCCTCGCTCGCCGCCGCCGATGCGGCAGCCCATGCGTCCCTCGAATCCATGGATCGTCAGTACGCACTCGGGACGGCCAGCTACGTTCAATTGCTGACTGCGCGGCAACAGGTGCAGCAGAATCGCATCGGCTTGATCGCCACCCAGGCACCGTGGCTTGCCGACGGCGCCGCACTGTATCAGGCATTGGGAGGCGGGCGTGCAGATGAATCGTGATGCGCTTCGTCACTCTTGGTCGAGACATGTGCAGAACCGGAGTACCTCGGTTCAGGATGAGGCGGCGCGTGGCGGAGCGACGGGTGGGCCGCGGTCGCCACGGGGACGAGGCGGCAACTGCCGACGGCGGCGAGGTGCTGCGCAGCTACGTCACAGCTGACTGACGGGCACAGGCCATGCGCTCGAGGTGCGCGGCGAAGCGCTCGCGGCAGCGGCCGCTGCCTTCGGCGGCCGAGGGACCCTGACTCAGGCCAGGTCGCCCCACCTGGCCTGCAGCACCGTCAGCGCGACGATGCCGGCTGTCTCGGTGCGCAGCACGCGCGGTCCGAGGCGCACCGGCCGGAAGCCGGCGACGATGGCGCGCTCGAGTTCGTCGTCGTCGAGCCCGCCTTCCGGGCCGATCAACAGCTCCACGCGTGCGCCGTCATTCGCGAGCCCGGCGAGCGACTCGGGGCCGGCCGGGCTCAGCACGAAGCGCTGGGCATCACGATGCGGTTCGGCGAGGAAGCGTCCGAGTTCCTGCGGCGCGCGCAGCTCCGGCACGATGCTGCGGCCGCATTGCTCGCACGCCGCGGTCACGAGCGCTTGCCAGTGACGCAGCTTCTTCGCACTCTGCCGCTCGTCGAGCCGCACGACGCTGCGCGCCGACAGCACCGGCACGATGGTGCGCACGCCGAGTTCCGTCGCCTTCTGCAGCGTCCAGTCCATGCGCTCGCTGCGCGAGACGGCCTGCACGAGCGTGATCGCGAGCGGCGACTCCGGCAGCCCCGGCGTGCGCGCGCCGACGCGCACGAGGACGGCGCCGCCCTTCACGGACAGCACTTCGCAGCGGTAGTCGTGGCCGGAGCCGTCGAAGGCGACGATCGTCGCGCCCTCGCGCAGGCGCAGCACGCGCGCCACGTGATACGCCGCGGCCTCGGGCAAGGGCAGGTCGCTGTCGGGTGCGAGCGCGGAGTCGACATGGACGCGGGTGACGCGCATGACGGAGGTTCTCAGAACTCGAGGCCCGCGCTCGAGGCCGCGGGCGGTGCCGGGGGCGCGGGTGATGCCGGGGATGCGGGCGTGCGCGACCTGGACGTGACCGGAACGTCGGCCGTGGCCGCGAGGATGCCGTCGCGCGCCGTCGCGACGAGCGCGTCGATCTCGTCGGGCGTGATCACGTACGGCGGCATGAAATAGACCACGTTGCCGATTGGCCGCAGCAGCGCCTCGTGCTCGAGGCCGTGGCGATACACGGTGAGGCCGCGGCGTTCGCGCCAGTCGAACGGCGTGCGCCGGTTGCCGTCGCGCGCGAGTTCGGCGGCGACGATCATGCCGGCCTGCCTGACCTCCGCGACGTGCGGCAGGTCGGCGAGCAGTTCGTGCGCCCGCTCGCCGAGGTGGTGCGCGAGGCTGCGATTGCGCTCGATCACGTCGTCGTCGCGGAAAATGTCGAGCGTGGTGAGCGCCGCCGTGCAGGCGAGAGGATTGCCCGTGTAGCTGTGCGAGTGCAGGAACGCCCGGAGCTGGGCGTACTCCTCGTAGAACGCCTCGTAGACCGATTCGCGCGTCAGCACGACCGACAGTGGCAGGTAGCCGCCCGTGATGCCCTTGGACAGGCTCAGGAAGTCGGGCGTGACACCTGCCTGTTCGCAGGCGAACATCGTGCCGGTGCGTCCGAAGCCCACCGCGATCTCGTCCGCGATCAGGTGCACGTCGAACCGGTCGCAGAGCTTGCGCAGCCGGTCCAGATAGAGCGGGGCGTGCATGCGCATGCCGGCCGCGCACTGCACCAGCGGCTCGACGATGACGGCACAGGTCTCCGGCGCGTGCCGTTCGAGCAGGCCCTGCAAAGCATCGATGGCGCGCCGCGCGCATTCGTCCGGCGTCTCGCCGGCCTCGCGTTCGTAGGCATCCGGTGTCGGTGCGGTGATCACGTCCATCAGCAGTGGCTGGTAGATCTCCTTGTAGAGCTCGACGTCGCCGACGGCCAGCGCGCCGAGCGTTTCGCCGTGGTAGCTGTTGGCGAGCGTGATGAACCGGCGCCTGCGACCCTGGCCGCGATTGCGCCAGTAATGGAAGCTCATCTTGAGCGCGACCTCGATCGCGCTCGAGCCGTTGTCGGCATAGAAACAGCGGGACAGGCCCGGTGGCGCGAGCGCGATGAGCCGTTCCGCGAGCGCGACCGCCGGCTCGTGCGTGAAGCCCGCGAGCAGGACGTGCTCGAGCCGCCCGAGCTGCGCGCCGATCGCCGCGTTGATGCGCGGGTTCGCGTGACCGAACAGGTTGACCCACCACGAGCTGATCGCGTCGAGGTAGCGCCGGCCGTCGTGGCCATGGAGCCAGGCGCCCTCGCCGCGCTCGATGGGCACCAGCGGCAGCCATTCGTGGTCCTTCATCTGCGTGCACGGGTGCCAGATGACGCGCAGGTCGCGCTCGGCGAGGGACAGCGGGACAGCGGAAGCTTCGCGGCGCGACATCCCGCGAGTGTACGGCAAAGCGATTGGCGGCCGTGCCGCAGGGACGGCATCATGTGCGCGATGCGCCGCCAACGTTCCCCCTCATCGCGCCCGACGCGTTTCGGCGTCGATACCGCCTCCGGGCTGCTCGAGGGTGCCCGGCAGCTGCCTTCGCCAAACTGCGACGATCGGCCCGCGGGCGTCGACGCCGACCTCGTCATCGTGCACGGCATCAGCCTGCCGCCGGGAGAGTTCGGCGGCCCCTGGATCGACCGGCTGTTCACGAACAGCCTGCCCCCCGCGGCGCATCCGTACTTCGAGTCGGTTGCCGGGCTGCGCGTGTCCGCGCACCTGCTGATCCGGCGCGACGGCGAGGTCGTCCAGTACGTGCCGTTCCAGTCGCGGGCATGGCACGCGGGCGTCTCGTCCTGGCAGGGCCGCGGGCGCTGCAACGACTACTCCATCGGCATCGAGATCGAGGGCACCGATGGCGATCCCTGCGAGTCGGCCCAATATGCGATGCTCGCACGCGTGATTGCCGCCCTCTGTCGCGCCTACCCGATGCTGTCGCCAGCCCGCATCGTCGGGCACAGCGACGTGGCCCCCGGTCGCAAGACGGATCCCGGCACCGCGTTCGACTGGCCGCGGCTGCACGCGCTCGTACGCTTCGAACTCGAGGTCGCGCCCGCTTGAGCCTGCTCGCGCTGATCTTCGCCCTGGTCTGCGAGCGTGGCGCCACGCATCTGCTGCACCTGCGCGAGTGGCGCTGGCTCGACCCGTACTTCGACGCGGCGGACCGCGCGGTCGGCAGTCGCCGGGGGCCCGGCGTGAGGGTCGTGGCCATCATGCTGGTCGCGCTGCCCTCGGCGCCGGTCGCGCTGGTCGCGGAGTGGCTCGACCCGCACCTGCTCGGGCTGCCGCAAGTCGCCTTCGCGGTGCTGGTCCTGCTGTTCTCGCTCGGGCCGCGCGACCTCCAGGAGGAAGTCGACGACTACGTGGCCGCGCTGGAGCGCCACGACCGCGACGAGGCCCTGCGCCGCGGCAAGGAACTGCTCGAATCGAGCCCCGCCGCGCAGGGCACCGCTTCGCGGCAAGCAATCGGGGAGGCGGTGTTCATCCAGGCCAACAACCGCATCTTCGGCGTCGTGTTCTGGTTCATGGTGCTCGGGCCGGCCGGCGCCTGGGGCTATCGCGCGAGCGACATGTTGCGGCGTCGCGCAGCCTTCGAGGCGGCGCGTCAGGGCCTGCCCCGCGTGCGTGGCGACCTCGGCAGCGCACTCGCGGGCGTTCATGGTCTGCTGGCATGGCTGCCCGCGCGGCTCGTCGCGTTGTCGTATGCGCTCGCGGGCAGCTTCGAGGATGCGGTCGGCAACTGGCGCGTGGCCGTCGACGGCGTGGCCGGCAGCCTGCTCGACCGCGCCGAGGACCTGCTCGCGCGCGTCGGCAAGGGTGCGCTGCAGCCGAGTCTCGCCGGCGTTTCGCCGGAGCGGCTCGACGTCGTCACCGTGCGGGGCGCCTGGCGCATCGTCGCGCGTTCGCTGTGGATCTGGATCGCGGCGATCGCGCTGCTCGTGCTCACGGGCGCCGTGCGATGAGCGATCCGTCGTCGCGTCGGCGCCCGTTGATTCAACTGCTCGTCATGGGCTCTGTCGCGAGCCTCGTCGCGGCGTGCGTCGCCGCGCCGGTCCGCGCGGCACCGGCGAGCCCGCGTCTGCTGAGCCTCGCGCCCGGGCTCACCGAAGTCGTGTTCGCCGCCGGGGCGGGCGATCGGCTGATCGGCACCGTCGCCTACAGCGACTACCCCGCAGCCGCGAAGAGCGTGCCGAGGGTCGGCGACGCCTGGCGTGTCGACATCGAGCGCGTCGTCGCGTTGCATCCGGACATCGTGCTCGCGTGGCCGACCGGCACGCCGGCGACCACGATCGCGCAACTCCGCCGCCTCGGGGTCGAGGTCGTCGAAGTACCGACGCAGCGGCTCGCGGACGTACCCGATGCCTTGCGGCAGGTCGGTCGCCTCGGTCGCACCGAAGCCCAGGCCGAGCTTGCGGCGCGGGAGTTCGAGACGCGCGTCGCGCGGCAGCGCGCGAAGTATGCCGCGCGCCCGCCGCTCACGGTGTTCATCGAGATCGACGACGAGCCCGTCTACACCGTGAACGGGCAGCACGTCATCAGCGAGATCGTCGAGCTCTGTGGCGGCCGCAACGTCTTTGCCACGTTGCCGCAGCTCGCGCCACCGATCTCGACCGAAGCGGTGCTCGCGACCGATCCCGAGGTCATCCTGAACACCGACGACACGGTCGCCGACCCTGAGGCGCTGTGGCGGCGCTGGCCGCGGCTGCGAGCCGTGCGGCACGGCACCATCTACAGCGTGTCCGGCGATCTCGTGACGCGTGCCTCGCCGCGGCTCGCCGACGGCGTCGATGCCACCTGCGCCGTGCTCGACCGCGCGCGTGCGGCCTATCGCGGTCGCTCCGGGCCCGACACTTCCGGCGCGCAGCACTGAGAATCGCGTGCCACCGCACGCCACAGCAGTGCGCAGCAAGCAGCGCAAATGCCGGAAACACAACCCAACGCCACAGCCGCCACCGCCGCAGCGCACACCGTCACCCATTGTGTCTGCGCGAACCGTCACGAGCCATGGATGGCGAGTGCGAGCCTACAAGGACGTACTTGCGGCGTGTTCGCGCAGACACAATGGGTGACGGTGTGCGCGGTGGACTTGCACGCGTCCGGTCAGCGGTGTGCGCGGTGGAGTTGCACACGTCTGGTCAGCGGCGTGCGGCATGGCGATGCACGCGTCTGCTCTTCGCGGGCACGGTGCAGATACCCGCGTCTGCTCTGCGTGCGCCCGTTCAGCGACGGCGCCAGAGCACCTCGCTGCCGTGCTCGTGGCGCGCCAGCACGCGCGCGACGACGAACATCAGGTCGGAGAGCCGGTTCAGGTATTGCGGCACCTCGGCAGCGACGGATTCCGTCCGCGCCAGCGCCCACACGCGCCGCTCGGCACGACGCACGACGGTGCGCGCGAGGTGACAGGCCGCCGCCGCGGGCCCGCCGCCCGGCAGGATGAACTCCTTGAGCGGTGGCAGACCCTCGTTGAACTGGTCCAGCGTCTGTTCGAGCCGCTGCACCAGGGCGGCCGTGACGGCGCGGTGGCCCGGGATGCAGAGCTCGCCACCCAGGTCGAACAGATCGTGCTGGATCTCGGTCAATGCGGCGGCGACGGCGGCCGGCAGACCAGAGACGGCGAGCACGACGCCGATCGCGCTGTTGGCTTCGTCGACCGTGCCGTACGCTTCGACGCGCAGGTGCTCCTTTGGTACGCGCGTGCCGTCGCCGAGGCCCGTGCTGCCGTCGTCACCCGTGCGCGTGTAAATCCTGCTCAGACGGTGTCCCATGGTGCCGCTCTCTCGTTGCGGGGGCAGGCGCGGCGTGGTCAGCGCCGCAGCGACGCCGTCTGCGCGGTGTCCGTCGACTTCGGCGGCGCATAGCGCACCGTAAAGTACAGGCCGCGGTCCGGCGTGTTGTAAGTATTGGCGAGTTCGTAATCCTCGTCGAGCAGGTTCTCGACGCGCGCGACCAGCGCGAGACTTGGCGTTGCCTGCCACTGCGCCGACAGGTTGACGAGCACGTAGCTGTCGAGGGTCACGGGCGTCGGAAAGCCGACGTCCTTGCGTTCGCCGGCCGCGAGCATTTCCACGCCGATCTGCACCGGTCCGAACGCGCGCGTGACGCCGGCGGTGAGGCTGCGATCGGCGCGACGCAGCAGCGGCGTGTCGTCGGTGCGGTTGCGCGGCTGCTGGTGGATCGTCGCGACGTGGGCCTGCCAGGTGTCGCCCGTGTATTGCCAGCCGGCCTCGATGCCGCGGATGCGCGCCTCGGCAACGTTCTCGTTGGTGCCTGCGAAAGTCTCGAAGTCCGTGACGACATACTCGATGAGGTCCTCGATGTCCGTCCTGAACGCGGACAGCTCGATGGACTGGCGCGCGGACAGCGCGTGCCGCAGTCCGATCTCGTAGTTGCGCGAGCGCTCGGGCTTCAGGTCCGGATTGCCGCCGAAGCCATAGCGATCGGTGGCGTCGGGAGCCCGGAAGCCCGCGCCGCTCAGTGCGTACGCGCGCGTACGGCCCTCGTTGAACGCATGGCCGTACTCCACGTTCCAGGTCACGGCCGAGCCGGCGGTCTCGTGGTCGGTATAGCCGAGCGCGAGCAGCGCGAGGTGCGGCCCGTGCGTGAACTGGTCCTGCACGAACGCGCTGACGGAGTTCGTTTCCGCGCGCAGCGCCGAGCCGTACGACACGCTGCTCGCGTCTTCCGTGTAGAACATCGCGCCGACCCCGAGCGCCTGCGAGCGTCCGACGTTCCAGTCGTACTGCGCCTCGACGGTGTCGCGCCGCGTGCGCAGGTAATCGGGCGACTGGTTCTGGTCGATTTCGTCGTCGAGGTGCGATACGGCAAGGCGCGCCTCGGCGCCGCGATCGTCGACGGGCAGCCGCAATTCCGCCGCGGTCGTGGCGGTCGCGAAATCCTGGTCGACGGGCGTCAGGTAGAAGTCGGAGTACTCGGAGGTGCCCGTGGCCTGCCAGTGCCGGAGCGCGAGCTCGGCCGCCCCGAGGTTCGCGCGCCATTGCAGGCTGGCATTCAGGTTCTCGAAACCGCGGTCGACATCGTCGATGGTGCGGGTCGGAAAGCCGTCGCTGTCGAGCCAGGAGACGCCGAAGTCGAGCGCGGATCGTGCGCCGAGGTCGATGCCGCCGTTCAGCGCGGCCCGGCGCGTGTCGTAGTCGCCGTAGCCCGCCTCGACCACCCAGCCATCGCGCGAGCCACGCCGCGTGACGACGTTGATCACGCCGCCGATCGCGTCTGTGCCCCAGAGCGCCGAGCGGGGGCCTTTCACGACTTCGATGCGCTCGATCATGTCCGGCGTGACGTTCTGCAGCGCGGGCAGCCCGATCGTCCCCGGATTGACGCGCACGCCGTCGATGAGCACCAGCGTGTGGTTGCTGTCCGCGCCACGGATAAACACGGACGTCGGCTGGCCGGGACCGCCCGTGCGGGCGAGGTCGAGGCCGGCGTGGAACCGCAGCAGATCGGCCGCGTCGTTGGCGGCGCTGCGCTCGATGGTGTCGCGATCGATCACCAGGACCGGCGCGAGCACCTCCGCCAGCGGCACGGGCACGCGCGTCGCCGTGACCACGATGGTCTGCAGCGGCGTGTCGGGAACGGCGGGCGACGCCGCCCGCGCCGGAGAGGGCGCGGCCGCGACCGCGCCGATGAGGAGGACCGAACGCGAAGCGACGCGAGACGAGATGAACATCGAACTGGCTCCACCCGAGCGCACGTCCTGGCGGACGCACAATGAAGGTCCAGCGGCGGGTGGGTGCCTGGCTGACCGGGGCGGCGGCTGTGGCGGCTGCGGCCCGAAGTCCTGCCGCTCGCCCTCCGCGACGCTGGTCTGGTCGACAGGCCGGTCTCCGGGCTTTCGAGTGGGTTCCTCACCCCGCCTGCGTCCCCTTCCCGCGCCTTCATGCGCAGTGGGCCCCGAGCACGACCTCGGGCGATGCAAGCTTCACTCGACTACCGTTGCGGGGGCAGCGCCGGTGTTGGACCGGCTTCCCGTTCTCCCTGAGCCTGCGCTCGCGGGATCACCTGTCGGTGCTCGCAAGGTAGGGAAGGGAGGCGAGGAAGTCAAGGAAATGCGGGTACCATGACACGTCCTGGCGAACCTCGTGTACGCATGCCGCAGTCAGAATTCCTCGCGACCGCGCTCGACGCCGCCCGCGCGGCGGCCGACGTCGTGCGCCGCTATTACCAGCGCAACCTGAAGATCACGCTCAAGGCTGACAAGTCGCCGGTCACCGAGGCGGACGTCGAGACCGAGAAGACGATCCGCGCCATCCTTGCGGCGAAGTTCCCGGGGCACGGCTTTCACGGCGAGGAAACGGGCACGTCGGCGCTCGACGCCGAGTACGTCTGGTTCGTCGACCCGATCGACGGCACCAAGGCTTTCGTGCGCGAATACCCGATGTTCTCGACGCAGATCGCGCTCGCCCATCGCGGCCGGCTCGTCGTCGGCGTGTCCTCGGCGCCCGCCTATGGCGAGCTCGCGTACGGCGAGATCGGCGCCGGTGCCTGGCTGAACGACCAGCCCATCCACGTGAGCACGGTCGACACGATCGAGAACGCCGCGCTGTCGACGGGCAACCTGAAGACGCTGGCGACCGGACCACGCTGGCCGGCGTTCGGTGCGCTCGTCGGCCGCCTGAACCGCGTTCGCGGCTACGGCGACTTCCTGCACTACCACCTGCTCGCGTCGGGCCGCATCGACGCCGTCGTCGAGTCCGACGTCAACATCCTCGACATCGGCGCCTGCGCGGTGATCGTCGAGGCGGCCGGCGGCCGGTTCACGGACCTCGAGGGACGGCCGCTGACGCCCGCCAGCTCGAGCGTGCTGGCGACGAACGGCCGGTTGCACGACGCGGTATTCCAGGCGCTTCATCGCTGATTCCACGCAGGAGGCCATGGGCATGTCGAATACGACGAAGGTCATCGCGGTTGTTGGTGCCACCGGCGCACAGGGCGGCGGTCTCGTTCGCTCGATCCTCGCGGACGGAGCCGGCGAGTTCGCCGTGCGCGCCATCACCCGCAATCCCTGGTCGGACGCTGCTCGCGAGCTGGCGCGGGCCGGTGCGGAAGTGGTCGCGGCCGACCTCGCTGACGCAGGCTCGGTTACGGCGGCGTTCCGGGGCGCCTATGGCGCGTATTGCGTGACGTTCTTCTGGAACCACATGTCGCCGGACCGCGAGCGCGAGGAGGCCCGCGTGCTCGCAAGAGCGGCACAGGCGGCCGGGTTGCAGCACGTGGTCTGGTCCACGCTCGAGGACACGCGCCGCTGGGTGCCGGTCGACGATCCGCGTATCCCCACGTTGCAGGGGAACTACAAGGTCCCGCATTTCGACGTCAAGGGCGAGGCCGACGAGTTCTTCCGTGCCGCCGGGGTACCAACGACATTCATGCTGACGTCGTTCTACTGGGACAACCTGATTACCTTCGGCATGGGACCGAAGACCGGCGCCGACGGCAGGCTGCACTTCGCGCTGCCGCTCGGCGAGCGACTGTTACCCGGCATCGCGGCCGAGGACATCGGCCGTTGCGCGCACGGCATCTTCAGGCGTGGCACGTCGATGGCGGGGCAACGCATCGGCATCGCCGGTGCGCACCTGACGGGCGCGCAGATGGCGTCCGCGCTGTCCCGCGCATTCGGCCGCGAATGTGTCTACGACGCGGTGCCGTTCGAGGCCTTCCGCAGGCTGGGGTTCCCGGGCGCCGACGACCTCGGCAACATGTTCGAGATGCAGCACGAATACAACGACGAGTTTTGCGCCATGCGCAGCGTCGGGAACTCGCGTGCGCTCAACCCGCGCCTGCAGGACTTCGATTCGTGGCTCGCCGACAACGCGGCGAAGATCCTGCCGGCCTGAGGCTCGAGGCACTCAGGCCGCAACGAACGTGCGTCCGCCGTCCCAGCGCAGTTCGCGCACGCGGATGCCGTACAGCTCGCCGACCGACTGCTCGTCGAGCGTGGTCGCACACTCGCCGCAGGTCCAGCTGCCGTCGCCGTGCAGCAGCAGCGCGTAGTCCGCGAAGCGCGCGGCGAGCCCCACGTCGTGCAGGCTCGCGACGACGGTGCGGCCGGCGTCCGCGAGGCGGCGGAACAGCCGCAGCACGTCGAGCTGGTGGTGTGGGTCGAGCTGGTGGACGGGTTCGTCGAGCAGGAAGATCGCTGGATCCTGCGCGAGCAGGGTCGCGATTGCGAGCCGGCGGCGCTCGCCGCCCGACAGCGTGCCGATGTCGCGCGACTCGAAGCCGTCGAGGCCGACCGTGGCCAGCGCGCGTCGCGCGCAGTCGACGTCGAATGCGCTTTCCCACGACCAGAAATCGATGTGCGGGTGGCGTCCCACCAGCGTCGCCTCGAGCGCCGTTGCCGGGAACGGATCGTCGACGACCTGCGGCAGCAGGCCGAGCCGCCTGGCCAGCTCGCGGCGTGGCCACTGCGCGAGCGGGCGACCATCGATGCGCACGATCCCGGTCGCCTCGCGCAGACCGGCGATGGCGTGCAGCGTCGAACTCTTGCCGGCGCCGTTGCGGCCGAGCACGGCCAGCATGCGTCCACGTGGCAGTTCGAACCGCAGCCCGCGTACGAGCGCGCGGCCGGGCACCTCGATGCCGACGCCCTCGCACTGCAACGCGGTGCCGTTCGCGTTCATTCGATCCATCCGATCTCGCGCGCGGTGGAGGGGCCGACGACCATGTCGTCGAGGCCGCTGGCGATCACGGCTTGCGTCGCGCTCAGTGCAATGCGTCCCGCCATGATCTCTCCCTGGTCCTGTGGATAGGCCGGCTCGCGCTGCGGATCGCCCAGACCGTCCGGCGCCTGCGGCTGGCCGCTGCGCGGATCGTACTTGTCCGTGGCACCGAGCGTATGCAGCAGTTCGTGCACGACGACGACCTGGTTGCTGCGGGCCGCATCGGCACCGGCATACAGGTGCGCAACCGCAAGGAGCCCCTTGCGCAGCCCCACCGAGTCCGGCACGGCAGCGGCGTCGTCATCGATCGGCGCGAACGTGGCGAACACCTGGATGTCCGGCGTGGGCAGCGGGTCGTCCCACGCGACGCGGGCCGCGTAGTACCGCATGCGCAGGCTCCACCAGGCGATGGCGAGGATGCCCGGATCATCGCCGAGCTCGGGCGGCCCGTGATGCGCCGCGTGCGACACGCGCACGCGCACCGCTTCGTCGAGCGGCAATGCATAGCGGCTCGACTCGCGCGCGAGAAACGCCTCGACGTCGTCGAAATCGTCGTCCGCGAGCGAGGCGACCCAGTGACTTACAGCCGTGCTGTCGGAGGCCGCGAAGGGATAGACGGTGACGCGCAACGGCGCATCCCAGTCGCGGCTGCGCGAATGATCGAGCCACGCGCCCAGCGCGACGAACGCGAGCACGACGAGCAGCAGTGCCAGCCGCAGCGTGCCGAGGAAGGTGCGGCCGGCCATGTGGGTATCGAATCCCGTGCGCAGTCGGGGGCCGGGCGGTCAGGGGTACAGACGCGTCGATTGCCACTCGCCCGCGCGGAACCCCGCATCGCCCTGCGGCTCGAGCGTGCGCTGCCAGCGGGCCCGGTCGTGGATGCGGAAGGCCCCTGCGCACCACAGCTCGACGGCTTCCGGCCAGAAGTGAAAGCCGCCCCAGTGCGGCGGGCGCGAGGGCGCCGTGCCGTGGCGCGCCGTCTCGATCGCGACGCGCTTCAGCAGCGTCGTGCGCGAGTCGAGCGGCTGGCTCTGCAGGCTGGCCCAGGCGCCTATGCGGCTGTCGAGCGCGCGGCTCGCGAAGTACTCGTCGCTCTCCCCGGGCGGGCAGCGCACGACGCGGCCTTCGAGCCGCACTTGGCGCGACAGCACGTCCCAGTGGAACACTCCGGCCACGCGCGGGTTCGCCGCCAGCTCGTGGCCCTTGCGACTGTCGTAGTTCGTGAAAAAGACCACGTACCCTGGCGTGACGACCAGCTTCTTGCACAGGACGACCCGCGCAGAGGGCGAGCCGTCCGGCGTCGCCGTGGCGATCACCAGCGAATCCGGGTTGGGCTGGATCCGGCGCTCGTGCGCTTCCCTGAACCACGTCTCGACGACGGGCATGGGGTCGGCGGGAAGGGTCGAGGGCAGGGTGCCGGTCGTCAACATCGTCGCGGCTCGTCGGGGCGTGGCGGGACGGCGATTATGCCCCACCTGCCATCAGACTCTCTTGCGGTGCAGCCGGCGCGACCGGTAAAAGGACCGTGTCGCCTGTCACGCGTCCCGCATGAAATCCCTCGAAGAACTCCGCGCCCGCCTCGACGTCATCGACCGCCAACTGCTGGAACTCGTCGCCGAGCGCCAGACCCTCGGCGGGGAGATCGCCGCCGTCAAGCGGTCCACCGGCCAGTCCACGCGCGACTTCCGGCGTGAACGCGAGGTCGTGCTGAAGGCCCGTCGCGACGCCGAGGCGCTGGGTATCTCGCCGACGCTCGCGGAATCGCTCATGCACGCGCTGATCCAGGGCTCGTTGACTACCCAGGAGCAGGCGCGCATCGCCTGGCAGGGGCGCGGCTCGGGCCGTCGGGCGCTGGTCATCGGTGGCGGCGGCAAGATGGGACGCTGGTTTGCCGACTTCCTCGCGTCGCAGGGCTTTGCGGTCACGGTCGCCGACCCGTCGGACGAGGTCGCCGGTTACGACCACGTCGCGGACTGGCGCACGACGGCGCTGGATCACGACCTGATCGTGGTCGCGACGCCGATCAGGATTGCGAACGACCTGCTCGGCGAGCTCGCCGCGCGCAGACCGCGCGGCGTCGTGTTCGACATCGGTTCGCTCAAGACGCCGCTGCGCAGCGGGCTCGAGCGCCTGCGGGCCGCGGGCTGCCACGTCACTTCCGTTCACCCCATGTTCGGGCCCGACACGGCGCTGCTCTCGGGCCGTCACGTGATCTTCATCGACCTGGGCGACGAGCAGGCGCTCGAGGAAGCGCGTGGCCTGTTCGGCTCGACGATGGCCGACCTCGTCACCATGGGGCTCGACGAGCACGACCGCCTGATTGCCTTCGTGCTCGGCCTGTCGCACGCGCTCAACATCGCCTTCTTCACGGCGCTCGCGGAGAGCGGCGAAGCGGCGCCGCGGCTCGCGCGGATGTCGAGCACGACGTTCGACTCGCAACTCGACATCGCGACGCGCGTGGCGGCCGAGAGCCCCGACCTCTATTACGAGATCCAGAGCCTCAACGAATACGGCGAGGAATCGCTGAACGCGCTGCGTGCGGCGGTCGAGCGCGTCTGGCAGGCCGTGCACGGACACGACGCCGCGGCCTTCGTGGCGATGATGCAGCGTGGCCACGAATACCTGCGCGTGCGGCTCGCCGCCCGCGAGCAGGCCACGGCGTAGCGCCCCACGACAGGGCCGGATCGACGCGCCGGTCCGCGGCCGTCAGCTTCGCTGGCGCAGCATCAGCGCGAGGAAGATCGGCACGCCGACCAGCGCGGTCAGCGCGCCGACTGGCAACTGGCGCGGCGCGAGCACGACGCGCGCGGCGAGATCGGCCGCCATCAGCACGAAGCCGCCGAGCAGGGCGGAGCCCGCGAGCACCACGCGCTGGTCATTGCCGAGCGCGAGTCGTGCCAGGTGCGGCGTGACGAGCCCGACGAAGCCGATGCTGCCGGCGGTGCTGACCGCGCAGCCGGTGAGCAGCGAGCTCAGCACGAACACCACGCGACGCAGGTTCCTCACGTCGAGCCCGACCGTGGCGGCGAGGCTCTCGCCGCGCGCGAGGACGTTGAGCGGACGCCCGAGCGCCACGCCCGCCGCCGTCGCGAGGACGAGCAGCACCGCGAGCCACGGCCAGCGGTCGCCGCGCGAGAGGTCGCCCAGCAGCCAGAAGACCATGCCGCGCAGCCGCGTGTCGTCGCTCATGGCGAGCAGCAGGCTCACGACCGAGCCCGCTCCGGCGCCCACGACGACGCCCGTGAGCAGGAGTCGTGTCGGCGTCCAGCCGCCCGGGCCTTGTGCCAGGCTGAACACCAGCGCACAGGCCGCGAGCGCACCGGCGCCGGCCGCGAGGTCGACCGTGAGCAGCGGCAGGCCGAGCATCAGTGCGAGCAGGGCCGCGACGGAGGCGCCGCCCGATATGCCGAGGACGTAGGGATCGGCGAGCGGGTTGCGCAGCAACACCTGCAGCAGCGCGCCGGCGAGGCCGAGCAGGCCGCCCACGGCGAAGGCCGTGAGCGCCCGCGGCAGCCGCAGATCGAGTACGACGTCGCGGGCGAGCGACGGCTCGGCCGACACCAGCGCCTGCCAGACCGCCTGCGGGCCGAACGTCGTGCTGCCCAGCAGCACGGACAGGAGCAGCAGCGCGACGATCGCGGCGCCGAGCGCGACGAACACTGGAATGGCAGGAAGTCGGTGCACGGAGCCCCCGTTTGCGCGCGGGAAGCGTAGGGAAGCACACGGCCAGCCACAAGCGGCCCGCGGCCCGCGGGTTTTGTGCCGCCGGCTCCGATGTGAAAAAATCAACCGGTCCGAGGGGTTACGCAGCCGGTGAGCGACTACATCGACAGCCAGGGGTTTCGCGCCAACGTCGGCATCGTCCTGATGCGCGACGGCGGCGAACTGTTCCTCGGCGGTCGACGCGACGGACGCGGCTGGCAGTTTCCGCAAGGCGGCGTGCTGCGCCAGGAGCATCCAGAGGACGCGCTGTACCGTGAGCTGCGCGAGGAAATCGGGCTCGAGCGCGGCGACGTCGAGCTGCTGGCGGGCACGGACCGGTGGCTTCGCTATCGCCTGCCGCGCCAGTTCGTGCGGCGCAAGGGCGGCCCGCTCTGCATCGGGCAGAAGCAGCGCTGGTTCCTGCTGCGGATGCTCGCAGACGAATCGCGGCTCGCGTTCGACGCGACGTCGGAGCCCGAGTTCGATTCATGGCGCTGGGTGGACTACTGGTCCCCGGTGCGCGAGGTCATCTATTTCAAGCGCGCGGTCTATGCCCGCGCGCTGCAGGAGCTCGGCGAACGCGCCTTCGAGACCGGACCGCCGCCGCGGCCGGACTGGTGGAGCGAGGACCTGTTACGTGTGCAGGAGCCACTGGCGCCACGCCGCCGTCGCCGCTCGGGCACTCGTGGCATCGCGCGCCCGCCAGCCCCGGTCGGGCCGGACGCCGGCCCTGCGGAGGAGCCGACGAGCCCGGCCCCGCCCAGGCGTGACCCGTGACGGATGTGCCGGCCGCCCGGGCGTGCTGGCCGTGGGCAGTGGCGGCCGTC
>JAYRRR010000093.1:0-3873 GCA_041910015.1 Steroidobacteraceae bacterium
CACGCGTGGCATCCTCGCGCGACGCGTCAGGTCCGCGACCAGCGGACCGTGCGGCACGTCCTGCGCCGTGGGCCCCAGGCCCGCGAAATATTCGCGCCATCGAGGGTCGACCGCCTCGGGCTGCTGCAGGAAGCGCTCGTACATCGCCTCGACGTAGGCGTCGTTTCCGGCGGCCAGCGGCGTGGCCGTCAGCATCGGTCTGGGTTCGGTCATCGCTACGGAGCGGCCCCGCAGACGGGAGCCCGCGGTTCAGATTTTGAAAAACGGGGCCGGTAGTCTAGCGGACTTGACCGGCGGCGCGGGCAAACCGGGCCATCGTCTGACGCGTCGGTCATGTTTCGACACGAAACCGCCGTGCCGCGGATCACGGGCCCTCGATGCGGTAGCCCTTCTGCCGGAGCCGCGCAAGGTGCCCGTCCGGACGCAGCAACTCCTCGACGGAGATCACGGCCAGCGTCGATGCATTGCGCGCGAGCGCCGCCTCGACGGCTTCGATCCAGGCGCCACGGGCGCGATCGAGCACGTCGCCGAGGCCGCGACGGCGCGCGAACGAAGACTCGAGCAGCATCCCGATGCATGCGCCGGCCCGCTCCACCGGCGCGAGCTGGCGCAGACGAGCCACGTCGCCGGCGGCCCAGGCGTTGGCGCGGTCCCGCATCAGGTCGAGATCGGTCTCCAACCGCTGCAGCGTGCGCGCGAAACACTCGGTGTCGGCCAGCGACAGGGACTTGAACTCTCGGATGGCCGCGCGTGGCCGTTCCACCTCGTATTCGATCTGCGGCTCGAGCACCGGCACCCGTGACCGGCGCGCGATCTTCTCGACCTGCGGCCACACGCCGGTATAAGGCACGAGTCCCTTCTGCTTCAGCGCCGCCTCGTAGAGTTCGTTTGCCGCGAAAATCGGCCGCCACGTCTCGACGCCGTCGTCGTTGCGGAGATAGCGCGCCTTCTGCTGCAACCACCGCGCATAGAGCTCGGGTGGCACGACGTCCTGCAGGCGCTCGCCGCCGGGGTTGTTGCGCACTCCGATCAGCGAGGGCAACAGCGTGATGCCGCCGAGCGGGCCGAGTGAGGCGCTCATCGACGGCGGCGCAATCACTTCCTGTGATGCCGCGACCACGGCGGCGACCTCGTCCGACTTCCATTCGAGCTTCCTGGGCAACGGACTGTAGTTGCCGAGCACCCACAGGACGCGCCCGTCGGGATCGTCGGGACGGGTGACCTTCCAGAGCCCCGGACCCGGCTGCTGCCCGGTGACGAGGACCTCCTCGAGCGACTCCTCGGCAACGCGCGCCACGGGCGGTTCGGCCCGGGCTGAGCCGGGCAGGACGACGGCCGCGGCGAACGGCGCCAGCAGCGCAACGAAATGAGATCGCGGCATGGGTTTCAGACTGGAGTGCGCCCGCGCCCGGATGGAGATGCAAACCCTGTGACCGGAATACACCCGAAGAAGAGTGGCGCCCCGGATAGGAGTTGAACCTATGACCTACCGCTTAGGAGGCGGTCGCTCTATCCACTGAGCTACCGGGGCACGCGATGTGGCGAAACGCCGCCGACGCAGAGGTGGAATGGTGGAGCGGAAGGGGATCGAACCCTCGACCTTCGCATTGCGAACGCGACGCTCTCCCAGCTGAGCTACCGCCCCACACGAGGGCGCGCATTGTAGCACCGGCTTTCCGGGCCGCAACCAAAGTCCGCTGCGAACGTTATGATCCCGTCATGGAGATCCAGATTCGCGACGCCGTACTCACCGACCAGGAATTCCTGGCACGCGGCAACGAGGCCATGGCACTCGAGACCGAGCAGCAGACGCTCGATCCTGCCGTCGTGCGCCTGGGCGTGGGCGCCGCCTTGCGCCATCCGGCGCATGGCCGCTACTTCGTGGCGCAGGACGATGCAGGCCGCCCGGTCGGCCAGCTCATGGTGACCTACGAATGGAGCGACTGGCGAAACGGCCAGTTCTGGTGGTTGCAGAGCGTGTATGTCGTGCCGGAGTCGCGTCGCCATGGCGTGTTCCAGGCAATGTATGAACACGTCGAAGGCCTCGCGCGAACCACACCCGGCGTCATCGGCCTGCGCCTCTACGTCGAGGGCGACAACCTGCGGGCCCAGCGCGTCTATGCCCGTTGTGGCATGCGTGCACGCGATTACCGGTTCATGGAAGTCGACCATTCAGGCGCGCTGCGCCCCAAGGAGGAGCCGACATGCTGAAACAAGGAACGCAGGCGCCGGAGTTCGAGCTGCGCGACCAGGACGGCCGTCGTCATACGCTGAAATCGCTGCTCGCGGACGGACCGATCATCCTCTATTTCTATCCGGCGGACTTCACGCCCGGTTGCACGAAGGAAGCCTGCAGCTTTCGCGACCTGCAGAAAGACCTCGTGGCCGCGAATCTGCGCGTCGTCGGCGTGAGCCCGCAGGACGCGGAGTCGCACCGCAGGTTCGCGGCGAAGCACGGACTCAACTTCCCGCTGCTCGCAGACCCGGACAAGCTGGCCGTAAAGGCTTACGACGTCGACGGGCCGCTCGGCTTCGGCGTGCGCCGCGGCACCTACCTGATCGGCACCGACGGCAAGGTCCGGGACTCGGTGCTGGCGGACCTGCGCATTACCGAGCACGAAGCGTTCGTGCAGCGGGCACTGGCAGCGGGTGCCAGCAAGAAGTCTTGATATATCATCTAATTGAGATATCTATTTCGTGCTTTTTCCAGCACGATCTGCAGGGTTCGGCGAGCCGTAGCGCACGCGCAGGACGCGTGTCTCCCCCGGGCTGGGAATGACGACGACGTACATGGCGTCGAATTCGTCCTCGCGCATGGCGAGCTCGTGACCGCTCAACTGGTTGATGACACCGGGTAGCGTCGACGCGTAGCCCACGACGACGACCGTCTTGCCGCGGTGCTCACGGCGGATGCGCGCCGCGATGCCAGACCAGTCGCTGCTCGCCAGCACGTTGATGGGCAGTTTGAACTGATTGGCGATGGGCGCGGCCGTCTGCTGGGCGCGGCGCGTGTCGGCCGCGTAGAGATAGTCGACGTTGCGATCGGCGAGCAGGTCGGCGAGCAGCGTGCCGAGCGGAGCGACCCGCTTTTCCCCCGTCGTGCTCAGGTCCGGATCGCCCGACGCGCTCTCGGCCGCCTCGGCGTGACGCACCAGGATCACGACCGTCGTCTTTGCCCAGGTGCCGAGCCAGTACACGCCGGCCGCTGCCATCAACAGCGCCAGCAGCGGGAACAGCAGCGGCGCCATGAACGGTCGGCGCCGTAGCTTCGTCAGCGGATCCATCGCGTCATCATAGCTAGCGAAGCCTGCCGGGGGGAGCGTCGCAGGTCCTCGAACGCCGGAGTAGCACGTTCGCGCAGTGCCTGCGATTGGCCGATCCGCTCCAGGAAGATCGCCGGCAAGCCAAGGGCCTCCGCCAGCGCGTAGCCGTCCTCGGGCCCGAGCACCATCAGGGCCGTGGCGTACGCATCGGCGAGGATCGCGCGGGGATGCACGACGGTCACGGAGGCCAGCGTGTGCCGCACGGGTTCGCCGGTGCGTGGATCGATCGTGTGTGAAATCACGCGGCCGTCCGCCAGGCGACGGAAGTCCCGGTAATTGCCCGAAGTCGAGATCGCCAGATCGCTCAAGTCGACGCCCGTGTTCGCCTGACGCACGCCGGCCAGTGGTGTCTCGATGGCGATGCGCCACGGCCGGCCATCCTCGCGGCCGCCGCTGGCCCGCACCTCGCCGCCGATTTCCACGAGATGATCGCGGAACCGGGCACGCGTGAGGCATTGGCTGAGGCGATCCACGGCGTACCCCGGGGCGATGCCGTCGAGGTCCAGCTCGAGCGGGACCTTGCCCTTGCGCACCGCAGGGCGCGCTCCCG
>JAYRRR010000094.1:0-46736 GCA_041910015.1 Steroidobacteraceae bacterium
CCGGCCTCATGGTGGTCGGGCTCGGCCTGCTCGCGATCGCGACGCTCACCGCGCTCGCCGGCACCGAGCGAACCGGCGCGCTCGTCGGCCTCGCCTTCGGCGGCTCGCTCATCTCCGTCTTCGCGCGTCTCGGCGGCGGCATCTTCCCCACGGGCGCCGACGTCGGCGCCGACCTCGTCGGCAAGGTCGAGGCCGGCATCCCCGAGGACGACCCGCGCAACCCCGCCGTGATCGCCGACAACGTCGGCGACAACGTCGGCGACTGCGCCGGCATGGCGGCCGACCTGTTCGAAACCTACGCCGTGACGGTCGTCGCGACCATGCTGCTCGCGGGCCTCACGATGAAGGGCCTCGGCGTCGAGGGCGTGCTGTACCCGCTGATGCTCGGCGCCGTGTCGATCGTCGCCTCGATCGTCGGCACGTTCTTCGTCAAGGCGCGCGAAGGCGGCAAGATCATGAACGCGCTGTATCGCGGCGTAATCGTCTCGGGCGTCATCGCGGCCATCGCGTTCTGGTTCGTCACCCGAGCCATGATGGGCACCGAGGCGACCAGCCTGTTCCTGTGCTCGCTGATCGGCCTCGCGCTCACGGCCGCGATGATCTGGATCACCGAGTACTACACGGCGACCGAGTTCGCGCCGGTCCGCTACGTCGCCGCGGCCTCGCAGACGGGCCACGGCACCAACGTCATCGCCGGCCTCGCGGTGTCGATGAAATCCACCGCGCTGCCCGTGCTCGCGATCTGCGCCGCCATCTGGGGCGCCTACCAGCTCGAAGGGCTGTACGGCATCGCGATCGCCGCGACTGCCATGCTGTCGATGACCGGCATGATCGTCGCGCTCGACGCCTACGGCCCGATCACCGACAACGGCGGCGGCATCGCCGAGATGTCGGGCCTGCCGAAGGACGTCCGCAAGATCACCGACGCCCTCGACGCGGTCGGCAACACGACCAAGGCGGTGACCAAGGGCTACGCGATCGGCTCGGCCGGGCTCGCGGCTCTGGTGCTGTTCGCCGACTACACGCACAACCTCGAAATCGCCGGCAAGCTGCAGACGTTCAGCCTGTCCGACCCGGCCGTGATCATCGGCCTGTTCATCGGCGGTCTCGTGCCCTACCTGTTCGGCGCCATGGCGATGGAAGCCGTGGGCCGCGCGGCGGGCTCGGTGGTGGTCGAGGTGCGCCGTCAGTTCCGCGAAATCAAGGGCATCATGGAGGGGACGGCCAAGCCCGACTACTCCAAGGCCGTCGACCTGCTGACGCGCGCCGCGATCAAGGAAATGATCGTGCCGTCGCTGCTGCCGATCCTGATTCCGGTGGTCGTCGGCTTCGGCATGAACTGGCTGCTCGGCCCCGGCGCTGGCATCAAGGCGCTCGGCGGCGTGCTGATCGGCACGATCGTCACGGGCCTGTTCGTGGCCATCTCGATGTGCACCGGTGGCGGCGCGTGGGACAACGCCAAGAAGTACGTCGAGGAAGGTAACTTCGGCGGCAAGGGCTCGGACACGCACAAGGCCGCCGTCACGGGCGACACCGTCGGTGACCCATACAAGGACACCGCGGGCCCGGCCATCAACCCGCTGATCAAGATCATCAACATCGTCGCCCTGCTGCTGGTGCCGCTGCTGTAGGTGCAAGGGTCCGGTGTGACGGCTTCGGAAGCGAAGGCCCCGGTGACCCCGGGGCCTTTGCTCAGGTGCCAGTGTCACGGTTTCGATGACGATGACGGCCCACGAACCGGAAGCGCTGTCGTGACGGTGGCCCCGATGGAGGTCTGACGGCCGGGAGTAGCGCGTGATCGACGCGCGCAAGAGGGCAGGCGAAGGCAGGCTGTTTCCGCACTGGCGCGATGGCACACTGGCCGACTCCCTCGACCGGAGCACGACCTTCATGGCAAGCAGCCTGCTCGCCCTGCTCGACGACATCAGCACCATCCTCGACGACGTCGCGACCCTCACCAAGGTCGCCACACACAAGACGGCGGGCGTGGTCGGCGACGACCTCGCGCTGAACGCCCAGCAGGTGGCCGGCATCCGCGCGGACCGCGAGCTGCCGGTGGTCTGGGCCGTCGCGAAGGGCTCGCTGGTCAACAAGGCGATCCTGGTTCCCGCCGCATTGCTGATCAGCGCGATGGCGCCCTGGGCAATCACGCCGCTGTTGATGGCGGGTGGCCTGTTCCTGTGCTTCGAGGGCGGCGAAAAGCTCGTGCACCGGTTCCTGCACCGGGCAGAGGACGAACTGCACCGGCAGGAGCTTGCCGAAGCAATCGTCGACCCATCGGCGGACCTCGTCGCATTCGAGAAGGACCGCATCAAGGGCGCGATCCGCACCGACTTCATCCTGTCGGCGGAGATCATCGTCATCACGCTCGGCACGGTGGCGACGGCGACGCTCGGGCCGCGCATCGGCGTGCTGGTCGGCATCGCGCTGCTGATGACCGCGGGCGTCTATGGCCTCGTCGCCGGCATCGTCAAGCTCGACGACGGCGCGCTGGTGCTGGCTCGCAGCGGGTCGAACGCGCTGCAGCGGCTCGGGCGCGGCATCCTCGCGGCCACGCCGTGGCTCATGAAGTCGCTGTCGGTCGCGGGCACGGCCGCGATGTTCCTGGTCGGCGGCGGCATCCTCGCGCACGGCGTCCCCGCGGTGCATCACGCCATCGAGCACGTCCTGCGTGACGCACCCGCGATCGGTCACACGCTCGGGGCGATGCTGCTCAACGCGCTGGTCGGCATCCTGGCGGGGCTCATCGTCGTAGCCGCCGTGGGTCTCGTGCGACGCGTCCGGGGCCCAGGTCCGGGGGACTGACCGGGTTGTCGGCCCCGCTCGGAGGCTTTTACGGCGGGATCGATCTGGCTATGATAGCCAGATGAAAAGAGCCTCGATTTCCGAGCTCAAGAACCAGTTGAGCGCCTACCTGCAGCGCGTCCGGGCCGGGCACACTGTAATCATCTACGACCGTAACCGGCCCGTCGCGCGTATCGACCGCATTGCGGACGAACAGGACGACGACCGCATCGCGCAACTGCACCGCGCCGGAATCGTCGCCCCGCCGAGCGAGCCGCTGCCGCTCGACGTACTCAGGGCACCGCTGCCACGCGTCGAACACAGCGTGCTCGATGCCTTGCTGCAGGAGCGCGAGGACGGCCGGTGAAGTTCTGGGACGCGTCCGCGATCGTGCCGCTGATCGTCGACGAGCCGGCCCGCGAACGCCTGCTCGCGCTGGTCGAGGCCGATCCGGTGATGTTCGTCTGGTGGGGCACACCGGTCGAACTGGTGTCGGCACTGTCGCGCCGCGAGCGCGAAGGCACGCTCTCGCCGGCGATGACGGCGGCAGCCGTCGATCGCGTGCGCAGACTCGAACGCTCCTGGCAACAGGTCGTCCCCAGCGACCTGTTGCGCCTGCGGGCACAGCGGTTGCTGCGGGTCCACCCCTTGCGGGCGGCGGACAGCCTGCAGCTCGCCGCGGCACTCGGCATCGCCGGCGATGATCCGGCCTCCGTCAGCGTCGTCGCCCTCGACCAGCGACTGCTGGATGCGGCCCAGCGCGAAGGCCTGGGAGTCGCGCTGGCCTGAGCCGCCGCGTTTGCGACTGAACGAATCGCTCACGTAAGCTGCAACGCGGCCTGTTCCCCGGGGAGCCCGTCTGAAATGCCCACGTCGCCTGCCGAAACCACCACGTCCGCCGTCGCCGCTTGTGTCGACTTCGACGCCGTCGTCGCCGCGCGCCACTCGGTGCGCGGCTTTCGCGCGGAGCCGGTGCCACGCGCACTGCTCGAACACGTGTTCACGCTGGCCGGGCAGGCACCGTCGAACTGCAACACGCAGCCCTGGCTGGCCGCGGTCGCCAGCGGCAAGACCTGCGAGCGTCTGCGCGCGCGTCTCACCGAAGACTTTGCCGCCGGACGCGCATCGATGGACTTCCCCTACTCGGGCCGTTACGACGGCGTCTACAGGGACCGCCAGCACGACGCCGCGGCGCGCCTGTATGCCGCGCAAGGCATCGCCCGCGACGACAAGGCCGCGCGCGGCATCGCGTTCGGTCGCAACTTCGACTTCTTCGGCGCCCCGCACGCGGCTTTCCTGTTCCTGCCCGAGTGGGGTGGCGTGCGCGAGGCGGCAGACCTCGGCATGTACGCGCAGACGCTGATGCTGGCGCTGAGCGCGCACGGCGTCGGCAGTTGCCCGCAGACCGCATTGAGCTTCTGCGCCGACGCGGTGCGTGCCGAACTCGGGGTGGCCTCGCACTGGAGGCTGGTGTTCGGCATCTCGATCGGTTACGAGGATCCGGCAGACCCGGCCAACGCCTGCCGAATTCCGCGTGCGGTGCTGACGGACACGACGCGGTTCGTGGACTGAGCCTGGCGCATGGCTTCGAGTTCGAGAGGTCGCGTGGAGCGACCACGACGCTCGAGTTCCGCGACGGCGAGGAGGTCGACCTGATGGGCCTCGTGGACGGTACGCCACTGCGCCGGAAGACGAGCGCAGCCACGAGGCGCTGACGCGGGCGCTCGACCTGCGCCGGTCGCTGGTACTCGACGACGCGGATCACATCCGAACCGGGTTCGGTACGCCCCGTCCATGCCGTGCGTTTCCTGCCACCGGGCGACTACTCCGTCGCCGCGACCTGCCTGGGTGACCAGGACGCCCCGGGCGGCGGCGGCGACCTGGAATTCCGGAGAGTCGTGAACGTGGAGTTGAACGCCGCAGAGTCGGCACGCATCAACCTGGACTGAAGCCCCCGCCCCGCCCGTCGCCGGGCGGCGGCACCGTTTCGTGAACTGGGTCAAGTTCCGCGGGGCGCAAGCTCACGCTGCGGCCGTGGCAGGGCCCACTATGCCCGCCTGGAGTATGACCAGGGACCGTCGACGTGCCGGCAAGCGCTGCGGCCAGCGAGACACCAAACCGAGCCTGGCTGACCGGCCTGCCGATCGCTGCCTGGCTCGTGCTCGCGTTTGCGTTCGTGATCGGCGCGTTCGCCGTGGCGACCGGCGTGGCGCTGCAAGGCACCCGCGAGGCGACCGCCGGCCTCGGCAGGATGCAGCAGGAGTTCGAGCCGCTGTCGCGCAACGTGCGTGACCTCGGCGACGGACTCGCGGCGTTCGACCGCGCGGTGCTCGCCTCCCTGCGTGCCGAAACCCGCGCCAACCGTGCGGCCGCGATCGCCTCCGCGCAGCGGCTCGCCGCCGCCGCAACCCACTCCGCCGAAGCGGCCGCCGGTGCCGGCACCGCGGCCATCCGCGGCGTACTGGCGGACATCGCGGCCCACCAGGCCGAGGGCCTGCGCCTGCTCGCGCTGCAGGACGAGCGGCGGCAAGCCGTGGCGCGCCTGGAACAGGCCTACGCCGCACTCGACCGCCGCATTCGCGGCGCAGGCGGGGACGGCATCGTCATCGGCGACAACGTGCTGGCGCGGCCTTCGCTCGCCGCGGTCGCCCATGCACTCGAATCCGCACGGCACGACGTCGCCAGCGAGCTGACGCGTGGCGGCCCCTTCGTCGACGGCCCGAGCGAACGCGAAACCGCGCTGCGGCTGGCCTTCGAGCGCCATCGCGCCGAATTCGAGGTCTCGCCCGGCCGCAACTGGCTCACGATGGAACTCGACGACCTCGACGTCGCCATCCGCGGACGACGCACGGCGCTCAAGGCTGGCTTCGACATCGATACCCGTCAGGCGGCCTTCGCGGTCCACGGGGACGCACTGGCCGCGAGCATCCGCGAGCACGTCGAAGCCCCTGCCTGGCACGCTTTCACGACCGCCGCCGCCGATGCGCAGGACGCGGTGGGACACGCGCAGCAGTCGATCCGCGGCGCGACGTTCAAGGCCGTGCTGTTCGCGCTGGCCGCACTCGTGCTGACGGCATGGACGATCACGTGGCCCGTGCGCCGGCTCACGGTCGGGACGCGCAAGCTCGCCGCCGGCGACCTGACGACGCGTGTGAAGCCCGGCGGCGCACGCGAAATCGAGGAACTCGCGCATGCGTTCAACCACATGGCGGGCGAACTCGCCGAGGCCGAGCGCGCCGTGAAGTCCTACCAGGCGCACCTCGAGCATCGCGTCGAGCAGCGCACGCAGCAGTTGCGGCACCTGGCCGAACACGACCCGCTCACCAACCTGCCGAACCGCCGCCAGCTCTTCCGCCGGCTGGACGAAATGCTGGCCGAGGCCCAGACCTCCGGCACGGACGGCTGGCACGTGGCCGTGCTGTTCCTCGACCTCGACAACTTCAAGACGGTCAACGACACGCTCGGCCACGAGTTCGGCGACCGCGTGCTGACCCGCATCGGCGAGCGGCTGGGCGAGCTGGCCGGCGGGCATGGCACGATCGCGCGGCTCGGCGGCGACGAATTCACGCTGGTGTTCGGGTACTCCGGCGACTCGGCCGAGGTGCTGGGTCGCGCGGAGGCGCTCGTCGCGGGATTCCAGCGTCCGCTGCAGATCGACCGGCGCGAGGTGTCGGTCGGCGCGAGTTGCGGCGTCGCCATGTACCCCGAGCACGGACGCGACGCGGCGACACTGCTGCGCGCGGCCGACGTGGCGCTGTTCCGCGCGAAGGAACTCGGCCGCAACCGGCTCTGCGTCCACGACCCGGCGATGCTGCAGCAGGCCTCCAGCCGCTTCCGTGCCGAGCAGGCACTGCGCAAGGCGATCGAAGGTGGCGAGTTCGTGCTGCACTACCAGCCCGTCGTCTGTTTGCGCCGGCAGCGCACGACCGGCGTCGAGGCACTGCTGCGCTGGCGTCGCGACGACGACAGCGTCGTGCCGGCGGGCGAGTTCATCGCGACGGCCGAGCAGACCGGCCTGATGCTCGAGCTGAACGAGTGGATCCTCGAGACGGCGGCCGAGGCCTGTGCGCGCTGGCGGCGCGACGGGTGGCCGGAGGCACGCGTCGCCGTGAACGTCTCGGCCCAGCAGTTCGTGGCAGGCAACTTCCTCGTCGAACTCGAGCGGCTGCTGGCGCGACACGGCCTGCCACCTCAGGCCATCGAGCTCGAGCTGACCGAGACCATGCTGCAGACGGGCGCCGTCACCGTGGACACTCTTCACGCGCTGCGCCGGCTCGGCGTCGACACCGCGCTCGACGACTTCGGCACGGGCTATTCCTCGCTCACCTCACTGGAGCGGCTGCCGCTCGCGCGCGTCAAGCTCGACCGCACCGTCATCCACGGCGTCGGCAGCAACAATCCGCGCTCGGCGGCGATCGTGCACTCGATCATCGCGTTGAGCCGCAATCTCGGCCTGCACGTGACCGTGGAGGGCGTGGAGCGTCCGGCCCAGCTCGATTTCCTCGCCGCGTGCGGCGAACTCTCGGTGCAGGGCTTCCTGGTGGCACGCCCGGCCGATGCATCCGCCGTGATCGGGCTGGTGCGCGACATGGGCCCACGGCTCGAGGCCCTGCTCGAACTCGCCGAGCGCGAACGCGCGGCGCACGTCGAGGATGATCTGACGAGCTCCGTACGCCTGTTGCGGCGCGGCACGAAACGGCCCGCCTGACTCCACCGGCCGGTCCACCTGGCCCGGCGTTGGGTAGAATCGGGCCATGCGCCCCACCCTGAACATCGTCAGCGCCGAGCTCTGTGCGCGGGTCCTCGACGAGGCGAAACGCATCCTCGCCGAGACGGGCATGGAGATCCGCGGGCCCACCATGCGCCAGCGGCTGCTCGACCATGGTCTGCGCACCGCCGCCGACGGCGTGCGTATCCTCTTTCCGCGCGAGACCGTCGACCGCGCCGTCGCGACCGCCCCGAAGTCGTTCACGCTGTACGACCGCGACGGCCGCCCGCACGCCGAGCTCGGCGGCAACAACGTCCATTACGTGCCGGGTTCGAGCGGACTCAAGATCCTCGATCACCGCACGGGCGAGACGCGCCTGTCGAACTCGATCGACTTCATCGAATACGCGCGCCTGTGCGACGGGCTGCCGCACATCGCCTACCTCGCCACGGCGTTCTCGACCAACGCCGACATCGAATCGCAGGTCTCGGACGCATGGCGGCTGTACATGCTGCTCACGACCTCGCGCAAGCCGGTGGTGTCGGGCGCGTTCACCGAGCACGGCGTGCCGCGCATGCGCGACCTGATGCAGCTCTTCCGCCGTGATCGGGCCGATCTCGTCGCGAAGCCGATGTCGATCTTCACGATCACGGCGACGGGCAACTTCCGCTACAGCGAGGACTCCTGCCAGAACCTGATCGACTGCGTCGAGGCGGGCATTCCGGTCGAGATCGTGCCCGTGACGCTGATGGGCCTGATCGCCCCGGTCACGCTCGTCGGCGCGCTCGTGTTCCACTGCGTCGACGTGCTGTGCGGCATCACGATGGCGCAGATCGTCCGTCCCGGCGCCCCGGTGCTGTTCGGCGGCGCGCCCGCGACGTTCCACATGAAGGCGGCCAGCTCGCCGATGGCGGCGATCGAGGCGCAGCACCTCAATGTCGCCTACGTCGCCGTGGCGAAGTCGCTCGGTCTGCCGACGCAGGCCTACATGGCGCTCTCCGACGCCAAGTTCCTGGACGCGCAAGCCGGGGGCGAAACGTTCTCGAGCGCGCTGCTCGCGGCGCTCGCAGGCGTCAACTCCGTCTCGGGCCCCGGCATGCTCGACTTCGTGCTCACGTTCAGCCTCGCCAAGCTCGTGTTCGACGACGAGGTCTGCGGCCAGAGTCTGCACTTCCTGCGCGAACTGACGGTGGTCGACGACCTGCCCTGCCGGCAGCTCGTCGAGGACCTGCTCGCCAGCGACCACCTGATCACGTCGCAGCACACGCTGCAACACTGGCCGCAGGAGCTCTACCTGACCAGTCCGGTCATCGACCGGGAGAACCGCGAGACGTGGCAGAAGCAGGGCTCGAAGGACCTCTACCAGCGCGCGTGCGCCGAGGTCGACACCCGGCTCGCGGCCTACCAGCCGCTCGAGACCGACCCGGCGCTCGACGCCGAGATGCGGCGCATGATCGTCGCGGGCCTCACGAGCCAGACCGGTCTGCCGCCGCTGCCGCCGCCCCCGGATCCGGTGGCGGCGGTGGCGCGCGGGCGCCGTGCGAATCGTCGCCTGCGCCCATGAGGTGCCGCGCAAAGTAGGCGTACTCGAGCGCGATGCGGTAGGCGAGCTGCTCCTGGTTCGCCGTACCGCCATGACCGCCCTCGATGTTCTCGTAATAGAAGCGGTCGCGTCCGAGTTCCGCGAGCCGCGCCGCCGCCTTGCGGGCATGCGCCGGGTGCACGCGGTCGTCGCGCGTCGAGGTGTAGTAGAACACCGGCGGGTAGTCGACGCCCGCACGCAGGTTCTGGTAGGGCGACCACGCCGCCATGTAGTTCCAGTCGGCGGTGGCGGGATCGCCGTATTCCGCGACCCACGACGCGCCGGCGCCGAGTCTCGTGTAGTTGCGCATGTCGAGCAGCGGCACGCCGCACACGATGGCGGCGTAGAGGTCTGGTCGCTGGTTCATGACCACGCCCATCAGCAGCCCGCCGTTCGAGCGGCCGAGCGCGCCAAGCCGGCGCGGCGTGGTGACACCCGTGCGGACCAGGTCTTCCGACACCGCGATGAAGTCGTCGAACACCTTCTGCCGGTTCTCGCGCAGACCGGCCTGGTGCCAGCGCGGGCCGTATTCGGAGCCCCCACGGATGTTGGCGAGCACGAGCACGCCGCCGCGCGCCACCCAGAGCGGACCGGCGAGCGCACCGTGCTGCGGCCGCGCGGGATCCTCGTAATAGACCGGCTGTGTGGCGCTGAGGAACCCGCCGTAGGCGTACTGCACCGTCGGCGCCGACCCGCGACGCAGCACCTCGGCGCGACCCATCACGAAGTACGGGATGCGCGTGCCGTCCTTCGAAGTCGCGAAGCGCTGCTCGACCACGACGCCCTGCGCGTCGTAGGTCGCCGTCGCGCGGGCGATCTCGCGCACGCGGTTGCGCGGGTCGACGTGGTGCAGGCTGAGCGGCGTCGTGAGGCTTTCGTGCGTCAACAGCGCCTCGTCGGTGCCGCCGCCCGCCGAGGCGATCTTGAGCGTGCCCTGCGCGGGCATCGGGACCGGCTCGAGCCGCCACGTGCCCACCGGCGTCCGCACGGCCCGTGCGGCGCGGCCCGCAACGTCCTGCAGGTACTGCAGGACGAGGCCGGTGCGACCGACGGCGACCTCCTCGACGGATTGCCTGTCGTCGGGTGCGAAAACGAGATCGACCGAGCCACGATCGAGGTCGTAGGCGACGACCGATCCCGTGGAGAAGTCGTGCCCGCCGTGCGACCAGGCCTCGCGCAGCCGCACGATCGCGCGTCCGTCGAGCACGCCCTCGAGGTCTGCATTCGGCGGCAGCGGCAGGCGCTGAGGGCTGGCGAGATCGCGCAGCAGGAAGTACTCGGACTCGAAGAACGAGGTCGCGCGCACCACGAAGGCCCGCGGCCGGCCGTCCTGCTCGACCTGCGGGCGCACCGACACGTCCTGCGGCTGGCCTTCGTAGAGCGTCACGGCCCGTGACAGTGGCGTGCCGCGGCGCCAGACCTTGACGACCCGCGCGTAGCCGGAGTGCGTCAGCGTGCCCTCACCCCAGTCCGTACCGACGAGCAGCGTGTCGTCGTCGACCCAGGCCAGTGCGGACTTGGCCGCGGGCAGGACGAAGCCGTCGCGCAGGAACGCACGTGTCGCGGTGTCGAACTCGCGCCACGTAGAGGTGTCGCCGCCGCCACGCGACATCTCGACCATGCAGCGCCGGTGCGCAGGCTCGAGACAGGTGACCTCGCCCGCGATCCAGTTCTCGCCCTCGTCGCGCGCAAGACGGTCGAAGTCGATCAGCGCTTCCCAGCGCGGCGAGCCGGCCAGGTAGCTCGCGACGTCGGCCCGGCGCCAGACGCCGCGTACCTGCACGTCGTCCTGCCAGAAGTTGTACACATGGCCGGCGTGGATCGACCCGACGGCAATCCGCTGCGGCGAGGTCAGCACCGCGCGTGCTTCGGCACGCATGGCCGCGAAGCGCGGCTCGGACTCGAGCAGCGGCAGCGACCGCGCGTTCTGGGCACGCACCCAGTCGAGGGCCGCCGCGCCGTCGATGTCCTCGAGCCAGGCGTGCGGATCGGCGTCACTCGCCGCCGCCGCGGGAAATGCGGCCGCCAGCGTCGCCGAAAGAACCAGCAGCAGCAGGGGAACGTATGGCAAGGCGGGGCTCCTGTCAGCGGCGCAACATCAGCACGTTGCCGGTCACGGCGACCGCGGCGCCCAGCAGCGTCAGGTACTCGGGCCGGAAGCCCTCGAACGCGACCGAGACGAGCAGCGCGAGCAGCGGCGTCATCACGCCGACGGACGCGGTGGGCCCGGGGCCGATGCGCTCCTGCAGCGTGAGAAAGCAGGCAAAGGTCAGCGCTGAACCGGCCAGCGCGAGGTACAGCAGCGAGAGCCACCACGACGGCGCCGACGGCAAGGTGAAATCGTAACCCATCGCCAGGGCGAACACCGCGGACACGGCCGCACCGTAGAGCATGCCGTAGGCCAGCGCGGGCCAGAACGGCAGTCCGTTCACGCGGTTGCGGCTCGCCGTCAGGCTGCCGACGGCAGAGAGCAGCACGGAACCCGCCGTGAACGCCACACCGGGTACGACATGGCTGCTCGCGACCGTCGCACGTCCGAACTCGGGCCAGAAGATCAACGACACTCCGGCGATGCCGAGCATGCCGCCGACCGCGAAACGGCGCGTGAGGCGCGTACCGAACAGCCACCGCGCACCGAGCGCGGTCACGAGCGGCGACGCGGAATAGCCGACCGCGACGAGCCCCGACACGATGTGCCGTTCGGCATGGTAGACGCACAGGTAGGACACTCCGTACAGGAAGCTGCCCTGCAGGAACAGTCGCGCATGTTCGCGCCGCGTGAACCGCAGCGGCAGACCACGGGCGAAGCAGATGAGCATGACCAGGCTGCCGGCCAGGGCGAAGCGCAGCGCGACGCCGACCTCGGGCGGCGTGTCATCGAGCTGGAACGTGATCGCGTACCAGGTCGTGCCCCAGGTCAGCACGCAGATCGCGAAGAGCTGCCAGGTGAGGAGTCGGTGCATCGCAGTCTCGGCGCGCCATTGTCGCGTCACCTTCGGGCACCTGTCCACGCATCGTTGCCGGCCCGGTCAACCGGGGCGGCGCGGTGTCGCGCCGAGCGGCGACGAAACGGCGCCCGGAAGCCTCTCCCACGCCTGGCACGTGGGAGAGACGGCGAGCCTACCTGCTCTTCCAGGCCACCGAGACGCCGCAGGTGAGCGGCGCTCCGAAGATCGAAAAGCCGTTGCCGAGGAACGGAATGATGTTCGTGGGGTAGGTCTCGTCCCCGAGGTTCTTGCCCCAGACGGCGAATTCGAGGTTCTTCTCCGTCCAGTCGAACGCGATGCGCGCGTCGATGAGCGTATAGCCCTCGACCTCGGTCACCCGCCAGCTGGCCGCGTCCGCCGCGGCATTGCCCGTGTTGTATGCGATCTCCGTGCGGTAGTCGTCGGTCCACTTTGCCTCGACGCGGAACGACAGCTCATTCCCGCCGAGCGGTATCGAGTACTGAGCGAAGCCGCCGACCGCAAACTCCGGTGCGCGCGGCAGGACGGCGCCATCGTTGATGCCACCGTCCACTTCGGCACTCAGGTAGGCGACGTTCAGACCGAGATCGAGTCCGTCGACCGGGGCGGCGAGCAGCTCGAGTTCCGCACCCTGGTTCTTCGTGTCCTCGGTGAAGGTCACCAGACGCAACTGCGGGTCGAGCCGGAAGAGCTGCAGGTCCGTGTAGTCCATCAGGAACAGCGCGAGGTTCACCCGCAACCTGTTCGCGAACCACTCCGTCTTCGCGCCGACCTCGTAGCTCCAGACTTCTTCCGGCGGCGTCGCCTCGCCCACCGCGTTCACGACGTTGTTCTGGCTGGGAAAGATGCCCGACTTGAATCCCTTGCTCGCACTCGCGTAGAGCAGCCGGTCTGCGTCCAGGCGGTAGTCGACGCTGAGCTTGCCCGTGGTGGCCGTCCACGAGTCCTGCGCCTCGACGTCGTACGGCTGGCCGGGGAACAGCGGGATGCCCGGTGTCGGGTCGCCCGGAACGTTGTTGACGGCCTGCTGGTGAGCACGCTTCCGGTCCTCGGAATACCGCAGGCCCGCGGTCACGCCGAGCGCATCGGTGACCGGCCACGTGAGTTGCCCGAACGCCGCATACGTGTCGGAGTCGACGTCCTGATCGAACGTCACGTTGCCGCCCGCCGCCCGCAGGAGACTGAACTGCGAATCGAAGCTCTCGTCGCGGCGCACCTGCTCGGTGAACCAGTACAGGCCCGCCACCCACTTGACCGCCGAATCCACCGGCGAGGCGAGACGCATCTCCAGGCTGTACTGCTCCGCGTCCTCGTCGACGACGTCGCGGTTGCGCAGCACCCAGCCGTAGGGCGGCGGGAAGGGCGGCGTCACCGGTGGATTGCCATAGGGCTTGAGGCCGTCGAGATCCTCGTACCACGCGAGATCGACGGCACGCCAGCCGCCGAGCACGGTCCATGTCCCGTAGTCCGAGTCGTGCTCGTGGCGCACGGCGACGCCGTTGATCGTGCGCCGCTGGTAGCTCGCCGGGTCCGAATGGGACTCGCGCAGGTCCGAACCCTCCGGCCAGAGGGCGCGCAGCGCAGCCAGCGCCAGCAGGTTCGCCGAACCGACCTGCCCGGTGTCGAACACGGGGTACGGAACGCGCGCATTGCCGGCGCCGGTGTCGTGGACGTAGTCGTACGAGAGCAGCAGACGGTTCCGGTCGCCCGGTGCGAACAGCACCTGGCCCCGAACGCTCCAGTTGTCCTCGTCGTCCAGTTCGTCGCCCGTGACGATGTTCTCCGAGTAGCCGCCGTGCTCGCGGTGGCTGACTGACACGCGACCCGCCAGGCGTTCGCTCCCGCCATTGAGCACTCCGCGGGCCTCGATCGTGTCGTAGTTGCCATAGCCCAGCTCCGCGCTGACGAGCGTGCCTGCCTCGGGCCGCTTCGGCACGAAGTTCACCGCACCGCCCGAGGTATTGCGGCCGAACAGCGTCCCCTGCGGTCCGCGCAGGACCTCGACGCGCTGCATGTCGAAGACGTCGAATGCTGCGCCGCTGATGCGGCCGACATAGATCTCGTCCTGGAACACGCCGACCGTCGGGTCACCCGCCGCCGAATCGGAATTCGAGCCGACGCCGCGGATGTAGAACTGCGGCTCGCCGACATTCGTGCGCATCATCGTGAAGTTCGGCGTCCGCAGCGCGACTTCCTCGATACGATCGATGTTGGCCTGCGCGAGCACCCGGTCGTCGAACACCGAGAGCGCGACCGGCACGTCCTGCGCACTCTCCGCACGCTTCTGCGCCGTGACGATGATTTCCTCGAGCCCTCCGGCATCGGTCTCCGCCGCCGTCTGGGCGATCGCGGCGGGCACGGTCAGCGCCGTTCCGGCGCCTGCGAGCAGGCACCGCCTCAGGATCGTTCTGGTCCGCAACATGTCGTTATCCCCTCGTTGGTAGCTACTTGCGTTACGCAAGTCATACTTGGTATCATAATGCAAGTTGAAACAGGAGCGGGAAATGACTGCACGGCAGAAGTTCGACACCATCGTGATCGGTGCCGGTGTCGCGGGGCTGGGGACCGCCGCGCTGCTGGCGAAAGACGGGGGCCAGCGGGTACTGGTGCTCGAACGGGCACCGTTCATCGGCGGACGCACGCTTTCGTTCGTCGGTCGCGGCAACCGCGTGACGGCCGACGGCATCGAGATGGACGCACGCGCCTTCCGCAAGGCGCTGCCGTTCGCGCACTGCTACCTGGGCAAGTGCACGCCCTCGATCGAGGAGATCTTCGAGCGGGGCCTGCTCGACGGACGCACGTTCGAGGCTGGCGGCCACGGTCTGTTCTGGGGCAACTCGAGCCGCGTCGACGCCCTGATGCGTCATCTGGGCGTGCACTGGAACCTGCCGCTCAACCGGGGGCTGGGCTTCGTCGCCTGGGACGGCGAAGGCCAGCCGGGCCGCGCCTTCCAGGTCGAAAAAGGCAAGCCCTACGCCTGGATGACCGAGCAGGGCTTCCAGGCGACGATCGACCAGCTGCAGGCCATGGGCAAGTCGACATTCGAGGACATGGCGCGCCTCATGCGCACGCCGCTGCAGAGCTGGCTCGAAGAGCGCAATCTGCACCCGGAAGCCTACGACTACATCAAGGTGCTGGCGGCCTCGCAGACCGCGCAGGCCGAACCGGCGATGACCCCGACGGGCGACTTCCTGGGCTACATGGCGATCGCCGGCCAGATCCGCATGAACCTCGTCAGCGGGTCGGTCGCCACGGCCGACGAGCCCGGCTGCATCGCCATTCCGCAGCAGTTCGAGAAGGTGCTGCTCGAACACGGCGGCACCGTGCTGCGCCGGACGCGGGCGCTCGAGGTGATCATCGAAAACGGCCGCGCCACGGGCGTGCGCATCAGCGGCGAGGACAACGACTACGGCGTCGACCGCATCGTGCACGCCGACCGCATCGTCTGCACCATGCCGCCGAAGTACCTGTTCCGCGTCCTGCCGCGCGGCGCTTTCCCGAAGGAATGGGTCGAGTTGCTGGAGCGCCGGTTCTGGGGCGCCGGCCTGCTGACGGGATGGTGCGGCACGAAGCGCAGCGTCCTGCCCGACATCGGGCTCGCCGAGGGCAGCTTCGTCTACATGCCGGGCGTCATCCGTGACGAGGGTTACATCGGCGCGGTGGACATGGTGATGTGCGACTTCACGGCCTGGGGCGGCGGCACGGCGCGGCGCGGCCCGCCCGGCAAGCGCGAATACCTGTTCTCGACCGCGCTGACCGACGAGGAAATGCGCAACCCCGACCGCGTCAATCGCGTGATCGACCTGTGCGAGAACTGGGCGCGCAAGACGTTCCCGACCTGGGACCAGGACTGCGAGTTCATGCTCTGGACGCCGTCGCCCGAGGCCTACGGTCTCTGGCGGCCGGTCGGCGAGGACCGGCCCGACGTCACCTCGCCCTGGGTCGAGGGTCTCTACTTCGCCGGCGACCAGTACGGCCGGCGCCTGTGGGGCGGCGGCGTCGATGGTGCGGCGCTTTCGGCCACGATGTGCGCGGACGCGATCCTCGGCACGCAGCTCGAGGAGCAGGTCATGCCACCCTGGCACCGCGGCATCCCGGAGCTGGCCGCGTGACGAGCCGGCGCGGCGCGACGGCGATCGTCGGCATCGGCGAAGTGCCGACCGGTCGCTTCCCCGACCGCAGCGCGATCGAGTCCGCGCTGCTCTCGGCGCGCGAGGCGATGCACGACGCCGGCGTCAAGGCCGCCGAGATCGACTGCGTGATCCCGACGGGCTCGCTGTTCAGCTCGCAGTTCTCGAACGAACTCGCCACCGCGCGCCTGGTCGAGGAACTCGGCCTGCCCGCCGTCACCAGCAACTGCCAGGTCTTTTCCGGCGGTTCGAGCAGCACCAACGCGTTGCGCGTCGCGGGCGCACTGGTCGAGACGGGGCGGGCCCGCTGCGTCCTGTTCGTCCACACCGACAAGCTCGGCACGGGCGTGAGCGCGCAGGGCGGCATCGACCTGTTCTCGACGGCGGGCATTTCCGCGGAGTGGGAAGTGCCGTACGGGCAGCATTACTCCACGGTCGCCGCGCTGGCCACGACGCGCTTCAAGCACGAGACCGGCTGCACCGACGAGCAGCTTTCGGCGGTCTGCGTCTCCAACCGCAAGTGGGCGCAGTTGAACCCGAATGCGTTCTTCCACGCGCCGCTCTCCATCGAGGAGGTCATGGCGTCCAAGATGCTGTCGACGCCGCTGCGCGCCAAGCAGTCGAACATGCTGTTCGACGGTGGCGGCGCATTCATCGTGACCTCGGCCGAGCGGGCACGGGACCTCGTCGACCGCCCGGCCTACGTGCTCGGCGAAGGCGGCGCCGTGACCCACTTCGCCTACGGCCAGGAACCGGACCTCACGCGGTTCGGCTGGGCCGCGGCGGGCCGGCAGGCCTTCGCGGAATCGGGCATCGGCCCCGCCGACATCGACGTCGCCGAGATCTACGACTCCTATCCGATCTTCCAGTTGATCGCCTTCGAGGAACTGGGTCTCTGCGGCCGCGGCGAGTCGGGCGAGTTGTTCCTGCGCGGCGAGACCTGGCCCGGCGGACGGATCCCGACCACGACGGACGGCGGCATGCTGTCGAAGGGACACATCGGTGCGGGCGGGTCGGTGTCGCTGCTGATCGAAGCGGCGCGACAGGTCATGGGCAAGGCCGGCGCGCGGCAGGTGCCGGGCGCCCGCTTCGCCGTCGAGACCGCGACCGGCGGCACCTACTTTGACGCCCAGGTGACCATCCTGGGCAACGTCGTCCCCTGAGGCCCGCCATGAACGACACCCGCGTACCGCCACCGCGACCCGTACCGGTCGTCAACCGCTGGGCGCAGC
Source organism: Steroidobacteraceae bacterium (assembly GCA_041910015.1). GTDB lineage: Bacteria > Pseudomonadota > Gammaproteobacteria > Steroidobacterales > Steroidobacteraceae > RPQJ01. The sequence goes on from JAYRRR010000094.1 coordinate 17,403, forward strand.
CCTTCTGGGACGCCGCACGCGAGCACCGGCTGATGCTGCAGCGCTGCCGCGACTGCGCGCGGCACGTGTTCTATCCCCGACTCGCCTGCCCCCATTGCCAGGCCGACACGCTCGAGTGGGTCGACGCGAGCGGACGCGGTACGCTTTACAGCTTCACGGTCGTGATGGCCAATGCACCATCGGCGTTTGCGGCGGACGTGCCTTACGTGGTCGCCGTCGTGCGTCTCGAGGAAGGCGTGCAGATGCTGACCAACGTCGTCGACTGCGATCCCGCGACGCTGTGCTGCGACCAGCCGCTCGAGGTCACGTTCCGGCGCCGCGACGACACGTTCACGCTGCCGTGCTTCCGTCCCGCACAGGCCGCAGCTGCCGGGAGCCGCGCATGACACCCAGCAAGTACGGCGATGACTTCAAGGTCGGCGACGTCTTCCACACCCAGGCCATCACGGTCACCGAGACGCACGTCGTACAGTGGGCCGGCCTCACGGGCGATTTCTACCCGCTGCACATGGACCGCGAGTACGCCGCACGCACGCAGTTCGGCGAGCGGCTCGCACACGGGCCATTCATCTTCGGGCTCGCCGTCGGGCTGGTCGCGCTCGCGGGCTTCGGCGGCGACGCGGCGATCGCCTGGCTCGGCGTCGACGGCATGCGCATGCTGGCGCCCGTGAAGATCGGCGACACCGTGCGCGTCGACGTGCGCGTCAAGGAGGCGCGGCCGACCCGCGACCCGCGCAAGGGCATCCAGATCTGGGAATACACCGTGCTCAACCAGCGCGACGAGCGCGTGCTGGTCTTCGACTACCAGTTGATGTTCCACATGCGCGGCTGAGCCACCTTGCACGCCCGCACCGTCGCCGCCCTCTACGATCGCGCCGTGCAGCACGGTGGCGACCGCGTCGCCGTGACCGACGACGACTGCTCGCTGACCTACCGCGCACTCGGCGACCGCGCCCTGCGGCTCGCGGCCGCGCTGCAGGCACTCGGGCTCGATCGGGGCGATCGCGTCGCGTTCCTGATGGCCAACTGCGCGGACTACGTCGCCTGCGAATATGCGGTCGCCGCCATCGGCGCGACGCGCGTGCCGCTCGCCGCACTGCTTGGCGACGACGACCACGCCTACATGGTCGGGTTCGCGCGCTGCCGGGTGCTGGTCTATCACACGAAGTTCACCGACCGCGTCGTCGCGCTCGCCGCACGTCTGGGCGGCGTCGAATACTACGTGCGCGTCGGTGACGGCCCGGCGCTGCCGGCCGGACACCTCGCGCTCGAAGCCCTGCTGGCAAACCATGCGCCACGGCCGGCGCCGGTGCGCATCGACCCGGAAGATGCGGCCGGCATCTACTTCACCGGCGGCACGACGGGACGCCCCAAAGGCGTGATGCTCTCGCACCGCTCGTGGTTCCACACCTGTTACGCCGAGATGCTCGATTTCGGCCTGGGCTGGCGCGAGACCTTCGTGATCGCCACGCCGATGACGCACGCCGCCGGCTGCCTGCTGCTGCCCGTGCTGCTGCGCCAGGGGCGGTGCGTGCTGCTCGACCGGTTCGAGCCGGCGCTGTTGCTCGGGACGATCGCGCGCGAGCGCGCCACCGCGACGCTGCTCGTGCCGACGATGATCTACATGCTGCTCGACGAGCCCACACGGGACGCCCACGATCTCGGCAGCCTGCGCAACGTGCTGTACGGCGCCGCGGCGATCGCGCCTGAACGGCTGCGCCAGGCCATCGAGGCGTTCGGTCCGGTCTTCACGCAGTTCTTCGGCCAGACCGAAGCGCCCATGGCGCTCACGGCCCTGCCGCGCGAGGCGCATGTGGTCGACGGCCGGCCCGCGCCTGATTCGGTGCTCGCCTCGGCCGGCTATCCGACCTATGCCACGACGATCCGGCTCGTCGACGAGGAGGGCCGCGACGTGCCGGACGGCGAGCCGGGCGAGCTGATCGCACAGGCTCCAAACGTGATGAGCGGCTACCTCGACGATCCGCAGGCAACCGTGGCCGCGCTGCACGATGGCTGGCTGCACACCGGCGACGTCGCGCGCCGCGGCCCCGACGGCCTGCTGACCATCGTCGACCGCAGGAAGGACATCATCGTCACGGGCGGCTTCAACGTCTACCCCCGCGAGGTCGAAGACGTGCTGTTCCAGCACCCGTGCGTGCGCCAGGCCGCCGTGGTCGGGGCGCCGCACGACAAGTGGGGCGAGGAAGTGCGGGCGCTGGTCGTGCGACAGGCCGGCACCGAGGTCACCGAAACCGAGCTGATCGAGTTCGTGCGCATGCGCAAGGGCAGCGTCGCGGCGCCCAAGACCGTCGAGTTCGTCGACGCGATTCCGCTCACGAACCTGGGCAAGATCGATCGCAAGACGATCCGCGCGCGCTACTGGGCTGGCCGCTCACGCGCCGTGTGAGCAACCTGCGGGGAAGGCGATGAACTTCGACGAAGACGAACACATCACGCTGCTGCGCGACACGCTGCGTCGCTTCCTCGACCGCGAGCTGCCGCGCGAGGAGGCACGCCGGCTCGACGACGCAGCGACCCACCGCCCGGACGTGTTTGCACGGCTCTGCGAGCTGGGCATCACCGGCCTCACGGTCCCGGAGGAGTACGGCGGCAGCGGCATCGACATCCTGGCCGCCGTGGTCTGCATCGAGGAACTCGGGCGGCGCGGCACGTCGCTGGCGGGGCCGTACATCCATTGCGCGTTCTACGGTTCGCTGAATGTGCTCGAGAACGGCAGCGAGGAACAGAAGCGTCGGCTGCTGCCCCGGCTCGCCCGCGGCGAACTGCTGTTCGCCTACGGGCTCAGCGAGCCCGACGTCGGTGGCGACCTCGCCTCGGCCACGGTCACGGGCCGCCTGAGCGAGGATGGCCGCTTCGTGGTCATCAACGGTACCAAGCGCTGGTGCACCGGCGCGCGCATCGCCGACTACATCTATACGCTGGTGCGCAGCGGCCCCGCCGAGGACCGTTATCGCAACCTCTCGCTCGTGCTGGTACCCGCCGGCACAGCGGGTATCACGATCGTCGACATCGAGCACACCGGGTTGCGCTACGCGAGCACGACCGACGTGATCTTCGACGACGTCCGCGTGCCGGTCGACCACGTCGTCGGCGGGCTGGAGAGGTGGAACCAGGGCTGGCCGATGCTGGCTGGACGCTCGCTCGACATCGAGCGGCTCGAGATCACCGCCGTGGCGCTCGGCATCGCCTCGATCGCCGTCGACGACGCCTGGGCCTATGCCCAGCAGCGCCGCCAGTTCGGCCGGGTGATCGCCGGACATCAGGCCATCCGGCACCTGCTGGTCGACGCGCGCACGCGTCTCGCGGCCTGCCGGCACATGCTCTATCACGCAGCCTGGCTCGCGACCGAGGGCCGCGACTGCGGCGTCGAGAGCTCGATGGCCAAACTGTTCGTGGCCGAGAACGCCCTGCAGATCGGACTCGCCTGCCAGCGCGTGCTCGGCGCCTACGGCTGCGCACGCGACTACGACATGGAGCGCTACGTGCGGGACCTGCTCTGCATGCCGATCGTCGGCGGCTCCTCGCACATGCAGCTCAACAACGTCGCGAACCGCCTCGGGTTGCCGAACAAGTGAGCATCGTGCGAGCCGGGACGGCCGAGGTGTCCGCCCGTCACCAATGCGACTGGGCGGCGCTCGAACGCTGGCTGGCCACCCACGTCGAAGGTTTCGCGGGCCCGATCGGCGTGCGCCAGTTCCGCGGCGGGCAGTCCAATCCCACCTTCCACGTCGCGGCAGCCTCGGGCGAGTACGTCGTGCGCAAGCAGCCTCCGGGACGGCTCGAAACCGCCGCCCACGCGCTGGACCGCGAGGTGCGCGTGCTGCGCGCGCTCGCCGGCAGCGACGTGCCGCTGCCGCGCTGGCGCGCGAGCTGCGACGACGCCGCGATCATCGGTACGCCGTTCTACGTGATGGACTATGCGGCGGGCCGCATTTTCCACGACCCGTTGCTGCCCGGGCTCGACGCGTCGCAACGCGCCGCCGCGTACGACTCGATGAACGAGGCGCTGGCGCGCCTGCACCGCGTCGACTGGTGCGCCGCCGGGCTCGCGGATTTCGGCAGGCCGGAAGGCTACCTTGGGCGGCAGGTGGCGCTGTGGTCGCGCCAGGCCGCCGCGGGCGATGCCTGCGCCGAACTCACGCAGCTCGGTGCGTGGCTGGTCGAGCATGACCCGCCGGCCGACGCCTGCACGATCGCCCACGGCGACTACCGGATCGGCAACCTGATCTACGACGCAACGCAGCCGCGCGTCGTCGCGATCCTCGACTGGGAACTCGCAACGCTCGGGCACCCGCTCGCCGATCTCGCGTTCAACTGTGCCACCTACTACCTGCCCGCCGGTCACGCGCTGTCCGCCGGATTCGTCGGCGCCGACCTCGCCGCGCTCGGCATTCCCGGCGAGGACGCCTACGTCACCGCCTACGCGCGGCGCACGGGGCGCGCATCCATCGACGACTGGCCCTACTTCGTCGCCTTCGCGCTGTTCCGCATTGCCGCGATCCAGCTCGGCGTCGCCCGGCGCGCGCAGCGCGGCACGGCCGCCGCCGCCGGAGCCGCGGGCTTCGAGGAGAGCTACCGGATGGTCGCAGCCGCCGGGATCGCGGCGAGCCGACGGCGCAGGTGACGCACGCCGACGGGAGGACGGCACGCGGCCGCTATAATCCGTCGCGTCATCCCGCGAGCCACGGCCCCTTGCCCGCCCCCAAACGCTCCGCCGCCGCCGCACGCACCATTCCCGCGAACTCCGTCTCCCGCGCGCTCGCGGTCATCGGCGATCGCTGGAGCCTGCTGATCCTCGCCGCGGCTTTCCAGGGTGCGCGTCGCTTCGACGACTGGTGGCGCGGCATCGGCATCGCCTCGAACGTGCTCACCGAGCGGCTGAACCGGCTGGTCGGCAACGGCTGTCTCGAACGCGTCCCCGTGGCCGGAGGGCAGCGGCGACAGGAGTACCGCCTGAGTCCGATGGGCGCGGCGACCTACCCGGTCGCCCTGATGTTCTGGCGCTTCGACCGCCGCTGGTCGCGCAAGCGGCGGCGTCTGCAACCGTCCGCGCTGCAGCACGTACCCTGTGGTGCGAACATGAATCCGTCGCTGGTCTGCGCGCGCTGTCTCCAGCCCGTCGAGGCCCGCGAGGTGCGCTACGAAGACGGTCCGGGCGCGGGCGTCGACAGCATGCCGCCGCCGAAGATCTCGCGGCGCTCCACCGTGCAGCTCGACGACGGTGCGGAACTCGAGCTGCTGGTCGGCGACTCGGTCGACTACTTCGGCGATCGCTGGACCCAGCAGGTGCTCGCCGCGTTCTTCCTCGGCGCGCACCGCTACGAAGAGATCCGCCGGCAGACCCGCATCTCGAGCAACATCCTCGCCGACCGCCTGCGCCTGCTGGTCGATCACGGCCTGCTCGAGCGTCGCACCAGCCGCTCCGAACCGGCGCGACAGGAATACGCGCTCACGCCGAAAGGGCTGGACGCCTACCCGGTGCTGCTCACGCTGATGAAGTGGGGCGATCGCTGGCTCGCGGGCGCAAGAGGCCCGCCGCTCGTGCTGTATCACCGTCCGTGCGGACAGCGGCTCGACCCGATCGTCGTCTGCGACGGCTGCGGTGTCGGCGTGCTGCCGCAGGACGTGCGCTTCCGGCGCGGCCGCCGTGCGATCAGGCCGGCTCCTTGATCGTGACCCCGCCGTCGACGACCAGCGTCTGCCCCGTCACGTAGGCCGCGGCGCGCGAGGCGAGGAACACCGCGACGCCGCCGACGTCCTCGGGCAGCCCGATGCGGCGCACCGGCGTGCCTTCCTCGACGTTGCGCAGCAGCTGTTCGTTTTCCCAGAGCGCACGCGAAAAGTCGGTCTTGATCAGGCCCGGCGCGATGCCGTTGGCACGAATGCCCCGCGGTCCCCATTCGACCGCCAGGTTGCGCACCAGCGCGAAGTCCGCCGCCTTCGACATGCCGTACACGCCGAGCGTGGCACTGCCCTGGTTCGCGCCAATGCTCGAGACGATGATGATCGAGCCGCCGCCTCCCTCCGCCATGCGGGCCGCCGCGTGATTGCAAAGCCAGAAGTTGCTGCGCACGTTGGCGTTCATGATGCGTTCGTAGGCTTCGTCCGGCATCGATGCCATCGGCCCGAAATACGGATTGACCGCGGCGTTGCAGACCAGCACGTCGAGCTTGCCCCAGCGCTCGACGGCGCCGTTCACGAGCGCTTCGAGCTGCGCACGGTCGGCGATGTTGCAGGGCACAGCGACGGCCTCGCCACCGGCCGCGGTGATCGCCGCGACGACGGCTTCGCAGGCCGCCGGCTTGCGGCTCGAAACCACGACCCGCGCGCCCGCGCGGGCCATCGCTTCGGCAATGGCACGGCCGATACCGCGGCTCGAGCCGGTGATCACCGCGACGCGTCCCGTCAGGTCGAACATGTGCTGTCTCCAGTGGTGGGCGACGAGTCTAGCAATCACGACTTGCGTTATGCAAGTTATCGGCGCGACGACGACCCCGGACCGACGCGTCGTCAGCGACGCACGGCCGCGGTCTTCGCCGTCGCGCCGCCGAGGCCGGCGATGCGTTCGAGCGCGGCTTCGTATTCGAGCGCGAGGCGATCGACGACCGCAGCCACCGGCTCGATCGCGCCGACCGCGCCGACGCCCTGCCCCGCGGACCAGACGTCCTTCCAGCGCTTTGGACCCTGCTGGCTGCTGTCGTAGTTGCGCTCGGGCTTGTCCGGCATGCGCTCGGGGTCGTAGCCGGCGCGCCGCAGGCTCGGCTTGAGCCACGACGCCGGCGTGCCCGTGATCGCGGGGCTCACGAGCAGGTCGTCGAGGTCGCTGTCGACGATCATCTGTTTGTAGTCGGTCACGGCGAGGCTTTCGCGCGTCGCGATGAAGCGCGTACCCATGTAGACGAGATCGGCTCCGGCCGCGACGGCGCCGGCGACGCCCTGGCCGTCCGCGATGCCGCCGCCGACGATGACCAGGCCATCCGTGAGCTTGCGTACCGCGGAAATGAACGCGAACGGCGACATGAAGCCCGTGTGTCCGCCCGCCCCCGCCGAGACGCAGGCGAGCCCGTCGACGCCGGCCTCGACGGCCTTGCGGGCGAGCGCGAGCGTGACGACGTCGGCGACGACGATACCGCCGTAGCCGTGCACGACTTCGACGGCACGCTTCGGACCGCCGAGCGCCGTGACGACGATCGGCGGCCGGTGGCGCGCCACGAGTTCGAGGTCCTGCTCGAGACGCAGATTGGTGGAGTGCGTGATCACGTTCGCCGCCCAGGGTGCGGTCGCACGGCCGCCGCGCGACGGCGCGAGCGCCGCCGTGATGCGCGTCATCCACGCGTCGAGTTCCTCGACGGTACGTGCATTGACGGTCGGAAACGCGCCGACGATGCCGGCGCGGCACGCCTCGATCACGAGTTCGGGACCGGAGACGAGGAACATCGGCGCCGCGACGACCGGCACGCGCAGCGAGCCCGTCAGGGCGGCAAGTCGCGGATGGCTGTCCAAGACACCGTCACTTGCTACACTGGACTGACTGTAAGACACGGTCACCGTGCCCGTCAACCGGGCACCGCGCTGGCGCCTCCGGACCGGTCAGTTCGTCGTGCGCTTGCGCGGCAGGGAACGGCGCGCGGGGCGGCGCGGCTCGACCTCTGCGGGCCGCAGCTCGCGCCAGCAATGGTCGCAGACGACGGCGCCGTCGACGATGCTGTCGCAGGGGCGGTGCCAGAGCCGCAGCGGCGCGGCGCGCCCCCGCAGCAGCCAGCGCCCGGCCCACTGGTGCAGCGTGAGCGCGGCGAGGTACAACGCGCGTCCCCGGTCGGTGAGGCGATACTCGAATCGCGGCGGATGGTCCAGGTACTGGATGCGGTCGAACGAACCGGCCCGCACCAGCCGCTTGAGCCGGCCCGCGAGCGTGTTCGTCGGCATCTCGAGCGCAGCCTGGATGTCTCCGAAGCGGTGCAGGCCGCAGTAGGCGGAGGCCTGCACGAGCGAGGTCCAGCGGTCGCCGACGGCCTCGAACGCCATGGCGACCTGGCTGCCGCGGAGCACCGCGCCGGCGCGTTGCGGACCGATGAGCGCCGCGATGCCGGCGAGCCGGGTGCCCGCCGGTTCCTCGTGTTCAGCCGGAGGCTCCACGGCCCGGGACGACCGCGGACTGGTTTCATTCCCGTTCAAGACGCTCCGTCGAAGCCCGACGCGGGATCAGACCCGGACGATGGTCACGCCCCCTCGATTGCACCACCGGCCCGCTTCAGCCGGGCACGGCGCCGCGCGCCAATGCATCGGCATACGGCGTCGCGAGCGGCCGCGGGACGATACCCGGCGCCGCCGCACAGACGAGCGGTATGGCGTTGATGACCGAGCCCGCCACGGCGATCTGCTCGGCCGAGGTCGGCGTCGCATCTCCCGCGCGCTTGTCGAATTCGACGCTCATGCGCACGCCGGGCTGGCCGCGCACGTGGATGCGCCACAGCGGCGGCTGCGGGTCCTCGAGGTGCGCGGTTTCCATGTACCAGTGGATCGACAGCGTGAGCCGCGGCGCGCCGCGGACGATCCCGCGCCAGCACCAGTGGCAGTGACCGACTGTGCCGGCGCGAACCGTGCCGGCGGCCACGTGCAGGTCGCGCGTCGCGGCGAAGACGCGGTGCACGGTCTCGACACGCTCGAGCGGCAGGCCGAGCCGTTGGGCCATCGCGGCCAGCGTTTCCTCGTACATGCCGTTCAACGCAGCCGCAGGGCCGTAGTCGGGCCGGTTCGGGTCGATGGCGGCGGGATCGGCGCCGAACCCGAGCGCCTCGAACACGTACGCGGGGTTGCGCACCGGTACGCAGGAGACGCTTTCGACGACCTCGACGTGATCGAGCGCCGTGCAGACGCCGGTCGCGACGACCGCGAGCTGCTCGCCCGCGAATCCCGGGTTCAGCCCCGCGCCCATCAGGCTCGACCGTCCCCGCGTACAGGCTTCCTGCAGCCGTGCGACGCGAACATCGTCCCAGTGCTGCGGCTGGCTGTAGCCGTTGATGCTGATCACGTTCTTGCCCGAGGCGAGCAGCGCGATCAGGTCGGCGTCGTGCGACCCGTAGGGCGGCACGATGCGGCCGGCGTGCACGACGACATCGGCCTCGAGCGCGAGGATGCGCTCGACGTCATCGGTCGCGACCACGCCCGTCGCCGGACGCCGCGAGAGTTCGCCCGCGTCGCGCCCCGCCTTGTCGGCACCGTAGACGTAGACGCCGACGAGTTCCATCGACGGGTGGTCGATGAGCGCCCGCAGCACGTTGCGGCCCATGCCGCCCGTCGCCCACTGCACGACCCGGTACTTCTTCACCGCCCGCTCCCGCGTGCCGCCCCACGGCGCGCTTCGCCATGCGGGTCGGCCGGTTCCAATGACTTGCATTATCGTACTATAGTCCCGACGGACCGCGAGCCGACGCCGAGGAGCACCGCCCCGCATGCGCAAGTACACCGACCTCAACCCGGACGACCCGGCGGACCGCCCGACCTGGGTCGACGGCATCGACAACCCGTACCTGCACGGGCCGTACACGCCGGTCGTCTCCGAGATCACCGCAGTCGACCTGTGCGTCACGGCCGGCGAGTTGCCCGGCGACCTGCACGGCGCCTACCTGCGCCAGGGCCCGAACCCCGTCTACGCACCACCCGGCCCATACCACTGGTTCGACGGCGACGGCATGGTCCACGGCGTGTACTTCCGCGACGGCCGCGCGAGCTACGTGCGCAAGTGGGTGCAGACGCGCGCGCTGCACGACGACTTCGAACGCGGTCGCGCGAACTGGCCCGGCATGATGGCGCGGTTCGACGTCGCACGGGCGGCCGGCCGCGAAGACGTGCACATGAACTCCGACTACTGCAAGGACACCTCGAACACGACGCTGAACTTCCACAACGGCAAGCTGCTGTCGGCCTGGTACAACTCCGGGCGCGTCTACCGGCTCGACCCGCTCACGCTCGCGACCGAAGGCGTGGAGGATTTCGGCGGCGGCCTCCGCACGTCGATGAACGCGCACGGCAAGACCTGCCCGCGCACCGGCGAGTTCATCAACTACGGCTATGCCGACCTGCAGCCGTGGCTCACGTACTACGTGATCGACCCGCACGGCGAGGTGCGCCACAGCGCGCGCATCGAGACGCCGGGACCACGCCTGCCGCACGACACGACGATCACGCCGAACCACACGATCTTCCACGACTTCCCGCTGTATCACGACGTCGACCTGCTCAGGCGCACGGGTCATCGCGTCGTGCAGTTCCACCGCGACGTGCCGAGCCGCTTCGGCGTGATGCCGCGCCACGGCACGCAGGAGCGGGTGCGCTGGTTCGAGTTCGAGCCGGGCTACGTGCTGCACATGGTCAACGCGTGGGAAGACGGCGACTGGATCGTCATGGACGGCTGCTTCCAGCCCGACCCGACCATCCGCCGCGACCCGACCGAGGGCCCGCTGGGCTCCATGCTCGCGTACCTGCGCTACACGGGGCACCTGCGTCGCTGGCGCATGAACCTGCGCACCGGCGAGAAGTCGGAGCAGCCGCTGTCGGACCTCAACACCGAGTTCTGCCTGCCGAACCTGCAGCGGCTCGGCGAGAAGACGCGCTACTCGTATCACCAGCTCATCCCGACCGACCTGCAGACGCTGGCGTTCGAGGCGCTCGTGAAGTTCGATCACGAGGACGGCTCGCACGAGCTGCACCGTTATCCGCGCGGCTGGTATCCGAGCGAGGCCGCGTTCGCGCCGGGCCTGCGCGGCGGCGAGGACGACGGCTACGTCGTCACCATCGCGACCAATGGCGCCGACTACGCGTCCGAGGCCTGGGTCTACGACGCCCGGCGGATCGCCGACGGGCCAGTCGCCCGCGTGCGGTTGCCGGCGCGCGTGCCGGCCGGCTTCCACGCGACCTGGGTCACCGGTGAGAAGCTCTGGCCTCAGTCGTCCGCGGCCTGACGCGCGAGTTCCTGCTCGAGATACGCGACCAGCGACTGCGGTGTGTCCTGCGTGACGCGCGTGCGCGCAAAGACGTGCGCCGGACGGACCGCACGGTCGAACCACACGCACTCGTGTTCCGGCTGCGCCGGGCGCCGGCCGGCGAGCCAGAGCGCGGTGTCGGCACCGGCAACGGCGTCGCGCAGCAGCGGCCGCAGGATCCTGCGGAAGCGCGGCAGCGAGCGCTTGACGCCGTCGGTGTCGGCCCAGCCCGGGTGCATGACGTAGAACTGCACACCGCGACCGCCGTGGCGGTTTCGCCAGTGCTGATTGAGCACGATCTGCGCACGTTTGGCGAGGCCGTAGGCGACGACGCCGCTGTAGCGCTGAGGGTCGGTCACGTTCAGCCATGCCACGAGCAGCGGCGCGTTGTAGCTGCCGCCGGACGTCACGTTGATCACGCAGCCGCCGGGCTCGGCGAGCAACCGACGGCGCAGCAGGCCTTCGGTCAACTGGTAGTGGCTCAGCAGGTTGGTCGCGAACGATGCCTCGCGCCCCTCGGCCGTCAGCTCGAGGTCGTCGAGCAGTACACCGACGTTGTTGACGAGCACGTCGATTTGCCGGCCCGCCGCCTGCAGGCGCGCGAGCAGCCGCTCGGTGTCGGCCTGCGAGGTGAAGTCGCACGCTTCCGTGCTCACGCCCCCGATGCCTGCGGCCGTCGCCCGTGCGCGCACCGCCTCGAGCTTGGCCGGATTGCGCGCAACGGCCACGACTTCCGCCCCGGCACGGGCCGCGGCGAGCACCAGGTGCTCGCCGATGCCGCCGGAGCCGCCCGTGACCAGCCAGCGCTGGCCGCGGAAATCGGGCGTGAACCGTTCCCAGCCGAGACGGCGCCAGCGATAGCCGATCTGCGTGAAGCTCGCGGTGAAGCGACCGTAGAACGCGACGAGCTTCTTCAGTTGCTGCCAGTCCATGAAATGCCCTCCCGGGTTCGGGCGCCTGCGCCGCCGATGCTAGAATCCGCCCGCTGTCGCCGATCCACCCGCATGTCCCCAGCCCATACGACCCCACGCGCGAATCCGCCCAGACCTTCCGCCAGGCGCATCGACACGATCCGCCAGCTGTTGCGCAGCGGCGAGGTGGCCCGCGCGCTGAACGAGGTGGGCGATCGCTGGTCGCTCCTGATCATGCGCGACGCGTTTCTCGGTGTGCAGCGGTTTGAAGACCTGCGACGACGCACCGGCGCCTCGCGTGGCACGCTCACGGCCCGCCTCAACGCGATGGTCGACGCGGGCCTGCTGTACCGCAGCCCCTACGGCAGCGCGCCGGGCAGGCTCGAATATCGGCTCACCGAAAAGGGGCTCGCCTTCTACCCGGTCGCGCTGTGCATGTGGACGTGGGAAAACCGCTGGGGCGGCGAGTACGGCCTGCCGCCACGGCTCGTCCACCCGGCTTGCGGCAGGACGCTGCGGCCACTGTTCGTCTGCCACCATTGCGGCGTGCCGGTCGAGCGGCACGACCTGAGCTACAAGCCGGGCCCGGGCGCGCGCGGTCCCGGCTCCGCGCGCTCGCTCACGCGTCGACGCAACGGGGCCCGGGCCGGCGGCGACGGCGTCGACACGACGATGTTCCAGTGCGTCGACACGGTGGGCGACCGCTGGACGGCCCTTCTCATCGGCGCCCTGCTGTTCGGACTGCACCGCTACGACGACATCAACGCAGCGCTCGGCATCGCAACCAATATCCTCGCCGACCGTCTGCGCCGCCTGCTCGCCGCGGGCGTGATCGAGCAGCGTCTCTACCAGGAACGTCCGCCGCGTCACGAGTACCACCTGACCGCGAAGGGTCGGGACTTCTTCGGGTTCACGGTCGCCCTGCAGGACTGGGGCGCGCGCTGGATGCCGTGGCCAGATGGGCCGGCGCTGGTGCTGCGGCACGAGCCTTGCGGCCACCGTCTGCGTTCGCGGCTGGTCTGCGCCGGCTGTGGTGGCGTGGTCGACCCGCGCGACGTGACGGCCCATGGCAGAACGGACGCCGCGCGCGGTCAACGCCGTGGCAGCCAGGGAAAGAAGCCGCTGGTGCGCCGCACGTAGTCGTCGTAACCGGGTCGCTTCTTGAGCATGCGCCGCTCGACCAGCCCCTTGCCCATCGTGCCGAGCACCGACCAGCTCATCAGCAGGGGTGAGAACACCGTGACAAGCCCCCACGGGTGCTCCGACGCAATGAGCCAGTAGCCCCACCAGACGCAGGTTTCGCCGAAGTAGTTCGGGTGGCGCGAGTAGCGCCACAGGCCGGTGTCGAGCACCTTGCCGGCATTGCCGGGATCGGCCCTGAAGCGCGCGAGCTGCAGGTCCGCCGTGCCCTCGAACGCAATGCCGACGAGGACGAAGGCGGTGCCGAGCCACGCGAGCGGCCCGAGCTGCGGCGGCGCAGGCGCAACCTGTGCAACCGCGAACGGCGCGAGCGCGACGAAGACGATGGCGGCCTGGTAGAGGTTGATGTGCGTCAGACTGTGCCACGCAAAGTTGCCGCCCTGCTCCTCGACGTTCCGGCGCAGGCGCGCGTAGCGCGGGTCTTCCCGGCCCCAGTTGCGCCAGAGCAGGTAGCCGCCGAGCCGCGTCGCCCAGACCACGGCCAGCAGTGCGATCAGCCACCGCCGCGGCCCGGCGCCGTCCCCGATGAACGCCCCAAGCACCGCGGCCGCCGCGATGCAGGGCGCGAACCAGATGTCGACGAGACTCGAATCGCGTGCCGCGAGTCCGGCAACCCACAGCAGCAGGAACGAGCCGAAAACGAGCACGGCATCCGCGAGCATGAGTTGCAGCAGACCGTCGAGCATGACCTTGCCTCCGGCCATCCATCAGACGGCAATGCTGCCGCAGCACGGTGCCGGCCATGCGAGCGCCTCGTGCTCGCGCAGCAGCGCCTCGGCGCGTGCGTGCACGACGGCCGGCATGTGCACCGCACGGCGCCCACGCAGGTCGACCGCGAGCGAGACGAACTCGACCGCGCTCGCAACCTCGCCCGTCGCGACGTTCAGCAGAAAGACGACGCCCTGCGCACGGCGCGTATTGAGGCCCGTGAAGCGCAGGTACATCGCGACCTCGTCGCCGACGTGCAGCTCGCGCCGGAACCAGATGTGGTGCTCGAGGTCGACGAGGCCCACCTGTTCGGTGCGCACCCACTCGGCCGAGATGCCGAGCAACGCGAGCATCGTGTCGTTGGTGAGGTCGTACATCGACAGGTGATGCTTGACGTTGACGTGGCCGTTGATGTCCTCCCACTCGGGCGGGACGCGGACGGTGCCGAGCAGAGGAAGACGGTGCAGTTCGGCGGCACCCGGCATGGTCACGCGCAACTCGAGGTCTCCTGTGGCGGCGTCGCGCAGTCGCTTGCACAACTGTACTTAAGGTCCTATCCTCCACGTTTCCAGGCCGGCATTCAAGCGCACCGGACCGCCGCAACCAGGCAGACGCCCGGCGGGATGCTTGCGACTCGCTGCCTTCGGGGAGTAGCCTGCGACAGTCTCGTTGGGCAAGTGACCTTGACCCGGCCGGGACGCCTGGGGACACAGAACCGCATTTTCTCGGAGGGGGAGCCCACATGACCGTCGAACTCACCCGCAATCCGGCCCGTCCGGACATGCCCGCTGGCCGCGCCGCGCTGACGGCCATGCTCGCGGTCGCCACGACGACACCGGTGCTGGCACAGGAGACCATCGAGGAAATCGTGGTGACTGCGCAACGTCGCGAGAGCGCACTGCAGACGACACCGATCGCGATCTCGGCCGTCACCGGTGAAGCCCTCGCCGAGCGCAAGATGTTCTCTGCGAGCGACTTGGCAAACAGCGTGGCCGCCTTCTCCTTCACGGCGGGAACGCCCCTCGATGCCGAGCTCAATATCCGCGGCATCACCAACACGCGACTCGACTCACCGACCTCGGATCCTTCGGTCGGTACGTTCGTCGACGGCGTCTACATCGGCCGCACGGGCGACTACAACTTCGACTTCTACGATCTCGAGCGCATCGAGGTGATCCGTGGTCCGCAGGGCGTGCTGCTCGGCAAGAACGTGGTGGGTGGTGCGCTCAGTATCATCACCCGGGCACCCGAGCAGGAATCGTCGGGAGAGATCCTGGCGTCCTACGGCAATTACAATGCGATGCTGCTCTCCGGCTACGTGACCGGCGGCCTCACCGACACGGTCGCGGGGCGCTTCTCGTTCCAGGGGCGCAAGCGCGATGGTTACAGCCGGGACGTACTGCACCAGCGCGATGTCGAGGACCTCGAATCGATCCAGGCGCGGGCCCAGCTCCTCTGGGAGCCGGCGGACAGTGACTGGTCGGTCCGCGGCATCGTCGATTACACCACGGACGACTCGAACGGCATCAATGTCGTTGCCGTCCCCGGCGGCACGAAGTCCTGCGAGACGTCCTACCTGCGCACCAACTGCACCCGGCCCTGGAGCAACCTGCGCGCCTATCTCGGGCTCAACGACCCGCGCAGAAACATGGCGCAGAGCGTCCAATACAAGGGCGAGGACCGGATCCAGCAGTTTCTCGAACGCGATGGCTACGGGATGACCCTCGACGTCGAGTGGGACGGGAGTCTGTTCACGTTCAACTCCCTGACCAGCTACCGCTCGGTCGACAGCGCGCAGCTCTTCGACCAGACCGGCATCGGGCCCGAGGCGCTCGGATGGAGCATTGCCAACTGGCAGGCCTACATGGCCTGGATCAGCGCCAGGTATGGAGCCCGTCCGCCGACGTCCAACAACGGGCAGTTCCTCTTCGCGCAGCCCGTCGGCGAGGCCGTCGAGGCGGACCAGCTGAGCCAGGAGTTCAGATTCACCTCGAACAATCCCGACAGCCGCTTCGACTGGATCGGTGGCGTCTATTACAAGACCGACGGCATCGACAAGACGGACCGCTTCATCGGCGAGAATTTCCTCGGTGCCGTGCTCCCGGGCGGCAACAACCCACTCTCCACACTGAGCGGCGAGAACAAGTGGGTGAACGACGGCGAGATCGAGAACTACGCCGGCTTCGCCCAGGTCGGCTTCAAGTTCACGGATACCTTGAAGCTCAGCGTCGGTGTCCGCTACACGAACGACAAGAAGGACGGCACGGTCAGCGGCTTCGTGGTGGAGACCGGCGACCGGTTCAGCCCGAACGACCCGCGCGCCAACGTGACGATCGAGTCGCTGTGCCGCGCGCCGGACGGAACGATCATCCGGACACCGACCGGCGGCGTGGGCGTTGCGACCTGCGCGCCGCCCAACCAGTGGGTCTATGCCGAAGGCACGGGATTCAGGACGGCCTACTCGGAAGAGTGGAGCGAGACGACGCCACAGGCCATCCTCGAGTGGACCCAGAGCGAGAACCTGTTCCTCTACGCGACCTACGCCGAGGGCTTCAAGGGTGGCGGCTTCGACGACACGCCGGCCAACATCCCGCAGGCGACGACGCCCTTCGATCCGGAGAGCGCGAGCAACTACGAGGTCGGCCTCAAGTCGACGCTGCTGGACCGCACACTGCGCCTGAACGTGGCGCTGTTCATGATGGATTACGAGGACCTGCAGGTCACTCAGACGAATGCCGCCTGCCTGTGCAACCTCACAGACAACGCGGCGAGCGCCGAAATCAAGGGCATCGAGGCGGAACTCGACTGGGTGGCAATGGATGCGCTGCGCTTCACGTTCGCGGGGTCGTACGTCGACGCGACCTATGAGAACTTCATCGAGTCGGCGATCGATCCGACGACCGGGTTGCCGCTCGACAGCTCCGGTAACCGGCTGCAGCGGACGCCCGAGACCCAGCTGAACGGCGGCGTCTACTACACCATGAGCCTCGGTCAGTGGTCCGACGCGCTGGATCTCAGCATGAACTACTCCTGGCAGAGTGACATGTTCTGGGGAACCGACAATGTCGCCAAGGAAGCGTCGTACGGGCTCCTCGATGCCAGGATCGGGCTTGCGCCGCCCGATGCGAACTGGGAGGTCGCGATCTGGGGCAAGAACCTCACCGACGAACTCTATCGCGTGAACATCATCTCCTTCTTCGGCGAGGAGGTCTCGCAGTTCGGTGCGCCGCGCACCTATGGCCTGGACGTGACGCTGCGGTTCTGATGTGGCCCCTTCGTGTCAACAGGCGCGAGGGCGTTTCTCACGTTCGAGCGCGTGCGTGGCGGGGTCGATTGGAGTGAAGGTTTCGAGCCACTCACGTCCGATCGGCGGCGCGGCGCACGCGGTTCGAGCGACGATGGGTCCCTCCGATGGCCGCTCGCCGGTGATGGGCAGCCCGGGACGTCGCGCAGGCCTTCGTGCCGCCCACGACGTTCCTGCCGGGCAGCACGGTCGCGCGGGCGCGGGCCAGCGACGTTGGACTCGGGGCGGAACCAGGCATTCGTGCCGCTTCATGAACGCGCCCCCCCACTACGGACGTTGGCGCAGACGCGCGGCGTCGCCGGAATGCAACGTCGGTCACTGGCCGGAATTGGACTGAGGTACACTCCCCGCGTCGTGACAGTCCTGCAAGTCTCGTTTGCCGATCTGCGCGGCGAACTCCTCGTACGACGCGCGGCCGTCGGCGAACGCGCGGCCCACGCCAGCGACGACCAGCGAGGTATCGAGCAGATGTGCCGACGCATCGGTCGCGTCGAACGCATCGCCGATCTCGATCAGACGGTCGAGCTCGACGGTCGTCGCGCGCCGCGCGAGACCGCCGCCGGCCACGATCACCTGCCCGTTCACGCGCGATCGCTCGCTGACCAGCGCCGCGACCAGTGGCGCGATCCGTTCGGGGGCCGTCGCGCGACGCTCTGCCGGATCGGTCACGTGGGGCGAAGTCATGCGCGTGGCCGCGTACGGTGCTATGGCATTGCAGAAGACGTCGAGCGCCGCGCCCTCGGCCGCAAGCGAGCGGGCGAACGCGATCAGCGCCGCCTTCGAGGCGGCATACGCGGAAAGACCGTGCAGACCGTGCAGACCGGCCGACGAGGCGGACACGATCACGCGCCCGTGGCCGGCCGCGCGCATGTGCCGCCAGGCGGCGTGCGTGACGGCCACCGTACCCATCAGGTTCACCTCGACGATCCGGCGGAATTCCTGCATCTCGGTGCGGTGAAAGCTCGCGTGCTGCTCGATGCCGGCGTTGTTCACGAGCGCGTCGAGCCGACCCCAGGTCGCGAGCGCCTGGTCGACGATGCGTGCCCCGGCGCCGTCGGCGGCGACGTCGTCGTGGTTCGCGATGGCCTCGCCGCCCGCGGCGCGGATCTCCGCCACCACGCAATCGGCGCTGCCGCGCCCGGTTGCGTCGACCTCACGCCGGCGATTGTTGACGACGACCCGCAGCCCGTCGGCGGCGAGACGCAGCGCGTAGGCCCGGCCGAGGCCGGTGCCGGCGCCCGTGACGACGACGACGCGCGTCGGACCGGCACTGGACGACTTGACCATGGGCGGATTTCCTTTCAGTCTTGTTAAGCAAGTGTCTGTGCATCATGCACGACTTCGCAGAGGGCGACAGCATGGAGGAACGGGACGACGCGGCACTCGGCCGCCTGCTCGCGCGTCAGGACCTCCAGGGCCTCTCCTGCGACCATCCATGAACGCGACTGTCGACGCCACGCGCCAGCGTTGCGCGCCGTTTCGGGCGACGCATTTCCCGTCCGCCGCCATGCAGATCGAGCGGCGCAGCGACGGCACGCTGATCATCGAGCCCATCACGCCGCTCGCGCCGTTCGTGCCGAACCTGCCGGCGCAACTCGCCGACTGGGCACGCCGCGAGCCGGGACGAGCGTGCATCGCCGAGCGCGCGGGCCCGGGCGGCCCCTGGCGGCGTTGCACCTACGGCGAGTTCAAGCGCATGGCCGATGCCGTCACCGCCTGGCTGCTCGCGAGGTCGCTGCCACCCGGCCGCTCGGTGCTGATCCTCTCGGGCAACTCCATCGCCCACGCGGCCGTGAAGTTCGGCGGCATGGCGGCAGCGGTTCCGGTGTGCCCCGTCTCCGCCAACTACTCGCTGATGCCCGGCGACTTCGGCCGGCTGCGTCACGTGCTCGGGCTCGTGCAGCCCGCGGTCGTCTTCGCCGAGCAGACGGCGCAATTCCAGCGTGCGCTCGAAACCGTCGACTTCGGCGACGCCGAGATCGTCACGACCGATCCCGCATTGCTCGCGCGTCCCGCGATGGCATGGGCCGAGGTGCTCGCGACGCCGGTCACGGACGCGGTCGATGCCGCGATCGCGGCGCTCGATCCCGACGCCCCCTCGCTCTACATGCTGACCTCGGGCTCGACGAGCCTGCCGAAGGCCGTCGTGCAGACGCAGCGCATGGTGGCTGCGAACGTCGCACAGGGCCGGCAGGTGCTCGAGGAAAGCGCAGGCTGGAGCGAGACGATGCTCGACTGGTTGCCCTGGAGCCACGTCTCGGGTGCGTGCAACCAGTTCGCGACACTCTGCAGCGGCGGCGAGTTCCACATCGACGCGGGTCGTCCGCTGCCCGGGCAGTTCGAGGAATCGCTGCGCAACCTGCGGGAGATCGCGCCGAACTTCTACATCAACGTGCCGTTCGGCTACGCGATGCTGGTCGAGGCGCTCGAGGCCGATGCGGATCTGCGCCACAGCTTCTTCAGTCGACTGCGGCTCGCGCTCTACGGCGGCGCGGGACTGCCGCAGGCGCTCTACGACCGTTTCCAGCGGCTTGCGATCGAGACGACCGGCGAGCGCATCTTCTTCACGACTGGATACGGCGCGACCGAGACCTCGTCGGGTTGCATGTCGATCTACTTTCCGACCGAGACCGTGGGCATCGGCCTGCCGATGCCGGGAGTAACGCTCAAACTCGTGCCACACGGCGCGCGCTACGAGGTGCGGGTGCGTGGGCAGGTCGTCACGCCGGGCTACCTGGGCCAGGGCGACGCCAATCACGCGATCTTCGACGAGGAGGGCTTCTACCGCACCGGCGACACGGCGCAGTTCCACGACGCCGACGACGTCGGCAAGGGCCTGCGGTTCACCGGCCGGCTTGCGGAGGAGTTCAAGCTCGCCACCGGCACGTGGGTCGCCGCGGGCCGGTTGCGCACCGAGGTGCTCGAAGCGACGGCGCCACTGCTCGTCGACGCCGTCGTCTGCGGCGAGAACCGCGCCTACGTCGGGCTGCTCGCGTGGCCGCGATCGAAACCCGGACCTGACTTCGTCGAACAGCTGGCCGCGCGCCTGACCGCATACAACGCGGGACGCGGCCTGAGCGAGCGCGTCGAGCGTCTGCGGCTGCTGGTCGAGCCGCCGAGCGTCGACCAGCACGAGGTCTCCGACAAGGGCACGGTCAACCAGCGCGTGACGCTGGCCCGCCGCGAGGCGGACGTCGCCCGGCTCTATGCCGAGCCGGCGGGGCCGGAGGTCGTGCGGCCGGGCCCGACGACGGCCTGAACGAGATACCAACAGGAGCACAGCATGGACCTGAAGGGGTGCGTGGTGCTGGCCACCGGCGGCAATCGCAGCATCGGCGAAGCGTTCATGCACGCGCTGAACGCGTCGGAGGCGTACCGCGTCCACGTCGCCCGCCGCGACGCGACAGCGGCCGCCCACCTCGTGCGCGAGCACACGGGGCGCTGACGGAGACGTGGACGTGCAGCCGCTAGAACAGCGCGGGACGGCTGGTGAGCGCCTCGAGGTAAGCCGGAGGTGTCTCGCCGGCTTTCAGCCGGTCGAACAGCGCGCGATCGAAATAGTCGCGCCACTCGACGACGAGCCCGTCGCGAAACGCCATCACGCCGGCGTACGGCAGCACGACGCGCCGGCCCTCGGTCGTCACGTAGTCGTCGACACCTTCGAGGTAGAGCTGATCGTCGTGCTGCGCCGCCCCGAAGATGCGCCAGCGGATGTCCTGCATCTGCGCTGTGAGCCGCGTGACGAAATCCCGCATGGCGGCCTTGCCCGTGATCGACGGGCTGCCGACGTGCGAGTGCCATACGATGTCGTCGTGGGCGTGCGCGAGCACGGCGTCGAGGTCCTTGCGACGCCATGCCAGGATCATGTCCCGGACGACGTCAAGATGCTGCAGTGCGCCGCTCGACGCCCGGGCTGTCGTCGAGGCGAGCAGGCCCGAGGCAACGGTGGTGGTTCCCAGGAATCTGCGACGGTCCATGGCGTCCTCCTATACGCTTGCGACATTGAACTTTATAGCATGCGCGCGGCGGCCGACAGCCGGCATGGCGCGCCGCGACGCCGGGGCAACCCGGCCGCTGCACTGACGAGGGAAACGACGTGCGCACGACCCGCGAGGAACTGATCCAGGAATACTGCCGTCGGGGCTGGTGGTCCGACCGCCGCATCACCGACCTGTTCGACGCCGCCGTGCAGGCCGTGCCAGACAGGCTCGCGCTGGTCGATCCGCCGAACCGCACGGCGCTGCTCGGCGATGCGCCGCGCCGGCTCACGTTCCGCGGGGTCGCCGATCTCGCCGACGGCCTGGCGCTGCGGCTGCTCGAGCTCGGCCTCGGGCGCGACGACGTACTGCTGGCGCAACTGCCGAACGTCGTCGAGTACCCGGCGCTCTATCTCGCGGCGATGCGCGTCGGCGTGATCGTCAGCCCGGTGCCGATGCAGTTCCGCCGCCACGAGCTCGAACAGCTCGCGGACTTCACCGGCGCACGGGCCACGCTCACGGTACGCGACCTCAAGGGTGCCCCGTACGCCGCCACACACGTCGAGCTCGCCGCGGGTCGCCGGCTGCTGCCGCTGTGTCTCGGCGAACAGTCGGTGCCAGGTGCCACGGCCTTTACGGCGGCGACGTTGACGGCAGCGGCGCGGGCGCGGTTGCAGACGCATGTCGCGGCCGCCGCCATCGGCGCCAACGACATCGCCACGATCTGCTGGACGTCGGGCACGGAAGGCCTGCCGAAGGGCGTGCCGCGGTCGCACAACCACTGGATCGCGATCAGCCACGGGCACTTCCGTGGCGCCGGCATCCAGCCCGGCACGCGCCTGCTGAACCCGTTCCCGCTGGTCAACATGGCAGGCATCGGCGGCTGCTTCATGAGCTGGCTGCACGCCGCGGGTACGCTGGTCCTGCACCACCCGCTGGATCTCGGCGTCTACCTGCGCCAGATCGCCGAGGAACGCGTGGAATACGCGATCGCGCCGCCCGCCGTGCTGAACATGCTGCTCAAGGACGACAAGACGCTCGCGGCGATCGACTTCTCGTCGCTGCGCTGCATCGGCTCGGGCTCGGCGCCGCTCGACCCGGAGACGATCGCCGGGTACCACGACCGCTTCGGCATCGAGATCGTCAACATCTTCGGTTCCAACGAGGGCGTCTCGCTGCTGACCAACGCGGCCAACGCGCCCGACCCGGCGCACCGCGCGCGGCTGTTCCCGCGCTGGGGTCGCGCCGAAGTCGAGTGGGATCCGCCTTCGCCCGTCGCGATCCGCACGCGCATCGTCGATCCCGACACGAGCGCCGAGATCCTCGAGCGCGGCCGGCCCGGCGAGATGCAGATCACGGGCCCGTCGGTCTTCGACGGCTATTTCCGGGCGCCGCAGCTCACCGAGAAGGCGTTCACGGCGGACGGCTGGTTCCGTACCGGCGACCTGTTCGAGATCGAAGGCGACCGCGAGCCGCCGCAATACTACCGGTTCGTCGGCCGCCTGAAGCAGATCATCGTGCGCGGCGGCATGAAGATCGCACCGGAGGAGCTCGACTCGGTGCTGTCGCAGATGCCCGAGGTGCTCGAAGGCGCGGTCTCGGCCTATGCCGACCCGATCATGGGCGAGCGGATCTGCGCGGTGGTCGTGCCACGCCCGGGCGCGCAGCCGACGCTCGAACAGGTGCGCGAGCACTTCGCGCGTGCGGGCCTCGCGACGTTCAAGTACCCGGAGCGACTGCTCTGCGTCGAACAGTTGCCACGCAACAGCGTCGGCAAGCTCGTGCGCAACGACCTCGCGCGGATCGCGGGCGAGCCGGTCGCGGCTGGCTGACCGCTACGCCGTGCCGGAGCCGGGCGGGACCCCGACGGCCTCGGCAGCCGTGCACGTCGCCGCCCAGGTCGTTGACCACGACACGCGCGCCGAGCGCAAGCGCGTGGCAGCGACCGAGACCCGCGCCGGTGACGATGGCGACGCGACCGTCGAAACGCATGCTCATGGACCGCTCCTCGTCCCTGGCAATCGACCGTCGGCCGGCCGCGCCTCGAGTCTCGCCGCCGGGCAATCCGTCTTGTCGACGCAAGACGACTTCGCGTTCGCGGATCACTTCCTCGACGCGTTGAACGCAGGCGATGCCGCACGCGGACGCGAGGTGCAATGGCCGGGCGGCCGTCGGCTGAAGCTGCACGCCTGCTGCATGATCAGGCTGCAGTACGGGCGGATCCGTCGCATCGGGGAATACGTCGGCCCCGCACAGGTCGAGGTGCTGCGGACGAAGTGAGCCGCTCGACCACCATGGCGGCGCCGACACCCGAAGCGCCCGAGCACACCACCAGGCCGAAGCGTCCGTCGACGGCGTCGAGCGCGTCGAGCAGCGTCGACAGCAGGATGGCGCCCGAGGCGCCCATCGGGTGGCCGCGCGCGATGTGTCCGCCGCCCACGTTGACGCTGGCCGGGTCGACCCCGAAATCGCGCAGGAATTTCGCGATGGTGACCCCGAATGCCTCCATGAACTCGATACGGTCCATGTCGGCGAGACCAAGCCCGGCTCGCCGCAGCGCGCATTCCATGGCCCGGAAGCCTGCGAGCAGCGACGCGTGCGGGTCGCCGCCGCTCTCGGCATAAGCGAGGATGCGCGCGCGTGGCGGCGCTCCGTCTCGCGGCGCGCCGCCGACGACCGCGAGGGCCGCCCCGTCACAGACCGGTGGTGCATGACCGAGCGTGTGACGATGGTCG
Source organism: Steroidobacteraceae bacterium (assembly GCA_041910015.1). Taxonomy (GTDB): domain Bacteria; phylum Pseudomonadota; class Gammaproteobacteria; order Steroidobacterales; family Steroidobacteraceae; genus RPQJ01. The sequence continues at coordinate 41,241 of JAYRRR010000094.1, forward strand.
AGCGGGCCATCGAGCGCGTCGCGATACTGCTCCGACAGCGCGACGAACGAGGGCGCCATTGCCGCGAGCGCGGCCGCCGTCGTCTGCGGCCGCACGCATTCGTCCGCGGTGAGACCGCCCAGCGGCACGCGCGAGGCGTTCAGGGCCGGCATGGCCTCCGCCGCCGCCGCGCGCTGCTGCGACATGAGCGCGACCGCGTCTAGCTCCGCACGCGTGATGCGTTCGGCTTCGGCCAGCCGGTCGGCCGCGAGCACGACGGGGATGAACCGCGTGCGCTTCGGGAAGCGGGCGTCCGTGTAATACCCCGCCTGGTCGCCGAGGAACGGCACGCGCGACATCATCTCGACACCACCCGCGAGCGCGCGCTCGACGTCGCCGCCGGCAACGCGCGCGGCAACATGGCCGATGGCCGTCAGCCCGGACACGCAGTAATTGTTCAGCGTGAACGCGTAAGCCTCGTCCATGACCCCGCAGTGCAGCTTCGCGACCAGCGCGACGTTGCCGCCCTGCGCGCCCACCTGCCCGACGCAGCCGAGCACGAGCGCCTCGACGCGGCGCGGCGCCTGGCCGCGCGTCTCGAGCGCGTCGACCAGAGCGCCGACGAGTTCGTGTGGCTGCAGCGACGCGAGGCCGCCGTCGGGCCGCGCCTTGCCACGCGGCGTGCGCACGGCGTCATGGATGTAGGCGTCCAACGCGCTTGCTGCCGCGTCAGTCGCGCAGGCCGACGACGAAGCTCACGACCGTGCCGAGCGAGCCGCCGATGTTGAGCGTGCCGAACGTCCGGGCGCCTTCGACCTGACAGTCACCTGCGGTGCCGGTGACCTGCCTCCCCGCATCGAGCAACATGCGTGCGCCGGTCGCGCCGACCGGATGACCGACGCCAATCAGACCGCCGGACGGGTTGACCGGGCACGTGCCGCCCGGCTCGATCGTGCCGGACTCGATGGCGCGCCCACTCTGCCCCGGCGGCGTCAGCCCGAAGTGATCGATCGCCATGTATTCCGTCGAGGTGAAGCAGTCGTGTGTCTCGATGCCGTCGAGCGCCTCGACGCCCGCGATGCCTGCACGGCGCCACGCATCGGTGATCGCCTTGCGCACGTGCGGGAACACGTAGGGCTCGCCGCGGCTGCGCTCGATCTTGTCGAGGAAACGGATGCCCGCGTTGGTGTGACCCCAGCCGAGCACCTGCGGGAACTCGCGCACCTGCACGCCACGACGCGCGGCGTACCGGTGCATGAACGCGTCGGACGCGAGCACCAGCGCGACCGCGCCGTCTGTGATCTGGCCACAGTCCTGCCGTCGTGTGCCAGGCTCGACGACGGGGTTGTACTGGTCGTCGTCGGTGAACGTCTCGGGACGGAACGTCCAGCCGCGCGTCTGCGCCAGCGGGTTGCGTTTCGCGTTCGTCATGTTGATCTCGGCGATGCGGTTCAGGTGTCGCCGGTCGAGGCCGTAGCGGGCCTCGTATTCCATTGCGACGCGGCCGAAGACGGCCGGCCACATGAACCGGCACTCGATGCCCTCGTGCCCCTGCCAGGACGCCGCATTCTGCACCTGCGAGGCCTGGTCGCCCGGCAGATTCTTTTCCTCCTCGACGCCGACGATGAGCACGCAATCGTAACGCCCCGCCTCGATTTCCGCCGAGGCCGCGAGGATGGCGAGCGAGCTGGACGCGCAGGCGGCTTCGTGCCGCATCGCCGGCTTGCCGTACAGCCGGGGTTCGACCTGCGCCACCATCGCGGCGAGATGGCCCTGGCCCCGGTACAGCTCGCCGAACGCGTTGCCGACGTGCGTCGCGTCGATTTCGTCGGCGTCGAGCCGGCAGCTCGCGAGCGCGCCATCGATGGCCTCGCACATCATGTCGCCGTAGTCGCGCCCTTCGCGCGACCAGACGCGCGCGAAATCTGTCTGGTAGCCGCCAATCAGGTGAATCGCCATGCGTGACCTCGCGGTGGAGCCGCCAGCATAGCGCATCAGTTCAGTATTGCCAGTCAGTCGGAGCGCCTTGCTCAGGCGTCGTGGTCGGCGTCGACGAACGTGCACCAGGTCACGCCGCGGTCCGCCCACACGCGCGAGGCGTCCTCGAGGATGGCGAGCGCGGTATCGAGCGCTTCCGGTGCCGTTTGCCGCAGGCGTGCGACGCGTCGCAACAGCAGCACGTAGCCTGGTGCGCGCGGTTGCCAGTTCAGGTCGGTCAGGCAGTCGAACCAGGCATCCCAGTTGCGCCCGAACCACTCCGGGAATGACAGCGCGCGAGCCGTCCGGTCGAGCAGGCCTTCCTTGTCATAGCAACCGCCGAGGTCGACGTCGAACACGACGTAGCCGAGCGCCTGCGCCGGTGCCACGACGTCGGCGACAACGGCATCGGTGAGCCTCGTCTCGCGCACGCCCGGCGTCACGCCTGACGTGCCAGCGCCCCGGATCTGCTCTTTTCCAGCCGTCATCGATCGGTTGCCTCGATCCGCCGGAAGCTCCGGTAGTGATCGTCCGTGTAGTAGAACTCGGCCGGTGGCTCGCCGCCGGCGACGATGCGCCGTGCGCCGCGGTCGCGCGACCCCGGCGTCGGCACGGTGTACTCACGGTAATGACCACGCGGTCGCGACGGAAGCAGGCGCTCGCGATTCTGGAACACGGTTCCGTCGCGATCGTAGGGAAAGGGTCCGCCGGCGGCGATCAGCCGCAGGGTTTCACGGGCCTCGGGTGGCAGCGCCGGGTCCACCGACACCGCGCCGCCGGCCTGCGCACCGGACGGTGCAGCCGAGATCGATGCCGTGCCATCGGGAGCATCGGCTCCCGACGGAGCTTGCGGCACCAGCCAGCCCCGCGCAGCGACGGCGAGGACCAGCAGCAGCGCGACACGCCACCAGCGGTTCATGACGACCGCAAGCATACGCAATCGTCGCGATGCATGCTGCGCCGGCAGGAGTGCACCGGCGCGCGCATGGCGCACTGCGCGGAGCGTTGCGCGTCGGCGGCACGTTCAAGGATCCGGCGTTGCGGGCCGGGCGAGAACGTCGACTGTTTCACGGGTCGCAAGAGCCGCGGCGACAAGCAGCGCTCGGCGACGGCTTGCGCATCAGCGTGCTCTTGCCGAACAGCGAGCCGATCAGGTCGACGGCGACCTCGGCCGTGCGGTTGTGAACGTCGAAGGCCGGGTTGAGCTCGACGATGTCCAGCGAGGCGAGGCGGCCCGTGTCCGCCACCATTTCCATGCAGAGCTGTGCCTCGCGATAGGTCGGACCACCGGGGACAGTGGTGCCGACGCCGGGCGCGATGACGGGATCGAGGAAGTCGACGTCGAGACTCACGTGGACATGCGTCGCGGCATCGACGCCAGCCAGCGCGAAGTCCATGACCTGCCGCATGCCGATCTCGTCGATGTAGCGCATGTCGAACACCTCGAAACCGGTTTGGTGCACGAACTTCTTTTCGCCGGCGTCGACGCTGCGGATGCCGATCTGGCAGAGCTGCGACGGCTCGAGCGTCGGCACATGACCGCCGAGTTCGACGAGGTCCACCGGGCCGTGGCCGCACAGGCAGGCCACCGGCATGCCGTGGAGGTTGCCGCTCGGAGTGAGCACGCTCGTGTTGAAGTCCGCGTGCGCGTCGAACCAGAGCACGCGCAGCCGGCGACCCGTCGCGCGACAGTGACGCGCCACCGCGCCGATCGAGCCGATCGCGAGTGAATGATCGCCACCGAGCAGAATGGGGAGCCGCCCTGTCTCGAGTTCCGCCAGGCACGCGTCGTGCACCAGCCGGGTCCACGCCGTGACTTCCGCCAGATGGCGGTAACCGCCGACGGGCGGACGCCAGGGATTGGCGGGGCCCGCGAGGTTGCCGCGGTCGTCGACGACGAGCCCCTGCGCTTCGAGCGTGCGCTGCAGTTGCGCGACGCGCAGCGCCTCGGGCCCCATCGATGCGCCTCGTGTGCCGGCGCCGACGTCGGTCGGTGCGCCGATCAGTGCGACGTTCGTGTCCGCCATCACGTCCCTCCGTGGGGGTCTGACCCCAGTCAAGTTTTTCTTGACGGCGCTTCCGTCAAGAAAAACTTGACTGGGGTCAGACCCCTGGCGGTCATCATCCGCGCCGCGGCAGCCAACAGGAAGGCAGACAAATGACCTGTTTGCATTGCAATCTGAGCGAATCGTCACACAAACTAGTCGAAGTGATCAGGCATAGCGGACGTCGTGGACGACCTGGACTGGCAGTTGATCAGTCTCCTGCGAGCCAACGCTCGGCTCCCCGTGGCCGCGCTGGCAAAGCGCCTCGGCGTGGCGCGCGGCACGGTGCAGAACCGGCTCGCGAGGCTCGAGCGTGACGGTACCATTGCCGGCTACACCGTGCGCACTCGCGCGCCGGAAGCCGATCGTCGCATCGTGGCGCTGATGCTGCTCGCCGTCGAAGGGCCCTCGGTCGAGGCCGTGCTCGCGGCGCTGCGGGCCGACCCCGCGGTCGCCACGCTGCATACGACCAACGGTCGCTGGGATATCGTCGCGGAGTTGCGCACCGAGTCGCTCGGGGAGTTCGACCGCGTCCTCGCCCGCATCCGACGCATTGGCGGCGTGGCGACGTCCGAGACGAACCTGCTGCTGTCGGCGCTCAAGTACTGAACGGGCCTGTATGATGCCTTCCGCCCAGCGACGGACGGAACGGACCGGCCCACGCTCCATGCCGCCTGCCGACATCAGTCCCAGCTCACGTCACCCATGCGTGCTCTTCGTGCCCGTCTCGGGGCCGCACGGCTCGGGCGAACTGATGCGCTGCCTCATCGTCGCGCGCGAATTGCGCCGCGTCGCACCCACCATCGATGCGCATTTCCTCGTGAGCCGCCACGGCGCGTTCCGCGACGCCGTCGACTTCCCGATCCACGACTGCGACGACTCGCCGACGCGCAGCACGCACCAGGTCGTCGAGACGATCCGCGAGCTGCAGCCCGACGTCGTCGTGTTCGACAACGCCGGCCGCACCGAGCAGCTGCGCGCCGCGCGCCGCGCCGGAGCGCGACTCGTCTTCACGAGTCGCTCGCCGCGCCTGCGCTGGAAGGCGTTCCGCATGAGCTGGCTCAGGCTGCTCGACGAGCACTGGATCGTGTTTCCCGAATTCGTCACCGGCGGGCTGTCGCCTGTCGAACGACTCAAGCTGCGTTTTTCGCCGCGTCATCGCGTGCGCCGCCTCGACACGCTGTTCACGCCCTCCGACCCCGCCGAACGCCGGCGATGGCTGCAGTCGCGCGGACTCGAACCCGGCGCCTACACGGTCTTCGTGCCCGGCGGGCGCGGCGAAGGCGGCGTGACGGGTGTCGACCCGGCCGAGCTGTTCGTCGCGGCAGCCGACATCTACGCTCGCGCGACCGGGCAGCCCGTCGTGGTGCTGACGGGCCGGGCGCAACCGCAACGTCCCGCGGGTGCGCCCGGCGGGTTGCTGCTCCTGCCGCGCGTGCGGCCCGACGAAGTGCAGCACCTGCTCGCCGACGCGGGCCGCGTCGTGACCAACGGC
>JAYRRR010000095.1:0-30688 GCA_041910015.1 Steroidobacteraceae bacterium
GCTGCGACGGACCCGGCGGCCGGCGGTGGCGCGGCCGGCAGCTTCGGCGGCGGTGGCGGCCAGCTGATCACGCCCTCCTTGACGACCGTGAGGCCGCGGATGGCGTCGTCCTCCATGTCGACCTCGATGACGCCGTCTCTGGTCTTGCAGAGCTCCTCGGTCAGGCGCAGCAGGTTGGTCGAGTACAGCGTCGACGCCTGCCGGGCGAGCCTGCTCGCGAGGTCGGTGTAACCGATGATCGTGACGCCATGACGCACGACGGCCTCGCCGGGCACCGTGAGTTCGCAGTTCCCGCCCTGCTCCGCCGCCATGTCGACGATGACGCTGCCGGGCTTCATGCTCCGCACCATGTCGGTGGTGATGAGCTTCGGCGCGGGCTTGCCCGGGATCAGCGCCGTCGTGATGATGATGTCCGCGTCCTGGGCCTGCTTCGCGTACATCTCGCGCTGGGCCTGCTGGAAGCCCTCGCTCATGACCCTGGCGTAACCGCCGCCGCCCGAGCCTTCTTCCTCGTAGTCGACCTTGACGAATTCGCCGCCGAGCGAGGTGACCTGGTCGGCGACCTCGGCGCGCGTGTCGTTGGCGCGCACGATGGCGCCGAGGTTGGCGGCCGTGCCGGTCGCGGCCAGACCCGCCACGCCGGCACCGGCGATGAACACCTTGGCTGGCGGAACCTTGCCTGCGGCCGTCACCTGACCGTTGAAGAAGCGGCCGAAGGCGTTGGCGGCCTCGATCACCGCGCGGTAGCCGCTGATGCTGGCCATGGAGGTCAGCGCATCCATCTTCTGGGCACGCGAGAGCTGCCGGGGCAGCGAGTCGATCGCAAGCACGGTCAGCTGGCGCGCGGCCAGCGCCTGCATGAGTTCGGGATTCTGCGCGGGCCAGAGGAAGCTCACGAGCGTGCTGCCCGGCCGCAGCCGCGTCACTTCGTCCGGCGTCGGCGCCCGGACCTTGAACACGACGTCGGCGGCACCGTAGAGCTCCGCGGCACCCGCGACGACCTGTGCGCCCGCGGCTGCGTAGGCCTCGTCGCCGAAATCGGCCGCAGCGCCTGCGCCCGATTCCACGCAGACGGCAAAGCCCAGCTTGACCAGCTTCTCGACGACCTCAGGTACGGTGGCGACGCGCCGTTCGCCGGGGAAGGTCTCGCGCGGTACTCCGATCGTGAGCGACATGATGACCTCGTCAGTTCAACGGCAGCCCCGCCGGCCGCGACGCACCGCGGCGACGGACAGGAGTCCGGGGTGAGGGTACGCCGTGGGTGCATTGATCCATGGCATCGGCCGAGCAATGCTCCCTGCCCCCGCTCGGGCTAACTCGCTGCCCGGCAAGGGATATTCATGGGCGCAGCCAGAAGTCGACCATGGATTATTGCACAGAGGTACCGTATCTTCACCGCATGCATGCGCTCTCGCAGGAAGTGCTGCGCACCGATGTCTCCGGCATGCCCCTGGAGTGGATCGACTACAGGGACGCGGTCCGGCTGCATTTCATGGGTCAGGTGGCCTACGCCTTCGGCCAGACGTTGTTTGCGCTGCGCGGCGGTGTCAGCGCGCGCACGGGCCAGCGCACCGTGGTCCAGGTCAGCTCGATCGTCGCCACGATCGGGCACAGCCACAACCCCGGCAATCGGCACCACGGCTACGTGCCGCCGCTCAACAACGAGACCCTGTTCCGGCGCGACGCGCACCTTTGTCTGTACTGCGGCCAGCGCTTCCCGACCAGCCAGCTCTCGCGTGAGCACGTGACGCCGCTTTCGCGCGGCGGCCAGGACAACTGGAACAACGTCGTCACCGCCTGCCGGCGCTGCAACAACCTCAAGGCCTGGCGCACGCCGGAGCAGGCGAAGATGCAGCTCATCGCCGTGCCGTTCACGCCGAGCTACGCCGAGTACATCTATCTGAAGGGTCGGCGCGTGCTGGCCGACCAGATGGAATACCTGCTCGCCCATTTTCCGCGTTCGAGCCCGCTGCACGAGCGGCTGAGTCGCAGGCAGCAATGACTCGCGGACACGGCTGACACGCCCGCAGAAATGAAAAAGGCGCCGTGGGGCGCCTTTTCCGGAATAAAAACTTGCCGGGACGGTGTGGAGCCGCAGGGGGAGTGCGTCCCAGCCACCCGGCAAGTTCCAGCGGGGAAGGGACCGAAGCCGCAGGGGGAGTGCGCTTCGGGCCGCTTCATGTGCCCGCGGGACAGGGGAAAGAGTAGGGCTCATGCTGCAATGCGACAAACGATTGTTCATCACACGATGAATGAGCGTTCATCATTCAATCCGGGCGCAGTCCAGCCCGCGTGCCTCATTCCGCGACGCGGAACTGCTCAATCAGCCAATCGGTGAAGGCCCGGACCTCGCTGCGCTCGATGTCGCTGCGACGCGCGACCAGATAGTAGGCCTCGTCCGCGAGTTGGTCGAAGCCCTCCACGCGTGCGAGCACGCCCTTCTCGAACCACGGTTCGCAGATCAGCGCGGGCATCAGTGCGACGCCGCCGCCGCGTTCCGTCGCGCGGGCGACGGCCGTCATGTTGTCGAACTCGACGATGCTCTTGAGCCGGCGCCGGTCGAGCTTCATGCCGGCCAGCCAGCTGTTCCAGAGGTCCGTGCGAAAACTGCGGTGCACGATCAGCGTCTGGCCGTCGAACGCCCGTGCCCCGCGTTTGCCCGCCATCGCCGCGGCGACTTTGGGCGACGCCACCACGACGAGCCGCAGCGGCAGCAGCCGCTCGACCTGCAACTCGTCGTCTTCCGGGGGCTGCGGCGCGAGGATCACCGACAGGTCGCTGTAGCTGGAGTGCTGCCCGGGTCGCGGGTCGCTGGTGTTGACCTGCAGGTCGATGTTCGGATGCTCTTCGTGGAACTGCGGCAGGCGGGGCGCGAACAGCTCGCTCGCGAAGAATGGCGGCATGATGACCGAGAGCTGGCGTCGCACCGATCCGCCGTGGGCCGTGCGGGCGATGGCGGCGGCCACGGCTTCGAGGGCCGGCTCGAGATCCTCGAGCAACTGGCGGCCGACCGGCGTCAGCACGACTGCCCGCGTCCGGCGTTCGAACAGCGTGACGCCCAGTTCCTCCTCGAGCTCCTTGACCTGGTGGCTGACGGCCGACGGCGTCAGCGACAGCCGGTCGGCCGCACCCTTGAAGCTCGAATGGCGCGCCGCCAGGCAGAAGGCGCGCAACAGGCGCAGGGGCGGAGTCTTGAGATTCGAAGCGGGCATGACAGTCCAGTCGGTTGGGCGATGCGGGCCGTTCCCGTCGGTTCGGCGGGGTGCAAAATCCCACGTGAATCAGGAGCTTGGGCGGGAAGTGTCGTGTCCCGGCCGGCCGCGCCGCGACATTATAGCCGGGCCGGCCGGTCGCCCCTACGATCGGGGCGGGTCCGCCACCAGGCGCGCCATGAGCAACGCGTCGTGGTCGACGCCGTCGTGTCGCAGGAATTGCCGGCAGCGACCTTCGACGGCGGAACCGAAACGCCGGTAGAGCGCGATGGCGGGCGCATTGTCTGCCAGGACCACGAGTTCCGCGCGCCGCAGGCCGCACCAGCCGACCACCACATCTCTTATTCTGCGCGGCCATGACCACGGCAATCGAGGACGGTCCGGCCCGGGCGGCAGTGTATGCCCTGCGCGGCAATGCCCCCGGCACGGCGCGCCGTCTCTTCGGGCGGTCCGCACAGGCGAGCCCGCGCGACGACGAGCGTGCGCTGGTCGCCGTGTCGTTCGAGGGCATCGACGCGTTCGCGGGACGCCGACCCGACCGGGAAACCTGACCGGCATGCTCTACCTCGTCGACGCCAGCGTCTTCATCTTCCGTGCCTGGTTCGCGGTGCCGGTCGACGTGGTCGATCGCGATGGCAACCCCGTCAACGCCGTGTTCGGCTTTGCGCGCTTCCTCGTGGATCTGCTCGAGCGCGAATCACCGCGATACATCGCAGTCGCCTTCGACGAGAGCCTGGCGCAGGGCTATCGCAACGATATCTACCCTGCCTACAAGGCCAATCGCGAACCGGCACCCGTCGAGCTGAAACGCCAGTTTGCGCTGTGTCGCGAAGTCTGCGCGGCGCTCGGGCTGGCGCAGTTCGGCAGCCCGCGCTACGAAGCCGACGACATCATCGGCACGCTCGCGACGCGCGCACGCGCCGCCGGGCTGCCCGTAACCATCGTGAGTCGCGACAAGGACCTCACGCAGTTGTTGTCGCCGGTCGATGTGTACTGGGACGCGATTGCCGACCGCCGCTACGCCTACGACGAGATCGAGGAACGCTTCGGCGTCGTTCCGGAGCGCATGGCCGACTTCCTCGCGCTGATGGGTGACGCGGTCGACAACATACCCGGCGTGCCCGGTGTCGGACGCAAGACAGCGCAGAAGCTGCTCAAGCACTTCGACACGCTGCCGGGCGTCTTCGAGAACCTCGACGCGGTCCGGGAGCTCCGCTTCCGCGGCGCCGGCTTCGTCGCCGACAACCTGCGCGAGCACCGCGAGACCGCGCTGCTGTCGCGCCGGCTCACTGCGATCGCGTGCGACGTGCCCTTGCCCGTCGCGCGGATCGCCGACCTGCGCTGTCGGCCGCCCGACCTGTCGGGCATCGACGCGTTCTGCGATGCGCAGGGCTTCGGACGGCGCCTGCTCGAGCAGGCGCGTCGTCTGCACGCCAGGCACGCGGGCGCGGTTTGAGCATCCGTCCGCGACCGGTCGCCCGGCGGTTCGCGCGCCGTGCGTCGATCGTCAGCGCCCGCTCATGATCGCGGCGTAGTCCGTCGCCCACCGGTCGTAAGGCACGCAGGCGCCCTGCGCGCACGACGCTTCGGGCGTGCGCCAGAAACGGATCCGGTCGAAGTCGGCGAAGCCGTTGCGTGCGCAGCCCGCTTCGCCGAGCAGCGCGTTGTCGGTGCACGCGGCCGGCACGGCTGGCACCGACCCGAACCATGCCGCGACGTCGCCCTGCACGCGGGCGTTGAGCGACCACTCCAGCCACTTGTACGCGCAGTTGGGATGCCTGGCGTTCTTCACGAGCATGGTCGTGTCGGCGCGGCCCGTGGCGCCTTCGCGTGGCACGACGCTGGCGACGGGCTGTCGGTTCGCCGTCAGCGTGTCGACCTGGAAGGGCCACGAACCCGACGCGACCACGCCACCCTGCGTGAAGTCCTGCACGGCGACGTGCGGGTCGTGCCAGTAGCGCTGCACCAGCGTGCGTTGCTCGCGCAGCAGCGCCAGCACGGCGGCGTATTGTGTCTCGTCGAGCTCGTACGGGTCCGTGATACCGAGCTCGGGCTGCTTCGTCATGAGGTACAACGCCGCGTCCGCAACGTATATCGCCCCGTCGTAGGCCTGGATGCGGCCCTGGTTGCTCCGGCCGTCGGCCAGCTTGCGTTCCTCGAACACCACGGCCCAGGAATCCGGCGCCGTCGGGAATGCGCGCGTGTCGTACAGGAGCACGTTCGGCAGCCATTGCCACGGCGTGCCGTAATGCCGGCCGTCGACGAAGTGCCACGGCGCGTTGCGCAGGCGCTCGTCGACGTTGGCAAAGCTCGGGACGCGCCCGAGATCGACGGGCTGCACCGTGCCGGCGCGGATCAGGCGCAGCGACGCGTCACCCGAGGCGGTGACGAGGTCGTAGCCGCCCTGTGCCACGAGCTGGACCATCGCGTCGGACGAGCCCGCGGTCCTGACGTGGACCTTGCAACCGGTGTCCTGCTCGAAGATGGTGACCCAGTCGTAGTTCGGGTCGGTCGCACCGCGCTCGACGTAGCCCGGCCACGCGACGATGTCGAGTCGTCCTTCGAGCGCTTCCCCCGTCGCGTTCGCCTGGCTCGGCGCGGCCGCCGGAGCCGGTGTCGCGACAGAGGCCGTGACGGGGGTCGTGACCGTGTCCGGTGCGCGCTGGCAGGCCTCGACCGCCAGCAGGCCCGCGGCCGTGCAGACGAGCCGCATGACGGTGGTCGCCCGCGCCGCGGACACGGCGATCGCCACCCGGGCCGGAGCGGCGCGGCGGGCGGTCAGCTCCGGGAACCCGGGAACGGCGACATGCGACGCAGCGTGTCGTCCTTGAGCCGCAGGTGGTGATACAGCGCTGCCGCGACGTGCACGACGGCGACAACGACCAGCGCGTTGAACAGCCATTCGTGCAGGCCCTCCATCGCTTCGTGCAGGTCGTGGTTCTTCGCCGCGAGCGACGGGAAGTCGAACAGGCCGAAGAAACTGACGGGGCGACCGGCGGTCGAGACGACCAGCCAGCCGCTGACTGGTTGCGCGAGGATCAGCAGGTACAGCAGGCCGTGACCCGCGGCCGCCGCCTTGTGCTGCCAGACGACGTCGCCGAGCGGCGCGGGGTGACGGCCGTTCGCGATCCGCCAGCCGATGCGCGCGATCGCGAGCAGCAGCACGGTCATGCCGAGCGAGATGTGCCAGCCCATGAGCGCGGCGCGTTGCGGCGTGTCTTCGCCGGCATTCTCGGCGCCTTCGTGGAGGAGCCACAGCGCGACGATCAGGATGACGATGGCCCAGTGCAGGAACCTGGCCAGGCTGCCGTACGCTTCAGCGGTGTTACGCAGTGGCATGTCGCGGTTTTCCCTCGGCTGCAGATCGCCGCATTCTACGTCATGCGCTGCAGGAGCAGCACCTGGACCCGGTCCGGGCCGCGCAGCAGCGCCGTGGCCGTCGCATCCAGTCCGCTCGGCGCGTGCGTGGCGAATGACAGCCCCTGGTCGCGCAGCGTCACGACGCGTCGGGCGAGGTCGTCCGAGACGAAGCAGAGTGTCGGCGGATCGATGTCCAGCGCGCGGAACGCGAGGTTCAGGTCGCGCCGGCAGCACAACACGGCCCGCGTCGCATCGTCGGCGAAGGCCACGAACCCTAGGCCCTCCCAGAAACGTCCGCTGGCCGCGGGGTCGCGACTGCCGAGCGCATACTCCTCGAAGTAGCCGAACACGCTCTCGTGCCCCGGCTCGAGCGCCGGCGGCGAGTACGTGCGTGCCTCGACCAGCCGCACGAGCTGCCCCTCGGGGTCGCGGAAACGGATCTCGTTCAGCGACACGTCGTCGAGGCGCACGTGCTCGGGTTCGAGACCGAGCGCATCGAAGCCGTCGAGTCGCGAGCGCATGTCCGGTGCCACGAACGTGAGCGCGGGCTCCTCGAGACCCGAACCGTGCAGGCCGATGCTGATGCGGCCGTCGGTGACGACGGCGTAGGCGTGCGGCCAGGCGTCGCCAACCGAAGCCTGCACGAAGCCGAGCGATTCGTAGAACGCCAGCGACGCCGCGACGTCGGTCGCCGGCACGCCGAGTTCGAGAAAGGTGTCGAGCATCGCCGCGTCAGCGCGTCGCGCCGAGTGCCAGCGCGCGGCGACGCGAGTCCGCGGCCGGGTCCGCCGGTGGCTGCAGTGGCCAGCCCGCGGCGTGCTGCAGGACCACGTCCTCGAGCACGTCGACGTGGGCCTCGTTCGAGTTCAGGCAGGGCACGCAATCGTAGGCGGTGCCGCCCGCGGCCAGGAATGCGTCACGGTTCTGCATGCCCATCTCTTCCAGTGTCTCGAGGCAGTCCGTCGCGAATCCGGGGCAGACGACCGTCACTTGCCGCGGTCCGCGGTCCGCGTAGTCCCGCAGCAGATGGTCGGCGTACGGCTGCAGCCACTCTTCGCGCCCGAACCGCGACTGGAAGCCGATCGACCATTCGCCCGTCGCGAGCCCGAGACGCTGCGCGACGGACCGTGCGGTCGCCTGGCAGAAGCAGTGATAAGGGTCGCCGGCGAGCGCGTAACGCTTCGGGATCGAATGGAACGAGAACAGCAGGTGCTTGCGGCCATGGTCGCGCCAGTGCCGCGTGACGCTGGCGGTGACGGCGTCGAGATACGACGCGTTCTGCCAGTACTGGTTGACGAAGCGCAGCTCCGGCAGCCAGCGCCAGCGACGCAGCTCGCGCGTGACGAGGTCGAAGACGCTGCCGGTCGTCGTCGAGGAATACTGCGGATACAGCGGCACGACCAGCAGGTGCCGCACGTTCTGCTGCCGCAGACGCGTCAGCGCCGCGGCGATCGACGGCTGGCCGTAGGTCATCGCGAGTTCGGTGACGACGTGCTCGCCGCAGCGCTGCCGCAATCGCTGCGCGAGGCCGTCGCCGAGCGCGCGCGATTCGAGCAGCAGTGGTGATCCCGCGGGCGTCCAGATCCTGCGGTACGCGTGCGCGCTGCGCTTCGGCCGCGTGCGCAGGATGACGCCGTGCAGGACCAGCCACCAGAGCGCGCGGGGCATTTCGATGATGCGCGGATCCCGGAGGAATTCCGCGAGGTACCTGCGCACGGCGCCGGGTGAGGGATCGTCCGGCGTGCCGAGATTGACCAGCAGCACGCCGACACGGTCGGGCGTGCCGTGGGCATAGTCGGGCGTGCCGATCAGATCCGTCATGCCGTGGCGGAACGGTGCGGGTCTACTGGATGCCGCCGATGCAGAGGTACTTGAGCTCGGTGTAGTCGAGGATGCCGTACTTCGAGCCTTCGCGACCGGTGCCCGACTGCTTGATGCCGCCGAAAGGCGCGACTTCCGTCGAGATCAGGCCGGTGTTCAGGCCGACGATGCCGTACTCGAGCTGCTCCGCGACGCGCAGCGCGCGCGCCAGGTCCCTGGTGTAGAAATACGACGCGAGGCCGAACTCGGTGTCGTTGGCCATGTGCACGGCGTCCTGCTCGTCCTTGAAGGGGAACACCGGCGCGACGGGGCCGAAGGTCTCCTCGCGCGCGACGCGCATGTCGGGCCGGACCTGCGTGATGATCGTCGGCTCGAAGAACGTCCCGCCGAGCGCATGACGCCTGCCACCGAGCACGACCTTGCCGCCTTTCGCCAGCGCGTCGGCGACGTGCTCCTCCACCTTCGCGACGGCCGCGTCGTCGATCAGCGGCCCCTGCTCCGTGGGCCCCTGCAGGCCGTCGCCCACGCGCAACGCGCGCACCGCGTCGACGAGCTTCGCGACGAAGGCGTCGTAGACGCCTTCCTGCACCAGCAGGCGATTGGCGCAGACGCAGGTCTGCCCGGTGTTGCGGTACTTGCTCGCGATCGCGCCCTGCACGGCGAGATCGAGGTCGGCGTCGTCGAAGACGATGAACGGCGCATTGCCGCCGAGTTCGAGCGACAACTTCTTGAGCGTGCCCGAGCACTGCGACATCAGCTTCCGGCCGATTTCGGTCGAGCCCGTGAAGGTGAGCTTGCGCACGAGCGGGTTCGAGGTCATCTCGCCGCCGATCGCCGCTGCCGAGCCCGTGACCACGTTGAACACGCCCGGCGGGATGCCGGCGCGATGCGCCAGATCGGCCATCGCCAGCGCCGAGTACGGCGTCTGCGTCGCGGGCTTGCAGACGAACGTGCAGCCGGCAGCGAGCGCCGGACCGGCCTTGCGCGTGATCATCGCAGCCGGGAAATTCCAGGGCGTGATCGCGGCGACGACGCCCACCGGCTGGCGCAGCACGAAGATGCGCTTGTCGGGCTGGTGCCCCGGGATCACGTCGCCGTAGACGCGCCTGCCTTCCTCGGCGAACCACTCGATGAACGAGGCCGCGTAGACGACTTCGCCCTTCGCTTCGGCGAGCGGCTTGCCCTGCTCGGCGGTCATCAGCACGGCGAGGTCGTCCGTGTGCATCAGCAGGAGTTCGTACCACTTGCGGAGCAGGCTCGCGCGATCCTTGGCCGTGCGCGCGGCCCAGGCGGGAAATGCGGCGCTCGCGGCCGCGATCGCGGCGCGGGTCTCGGTCGCGCCGAGGTCCGGTACGGTGCCGAGCACGTCTCCACTGGCCGGATTCGTGACTGCGATCGTTCCACCGCCGGCTGCGTCGATCCAGCGCCCGTCGACGTAGCACTGCTGGCGCAGCAATGCGCCGTCCTTCAGGTTCAACGCCATGTGTCGCAATCTCCCCCTCGTGACGCCGCGCCCGCGGCAGTCCGCGATGATGGTCTTCCGGCCGGCCGCGCCGGCGCTGCCGCAATCAGCCGACGTACTTGCCGAAGAACTCCAGCGTCCGCTCCAGCGCGGAATGCGCCGCGGCCGCGTCGAAACTCGAGCGGGCGGGGCAGTTGAAGCCGTGGCCCGCGTCATGGAGGTGATACTCGCCCTGCGGAAAGGCCGTGCGGATGCGCTCGACGTCGGCGAGCGGAATGTGCGCATCCTGGCGCCCGAAGTGGAACTGCATCGGGCAGCGCGGCACCGGCTCGAGCACCTGTGTGATGCCGGCGCCGTAGTAGACGACACCCGCTGCCGCGTGGGTGCGGCTGCCGGCCATGTACACGACGCGGCCGCCCCAGCAATAGCCGACCATGCCGACGGCGCCTGTGTGCGCGACGGCGTCGATCGACGCCGCGAGATCGGCCATCAGCCCGGCGGTGTCGGCCCGCATGGCAAATTCGCAGCCGGCCTTCGAGCCCGCCTCGTCATAGTGCAGGTTGACGCCGCGCTGCTGGCGGTCGAACAGTGCCGGCGCGATGGCGAGGTAACCCTGGGCGGCGAACTGATCCGCGACACGCTCGATGTGCCCGGTGACGCCGAAGATCTCCTGCACGACCACGATGCCACCGCGTGTCGCGGCTGTCGTGGGTTTGGCCAGGTAGGTGGAAAACGTATGGCCGTCCGCGGCCCTCAACTGCAGGTGACTCATGTCGCGCTCCGCGCCGCATCGGACAGGATGCCGGGTGGGGAAGGGGCCAAGGATAGCAGGGCGACCGATGCGCGGGCATTCGTGCCGGGCCACGCTGACAGCCGGCTCACCCCGCGCCGGCGCAAGCGAACCTATAATCGCCGCTCGCTCTCCCGCAGGAACGTCGCCATGTCCCGCATCGCCCCATGTCTCGCCGGCACCGCGCTGGCGCTCGCGCTCGGCGGCTGCGCCACTGCGCAAGCGCCCGCCGCGGCGGAGCCGTCCGTCCTCCCGGGCCCGGCGGTGCCCGGTGCCGAGGCGGCTGCGGAGGTGGGCGCGGCCGCGACCAGCCAGTCGCTCGATGCGCTGTTCGATGCCTGGTTCGAAGACATGCTGCGGATGAACCCGCTGCTCGCGACCTACATCGGCGACGACCGCTACGACGACCAGCTGCCGAATTCGATCGGTCCGGAGTACGTCGCGGCCGCGCGTGCGTCGAATCAGCGTTACCTCGCCG
This sequence comes from Steroidobacteraceae bacterium, assembly GCA_041910015.1. GTDB lineage: Bacteria > Pseudomonadota > Gammaproteobacteria > Steroidobacterales > Steroidobacteraceae > RPQJ01. The sequence continues at coordinate 11,124 of JAYRRR010000095.1, forward strand.
CGATCCGCGCCATCGACCCGGCAGGGCTCGCACCCGCGGACCGGATCTCCTACGAGATCTTTCTCGGCGAGCGCGAGCGCGAGGCGCGCGCCGGGCGTTTCCCCGGCGAACTGCTGCCGCTCAATCAGGCGGGCAGCCTGCTCACGATCATGCCCGCGCTCGGTTCCGGCACCAACGCGCAGCCGTTCCGGACGGTCGAGGACTACGACCAGTGGCTGCGCCGTCTCGACGGACTCGTCACGTGGATGGACCAGGCCATCGTGAACATGCGCGCGGGTGCGCAGCGCGGTGTCGTGCAGCCGCGCGCCGTGATGGAGAAGGTGCTGCCGCAGCTCGACGCCATGATCGTGCCGCGTGCGCAGGACAGCCAGTATTACGCGCCCGTGAAGGATTTCCCCGCGGCGTTCACGGCCATGGACCGCGAGCGGCTGACCGGCGAGTACACGCGGATGCTCGAGACGGAACTGCTGCCGGCATACCGGCGCCTGCGCGACTTCGTGCGCGACGAATACCTGCCACAGACGCGCGCGAGCGTCGCCTGGACCGCGCTGCCTGACGGCGCGGCCTGGTATCAGTTCTACGTGCAGGAGCACACGACGACGACGATGACGCCGGACGAGATCCACGCGCTCGGCCTGTCCGAGGTGGCGCGCATCCGCGGCGAGATGGACGCGGTGCGGCGCCAGGTCGGCTTCGCGGGCGACTTGCCGGCGTTCTTCGATCTCCTCGAGTCGGACCCGCGTTTCTATTTCACGAAGGGGGCCGACCTGCTGCAGGGCTATCGCGAGCTGAAGCGGCGCATCGACGCGGCGCTGCCCCGGCTGTTCTCGGTGTTCCCGAAGGCCGACTACGAAGTGCGCGAAGTCGAGGCGTTCCGCGCCGCCTCGGCCGCGGGAGCGTACTACCAGCAGCCGTCGGCGGACGGCTCGCGGCCGGGCATCTTCTACGTCAACACCTACAACCTGAAGGCGCAGCCGAAATTCGGCATGGAGACGCTGTCGCTGCACGAAGCGGCGCCGGGGCATCACTTCCAGATCTCGATCCAGCAGGAGCTCGAGGACGTGCCGCGCTTCCGCCGGTTCGGCGGCGACTACACGGCCTTTGTCGAAGGCTGGGCGCTCTACGCCGAATCGCTCGGCAAGGAACTCGGGCTCTTCACGGACCCGTACCAGTGGTTCGGCCGGCTCAATGACGAAATGCTGCGCGCCATGCGGCTCGTGGTCGACACCGGCCTGCATGCCAAAGGCTGGAGCCGCGAGCAGGCGATCCGCTTCATGCTCGACAACTCGACAATGGCCGAGTCCGACGTGGTGTCGGAGGTGGAGCGTTACATCGCCTGGCCCGGCCAGGCGCTGGGCTACAAGGTCGGCGACCTGCGGATCCAGGGCCTGCGTCACGGGGCCGAGATCGCGCTCGGCGAACGGTTCGACGTGCGCGACTTCCACCGCGAGGTGCTCTGCGACGGCGCGGTGCCGCTCGACGTGCTCGACGCGAAGATCGGGCGCTGGATCGCGGCGCGTCGCTGATCGCCGCTCCAGGCCGCCCGACGCAGACCACTGTCATGTCGCGCCACCTCTCCGGAGCGGCATACGGACTGGCGGGGTGTCTCGCGCTCGTGGGCTGCGATTTCGCGGAGACGCCACCGCCGCGCGCGGAGGAGCGGCCGTCCGCCATCGTGGCGCCGCTGCAGGCGGCGAATGCCGACGCGGCCGGGCTCTACCGCGTCGTCGAGACGTACTTCAACGACTACCTCGCGCTGAATCCGGTTCTCGCCACGGAACTCGGCGATCACCGGTTCGACGACCGCTTCGGTGACTACGCGAGCGCGAGCTGGATGGCCGACTCGCTCGGCATCGAACAGGAGGCGCTCGAGCGTCTCGCTGCGGTGAATCCGCAGCGGCTGCGCGGCGAGGACCTCGTCACCTATGAAGCCTTCAAACGCGAGCGCGAACTCGCGGTCTACGGCTTCCGCTACCCGAGCGAGCTGCTCGCCATCGACGCGGTCGTACAGTGGGGCAACGTGTTCGCCCGACTGGCTTCGGGACGCGGCGCACACCCGTTCCGCACGACGCAGGACTATGACCATTTCCTCACGCGCATGGATGGCTTCGCGGTCTGGGTCGACCTCGCGATCAACAACCTGCGCGCCGGCCCGGCCAAGGGCGTCGTGCTGCCGAAGGCGGTCGTCGAGCGTGTGCTGCCGCAACTGGAGGAGTTCGCTCGCATCGAGGACCCTCGGCAATCGGTGTTCTGGCGACCACTGCTCGAATTCCCGCCGGCGCCGACGGTTGCGGACCGCCGCCGGTTGATCACCGCGTACGATGAGAAGCTGCGCACCAGGGTGATCCCGGCGTATCGCCGGCTGCACGACTACCTCGCCAGTGAGTACCTGCCGCAGGCGCGCGACACGATCGCGTGGTCGAACCTGCCCGGCGGCGGCTACTGGTACGCCTGGCTCGTGCGCCGTCACACGACGCTGGACCTGACGCCCGACCAGGTGCACGAACTCGGCTTGCGCGAAGTCGCGCGGCTGCGAGCGGACCTCGCGCAGCTGCAGCCGGCGCTCGGCATCGCCGGCGACCTGCAGGCGCTGCTCGATGCGATGCGTGTCGACCCGAAGTTTCGCGCGAGCAGTCCTGAGGCGCTGCTCGAAGACTACGAGACGTTGCGTGCGCGCGTCGAGCCGAACCTGCCGGCGTCGTTCGCGCGCCGGCCCAGGGCGCGGTTCGTGATCCGCGCCGTCGAGTCGCACCGCGCCGCCGCTGCGCCCCTTGCCGAGTATGAGGCGCCAGCTGCGGACGGCGCCCGGCCCGCCGTGTTGTACGTGAACGCGCAGGACCCGGCCCTGCGACTCAGCTATCTCGTGGCGCCGCTGTTTCTGCACGAAGCGCTGCCCGGTCGTCACTATCTGACGGCCCTCGCGCAGGAGACGCCGTACCTGCCGAGCTTCCGTCGCTTCGGCCGTGTCCACGCGTTCGACGAGGGCTGGGCGCTCTATGCCGGATCGCTCGGGCCATCGCTCGGTCTCCAAGCCGACGCTTATGCGCAGTTTGGCGCCGGGTCGATGCAACTGTGGCGCGCCGCGCAGCTCGTCGTCGACACCGGCATCCACGCCAGGGGGTGGCGCCGCGATCGCGCCATCGAGTACCTGCGTGCCAACAGCGCGCTCGGCGAAGCCGCCATTGCCGCCGAGGTGGACCGCTGCATCGCACGACCCGGGGAGGCACTCGCCGGCAAGGTCGGCGAGCTGCGGATCCTCGAGCTGAGACGCGAGGCGCAACGGCGGCTCGGCGCGGGCTTCGACCTGCGCGAGTTCCACGAGCAGGTTGCAGGCGCCGGTGCGCTGCCGCTGCCCACGCTCGAGGCGAAGGTCCGGCGCTGGATCGCGCGACGACGCGGCTGATGCCGCCTGCGGCCATTCGCGGTTCAGCGCGACCCGCGCCGTCGGGATGTGGTGACTCCCGGCGACTCAGTAGCCGTAGCCGTCGGTTTCGACTTCTTCGAGCTCGTCGCCGACGAAACGCAGCTTGCGCAGCAGCTTGTTCGGGCCGAAATTGTAGGTCCAGATCTCGACCGGCAGGTCGAGCCAGCCCGGCCCGTAGTACTGGTAGCGGTTGTAGCCGTAGCCGTATTCGTAGACGGGGGCGCGGCGGACGACGCCGCGCAGTGCCACGTCGGTCGGTTCGCCACAGAGCGTGCGCACTTTGTCCTTGCCGTCGCCGCGCGTGACCAGCCGGCTGCCGCAGCGCATCGAATCCTCCGCCGTCGCGGGCGATGTGCAGAGCACCGCCAGCAGCGCGAGCGGCGCCAGCGCGCGGGCCGGGGCGGGAAGCCGTTTCATGATGGCAGCATAACCGAAAGCCGGCGGTGCCCTGCGGCGACGGCTGTGGCCCGGGCGTGGTGCGGTCACGGCGGGGCGTCCGTCGGGGCCTGTCGCGCAGGCAGGCGGACCGAGTCTGGTAACCTTGCCAACCCACAACGATCAGGTGATCCCGGCGGGCGCAACCTGCCGCCGCGACGGTGACGTGACATGCCGCTGGACCGTGCCTTCGAACGCCGCCTCGCCGGCCTCTTCAATGCCCGCGCCCCGGGCTTGCTGCAGGGCGGCCTGAAAGGCGTCGAGCGCGAGTCGCTGCGGGTCACACCCGCCGGCCGGATCGCGATGACGTCACATCCGCGTGCACTGGGGTCCGCGCTCGCCAACGAGCACATCACGACAGACTACTCCGAAGCGCTGATCGAACTCGTCACGCCGCCGTTCGCGCACACCTGGGAGCTGGTGCAGTACCTCGTCGACCTGCACCAGTTCGTCTACCTCAACCTGGCCGACGACGAACTGCTCTGGGCAACGAGCATGCCCTGCGCGATCCGCGGCGACGACAGCATCCCGATCGCGCAGTACGGCACGTCGAACGTCGGACGCATGAAGACGGTGTACCGGCACGGCCTCGGCCACCGCTACGGCCGCGTGATGCAGGCGATCTCGGGCCTGCACTTCAACTATTCGTTCCCGGACCACTTCTGGCCGGTACTGGCCGAGGTGGCGCAGTCGCGGGCCGTCGATCAGGCGTTTCGCTCGGACGCGTACTTCGCGCTGCTGCGCAACTACCGGCGGCATGGCTGGATCGTGCTGTACCTGTTCGGCAACTCGCCGGCGCTGTGCCCGTCGTTCCTGCAGGGTCGCAAGGTCGACTATCTGGAGCCGCTCGAGCCCGCCAGCCTCTACGCGCCCTACGCGACCTCGCTGCGCATGAGCGACCTCGGCTACCGCAACAAGAGCCAGGCGGGCCTGAGCATTTCGGTGAACAGCCTCGAGCACTACGTGCGCGACCTGACGGCGGCGATCAGCACGCCGAGCCCCGAGTACGAGCGCATCGGCGTCAAGGTCGACGGCGAGTGGCGGCAGCTCAACGCGAACGTGCTGCAGATCGAGAACGAGTACTACAGCTTCATCCGCCCGAAGCGCGTGACGCTGAGCGGCGAGCGTCCGACCAAGGCGCTGCTGCGCGGCGGCGTGCAGTACGTGGAAATGCGCTCGCTCGACTGCAGCTCGTACGATCCGGTCGGCGTCAACCAGAACAAACTGCGCTTCCTCGAGGCGTTCGCGGCGTTCTGCGTGCTGCGCGAGAGCCGGCCGATCGGGACGTCCGAGCAGGCCGAGCTCGACGGCAACCACGCCGTCGTCGCCCGCGAAGGCCGTCGGCCCGGCCTCAATCTCCGGCGCGACGGTCGCGACGTGTCCTTGCGCGACTGGTCGCTGGAGATCATCGACTCGATGCGCGGTGTGTGCGAACTGCTCGACGAGGGCGACACGCAGCGGCCTTACTGCACGGCACTCGAGGTGCAGGAGGAGAAGATCCACGACGTTTCGCGCACGCCCGCGGCGCGCACGCTCGAGGAGATGCGGCGCAGCGAGGAATCGTTCTTCCATTTCGCGCTGCGCATGTCGAAGCTGCACCAGGCCTACTTCAAGGCCCTGTTCTCGCCGAACCGCTCGCGCCAGGACGAGTTCGCGGCCGAGGCCGCGGAGTCGCTCGAACGGCAGGCGCGCATCGAGGCGACGGACGAATTGTCGTTCGACGAGTATCTCGCACGGTTCTTCGCCGCATAGACGACGGCCGGCTCGCGGTCGCGGCGCGTGCCGGCCCGCGGCCTCTCAGGTCGCGAGGATGGCGGTCGTGAGCCGTCCGTGCACGTCGATGCAGCCGCGCAGCATGCCCTTCGAGTTGTAGGGCATGGCGATGCGGCCGTCGCGACCCACGGCGATGACGCCGCCTTCACCGCCCATCCTGACCAGCTGCCGGCAGACCACCGTCTCCGCCGCCGCGGCCACATCCTGGCCGGCGTGCCGCACGAGCGACGCGATCTCGTGCGCGACCACGGCGCGGATGAAGAACTCGCCGTGGCCGGTCGCCGAGACGGCGCAGCAGTCGTTCGCGGCGTAGGTGCCTGCGCCGATGATGGGCGAGTCGCCGACGCGGCCCCAGCGCTTTGCCGTCATGCCGCCGGTCGAGGTCGCGGCCGCGAGGTTGCCGTGGGTGTCGATCGCGACGGCGCCGACCGTGCCGACGATCTGGTCGGCCGTGCGCGCGGAGCCGCCGTGCAGCGCTTCGTCGAGCTGTCGTTGCCGTCGCTCCGTCACGAAATGACGGTTCGGCACGGGCTCGAGGCCGTGCTCGAGCGCGAACTCCTCGGCCCCGGGCCCGGCGAGCATGACGTGCGGTGATTCGTCCATCACCAGCCGGGCGAGGCGGATCGGGCTGCGCACGTGACGCAGTCCGGTCACCGCGCCGGCCCGCAGGTCGTGGCCGTCCATCAGCGAGGCGTCGAGTTCGCAGATGCCGTTGGCCGCGATCACGGCACCCCGGCCGGCGTTGAAGAGCGGATCGTCCTCGAGCACCTCGACCGCCGCGACGACGGCGTCGACCGCCGAGCCACCGGTGTCGAGATGTCGCTGCCCGGCCCGCAACGCACGCTCGAGGCCGGCGCGGTACTGCGCGTCGCGTTCGGGCGTCAGTTCCGATGGCGGGATGTCTCCGGCGCCCCCGTGCACGGCAATGGCAGGCATGAACGAGTCTCTCCGCGGCCGGCGCTGGCCGAGGCCGCGCACCATACCAGACCCGCCTGTGCGGAACCCCGGAGGTCGATCGATGCGCCTGCGGCGGCCCGCCGGCGCGGTGGCAACGTCCCCTAGCGTTCCAGTGCGGCGGCGAGCCACCGGCGCAGCGTCGCCGGGTCCATGGCGCCTGCCTGCCGTGCCACCTCGCGCCCGTCGCGGAACACCAGCAGCGTGGGAATGCTGCGGATGCCGTGTCGCGTCGCGACCTGCGGCGCCGCTTCGGTGTTGAGCTTCGCGAATCGGGCGGCCGGCTCCGTTGCGGCGGCCGCACCCGCGAACACCGGCGCCATCGAGCGGCAGGGTGCGCACCAGGGCGCCCAGAAGTCGATGATCACCGGCAGGCTGGTCCTGCCGACGTGGCGGTCGAAATTGGCGCCCGTCAGTTCGATGGGATGGCCTTCGAACAGGGGTGCATGGCAACGCGGGCAGCCTGGGTCGTCGTCGAGACGCGCGGCCGGGATGCGCACGATCCCGTCACAGCGCTGGCAGACGACCTGGGCGTGGGGGCGGGCGTCGTTCGCTGCGGCCATGGTTCTGTCCTGCCGGTGGATGAGTCTCCAGAGATGGGGTCCGCGACAGCGAAGGCAAGTGCGCTGGTGGGGTCTGACCCCAGTCAAGGAATGGTTGACAATGGCGTCTGGCCCCAAGGGGGCACGAGGCCTTGCATCGGCGGTCGGGTGCCTCAAGATCACGGGCACGGAGGGTGGCCGGCCATGCGGTTCAAGGATTACTACGTAGTCATGGGGGTCCCGCGTGGCGCCACGCAGGACGAGATCAAGCGTGCCTACCGCAAGCTGGCCCGCAAGTTCCACCCCGACGTCAGCAAGGAAAAGGACGCGGAGGAGCGCTTCAAGGAGCTGCAGGAAGCCTACGAGGTCCTCAAGGACCCCGAGAAGCGCGCCGCCTATGACCAGCTCGGAGAGAACTGGCGCCAGGGGCAGGAGTTCCGGCCGCCGCCCGACTGGGGCAAGGGCTTCGAGTTCTCGGCCGGGCGCGGTCGGGGCGGTTCCGGGGGCCAGGCCGGCACGGCCGACTTCAGCGACTTCTTTTCGGAGCTGTTCGGCGCGCGCAGTCCGTTCAGCCGCGAAGGCGGGTTCGGTGCGCGCACGCACGGATTCGAGACCGGCGGCGGCCGTGGCGGCCGTAGTCACGGGGCGGCGGGCCAGGACCACGTCGCACGAGTCGAGATCGCGGTGGAGGACGCCTACCGTGGCGGGACGCGCACCATCGAGCTGCGGACGCCCGAAATCACGCCCGAAGGGCACGTCACGACCCGGCCGCGAACCTTGCGCGTGTCGATCCCGGCCGGGGTCGTCGCTGGACAGCAGATCCGGCTCGCTGGACAGGGCAGCCCCGGCTTCGGCGGTGGGCCGGCCGGCGACCTGTATCTCGAAGTGAATTTCCGCCCGCATCCGCTCTACCGGGTCGACGGGCGGGACATCACCGTGACGCTGCCGGTCGCACCCTGGGAAGCCGCCCTCGGCGAAACGGTGTCGGTGCCGACGCTCGGCGGTGCCGTGGAGATGAAGCTGCCGACGGGCGCGCGGTCGGGCCAGCGTCTGCGCCTGCGTGGTCGCGGCCTGCCCGGCCAGACGCCGGGCGACCAGTACGTCGTGCTCGAGGTCGTGCTGCCGCCCGACAGCCCGCGGTCGCGCGAGTTCTTCGAGCGCATGAAGCGCGAGCTGCCGTTCGACCCGCGCGCGGAGCTGGCGCTCGCCTCGGCGGTGTCATCGTGACGCGACAGCCACGGGAGGCCCGGCCATGACGCGCAACCGCAACGATGGCAGCCCGCGACGCGACGACGCCGGACGCATCGTGGAGGCGCGCGTGCTCGACGAGACGATGGCGTTGCAGCTCGACGAACTCTGCTCGCGGCTGCACGTGGAGCGGCAGTGGGTCGTCGAGCTGGTGGAGATCGGCGCGATCGAGCCGCGCGGCGGCGTCGATCCGGCGGGCTGGGCGTTCGCAGCGGAGACTGTGCCGCGACTGCGCGCGATCACGCGGCTGGTTGAGGACCTGGGCGTCAACCTCGCCGGCGCCGCGCTGATCCTGGAGCTGGCCGATGACCGGCGTCGCCTGCTCGCGCGGCTGCGCCAGTTCGTGGCCGACGTCGACTAGCCCGGCGCCGTCCCCTGCTGCAGCAAATTGCGCACCTGCTTCAACACCGCGACGTTGACGCAGGGCCTTTCGATGAAGTCCGTCGCGCCTTCGCGCATCGCGGCGACCGCCGTAGGGACGTCCGACTCGTCGGCGAGCAGGATGATCGGCACGTTGTTGCCGAGCCGGCGCAGGCGGCGCAGCAGTTCGAGCCCGCTCATGCCGGGCAGCAGCAGATCGACGATCAGACAGGCGTGCTGATGTCCCGCTCCCGCGAGCAGATAGGCTTCGGCGCTCTCGTAGGGAACGACCGCCACGCCGACCGGCCGCAACAGGTCGCGGATTCCGTCGCGTCCGACGGGATCGGAATCGATGACTCCGACGGAGTGCGGAGCCTCCAGCATTGCAGGGGTTGCGGCTGTCATAGGGAAGAACGCGACCAAACGGCCGGCCAGGTCAGGGTGGGCCGCGGCGAGGATCGAATGCGGTGAGCCGCGCTGCGCGATGGGGTCGCATGCGGCGCAGTGTTAACGGGCGGCGACCCACCCTCCATGGGGACTTATACCTAAACGAAAGCCATTCGCAGTCGAAGCGACGCAAGGCCATGAGACCGTTCCTGGACGGCATTACTCCTCGGTGCGTGCGACTTCCAGCACCATGCGGACGAGGTGCGCGAGCGAGTGGGCCTCCATCTTCTCCATCACCCGGGCGCGATGGATCTCGACCGTGCGCTGGCTCAGGTTCAGGTCGCCAGCGATGACCTTGTTGGCCTTGCCGGCCACGACCAGGTCGAGGACTTCGCGCTCGCGCGGCGTAAGCGACTCGAGCCGCTTCCGGATCATGTTGCGCTCGGCCAGCATGCGCCGGCTGCCCGCGTCTTTTTCGAGCGCCTGGTTGATGCGGTCGAGCAGGTCCTGGTCGCGGAACGGCTTCTGGATGAAGTCGACCGCGCCGGCCTGCATCGCCTCGACCGCCATCGGCACGTCGCCGTGCCCGGTAATGAAGATGATCGGCAGGATCGAGTGGCGCTCGTTGAGCTTGACCTGCAGTTCGAGACCGCTCATGCCGGGCATGCGGATGTCGAGTACGAGGCACCCCGGCCGGTCGTCGCGCTCGGCGTCGAGGAACTCCTGGCCCGACTCGAATACCTCCACGGGCAGCCCGATCGACTTGAACAGCATGCGCAGGGAATCGCGGACCGCTGCGTCGTCGTCGACGACGAATACCGTGGGCCTGATCTCTTTGATCACTCGGTAGTCTCCCCTTTGGGTGCCGGCGAGACCGGCAGCGTGAAATGAAAGCGCGCGCCCATGCCTTCGTTTGGAGTGTGCCACAGGCGGCCACCGTGGGCGCGCACGATGGAGTGACTGATGGCGAGCCCGAGTCCGGTCCCGCTGGACTTGGTCGTGAAGAACGGGTTGAACAGGTGCTTTGCCGCCTCGGGCGCGAGCCCGCTGCCGTGATCGGCCACGATGATCTCGATCTCGCCCTCGGCGGCGAGCTGCGCACTCAGTACGACGTCGCGACGCGTCTCCGGCGCGTCGGCCATGGCGTCGATCGCGTTGCGGACGAGGTTCAGCACGACCTGCTGCAACTGGATCGGATCGGCGTAGACCGTCGGCAGGTCGTCTGCGTTTTCGATGCGCAGGCGCACGTTGTGCAGACGCGCATCGGTTTCGGCGAGCGTGCGCAGGTCGTCGAGCAGTCGTCCGCAGTCGACCGGCTCGCGCCTGACCTCACGGTTCTTGACGAACTGACGCAGACGGCGGATCACCTCGCCCGCGCGCAGCGCTTGCGCGCTGATCTGCTCGAGTGATTCGAGCACGTCGGCATCGTCGCGGGTCGGCGACGTCATGAACCGCTGGCACGCCTTGGCGTACATCGTGATCGCCGACAGAGGCTGGTTGATCTCGTGCGCGAGGCCCGCGGCCATCTCGCCCATCGTCGACAGGCGGCTGAAGTGCGTGAGACGCTCCTGCAACTGGCGCGCCTCGTCTTCGGTCTGGCGCCGATCCGTCACGTCGTGGACAGTGCCGATGTGCTTGCGCGGGCGGCCCTGGGCGTCGCGCGTGACCTGTGCGATGTGGTGCAGGTTGCGCGTCGCGCCGTCGCTGCGAACGATGCGGTACTCCGCGTCGAAGGCGCCGTGCTTCGACTGCAGCGCCGCGAACGCATCGTCGAGCTTCTCGCGGTCGCCGGGGTGCGCCCAGAGCCGCAGCAGCGTTGTCAGCGGGACGTGGTCGTCCATCGCTGTGATGCCGAGGATCCGGTGCAGCTGCGGCGAGTAGTAGTCGGGCTCACTGTGATCGAGATGCAGCACGTAGTTGCCGAGGTTGGCGAGTTCCTGCGCGAGACGCAGCTCCGTCTCGCTGCGGCGCAGGCGCTCGTCCGCCTGCTTGCGCAGCGTGATGTCATGGATGAAGCCGACGAAGCGCGGCGGGACGGCGCCGGCCACCTGGCCGACCGCGAGCTCGCACGGGAACACCGAGCCGTCCTTGCGCCGAGCGACCACTTCGCGCCCGACGCCGATGATGCGGGGTTCCCGTGTGCGGTGGTACCGCTCCAGGTAACCGTCGTGCTCGGAGTGGAAGGGCTCCGGCATCAGCACGTTGACGTTGCGGCCGGTCACCTCGTCGGCGCGGTAGCCGAAGATACGCTCTGCGGAACGGCTGAACTGCTCGATGACGCCGCGGTGGTCGATGACGACGACGGCGTCGACCGCTGCGTCGAGCAGCGACCGCAGATCGAGATCCGCCTGGCTGGAGCGCTGCGGGCCGTCCTCGCCGGGAGCGGGCATGCGGTCGTCGAGCAAGATGTCCTGCGGCTGTCGTACCAGAGGCGCGAATCCTAAGTGATGACGCGTCGCCGCACTAGGGCAGCACGGGAGCCAACCCGGCGCGGCGCCGCGGCGTGCCGGGTCGATGCCGCTCGCGGAGAGCAGGGTCGGAACGATCGGCAGCATTGTCGCCCCATGCCTTGAAGAGGCGCCTTCCCGGCTTGAGGGGGTCTCGCACCGTCGCGTACATTGCGCGGGGGCGTGTCATGCTGGACGCCCGGTGCCCCGCGGGATTGGGAGCGATCGACACATGAAGATGCCCCGCAATGCCGTGGTCGTGCTGTTCGACAGCCTGAACCGGCACATGCTCGGCGCCTATGGCGGGCGCGAGTTTGAAACGCCCAACTTCGATCGCTTTGCGCACGCGGCGGTGCGATTCGAGCGCCACTACACCGGCTCCCTGCCGTGCATCCCGGCCCGGCACGACATCCTCTGTGGTGCGCTCGACTTCCTGTGGCGCTGCTGGGGCAGCGTCGAGATCTGGGAAGACGCCATCACCCATGCGTTGCGCAAGGCGGGCGTGGCGACGCAGCTGATCTCCGACCACCCGCACCTGTTCGAGGCCGGCGGCGAGAACTACCACATCGACTTCGGGGCATGGTCGTACGAGCGCGGGCATGAGAGCGATGCCTGGAAGCTGCGGCCCGACCCGAGCTGGGTCGGCGCGCCGTCGTTCGGACGCGGCCACATGCCGTACGACAACTCCCGCGGGTATTTCCGCGGCGAGGCGGATTTCCCGGGGCCGCGCACGATGCAGGCGGCCGCGGACTGGCTGGACACCCATGCGGGCGGACTGGACCGCTTTCTGCTGTTCGTCGATGAATTCGATCCGCACGAGCCCTTCGATACGCCGGAGCCCTGGGCCGGCAGGTACGACCCGGACTGGGAGGGGCCGCGCCTCATCTGGCCGCCCTACATGCAGGGCGCGCTTGCGCAGGGCGTCCTGAGCGAACGCGAGGCGAGGCACCTGCGGGCCAACTACGGCGCCAAGCTGTCGATGATCGACCACTGGTTCGGCCGGATCCTGGCGGCGATGGATCGCAACGGGCTGTGGGACGACACACTGTTCATCGTCTGCGCCGATCACGGCCACTATCTGGGCGAGAAGGACATCTGGGGCAAGCCGGGCGTGCCGGTGTTCAACCCGCTCGGCCACATCCCGCTGCTGATGCGCCATCCCGACGTGGCCCCCGGGGCGCGGTCGGCGCTGTCCACCAGCGTCGATCTCTTCGCGACCATCGCCGAGGTCTTCGGGGTCGAGGTGCGGCAGCGTACGCACGGCGTGTCGCTGCTGCCGGTGTTGTGCGGGCAGGCGTCGGAGGTCCGCGACCACGTGCTCACGGGCGTCTGGGGTCGCGAAGTGTGCCTCGTCACGCCGCAGCACAAGTACGTGCGTGCACCCGGTGCCGCGAACGCCCCGCTGTCGATGCTGTCGAACCGCTGGTCCACCATGCCGACCCCGATCCTGGAGCGAGACGTGGCCATGCCGCTCCCGGACGAGCGCGCGTTCCTCGATCGCATGCCGGGCTCGTGCGTGCCGGTGATCCACCAGCCCTATGCGGACGGCGATCCCGTACCGTTCTGGGCGCGCGTCCGCTTCGGCGGCAATCGCGTCTACGACCTCGGCGCCGATCCTGGAGAGGAAACGAACCTGGCCGGAACGGACCTCGAAGCGACCCTGGCCGCGAAGCTGCGCGCGGTGCTCGTGGCGATGGAGGTTCCGCAGAGCCAGTTCGAACGGCTGCGTCTGTAGCGCGGGGAACCCGGCAACATCGGCAGGCTGGCGGACGCCGTGCGAGACCGATGAGCTTCGCCATCGGGCGCTGGATCGATTGACGCGACGCACAAACCCATGGGCCCGGATTCAGGGCGCAAGGCATTGACTATCCTTGACCAGTATCCCAGTATCGCCGCAAACAATCTCTTGCAGTCATCGTAAAGGGGGGGGGGCATGCGACTTTTCATGTTTGCCTGCGCGAGCGTTTCGGCCGCAATGACAACGCTGCCAATTCTGGTGCAGGCCCAGCCTGCCGATACCGCTGCAGCGGCACCTGCCGACCGGCTGGAGGAGATCATCGTCACGGCCCAGCGGCGTCCGGAGCGGCTTCAGGACGTGCCCATTGCGGTGTCGGTGATGTCCGGCAGCGCGCTCGAGGCGCTCGAGTTCAACAACCCGGTCGACCTCGCGGTGCTGGTGCCCTCGCTGCAGTTCATTCCCTCGAACACCTCGCGCGGGCTCGGCTTCGCTGTCCGCGGCGTGGGGACGTCGACCTTTGGCGACGGCGTCGAACAGAGCGTCGGCACCGTCATCGATGGTGTCGTGCTCGGCCGGCCGGGCCAGGGCATTGCCGACCTGGCGGACGTCGAGCAGATCGAGGTGCTGCGCGGGCCGCAGGGCATGCTGTTCGGCAAGAACGCCTCGGCAGGCCTGATCAACATCACGACGCGGCAGCCCCAGCTCGACGACCTGTCGCTGCGACTGCGCCTCTCGGCGGGAGAGCACGGCGAACAGCGCTACCAGGCCATCGGCAACGCTCCGCTCGGCGACCGTGCAGCGCTGCGTGTCGTGGGCTACGGAAACGAGCGCGACGGCATCGTCCACGATTACGCACAGGGACGCGACTACAATGGCCGGGACGAATGGGGTGGCCGCGTCAGCCTGCGCTTCGCCGCGAACGAAGATCTCGAGTTCATCGTGCGGGCCGACTATTCCGATCGCGACGTGCCCTGCTGCATCTGGACCACGCGCTCGGTGACACCAGGCGGCTTCATCGGACTGCTGCAGCGGCCCGAGGTCCAGGCCGGACCGGAGAACCGCGGCGTGAAGCTCTCGGGCGAGATCTACAGTCACACGATTTCCAAGGGCCTCTCGGCCCAGGTCGACTGGACCGTGCGCGGCCACACCCTGACCTCGATCACCGGGTACCGCAAGTGGGATGAAGATGACGGCAACGATGCCGACCTGTCGGTGCTGCCGATCTTCGACGTCAATTCCGGCGGGAACGACGTCGCGCAGTTCTCGCAGGAACTGCGCCTCGCCTCGCCTGCGGAAGACCGGTTCAACTGGGTCGCGGGCCTCTACTGGTATGACCTCGACCTCGTCGGGACCTCGAGCCAGGGCGGAACGCTCGGGGTTCCGTTGCCTGCAGGCATGATCCTCGTCAACCACCAGACGCGCGACATCGAGACCGGCAGCTTTGCGGTCTTCGGGCAGGCGAACTTCAACCTGACCGAGCAGCTGCGCCTGTTTGCCGGAGCCCGCTATACCCGAGAGAAGTACGATCTGGACTACGACCTGCAGGGGGGGCGCGCGCCCAACGAGATCACGTGGAAGCCGCCGCTGGCCTTCACGGCGTCAGACGACGTCGACAATACGTCCTGGCGGATCGGTGCACAGTATTTCCCCGTGCCATCCACCAACCTCTACTTCAGCGTCGCACGCGGGTTCAAGGGCGTTGCCGTCCTGACGGACACCTCGGTGACACCAAGCACGGCGTTCGTTCCGCCGGAGATTCCGACGGCGTATGAACTGGGCCTGAAGAAGAGCTGGCACAACGGGCTGCTGCTGACCGACGTCGCGCTGTTCCGGTCCGACTTCGATGACTTCCAGGCGCAGGTCTACGATACGACGGTGACCCCGAACATCTTCCGGGTGACGTCTGCTGGCAAGGTGGTCACCCAGGGTGTGGAGTTCGACTTCCGTGCGCAGCCCGTGGAAGGCCTCACCGTCGGAGGTGGTGCGGCGTACATCGATGCCTACATCGACAGCGAATATCTGGTCCCGTGCTATCCCGGCCAGACGGCTGCGCAGGGCTGCAATACCGCGAGCAGGCAGTTCGACGCGAAGGGAGAGCAACTCGCCGGCGTGCCGGAATGGGCATTCTCACTGTACGGGGAATACAGGCGTCCGCTGACGCCACGACTGACCGGCTTCGCGACGGCAAACTGGGCCTGGCGCGACGACGTTCATTACACGGTGAACGCCGACCCGAACACGTGGCTGGACAGCTACGGCACTCTGGGCGCCTCGGTCGGTGTCAGCTCGAACGACGATCGCTGGAGCGTCTCGGTGTACGCACGCAACCTGTTCGATGAGTATTTCTCGACGGCTGTCTTCGAGACGCCCTTCGATTCGGGCGGATACTCGCAGTTTCCGGGTATCGAAGGCTTCCGCACCGTGGGCGTCACGCTGGAGGCGAGGTTCTAGCCCCACGCTGCGCGTGCCCGGGACGCTCGAGATCAAATTCGACGTCGACGGCGATGGCCCCATCCACGGGTCATTCGCACCGGCCGGCAGCGGGCGGAGCTCCGCTGCGGCCGGGCCGGCCGACCGGCTTCGGCAATCCGACCGACCCGCGGCATGGGGCTGTCGCAGAGGGGGCAACCCATGGCTGACATCGCCGTCGTCGGCAGCCTGAACATGGACCTGATCGCGCGGGGGCCACGCCTGCCGCGCCCCGGGGAGACGATCACTGGCCTCGGATTCCTGAGCCTGCCTGGAGGCAAGGGCGCCAACCAGGCCTATGCCGCGGCACGACTGGGTGCGCAGGTCGCCATGTACGGCTGCATCGGCGACGATGCACACGGACGGGCGCTCGCCGCCACGCTCGGCGCGGCCGGTTGCGATACCACGCGGCTGCACGTAGGTCGCGCCCACACCGGCGTCGCCGTCATCCATGTCGGCGAGCAGTGCGGCGACAACGCCATCATGATCCTCCCCGGTGCCAACGCCGAGTACGACGCGGGCAAGTGGCTGGGTGACCGCGACGGTATTGGCCGCAGCCGGATCCTGCTGCTCCAGTTCGAGATCCCCCTGGAGATCACTCTCGCCGCCGCGCGCGATGCCCGGGCCGCCGGTGTGAGGACCATCGTCGACCCGGCACCCGCGATGCCCGTCCCGGCCGGGCTGTTCGACGCCACCGACATCCTCACGCCGAACGAGAGCGAGCTCGCCAGGCTCGCCGGCGTGGATGCGCCTGCGGGACTGACGGAGGCGCAGCTGTGCGACGCCGTCGCGTCGGTCCGTTCGCGCCTGCGTGGTGCGCTCGTCGTCAAGCTCGGCGAGCGCGGATGTCTGGTGTGTGTCGACGGCGCCGTGACACGGCTGCCGGCGGTGCCGACGCAGGTGGTGGACACGACCGGTGCCGGCGACGTCTTCAACGGAGCGCTCGCGGTCGGCCTGCTGGAAGGCCGGTCGCTGCTCGATGCGGCCACGTTCGCCAACCATGCCGCGGCGCTCTCGGTGAGCGGCAAGGGCGCGCAAGCGGCCGCACCCACGCGGCGCCAGGTCGACGCGTCGCTGCATGCATTGCAAACCATCCCCGCACGCAGGCAGCCCGAATGATCACCGCCGCGACTCCTGAACGCCTCTCGTGGCCCCGGCGCATCGGCTGGGCCGTTGGTGATCTCGGCATCAACTTCTACTGGCAGGGAATCACCATCTTCGGCTATTTCTTCTACACGGACGTCATGGGCATCACGCCCTACTGGGCGGGGGTCGCCTATGCCGTCGCGTCCTTCTGGGATGCCGCCATCGACCCCGTCATCGGCGCGGTCGCCGACCGGACCCGTACGCGGTGGGGTCGTTTCAGACCATGGATCCTGTTCGGCAGCGTGCCCGTCGGGCTGGCGTTCGCGCTGATGTACTGGACGCCGCCGCTCGCGGGTGCGTGGCTCATCGGCTACGCGATCGCGACCCACATCCTGCTGCGCACCCTGCTCGCGAGCGTCGGCATTCCCTTCGGAGCCCTGTCGGCGCGGCTGACGCACGACTCGAACGAGCGCGGGGTGCTCGCCGCCCTGCGCGTGGTATTCGCCGCCACCGGCGCGTTGATCGTGGCGTTCACGGTGCCGAAGTTCGTGGCGCTGTTCGACCAGCCGCAACGCGCCTACTTCTGGGCGGCCGTGAGCCTGGGCTGTGGCGCGACGATCATCCTCGTACTCACCTTCTTCTCGACCCACGAGGTCCAGGAAGGGCCTGAGGATGGCGGGGGGGCCAGCACCGAGGCAAGAGGCGGCATCGTCGCCGGCGTCGTGCGTGACGTCGCCGATTTCTGGATGACGCTGCGACACAACGGGCCGCTGCAGTTGCTGTTCGCCGTGTTCATTCTCGGCGGCATCAGCGGGATGTTCTACAAGATCACCCTGTACTGGATCACCTACGACCTGCAGCAGCCTGCGGCGATGGTCTGGATCCTGCCACTCCCGGCCCTGGTGCTGCTGCCCTGCGCCCCGCCCTGGAACTGGCTGGCGCGCAAGACCTCGAAGCGCAACGCGTTCCTGATTGGCCAGGCCATCAATCTCGTGGCATTGCTGGCCTTCTATGTCCTGAACCCGCACGACACCCGCCTGCTCGCAGTGATCCTGGTGGTGGCCGCGATCGGCGCGAGCGCAGGCCCGATCATGTTCTGGAGCATGTTGCCCGATACGGTCGAGTACAACGAGCTGAAGCGCGGGGTCCGCAGCGAGGCCAAGATCTTCGGCTTTGCGGCGTTCGCACTGAAGATCGCGATGGGCATCAATGCGTTGCTGCTGGGGCAGTGGCTGACGCGCGTGGGCTTCGTGGCCAACCAGCCGCAAAGCGCGCAGACGCTGGAGGCCATGCTGGCGATCATGTGCCTGGTGCCGCTGGCCGGCGGCATCGTGGCGATGCTGGTGATGTGGAAATACCCCATTGACGCCAGGTTCCACGCGCAGCTCCGGGCCGACATCGCCGCCCGCAAGGCGGTGGAGGCGTCGGCGCTCGCGCCTCCCTGAGGCACGCTCGCGAGGCCAGCCACGCATCGTGGACAGGCCCGGCGCGTCCTTAGGTATTACCGGAAGCGGCGTTAGGCATCGCTGCGAGTCGCGGCGGGCGGCGCGCGGCGCGATAATACGTCCCGAGGCCGGAAGGAGAGACCGGCCCCATGGCTCTATGCAGGGGGAGACCCCGAGGAGGGCGCCATGAGACTGACGCGCTGGGAACCGTTCCGTGAAATGGACGACCTGTTGAAGGGCTTCAGCCCGTTCTTCGGCCGCATGCCGATCGCCGGCCGGTCGCTCGAGGGCGACTACGAGTTCCTTCCGCCCGCCGATGTGGTCGAGCGCGAGAAGGAGTATCTCGTCCGGATCGACCTGCCCGATGTCCGCAAGGAAGACGTCAAGGTCCTGTTCGACGGCGGCGTGCTCACCATCAAGGGCGAGCGCAAGCTCGAGAAAGAGGTGAAGGGCGAAAAGGTGCATCGCACCGAACGCCTCTATGGCACGTTCGAGCGCAGCTTCGCGCTGCCCGAAGACGTCGACGAAAAGGCCATCCGGGCCGAGGTCAAGGAAGGGGTGCTGATCGTGACGTTGCCGCGGACGGCGGTGGCCAGGCCGCGCCCGCTCGCAATCACGATTCAGTAGTGCTGGGGGGCGCCGCAGGGGAGCGGCGTCGCGGGCGGTCGCGTCGTTGCCACCAGCCGGAAGGGCGGCGGCGGCGGCGCGGCCCCGCGCCCGGGTCAGTCGGCGTGACGATGCGGCGGCGGCCGGTCCGCCACCGCCTGCGGGGTTGTGTCGGCGGCGCCTGCGTCACGAGTGTGGGCGCTGTGGGCCAGTGCGTGCCACGCCGCGTTCCCGGCCGTCCAGACGCCGAACGCCAGTAACAGTGACCCCGCCACCGTGCGTAGCGTCGCGCGCGCGGCGAGCAGGCGCGCCGCGCGATCGAATGCCACGGATGCCGATACCATGGCCGGCAGCGTGCCGAGACCGAACGCCGTCATGACCAGCGCCCCGGTGGCCGCACTCGCGGTCGTCGTGGCGAGCAGCAGCATGGAATAGGTGAGCCCGCAGGGCAGCCAGCCCCAGGCGAGGCCGAGCATGATCGCGCCGCCGAGTCCGCCGCGGCTCGCGCCCTGCGGCGAAGCCCACGGCATGATGCGGCGCCAGAGTCCGGCGCCGGCCGCTTCCAGCGGGTCGAGCAGCCGCCAGCCGAACAGCAGTCGTCCGGCCGCGGCCGCCATCACGAGCCCCGCCGCCACGCGCAGCGCCACCGAC
>JAYRRR010000096.1:0-4178 GCA_041910015.1 Steroidobacteraceae bacterium
CACGCGGCCTTGTCGCCGAGCTTGTGCGCGCCCGCGAGCCCGGTTTCGTGGCAGGTCTTGCAGACCTGGGCGAACACCTGCTCGCCGGTCAGGTTGCCCTTCGGACCCGACGGCGCGGCGAGCTGCACGACGCCCACCGGCGCGATCCGCGCGAGGATCTGCGAGTCGTCGCCGGTTGCGTGCGGACGCCCCGTGACGAGCTGAGTGACCAGGACGATCAGCGAGATCGGCACGACGAACGCGAGCACGACGACGATGATGAGCTGCTTCGGGGTCTTGATCGGGGAAGAATGCCGGACGGCGGGGCGGCCCGGGACCCGGCGCGGCCGCGCGCCAGTCTATTCCAATCCTGAAATGAGCCTGAACGAAGGGGGGTCAGGCTGATTTACGGGAATTGAAGACGTGCGCGAAGAGTGCGCTGCGGGCGGCATTGAGGTGACGGGCGACCTGGCTGTCGGAGAGGGCGCTGGCGTGGAGGCGCAAGGCGGCGAGGGTGATACCGGGTTTGAGGTGGCTTTCGATTCCTGGAAGGCTGGCGAGTTTGTCGAACGGGGTCATCATGTCCTCGTAGCGGTAGAGGCGGCGCTGGCGGCCCTTGGCATCGGTGGTGGTGCGCGGGAAGAAGCAGGGGCGGTGGAAGTTGAGATAGGGGCTGAGCACGTCGAGGGTGAAGGCGTTGACCCGGCTGGCGTGGCGGCTGGGGATGTGGCTGTAGCCGAGGTGCTTGCGCACGACGGTGCCGTTTTTGGATTCGGCCAGGGCGTTGTCGTTACTGCGGCGAGGGCGCGACTTGGTGAGCTCGACGTTGAGTTTGGCGAGCAGGCGGGCGACGCGGTGGTTGATGTACTCGCTGCCGTTGTCGGCGTGGAAGCCGCGCAGGGCGAAGGGGAAGCGCCCCAGCAGGGTCTGCAACACGGGCAGCAGGTAGTGCTCGCTGATCTGCTCGACGGCGGCGACGAACTGGAACTGGGTGAGCGAATCGACGGCGTTGATGAGATAGACGCCTTTGATGCCGTCCAGATCGCCTTGGTGGACGCTGTCGACGCGGATGAAGCCGGGCAAGCCGTTGGGTTGTGGGGCCCGGCGCTCGCCGATGCGGTTGCTGCTCGGTCGGGTCTTCTCGGGTAGCGCGCCGCGGGCGCGCTGATAGCCTTGGGCGCGGCGCAGGTTGTAGAGGTGGGCCACCGAGATGCCGGCCAGGCGCTGGTAGCGGGCGTCGCCGAAGAGGTGGTAGGCGCGTTCGGCGAGCTTGCGGGTGGCTGGACCGGAAAGTTGCCCGTGCAGGACATCGAGTTCGGCGAGCGCCTGTTGGTCGGCGAGGCTGTAGCGACGGCGGAAAGGCTGGGCGGGTGCTCCGCGCCGATCGCGCAGGTGGTGTACGGCCTGGAACTGGGCGATGAGCCGCTTCATCTGGGCCGGCGAGTAGCCGGTGACCTTGACCAGGTAGCGCGACAGCAGGCCGCGCTCGCGGCGCCGGCGCTCGGGATAGCGGAACTGCCGCAAAACCCGTCCGATCCAGTCGCGCCGCTCCTGCGGATCGGGGGCGTGGAAGCTGACGGCTCCGGTGCCGTCGAGGAAGCGCTCGATCTGCTCGAGGCTCGCCAGCGTGTCGGTATGCAGGGTCACGATCATCCTCGAAGGATGACCCGACCGCACCCCGTTCAGGCTCACTTGTCATTGGAATCACGGCCCCCTCCCCAGGCTCACTTGTCATTGGAAGAGGCTCCCTGTTGTTATTTGCGGCCGGGACGGGAACAATACGGGCCGGACCGCCGCACGGGGCACGGTCGGCCAATGCCTCTCCGCGCGCACGCGCGGCGCGTCGCAACGGCACGACGTTCCGACCCCCGGCCCCCGACCCCCGATGTCCGTATTCGCGATCCAGCTGCTGAACGCGCTCCAGTACGGGCTCCTGCTCTTCCTGGTCGCGAGCGGCCTCACGCTGATCTTCGGGATCATGGGGATCATCAATCTCGCGCACGGCAGCTTCTACATGATCGGCGCGTACATGGCGTTCTCGCTCGCGTCGCTGACCGGCAGCCTCGCCGTCGCGATGGTGCTGGGCGTCGCGCTGTCGGTGATCCTCGGCCTCTTCCTCGAGTGGGCGCTGTTCTCGCACCTCTACCGGCGCGACCACCTCGAGCAGGTGCTGCTGACCTACGGGCTCATCCTGATCTTCGAGGAGCTGCGCAGCCTCGTGGTGGGCAACGACGTCCACGGCGTGGCGATCCCGCCGCTGTTCGCCGGGTCGATCGCGCTGGGCGACACGATGACCTACCCGGTCTACCGGCTCGTGATGTCGGCGGTGTGCCTCGCGATCGCCGGCGGCATGTACCTGCTGATCCAGCGCACGCGCCTCGGGATGATGATCCGCGCGGGCGCGTCGAACCGCGAGATGGTCGGCGTGCTGGGCGTCAACGTGAACCTCGTCTTCCGGCTCGTGTTCGCGCTCGGCGTGGCGCTCGCCGCGTTCGCCGGGATGCTCGCGGCGCCGGTGTCGTCGGTGTACCCGGGCATGGGCCAGCACGTGCTCATCATCTGCTTCGTCGTCGTCGTGATCGGCGGGATCGGATCGGTGTGGGGGGCGCTCGCCGCCTCGCTCCTGATCGGGCTGGTCGACACGTTCGGCAAGGTGCTCGTGCCCGCGTACGCGGGCGTCGCGGTCTACGTGCTGATGGCGGCGATCCTGCTGTGGCGGCCCGAGGGGCTGTTCCGCCGCGGCTAGCCCGCCGGAGCGAAGGCGATGCCGCGGCGCCCGATCGCCCCCCTGATCGCGCTCGCGCTCGTCGCGCTGTTCCCGCTGTCGGGCGCGACGTTCTACGTCGAGCTCACGACGAAGATCATGATCATGGCGATCTTCGCGCTGTCGCTCGACCTCCTGGTCGGCTGGACCGGCCTCGTGAGCTTCGGCCACGCGGCGTTCTTCGGCGTCGGCGCGTACGCGCTCGCCCTCCTGTCGCCGAAGGCGGCGGCGGCGGGGCTGTGGTCCTCGCTCGCGCTCGCGATCGGCGCGGCGGCGCTCTGCGCGTTCGTCGTCGGCGTCTTCGTCCTGCGCACGCGCGGCATCTACTTCATCATGGTGACGCTCGCCTTCGCCCAGATGTTCTACTTCGTGTTCCACGACACGGACTTCGGCGGCGGCTCCGACGGGCGCTACGTCAACCTGAAGCCGGACGCGTCGATCCTCGGCTTCACGCCGTTCGACCTCGACAAGCCCGACCAGATCTACTTCGTCGTGCTCGCGGTGCTGGTGCTGGTGTTCCTCTTCCTGCAGATGCTGCTGCGCTCGCCGTTCGGACGGGCGCTGCAGGGCATCAAGGCGAACGAGCAGCGGATGCGCGCGCTGGGCTACCCGGTCACGGCGTACAAGCTCGCGGCGTTCACGCTGGCCGGGGCGCTCGCCGGTCTCGCGGGATACCTGCTCGCCGCGCAGTCGGGCTTCGTCAATCCCGAGATCCTGTCGTGGCACCAGTCGGGCAACGTGCTCCTGATGGTGATCCTGGGCGGCGCGGGCACGCCGTACGGCCCGATCGCCGGCGCGTTCGCGCTGACGATGCTGCACGAGTTCTTCAGCTCGATCACCCGGCACTGGCAGCTCTTCCTCGGCGGGGCGATCGTGCTGATCGTGCTCTTCATGCCGGGAGGCCTGGGCCACCTGGTGCGGCGCATCCGCCGCAGCCTGTTCGGGGGCGCGCGCGATGGCTGAGCCGGTCCTCGTCGCCCGCGGGCTCACGCGCCGGTTCGGCGGGCTCACCGCCTGCGACGGCGTCGCGATCGCGCTCGAGCACGGCCAGCTGCACGCGCTGCTCGGGCCCAACGGCGCGGGCAAGTCGACGCTGCTCAACCTGCTGTCGGGCGACCTGAAGCCGACGTCGGGCAGCATCCTGCTCGGAGGCGCCGAGATCGCGGCCATGCCGCCCGACCGCCGCTCGCGGCTCGGGATCGGGCGCAGCTACCAGAAGACCAACATCTTTCCGGCGTTCACCGTGTTCGAGAACGCGCGGCTCGCGGCGCAGTCGCGCGACCCGCGGCCGTTCGCGCTCGCGTCCGACGCCGCGCGCAACCCGATCGCGCGGGCCCGGGCGATGAAGGGGCTCGAGCTCGCGGGACTCGCCGAGCACACCGAGCGGCAGGCGGGCGCGCTGTCGCACGGCGAGCAGCGTCAGCTCGAGATCGCG
>JAYRRR010000097.1:0-25252 GCA_041910015.1 Steroidobacteraceae bacterium
CCGGCAGCGCCGGCCAATGCCGCAGCCCCCGCGGCGGGCACGGCACCTCCGGCTGCAGCAGCGGCGGGCGATGGCGAGAAAAAGCGCCGTCGCCGGCGTCGTGGCGGGCGCGGTCGATCCGGCAGCGGGGCTCAGGGCGAAGCCGCGCCGCCGCGAGGCGACGACACCGGCCCCGCCAGCAGCGGCAACTGATCCTCGAGCGAGGCGCCGAGGTCGGCGAGCCGCAACAGGCCGGGAATGCCCGCCACCGGCGCGTGCGCCGGTCGTGTCGAGTCGGGCAGCAGCACCTGGTAGATCCACGCCACGCCGGCCGCGAGCGCCGCCCGCAGCACAGCCACATTGTCGTCGGCAAACAGCGTCCGGCCCACGTCGACGGCATGGGCCCGCGCCATCCTCGTCCAGAACCCCGGGTCCTCCTTGGGCACGCCGAGTTCGTGCGAAGACACCAGCGCATCGAAGCGCTGTCCGATCGCGGAATACTGGTTCTTGACCGCGAGACTGATCGGGTGCGCGTTGGTCGCGAGCAGCACGCGCTTGCCGCGGGCGCGCAGCAGGTCGAGGAATTCCGCGGCACCCTCGAGGTAGCGGATCTCGGAGCGCAGTTCGTGCTTGAGTGCCGGGATGTCGAAGCCGAGCTCGGCGCTCCAGTGATCGACGCAGTAGTAGTCGAGAGTGCCACGCCGCGAGTCGAACCTCTGCCTGAGCAGGGCCGCGGCCGCCGCGTGGTCGATGCCGTGACGCTCGCCCCAGCGTCGCGGCAGCTCGTCGAGCCACAACCGGTTGTCGAAGCGGTGGTCGAGGACCGTCCCGTCCATGTCGAGGCAGACGGTCTCGATGCGGCCCCAGTCGGGCACGGACGCGGCGCGGGAGTCGGAGTGGGCCGTCATCGACAGTGGACTGAAATCCGGTACCGGGTACCCGTTATGATACGTGGCTGCCAACCCGGGAGAACCGCTTGAACGCCCTCGCCCCACGCCGCCTCGACACGCTGCTCGCCGAAGTCCGCAGGCTCGTCGGCGATGCCGGCAACGCCATTCTCGAGGTCTACGCCAGCGGTCACGACGTCGAATACAAGGCCGACGACTCGCCGATCACGCGCGCTGACCGCGCCGCGCACGAGATCCTGAGCGCGGGGCTCGCGCGGCTCACGCCCGGGATTCCCGTGCTGTCGGAGGAGTCCGCCGAGGAGCAGGCCTTCGAAGTGCGCCGGCACTGGCGCGAGTTCTGGCTGGTCGACCCGCTCGACGGCACCAAGGAGTTCATCAGCCGCAACGGCGAGTTCACCGTCAACGTGGCGCTGGTGCGCGAGCATCGGCCGGTGCTCGGTGTCGTCGCGGCGCCGGTGCTCGACCTCGTCTATTGCGGCGCCGAAGGGCTCGGCGCCGTCGTGGCACACGCCGGCGAAGCCGACCGGCCGATCCACGTCCGGCGGCCCGCCGCGAGCCCGCTGGTCGTGGTCGGCAGCCGCTCGCACCGCGGCGATTCGCTCGACGCTGTGCTGGCCCGTCTCGGCCCGCATGAAATGCGCCCGATGGGCAGCTCGCTCAAGTTCTGCCTGGTCGCCGAGGGCACGGCCGACCTGTACCCGCGTCTGGGCCCCACCAGCGAATGGGACACCGCCGCGGCGCAGGCGGTCGTCGAAGCCGCCGGTGGCCGGGTCACGACGCTCGACGGCCTGTCACTGAGCTACAACGCGCGCGAAACGCTGCTGAACCCGCATTTCCTGGCCTTCGGCGATGCGAGCCGCGACTGGCACCGGCTGTTCTGACGCGCCCTATCCCCTTTTGCCGGGCCGGGGGCTAAAGTAGCGGCTCACCCGAGGGCTCACGCTGACCGCGGCAATGTCAGAGACCAAGGACAACGTCGACACCGAGACGTTCCAGCACCTGCAACGGCTGCGCAACCTGCGCATCGAGCATCGCGACCTCGACGACGTCATCCACCGGCTGCAGCTCGACCTCTACGTCGACCAGGTGCAGCTTCGCCGCCTGAAGAAACGCAAGCTGTTGCTCAAGGACCAGATCTCGCGGCTCGAAAGCCAGCTCATCCCGGACCTCAACGCCTGACGATGCAGAAGCAGCCGCACGGCGTCAGTGATTCCCTGGCTTTCCTCAGCGAACCCCAGAGCGCCTTGCAGGCGGTGCTGATCGCGGCGGCGGTGGCCGTGGGCTGGTGGTTGGCGAAGCTCGCGCGCTCGCGCATCACCGTCGCGCCGGATCCGGACAACCTCCCCGACCGCGCGCGCGAGATGCTCTACGTCGGCGCGCCGCAGGCGCTGGTGCTCGCGATCCTTGCCGCCGTCGACGGTCTGCTGCACGCCTTCCGGGTTCCGGCCGCCATGGTCGACGTCGCGGTCCAGCTCGTCGGTCTGCTGCTGCTGATCCGCGTCGCCGTCTATGTCGTGCGCGTTTCGCTTGGCGCGCGGGCGCGGCTCAAGGGCTGGGGCATGCCGGTCTCCGCCGTGCTCTGGGTGTTCCTCTCGCTGCACCTGCTCGGCTGGGGCGACGCGGTCATCGCGTTCCTCGACGGCATCGGCATCACCGCCGGCAAGACCCGAATCTCGGTCTGGTCCGTCATGAAGCTGCTCGTGACAGTCAGCCTGTTCGTGATCGTGGCGATGTGGGTATCGCGCTGGCTCGAGCGTCACGTGCTCAGGCTCGACGCGCTTGCGCCGACCATGCGCATCGGCATCGCCAAGTTCCTGCAGGCGTTCCTGGTCGGTCTCTCGGTGCTCGTCGGCCTGAACGCGGCCGGGCTCGACCTGACGACCCTGAACGTGCTCACCGGCGCGATCGGCATCGGCCTCGGGTTCGGCCTGCAGAGCATCGCCGCCAATTTCGTCAGCGGCTTCGTGCTGCTGATGGACCGCTCGATCAAGCCCGGTGACGTCATCAGCTTCACGGGCATGCCCGGGACGACGACGGAAGGCTTCGGCTGGGTGGAGGAGCTGCGCGGCCGCTACGTCGTCGTGCGCGACCGCGACGGCGTCGAGACGCTCGTGCCGAACCAGAACCTGATCACCAATCCCGTGATCAACTGGAGCTACACCGACCCGCGCGTGCGCCTGAAGCTGCCGATCCGCGTGAGCTACCGCGACGATCCCGAGCTCGCCATGACGCTGCTGCTGCGCGCCACGGAGAACCACCCGCGCATCATCCGGGAGCCGGCGCCGGTCGCGCGGCTCATGAGCTTCGGCGATCACGGCATCGAGCTCGAGCTGCGCTTCTGGATCCCTGATCCGCAGGAAGGCGTCAACAACGTGCGCTCGGACGTGAACCGGCGGATCTGGCGGCTGTTCCAGGAGCACGGCGTGACGATCCCCGTCGCGCAGCGCGAAATCCGCGTCGAAATGGGCGAGTCGCAGGTCGCGCTGCGGCCCGGGCCGCCGGACGCCTGACGCGATGCCGTTCGCGGTCACCGGCACGCCGCTGGAATTGCCCGACGAGTTGCTGGAGTTTCGCTCGGTGCGCGCTTCCGGCCCGGGCGGGCAGAACGTCAACAAGGTGTCGAACGCGGTGGAACTGCGCTTCGGAGCGGCGGCGTGGGCCGCGCTCTCGCCGGGCGCGCAGGTGCGGTTGCGGCGCATCGCCGGTCGTCGCATGACGGCAGCTGGCACGATCGTGATCGACGCGCAGCGACTGCGCTCCCTCGAGCAGAACCGCGCCGACGCGCTCGAACGCCTGTACGCGATGATCCGCGCAGCGATCGTGGAACCAAAGCCTCGCCGCCGGACCCGGCCGACGCTCGCGTCGAAGCAGCGGCGGCTCGAAGGCAAGAACCAGCGCGGCAAGATCAAGGCGCTGCGGCGCAAGTCCTTCGACGATTGAGGGCCGGAATTCCGGTATTGACGTCCGGCCTGGACGATCAGGACGACAACCTGTGGATCTTCATGTCCCCGCTGCCGATCGCCGGCTGTCCCTGGCGACGATCGGTAGCGGGTACATGGGTCCTCCGTGACCCGTGAGGACGACTCTACGCAGCGAGGTGGGCCGTGGTAGGTCGGTCCGCCTGCCTTCCTGACGTAGGAGGACGCCGACACCTCAGTCGACCTCGGGCGCGAGCGCCTCGTCGAGCAACGGGCATCTCGCGTTCGACCTCGCCTCAACGGTCTGTGAGAATCTGCCGACTCGACGAGCGCGCTACACTGGCGACATGACGCAGGCGCCCGCACCGATTCGCGTCGTGATTGCGGAGGACAATCGCGACCTCGCAAGCGCGGTGCACGCACTGCTGCAGGCGGAACCCGACATGGAGGTCGTCGGGACGATCGAACGCGCCGATCGCCTGCTCGAAACCGTGCGCGGCAGCCGCGCGCACGTCGTCGTGCTCGATCTGAATCTCGCCGGCGAGTCGAGCGTCCCGGCGCTGCGTGGAGTGTTGCGCGCGTTGCCCTGCGTTGCCTTCGTCATCTACAGCGGCTACGACCGCGGCGACCTCGCGCGCGCCCTGCCGGGGCTCGGCGGGGTCGAGTTCGTGTCCAAGACCGGCGACGTCGCGACGCTGCTGCAGGCCGTGCGCCGCGCCGCCGGAAAATAGAATCGGCCGGCCAGCGAGTGGCGGATCGACCAGCGGTCAGCACCGCGCTCCGCGGGTGCGGCAGGCGAGCGCCGCCCTGGCGTCAGCCACCCGGCGTTGCGCTCCTGACGGGCGCAGGCGACCGTCGCGGAATGCGCAGTTCGACGCGGGACCGGTTCGCCTGCGCCGAATCGGCCCACGCGACACCGCGCGCGCGCAGCCAGGTCCGCAGCGCCTCCAGGTCGGCGAGGGCTGGTGCATCGTCATTCGATGCGGCATCTCTCGTGAGCGTGATCTCGAGTACGTAGCCGTCGCGCCGGGCAACGAGCCGGGTGCCGAATTCGGCGAGACCGCGACAGTCTCCGAGCAGCGCCTCGACCAGGCGAAACGCCGCGATCTGCACTTCCGGCGCGACGTCCTCGAGCGTTTCGTCGAGACTCATCGCAAAGCGAACGCCCTTGCCGCGGCAGGTTTCGTCGACGAGGTGACGGATCGCGAGCGGCAGACCGAAGTGGTCGAGCAGCGCCGGGTGCAGCCACTGCATCTCGCGGCGCGCGGCGTGGATGACCTGGTCGAGCAGCTGATCGACGCGCCGCAGCGGCTCCTGGAGTTCCGGATCGACCACATGGGCCATGACGCGGGACAGGTCCATGCGCGCGGCAGCGAGCATCCCGCTCACGTCGTGATGCAGCATGCGTGCCAGTCGTGCCCGCTCCCCTTCCCGTCGTTGCTGGACGTGTGCCACGAGGGTGGAGCCGTCGGCGCCCGGGATCCGCGCCCCGGTCCGTTTCCCATCCTTCAGTGCCAATGCATGGCTCCTTGCCTCCCGGAATCATCGCGCCGTGCGAGCATGCCGGACGCCCGGCGGCGGCACTGCACCGTGTAGGATTGCTCCGACGGCGGAGTTGAGCAGCCGGATTTGTGCGTACACTGCAATCGTACCCCGCCTGGCGCGGCAGGACGCAAGTCATGAGGAAAACATCGGTAGTGGTCGTGGACGATCACCAGGTCGTGTGCGCGGGCCTGCGATCGATGATCAATGCGCAACCCGACCTGGGTGTGGTCGCCGAAGCCACCTCCGGCAGGGAAGCGCTGGACCGCGTCAAGGAGACGTCGCCGGACGTCATGCTGCTCGACCTGTACCTTCCCGACATGTCCGGTCTGGACGTGCTGCGCTATGTGCGGTCGCATCACCCGCACACCAGGATCCTGGTGCTCAGCAGTTATCCGGAGGCGCAATTCGGCCTGAACGTGCTGCGCGGCGGCGCGAGCGGCTTCATCGGCAAGGGCACCGAGGCGCCCGAGCTGATGCGGGCGCTGCGCACCGTGGCACGCGGCGGACGCTACGTCGGGCCGGAGCTCGCCGAACAGCTCGTCGCGGGTGTCTGCGGCGACTCCAACGCACCGCTGCACGGCAAGCTCTCGGAGCGCGAGTTCCAGATCTTCTGCAAGCTCGCACAGGGCGAATCGGTGTCGCAGATCGCGGCGCGGCTGTTCCTGAGCGTGAAGACCGTCAGCACCTACCGGCGGCGCATCCTCGACAAGATGTCGATGAAGAGCAACGCGGAGATCACCAGCTACGCAATCCGCAACGACCTGATCCGCTGACATCCAGCCGCGCCATCGCGCGTGCGCAGCGGACCGCGACGCCGCAAGACAGGTCGGGCCATGCCCGTTGCACCGTGGTGAAGCCACGGCAGCACAGGCAGGCCCGCCCGCCGCAACGGCAGCGACCGACGAGCGCCCCGCACCGACGGGCAAACAGGGTGGCATCGAGGGATGACGCGCCCCGCGCGATCCACCTGGCCGTGCTCAAGCGGCCTTGCCGGAATCTCCGTCCGCGAAGCGACGTTCGACCTTGCCCCAGTCGAGGCTGCTCCACAGCGTCTCGAAGTACTTGCCACGCTGCGCCGGCGCGAAGTCGAGCAGGTAGGCGTGCTCCCACAGGTCGAGCGCGAGCACGACCTGCGTGTTTGCCGGCACCATCAGGTGATGCAGGTCGACCCAGCAGTTGTACAGGCGATTGCTGCGCGGTTCGCGCACGGTGACGATCCAGCCGATGCCACGCAGCCTGGCCAGAGCGGCTGCGTGCTGCATCCACTGGTCGAGGCCGCCAAAGGAACGCCCGGCCGCATCGGCGAGTGCGCCGTGACGGTCGGGACTGCTGCCGCCGGTGGCGCCGAGCGCGTCGAAGAACAGCTCGTGCAGCACGACGCCGTTGTACTCGAAGGCGAAACGGCGCGCATGACTCGCCAGGTCGACCGACGTGGCCGCTTCCCCGGCCGGCGGAAACGCGGCCGACTGCTCGGCGAGCAGCGCATTGAGCGCCTTCACGTAGCCGCGATACAGATCAAGGTGCATTTCCAGTGCCCGCTGCGACAACCCCGTGACGCCGCGCAAGTCGAATTCCCTGGCCTGATACGGTCCCGTCGTCGCGACGGCAGACGCCGCAGCCTGAGCGTTCACTGCGCACCGTCCTGCGCGACATGCATGTTGTTCATCGCGTGTCTCATCCTCGGGGGAAATGGGCCACGTCGGCCCGTGTGTCCAGCATTGGCGTAGCGGCATGACCGCAACGCCGGCCTGCCGGGTCCGCCATTGTAGGACGCGATCCCGTCCTGTGGACAGAGCGGCATGGAGAGCCTGCAGACGACTGGCACCCCCGACGCATCCCGCATGGAACGCTGACGCCACGTAGGACACCTCCTACGCAACACGACGCGTCCGTCCCGCATTGCCAGCGCAACGCGCAGCGTAGCGTACGACCCATGCCGCTCCCCCAATAGGCGCGCCCCCCAGGGGACGCGCCTTCTTTTTTTTTGGGATTCCGGTATCTGCCGCGTTCAGCCCGGGGCCCGCTCCAGGTCCGCGTCGTACTCGAGCGGCCGCTGGAACACCGGCGGCTTCCGCGATCCCTCCGAGAGCTTCGGGTCGCAGCCGCAACCCGTCATCGGCGTCTCGGGGTGCAGCACACGATTGCCGACTCTGCGCCTGCGGTGGCTCTCGTACGTCATGGAGGACCTCAGACAACGACTGGTCGGCGTGCAGTGTACTGCCGCCCCCGCGCCGGGCTGTCAGCGGTGGACGACCTGCAGAATGCTGTTGCGGATCTGCTCGTGCAGCACAATCTGCGCATCCGCCGCCACGGCTTCCAGCGTCACCGGATCGAAGCCGATGCGCTCGTCCGCGCCGATCGCGATCACCTCGCGCGCCGCAAGCCGTTCGATGAACAGCCCGAACAGCGCACGGTCGAAGAACTCCGGCGAGTCGAGCTCGTAGAGCATCGCCATGCGCTGCGCGGTGAGCTGGCACTGCTGCTCCAGCGTCTCCGGCGTGAGACGTCCGCTGCCCGCCCGGAGCAGCAGCGATATGGCGAGGTAATAGCGCTCGAGGATCGGCACCGTGATGCGGCCGAGGATCGACAGTTGTACAGCCTCGCTGGATTCTGCGGGCGGCCGGCGCCACTCCGTGCGGTCGTCGGTCGCCTCGAGCAGGCCGTGGTTGAGCAGGTCCTCGAGCAGTTCGTCGGTGACCGCGGCGAGTTCGTCCTCGCGCCAGCGCAGGAAGTACTCGTGGGCCACGTAGGGGTAGACGCGACCGGCGAGACGCAGCAGATCGCCGCGCGCGACGCTCGCGTTGTTCAGGAACACGCACGCGACCAGCGACGGCAGCAGCAGCAGGTGCATGACGTTGTTGCGGTAATAGGTCGACAGCACCGCGTCCGTCTCGGTCATGCGCACGATGTCGCCGAGCGCGTGAGCCTGCCGGCGGATCATGCCCAACGACTCGCCGTGACGGATCATCGACCGGCCGTCGAGCGGCGTGACCCAGACGCGCGGTGAATACGGCGCCTGCCTGAGCAGCGATGCGTAGAGCTCGAGCTGCCGTGCGAGGTCGGCCTCGCCCATGCTCTGGCGCGGCGTCGCGAGCAGCACCATGCCGAGCAGATTGACCGGCGTCACGCAGGCCGCGGCGTTGATGCGCGTCATGATCTCGTGCGCGAGGTCGCGGCAGAGCGGCGCCAGCCACGGTGGCTTCTCTTCCATCGCCACGGCGGCCTGACGGTCCCAGCCCGGCAGGTGCCGGTGCAGCACGTCGTCGAGAGGCAGCGGCTCGCCGAAGCTCACGTAGACCTTGCCGAACCGGCTGCGCAGCGCCGGCAGCGTGCGCAGCATGCCGAGGATCGACTCCTTTTCCTTGGGCCGTCCCGACAGCTCGCCGATGTAGGTCCGCGCCTCGACCACGCGCTCGTAGCCGAAGTACACCGGCACGAACACGACCGGACGCGCGGGATTGCGCACGTAGCTGCGCACGGTCATCGACAGCATGCCGGTCCTCGGCTTGAGCAGCCGGCCGGTGCGGCTGCGGCCGCCCTCGATGAAGTACTCGATCGAATGGCCGCGCGCCAGGATCGCGCCCAGGTAGCGTGTGAACACCGCCGAATAGGTGGCGTTGCCGCCGAAGCTGCGACGCAGGAAGAACGCCCCGCCGCGCCGCAGCAGCGAGCCGATCACCGGCATGTTGAGGTTGATGCCGGCCGCGATGTGCGGCACGGCGTAGCCCTTGTGGTAGACGACGTAGGACAGCAGCAGGTAGTCCATGTGGCTGCGGTGGCAGGGCACGTAGACGATCTCGCTGCCTTCGTCGACGGACTTCAGGCTCGCAAAGTTCGCCAGCTCGACGCCGTCGTAGAGGCGGTTCCACAGCCGGCCGAGCACGCCGGACATCAGCACGACGAACCAGTGCGAGTAGTTCGCCGCGATTTCGTATGCGTGGTCGCGCGCGATTGCGAGCGCCTCGCGACGCTGGAGATCCTGCTCGCGCACGTCGTGTCGCACGGCATCGCGCACGGCCTTCGTCCGCAACACCTCCGCCACGATCGTGCGTCGATGCGAGAGGTCGGGGCCGATCGAGGCGGCGCGCTGGTTGCGCATCTGCACGCGCAGTTGTCGCCACAGGCGGCGCGGCCCGCGCGGCATGCCGCGGGTCTCCGCGAGCGACGGCTGCAACGCCATCGGCTCGCCGACCAGCACCAGCAGGTTGCGGCCGTTGATCAGCAGCGACAGCAGCTTGCGGAAGCGCCCGCCGATGTCCCAGTCTTCGGCGAGCAGCAGCCGGAACCACGAGCGCTCGCGACCCGGCGCACGTCCCCAGAACAGGCTGACCGGCACGAAATCCGCGTCGAACGCGAGGTCCTGCGCGGCCGCCGCCGTCAGCGCCCGCAGCGCCTCGGGCAGGCGTCGATCGATGCGCTGGCCGAAGAAGCCGGTACGCCGCTCGAGGAACAGCAGCGAGTCGGACGGCAGTCCGTCACGTCCGGGCGAGGCGTGCGGATCCTGCAGCCTGCGCTCTTCACAGACATGCTCGAGCACCGCCAGGTCCACGACGCTGCGCTTCTCGAGCACGTAGACGACACGTCGGCCCACCGCGACGCGCGAGCCGGGATCGTCGGGCAGGACGGAGGGACGTACCCAGAGCGCGACGAGCCAGCGGACGATCGGCAGGGCCAGCCGCTCGAACGCGGTGTAATCGCTCATGCCGCGGGCAGGCGGCCCGTCACCAGCAGGTGCCGGTCGGAGACGGTGCGCACGTCGAGCGCGCCGAGGCCGGTGGCCTCGAGCTGCGCGCGGATTTCGTCGGGCTCGAAGGCCGCACAGAGCGACGCCAGGAAGTCCTGCTTGAGCACCTCCGGCTCCTGCGCCGCATACTGCTCGACGATGGCCCTGGCAGCGTGCTCGGACGCCGGGCGAAAGAGGTCCATCACCAGCACCGCGGCGCCCGGTCTGCCGGTTTCCCGCAGGACGCGCCAGAAGACCGACGGGTCGTGCAAGTGGTGCAGCAGGCTGTTGCTGATCACCGCGTCGTACGCCGGCAACGGCAGCGTCGCTCCCGGCAGCAACCCCTCGACGAACTGCACGCGGCCGCCCAGCGCCGGCAGCTCGTGCAGACGCTCGCTGGCGAAGTGCAGCATCGCCGCGGATCCGTCGACGCCGTGGACGACGAGCCCCGGGTGGCGCGATGCGAGCCGCAGCACGATGTCGCCCGGCCCGCAGCCGAGGTCCAGCACGGTGCCGGTCCGCAGTTCCGGGAAGAGCGCGTCGAAATGGCCGACGAAGCGCTCGTTCGGCTCGACGAAGTCGGCACGGGCATAGGCCAGGGCCTGCTCGGCCTCGTCCATCAGCTCGGGTTCGGGGATTCGACGCATGCGCTGCCTGCGATGAAGGACGACTGGCCGGTAGCGGCTACTCGTCGGCGGTCGACGCCTCGTCTTCGGCCGCTTCGAGCGCGCGGTCGAGCTCGTCCTTGCGCCCGAGCGTGAGGCCCTCGACGGCGCGCGCCCGGTCCTGCGTCTGCAGGGTGTCGTCGAATACGGTCGCTTCGGTGTCGCGGCCCGTCGCCGTTGCGGTCGTCTCGGCGTCTTCGCTCCCGGACGACGGTGCGCCGCAGGACACCACGCCTGGCAGGATGAGCGCAACGAGCGATATTCTCGCGATGGCCGAGACGGCAGGCATGGCAACCCCCGGGTGTCTGCATTGCCCGGGGCGGGATTCTAACGCAAGGGAGTCGGGCTCATGGGCGGGTTCACGGGCCAGGTCGTTG
Source organism: Steroidobacteraceae bacterium (assembly GCA_041910015.1). Lineage (GTDB taxonomy): Bacteria > Pseudomonadota > Gammaproteobacteria > Steroidobacterales > Steroidobacteraceae > RPQJ01. The sequence goes on from JAYRRR010000097.1 coordinate 11,116, forward strand.
TCGTCACGGGCGCCTCCGAGGGCATCGGCCGCGCCTTCTGCCTGGCGCTCGCGCCGCAGCAGCCGCGGCTCGTGCTGGCGGCGCGCAACCGCGAGCGTCTGGAGTCCCTGGCGGCGCAATGCGGCGCCCTCGGCGCGCAGACGCTGGTGGTGCCTACCGACGTCACGGACGAACCGGCCTGCCGCGCGCTGATCAACGCCGCCGTCGCACGGTTCGGCCGTCTCGACGTGCTCGTCAACAACGCCGGCGGCACGATGTGGACGCGTCTGGACCAGATCCAGGACCTGTCGATCTTCGAGCGGTTGATGCGGCTCAACTACCTCGGCAGCGTGTATCCGACGTTCCACGCCCTGCCGCACCTCAAGCGCTCGCGGGGCCGGATCGTCGCGGTCGCCAGCATGGCGGGGCTGATCGGCGTGCCGACGCGCACCGGCTACGCGGCCGCCAAGCATGCCGTGATCGGCTTCTTCGACTCGCTGCGCATCGAACTCGCGGCCGACGGCGTGACCGTGACTGTCGTCTGCCCGGACTTCGTGGTCTCGGAAATCCACAGGCGCGCCCTCGGCGCCGACGGCCGGCCGCTCGGCGCCAACCCGATGGCGCAGTCGAAGATCATGAGCGCCGAGCAGTGCGCCACGCTGATGCTCGGCGCGATCGAGCGGCGCGAACGGCTGCTGGTCACCTCGCGGCGCGGCAGGCTCGGACGCTGGTTCAAGCTGCTGGCGCCGGGTCGCACCGATGCGATGGCGGCCCGGGCGATCACCGACAGGAAGTGAGCGGCACGCTACAGGAACTCGTCGATCTGGAACAGGAAGTACGCGAAGAAGTGGTTGATCGCGCGGATCTGGTCCAGCAGGCGGTGGTCTGAATCGAGCACGTGCAGCACAGCCTTCTGCTCGCGCGCAAAGCGGATGCTGTTGTCGACGGGGATCACGTCGTCGCGCCAGCCGTGCACGATGGTCGTCGGGCAGTGCGCCGGCCGCGGGCTGATCTTTTCGTAACCCGGCATGTAGAGCGCCGGCGCCAGCAGGAACATGCCGCGGGCCTGGAGCAGCGACGAACCGGCCACGGACACGTAGCCGCCCATGCTCGAGCCGACCAGCACGAGCGAGCCGCGCAGGTCCTTGCAGAAGGCGAGCAGCCGCGTCACGCGCGCCTGCGGATCGTCGATGCCGCGATAGTCGACGGACTCGACCTGGAAGCCCTCCTCGCGGGCGATCTCCGCCATGGCGGCGATCTTGTTGCCCCAGGGCTCGCTGTCCTTGCCGTGTGAAAAAACTACGTATCGCTCCGCCATGCCCCACCGTTCGAAAGACCTTGCGCGGTCATCATACGGCTTTCGCGGAAACCGGGGACATTCACCTGCTTCGGTGACGCCCCTGTTGCGGCGACCAGAGCCACCGGTCGAGGTCGCCGGCGCCGGAAGCACCCCATCCATGACGATCGAGATCCACCCGTCCACGCACGACGACGACGCCTTCCGCCTCGAGCCTCGCGATCTGGAGTTCGCGCGAAGCCGAGCCGGCGGGAAACGCGATGCGCCCGCCGGCCGCGACCACGCGCTGCCACGGCACGCGGCTCGTCACCGGCAGGGCCCCGAGCACCTTGCCGACCAGCCGCGCCTGCCGCACGAGGCCGGCACGCGCCGCGACGGTGCCGTACGTGGTCACACGCCCACGTGGAATCCGGCGCACGACTTCAAGAATCTCCGCCGCCCTGCGTTCGGACCCGGTCATGGCCCTAGAATACGGTGTTTCACGAGACGCCGGCTTCACGACGGGCGGTCCTTCGCTTGCAGCAACCACCGACACGTTCCGGCTGGCGCTTCGCCATCGATCGCGGGGGCACGTTCACCGACGTCGTCGGCATGGCGCCCGACGGCTCGCTGCACGTGGTCAAGGTGCTCTCGCGCGACCCGGGCCATCCGGGCGACCCGGCGCTGCGCGGCCTGCGCGAACTGCTCGACGCAAACGACGCGCGGCACGGACGCGACGTCGCGTCCGTGCGTCTCGGCACGACCGTGGCGACCAACGCGCTGCTCGAACGTTGCGGCGCGCCCACGCTGCTCGTCACCACGCAGGGGCTCGCTGACGCGCTGCTGATCGGCTACCAGGAGCGGCCGGACATCTTCGCGCGCGGGATTCACCGTCCGCCGCCGCTCCATGCACTTGCACGCGCCGTGCCCGAGCGCATCGACGCCGCGGGCGAGGTGCTCACGCCGCTCGACGAGGACGCGCTGCGCACCGTGCTGCGCGAGGCGCAACGCGACGGCATCTCGTCGGTCGCGATCGCCTTCCTGCACGGGTTCCGGCACCCGGCCCACGAACGGCGCGCCGCCGCCATCGCGCGCGCCGAGGGCTTTGCCGAAGTCGTGGCCTCGCATGAAGCCGTGCCACTGCTCGGCTTCGTCGCACGCGGCGACACGACCGTGGCCGACGCGTACCTGTCGCCCATGCTGCTCGAATCCACGCGGCAGTTCGTCGCGAGCATCGCGCGCGATCTCGGCCGCGCCGAAGTCACGTTCATGCAGAGCAACGGCGGCCTGGTCGATGCGGATGGTTTTCGCGGCGTGAATGGCGTGCTGTCCGGGCCGGCCGGTGGCGTGATCGGAATGATCGCCGCCGGGACGGCCGACGGGCCGCGCGCGTTGATCGGCTTCGACATGGGCGGCACGTCGACCGACGTGAGCCTGTCCACCGGCGCCATCCCGCGACGCTTTGCCACGGAGATCGACGGGGTGCGGCTGCAGACGCCACTCGTCGACATCGCAACCATCGCGGCGGGAGGCGGCTCGATCCTGCGCTGCACGGATGGCCGCCTGCAGGTCGGGCCGGCGTCCGCGGGTGCCGATCCGGGCCCCGCGTGCTACCGGCGCAACGGACCGGCCACTGTCACCGACTGCAACGTCGCGCTGGGTCGCATTCCGGCCGCACGCTTTCCGCCGCTGTTCGGGCCGTCGGGCAAGGAGTCGATCGACGTCGGCGCCTCGCGTCAGCGCCTGGCGGAGCTCGCCGACGCAGTGCGCTCCGCGACTGGCACGGAATTCGGCATCGAACGCATGGCCGAGGCATTCCTCGACGTCGCCGTCGCGCGCATGGCCAACGCCATCCGCGAGCTGGCCCTGCACCGCGGGCACGATCCGGCGAGGTTCGCGCTGCTCTGCTTCGGAGGCGCCGCGGGGCAGCACGCCTGCGCCGTGGCCGCGCAGCTCGGCGTGGAGCAAGTGTTGCTGCACCCGCTGGCGGGCGTGCTCTCGGCGTACGGCATCGCGCTCACGACTCGACGCGCCATCCGGCGTCGCACTCTGGAGCAGCCGCTCGACACGGCGGGCCATGCGGCCGGGGCGGCGATGCTGGTCGAACTGGTGCACGAGGCGCGCGACGACCTGCGGCGACAGGCCGTACCCGATGCCGCCCATGACATCCTGTGCTCTGCACACGTGCGGCTCGCCGGGTCCGACACGTCGATCGAACTCGCCTGGGGCGATCCACGCCAGCTGCAGGCCGCGTTCTTCGCGGCGCACCGTCAGCTCTACGGCTTCGCCGACGAACGCGCGGCACTGGTCGTCGGCTCCGTCATGGCCGAAGCCGTGGAATCGGCGCCACCACCCCGTCACGAGCCGCCCGTCGCGGCCGACGCCGCCTCGATCGCCCGCGACGACGCGACGTCCGTCTGGTTCGACGGACGCTGGCGCGAAGTGTCGCTGACGCACCGCTCCGCGCTGCGCCCCGGGGTCCGACTCAGCGGGCCCATGCTGGTCTGCGAGGACGGCGCGACGACCTGGATCGCGCCAGGGTGGCATGGCGAGGTCGCCGCGAGCGGCATGCTCGTGCTGCGCTCGGGCGCGCGAGCGGAATCCGGCGTGGGGTCAGACCCCGGCAGGGGGTCAGACCCCAGCGGTGCAGGCTGCGTGGCGTCTGACGCCGACGTCCGGGGGCCTGACCCCCTGCCGGGGTCTGACCCCATGCGGCTCGAGGTGTTCAACGCGCTGTTCATGCACGTGGCCGAACAGATGGGCGCGGTGCTGCGCCGGACTGCCAGCTCGGTCAACATCAAGGAACGGCTCGACTTTTCCTGCGCGTTGTTCGACGCGGAGGCGAACCTCGTCGCGAATGCGCCGCACATGCCGGTGCACCTGGGCTCGATGGGTGCGAGCGTAGCCGCGATCCTCGCGCGCTTCGGCGAGGACATGCGCCCGGGCGATGCCTACGTCGTCAACTCGCCGTATGCAGGCTGCACGCACCTGCCGGACATCACGGTGGTCTCGCCCGTGTTCGATGCGGTGGGCCGGAGCGTCGAATTCTTCACGGCATCGCGCGCCCATCACGCCGACGTCGGCGGCATCACCCCCGGCTCGATGCCGCCGCACAGCCATACCATCGCCGAGGAAGGCGCGCTGATCGGGCCGCACCGCGTGCTGCACGAAGGGCGGCTGGACGAGGCCCTGCTGCGCCGGCTGCTCTGCGAAATTCCGTACCCGGCACGGAATTTCGCGCAGAACCTCGCCGACCTGCGCGCCCAGCTCGCGGCCAACGCGTGTGGGGCCAGGGAACTCGAGCGCGCGGCCGCCCTGCACGGCCGGCAGACACTGCTGGTGTACATGCGGCACGTGCAGGACAACGCCGAAGCATGCATGCGCCGCGCCATCCGCCAGTTGCGCAACGGGCGCTTCCGCTACGAACTCGATGGCGGGCAGGCCATCGTCGTGCGCATCACGGTTGACGGGGCCCGCGGCACCGCGACCGTCGACTTCACCGGCACCTCGGCGCAGGAGACGAACAACTTCAACGCGCCGCGCGCCGTGACGGTCGCCGCGGTGCTGTACGTCTTCCGCACGCTCGTGGCCGAACCGATCCCGCTCAATGCCGGCTGCCTGCGACCCCTCACGATCGTCGTGCCGCAGGGCTCGATGCTGGACCCGGTGCCGCCGGCCGCTGTCGTCGCCGGCAACGTCGAGACCTCGCAGTGCATCGTCGACGCGCTCTATGGCGCACTGGGGTTGCAGGCCGCCGCGCAGGGCACGATGAACAACTTCACGTTCGGCAACGACCGCTACCAGTATTACGAGACGATCGCCGGCGGCGCGGGCGCCGGTCCGGACTACGACGGCGCGAGCGGCGTGCAGACGCACATGACCAATTCGCGGCTGACCGACCCGGAGGTGCTCGAGACGCGCTTCCCGGTGCTGCTGCGGGAATTCTCGATCCGCACCGGCTCCGGTGGCGCCGGCCGCCATCGCGGCGGCGACGGGCTCGTGCGTCGCATCGAGTTCCGCGAGCCGATGACCGCGGCAATCCTGTCGAACCACCGGCGCGTGGCGCCGTTCGGAATGGCCGGCGGCGACGCCGGACGACCGGGCCGCAACTCGGTGCGACGTCGCGGCGGCGCGGCGTCAGAGCTGCTCGCCGCGGCCGTCGATGTCGCCGTAGAGCCGGGTGACGAGATCCAGATCGAAACGCCGGGCGGTGGCGGCTTCGGGGTCGAGGATCGCTGAGGGCGTCTCGGGCGACGGGTTCGTCGGCGGCGCGAACAGTTCCTGCGCCAGTGTGCGTCGCGGCGTCGGCTCATCCAGACGCCGGCGCGGCGCCGTGTCGTCGAGCGACGGCAGCGGGTGCGCCGCGGACACACCGGCCGGTGACAGTTCGCGCACCGTAAAGCGGATGCCCGTCGGCAGCGTACGCGAGTTGATCGCGCGCACGACCGAACCGCCGGGCCCGTGCGTGATCATGAACGAGCGCCACTCGCCATGGCGGACACCCGGCAGCGCGACGAGACAGTGCACCTGTCCCGCTTCGAGGTCCTGCTCGCCGTTGATGCGCTCGTCGCAGATGACCTCACCGGCCTGCGCGTCCGCGCCCCTGCCGAATGCCCCGCCGGCCGCGAGGCCGAGCAGGAACGTGCGCACCTGCCGCGCGAGCCGCGGCCAGGAGCCGCGGTCGCGGGCCTCGAAACGCGCCCAGCGCGTGCCCTGCTCGATGCTGTTCAGCAGCAGCAACTGCCGCCGACGCGCCGTGAGCAGGCAACTGTCCGGCGCGATGCCCGTGCCGCGCGCCAGCGTCTTGAGCGGCATCGAGGCGCTCCCGGGCGGGCGCATCGCATGCAGCGGATTGATGCCCTGTGCGCCCAGCCGGTGACACTCGGTCTCGGTCAGCAGGTGCAGCGGCCGGATGCCAGGTCGCAGCAGCAGTTGCTCGTCGGGCCCGCCATCCCACGGCGACTGGTGCGCATCGAGGCGCGCGAGCGAGCCGGCGACGGTGCCGCAGTTGGCGAACTCCTCGTAGCGGCCGCGCAGCCGGTCGAACGCCTGCACGCGCGGGAAGAACATCAGCGCGTGCTCGCTCTGCAGGTCGAGCTCGCGCAAGCCCTGCAGCGCCTCGTCGCAGGCCTGCCAGGCCGCGGGCGGATCGACAACGAGCAGCGCGCGCCGGTCGCGACAGAACTGCGCCGCCACGAGCAGCACGCTCGCACCGACGTCGCGGTTGCGCGCCGGCGGCGGGATGCAGACGAAGTGCAGGTCCTCGACCGCGCGCAGCGCGAACAGCCCCGTGCCCTTGTCCGCCGAGCCGATCAGGTCGTAGTCGGTGAGCGGCCCGCCGTCGTCACCGTCGGGATTGCCGTCGACGTAGCCGATCGGGTGGCGCGCGCCGGGACGGAAGGTGCGATCGGGCCGCGTCGCGGGGACTGCGCCGCGCACGCGCACGAGCTGCGATTCCTGCAGCGCGCTGGTGACGTGACGCGCGGTGTCCGGCACCGTCGACAGACGCCGGAAGATCTCCTGGTCCTCGATGTGCTCGGAGCCCGGTGTGCGCAGGCGTTGCACGACGAGGTTGAAACGGTCTTCCTCGGCACCGGGAATGTTGTCGTAGTCGACCGAGGCGCGGATCACCTCGCGCGAGCCAGGACTCAGCGCCTCGAGCGTGAGCGTCCCGTCGCCGCAGGGCAGGCTGATCGTGGCTGGGGCGCCGCCGTTGACGACGCGCACGACGACGGCTTCACGCCCCCCGCTCTCGAAGAACTGCTCGACCGCGTAGCCAAGCATGCTCGGCTGCCACAGGCCGCCGAACACGTGCTGGAACTCCGTGAAGCTGCGGACGCGCACGGGCTGGTTGACCGGCCCGCGCAGAGTGCGTCCGACGAAACCCGTGGTGGCGGTGGGCAGGCGCACGATCGGCTGATCGGCTCCCGCTGCCTCGGTCACCGTGATGCCGCCGACGACGATGTCGCGCAACGTCGCTTCCAGTGGAGAATTGCGCCCTAAGTTATCACACCTTTCGCAACCGCACGGACGCGCGGGCCCGGCGTGTCAGACGCCGACGCCGGTGGCCGGCCGGCGCGGCGCGCGCCCCCTGGTCTTGACGGCGCCGTCGACACCGCTGCAGGCCCGCAGGTAGCGCCCGGCGAACCACTGCAGCGCGTGTTCCGACTCCGCGAGCGGTGGTGCGTGCGAAGGCTCGACGTTGGCCAGACCCTGCTGGACGCGCTCGAGCATGCGCCGGTCCTCGCGCAACGCCCGTCGCAGCACGCGGTCGTGCAGGTAGCGCAGCAGGCGCATCTCGCGCGTCGCGTCGGGTCGCCCGTAGCGGCACACGCGCAGCGTGCACGCGCCGGTGCTCCGGGGCAGCACCTGCACCGCGGTCAGGCCGTCGGGCGCCGTGTCGAGCAGCAGGTTCGGCCACGCGAACAGCATCCGCGGCGGCGGCGTCACCGGCACGGACCAGCGCAGCAGCCGCGCGTACGCGCGCTCGGGCCACTGCATCTCCGGCTGCTCCTGCGGCAACGAAGCGGCGGCCACGAGCGCGTCGTCGCCACTCGGGACGAACGCCGCCGGAGCGATGACGCGCGGTTTCAGGGCCGGACGCGCGATGCTCCAGTGCACCTCGTCGAGCAGCAGTTCGCACGCGAGCTTCCAGTCTGCAGCGACGTGGACGACCCGCGGCTCGCCGAGACGTCGCAGCAACGCCGCGTCGGGCCAGTCGAGCTGCGCGGTGCCGAAGGCTTCGGCCAGACTGCGCTCGGGGGTATCCAGCGCAACGAAGACGAGCCCGCTCCACTGCGCCACGGCCACCGTGGCCAGCGCCAGGTCGGAGTGCCCGAGGTCGTCGAACCGCTGCCCGGGCGGCACCGACTCGAGCGCGCCGCGATCGTCGTAGGTCCAGCCATGATAGGGACAGCGCACGCGACCGCCGACGCAGAAGGCGAGCCCCGTGTTCGGGTCGCCGTCGACGAGCCGCGAGCCGCGATGACGGCAGGCATTGCGGAACGCGCGCAGATCACCGTCGCGACCGCGCAGGACGAACGCGGAGCGGCCGGCGCAGTCGAATCGCGCCGCCGTGCCGGGTGCGGGCAGGTCCGCGGCGTGACAGACGAACTGCCAGCCCCGGCCGAAAATGGCCGGGAACTCGAGCGGCCCGCGCGCGGGATCGAGGTAGTGGCCGGCGGGAATGCCGCGCACGGCGGCCTTACGACCCGCCGTTCGACGCGGCGACCGGCGCCACGGCCACATTTGCCGGCGGCGCGGCGTCCCGGACGGGCACCGGCCGGTCGCTGCCGTCCCAGTTCGCGCCCTGCGGAATCACGTTCTCGACCAGCCGCGCCGACCCGAGGAACGCATCGACGCCGGATGCCGGCTGCGAAACCGGCGTCGCGACGCCGCTCGCGGCGTCGACGACCGCCTGCGTCAGCGTCCAGTCGACCGCGAGGCCGGCCTGCTCCGCGCGCTGCGTCAGCCTGCCCTGTACCTGCTTGGTGAAACGCGTGCCCTTGGCCGCCACCTTGGCTTCGGCGTGTTCCTCGTGCGGCGGGAACGACTGCACGTAGAGCCGACCGTCCTGCACGCGGTAGAGCGTCGGCTGGTTCACGACCGTGACCTTGGTGCCGACGGGCAGCATCGGAAAGATCGTCGCGATGTCTTCCGGATACAGGCGGATGCAGCCATGGCTCGCGCGCATGCCGACGCCGGCCGGCTTGTTCGTGCCGTGCATGAGGTAGCTCGGCCAGCCGAGGTTCATGGCGAAGGCGCCGAGCGGGTTGTCGGGGCCCGGCGGCACGCGCGCCGGCAGGATGTCGCCCTCGGCCGCGTGCTCCTTGCGGACCGACGCCGGCGGCGTCCAGTAGGGGTCCTTGCGCTTGGACACGATCTTGGTCGTGCCGGTCGGCGTGGCCCAGCCGACCATACCGATGCCGATCGGCATGGTCATGACGACGCGCGGCTCGCCCTTTGGCGGCTTCGGGAAATAGAACAGCCGCAATGCGGCCAGATTGACGACGACGCCTTCGTGGGGGGCGTCCGGCAGGATGAACTGCGTCGGCAACACGACGCGCGTGCCACCCTTCGGCAGCCACGGATCGACGCCGGGGTTGGCGTTGACGACTTCGTCGTAGCCGAGGTTGAAGCGCCGCGCAATGTCGGAAAGCGTGTCTTCCTCGTTCGCGATCGTCGCCTGCAGCGTGCCGACCACGCCGGTGGCCTGCGGATCGTACGGGAACGTGTGCGTCGCGAGCGGCTGCGCGTAGGTCGGCTTCGGGGGCTCAGGCGGCGGGGTCGGCTCCTTCTGCACCTCGAACAGGGTACAGCCCGCCAGCGTCGCCAGCGCTGCCGCGACGGCCATGCGCCGCATCGTCGCGACGGTCGCCCCGTGAATTCCCATCGAATCGCACCTCTTCGCTGCCCGACCGTGGCCGCCGCCCGCGGGCTCAGAGCACCGCGGGCCGGTTCGGCAATTCATCCTCGTCACGCCCGCCCGGCAACGGCGGAAAATGCCGCGCGAGCAGGTGGCCGGCGGCTCGTACGCCGTCGACGGCCGCCGCCTCGAACTGGCCCGCGCGCAACTGCCCTTCCATCGTCTGGCAGACGGCGGCCCATTCCGAGGCGCTCACTTTACCGTTGAACCCGCGATCGGCAACGATTTCGACGTCGCGGTCGGCGAGCAGCAGGTAAATCAGCACCCCATTGTTCGCCTCGGTGTCCCAGACGCCCAGGGCCGAGAAGACCTCGAGCGCCCGTCGTCGCGGCGTCGTGCCCCGCCAGGCCTCGACCGGCTCGAGCGACGCCTCGATCGCGAACCGTATCTCGCCGCTGTGCCCGCGCTCGGACTCGTCGATCGCGCGCTCGATTGCCGCGAGCGCCTGGGCCGGAAAGGCCCTCCGGAGTTTGCGCCGGAAGTTGAAGACGTGACGGAACCCGCGCTTCCAGTCCATGCGACTCACCACCCGCCCGAGGCGCCGCCGCCACCGAACCCGCCGCCGCCCCCACCGAAGCCGCCGCCGCCCCAGCTGCCGCCGCCGAGGCCGCCGGGGTAGCTCCAGCCGCTGCCGTGACGGCGACTGTACCAGCCGCCGCGTGGACCGCCGCCCCCGCCCAGACCGCCGAGCAGCGAAAAGACGAATGCGACGAAGCCCGCGAGGATCGACAGGCCGAGCACCGCGACCAGCGCCCAGGTCAGCAGGCCGACGACGCCGCCGGTCGCGAGCGCGCCGCCGACACGTCCGAACAGACGCCGCAGGATCGAGCCGCCGATGAACGCGAAGACGATCAGCAGCGGCAGGACCTGGAACAGCCCCGGGATGGCGGCCGCCGGCGGGCTGATCTCCGGCGCGGGCAGCGCCTCACCTTCGATCACGCGCATGATGCGGTCGACGCCGTCCGTGATGCCGCCGTAATAGTCACCGCGCCTGAACGAGGGGGTGATGTCCTGCTGGATGATGCGGTTGGCGGTCGCGTCGGGCAGCGCGCCCTCGAGGCCGTAGCCCACCTCGATGCGAACGCGCCGGTCCTCGACGGCCACGAGCAGCAGCACGCCGTCGTCGACTTTGCCGCGACCGAGCTTCCATTGCTCGACGACGCGGATCGAATACTGCTCGATCTCCTCAGGCCGGGTGGTGGGCACGATCAGCACGGCCACCTGGCTGCCCCGGCTGGTCGCGAAGGCACGCAGCTTGGCGTCGAGCGCAGCGACCTGATCCGGCGTGAGCGTGCCCGTGAGGTCGGTCACGGGCGCCCGCAACGGCGGCACGTCGACGCGCGGCTGGCCGAGCGCCGGCTGCCACGCCGCGACCACGAGCAGCCAGACGCCGAGCAGCAGGCCTCGCAGGGCGAGTGGAACGACGGGAAGCGTCACGGCCCGCAACGGTGGACCTCGCGCCGCGCCTGCGCGCGACGCGAGGCGGACCTCAGTGGGTGGCGGGTGCCGGCTGCGCGCTCGGCGGCGCATCCGGCGCCGGCGTCGTGGCAGGCGCCGCGGGCAGGCCGAAATCGACCGTCGGCGGTCGCGAGATCTCGGCCTCGTTCTGGACGGCGAAATTCGGCTTGACCTCGTAGCCGAACACCATCGCCGTCAGGTTGACGGGGAACTTGCGGATCGTGACGTTGTAGTCCTGCACCGCCTGGATGTAACGGTTGCGCGCCACGGTGATGCGGTTCTCGGTGCCTTCGAGCTGCGCCTGCAGGTCGCGGAAGTTCTGGTCGGACTTGAGCTCCGGGTAGCGCTCGACGACGACCATGAGCCGCGAGAGCGCGCTCGACAGCTCGCCCTGTGCGGCCTGGAACTGCTGCAGCGACGCGGCATCGCCCGGGTCGACCTTGACCTGCGTCGCCTTGGCGCGTGCCTCGGTCACGCCGATCAGCACGGCCTGTTCCTGCGCCGCGAAGCCCTTGACCGTGTTGACGAGATTCGGGATCAGGTCGGCGCGCCGCTGGTACTGGTTCAGCACCTCGGACCACGCGGACTTGGTCTGCTCGTCCTGCACCTGGATCGTGTTGTACCCGCAGCCGGACAGCAGCATCGCCGCCAGCGTCAGCAACATGGCCTGCAGCGCACGCATCGGTCGGTCTCCTGTTCTGGCCCGAACGGCTCCCCCGGGGATGACGCACCTTACCAGATTCGCACCTGCTGGTCGGGCGGCAGGTACATGCCGTCGCCGGGCCGGACGCCGAACGCCCGGTCGAAGACCGGCATGTTGCGCAGGATGCCGTTGCAGCGGTACTCGGCCGGGCTGTGCGGATCGGTCTTCAGGCGCTTGCGCAGTTCGTCCTCGCGGTATTTGCGCGCCCAGACCTGACCCCAGCCGACGAAGAAGCGCTGATCGCCGTCGAAGCCGTCGAGCACCGGTGCGGGCTGGCCGTGCAGCGAGATCTGCCAGGCCTTGTAAGCGACCGCGAGACCCGACAGGTCGCCGATGTTCTCGCCGAGCGTGAGCTGGCCGTTCACGTGCATGCCCGCGATCGGGCTGAACGCGTCGTACTGCTTCACGAGCGAGTCGGCGCGCGTCATGAAGCGCTCGTTGTCGTCGGGTTTCCACCAGTCGCGCAGCACGCCCTTGCCGTCGAACTTGCGGCCCTGGTCGTCGAAGCCGTGGCTGATCTCGTGACCGATCACGGCGCCGATGCCGCCGTAGTTCACGGCGTCGTCCGCCTTCATGTCGAAGAACGGCGGCTGCAGGATCGCGGCCGGAAACACGATCTCGTTGGCGAGCGGGTTGTAATAGGCGTTGACCGTCTGCGGCGTCATGCCCCACTCGGTCCTGTCGACCGGCTGGCCGACCTTGCGCAGTTCACGCCGCGTGTTGACGTCGCGCGCACGCGTCACGTTGCCGACGAGATCGTCCGCCCGGATCACCAGGCCCGGGTACTCCTTCCACCTGACCGGGTAGCCGATCTTGACCGTGAAGTTGCGCACCTTGTCGTGCGCCTCGCGCCGCGTCTCAGGGCCCATCCACTCGAGCTCGTCGATCGACTGGTCGAACGCCTGGAGCAGGTTCGCGACCAGCACGTCCATGCGCTGCTTCGCCTGCGGCGGGAAGTGGCGCCGCACGTATTCCTTGCCGAGCAGGTCGCCCGTGGCGGTCTCGAGTTCGGCGAGCGCCCGCTTCCAGCGCGGCTTGAGCTCGGGCGTGCCGGACAGCGTGCGCGAATAGAAGGCGAAGTTCTCGTCGACGAACGCCCGGCTCAGATACGGCGAGTAGCTGTCGATCACGCGCAGGCTGAGGTAGTCGCGCCAGGTGGCGAGCGGCACCTGCTGCACCGCCCTGGCGACGGCGGCGAAGTAATCGGGCTGCGTGAGCACGAACTGCGGCGTGCCGTCGAGGCCGATCGCGTCGAGCCATGCCGGCCAGTCGAGCCCCGGCGTGGCCTTGACGGCGGCCGCCACGGTGACCGGGTTGTAGAGCTTCTCGATCTCGCGCATCTTCACGGCCGGCCACGACGCCTCGGCCAGCTTCGTCTCGAACGCCATCACCCGCTGCGCGGCCGCGGCGGCATTCTGTCGGCCCGCCAGCGCGAACACGTTCGCGACGTGCTTCAGGTAGGCGGCGCGGATCTCCACGAAGCGCTTGTCCTTCGAGAAGTAGTAGTCGCGCTCGGGCAGACCGAAGCCGCCCTGGGACACCCAGAGCGTGTTGACGTCCGGATTCTTCGCATCGGCAAAAACCTGCGCGCCCACAGGATTGTCGACCGCGATCAGTTGCGCGCGCGCAAGGTAGTCCTGCAATTGCCGGCGATTGCCGATCGCCGCGATGCGCTCGAGTTCCGGTGCGAGCGGCGCGAGGCCGAGGTTCTCGGCCTTCGCCTCGTCCATGTAGCTCGTGTAGAAGTCGCCGATGCGCTGCGTGTCGCTGTCTGCCGGCGCGTTCGCCCGCGCGGCCTCCTCGGCGATGGCGTGCAGGTTCTTCTCGGCCTCGTCCTGCAGCACGCCGAAGGCGCCGTAGTTGTTCTTGTCCGCCGGAATCTCGGTCTTCGCGAGCCAGGTGCCGTTCACGAAGCGGTAGAAGTCGTCCTGCGGCCGCACGCCGCGGTCGAAGTTCGCGAGCAGCACGCCCGAGGACAGCGCGGGCGTCGCCGGTGCCGTGGCAACCGGCGCCGGCGCCGCGGCGGGTTCGGGCGCCGGCGGCGACGTCGCGCAGGCGGCGAGCGTGAACGAGAAGGCGAGCGGCAAGGACCAGCGCATGAGCATCGTCACTCTCCGTGAGGCGGGCGCAGCGGGTACTGCCCGCCGCAAAGGGCGCGATTATAGAGGTGCGCGGTGGCGCCCGACCCGCAGATGGATCAGCCGGTCGAGACGAACCGTGCGTCCGGCGGGCCAGTGTCAACTTCCGCTTGACTGGGGTCAGACCCCAGTGAATATCAGACCCCAGTGAACATCCG
>JAYRRR010000098.1:0-1537 GCA_041910015.1 Steroidobacteraceae bacterium
GGCTGATATGGCCCGTTCGTGTCAACTGGCACAAGTGTATCCCTCGCAGTGTCGCGCCGTTCGATCTCTTCGGTCTGATTCGCACTGGATCGGGAACGCGACGCGCGGAGCTTATTGCGACGATGGATCACGCTGATATCCGCGGGTTGATTACCGCATTGCATCGGTCCGTCGCAGGGCTGCCTCGCTCTAGTGTCGGGGATCATCGCGGTGGATGCCCACATAGCCCGACCGAGGGTTCCCTTCACCGTGTCCGCGCATCGCGTTCCCGATCCGGTGTGAGTTGGGTTAGCTCATCGTGGCACTCCGTGGTTGACCGTTCGGCCGACTCAGGCGTTCGGACCGACGTGGCGGCCGATGTCCCAGATGAAGCCGGCGAGCTCGCGGGCGACGGCGACGCAGATCTTGTTGTGCTGCAGGCCTCTCGCCTTGAGCCGGCGGTAGCGGTGACTCAGGCGCAGCTGGGCGCGCCAGGCGATCTGACGGATCGCGGCGGGCTGCTGCTCCTGGCGGATCTGCAGCCCGCGGCTCACGCGAGCGGGGAAGCGGTAGTTCCAGGCCGCCTCGACCAGCACCCGGCGCACGTGGCCGTTGCCGGTCTTGGTGATCGCGCCTTGCCTGCGCTTTGCGCCGGTGGTGTGTTCCGACGGTACCAGACCGAGATAGCCCATCAACTCGCGCGGGCGGGCGAAGCGCTTGAGGTCGCCGAGTTCGGCGGCGACCGTCGTCGCCGCGACCAGATCGAGCCCGCGCAGCGTCATGACGGCACTGACCACCGGCTGCATGCGCCAGGACGCCACCTCGTGGGCCAGCACCTCGCTCAGGCGTTTGACGCGCGTATCGCACTCGCCGACCGCCTGACGATACTCGGTGAAGGCGATGTCCTGGGCGGAGTGCTCGAAGGTGAGCGTGGCCAGATAACGCTCGTGCGCCGCCGTCCAGGCGCTGCGGCCGGTGTAGCGCCGGCCGTGCCGCAACAGCAGGGCCTGCAGCTGCTGGCGGGCCTTGAGTCGTGCCCGGACTGCGTCCACCCGCGCCCGACACAGATCGCGAATCGCCTCGTCCCGTTCATCCGGAATCGTCACCGACGTCAGCTCGCCCGCCCGCGCCAGACTCGCGAGCTTCAGCGCGTCGCGTCGGTCCGTCTTGACCCGCTCGCCCGCCTTCTTCGGGATCTTCGATGGCGCCACTACCTCGCACCGGTAGCCCAGCGCCCGCAGCTCGCGCGCCAAGCCGTAACCGCACGGACCCGCCTCGTAGACGATCAGCAGCGTCCTTGGCTCGCCCAGCCGGCCGAGCGCCTTCGTCAACTCCGGCTGCTTCGGCCCGACGGTCCCGATGAACCGCGGCGCCGCACGGCCCGCCGCGGCAAAACCGATCGCCGTCGACTCGGCGTGTGCGTCCAACCCGACAAAACCGGTGATAAGCTCATCCATGGTCTGCCTCCTGTGCTTGCTGTAGATCACGCTCAACCGCGTTCTACATGTGGCTCGGCACACGCCAGTGCGCAACCCACGAAATGCCAGGAGGCAGGCCC
>JAYRRR010000099.1:0-24111 GCA_041910015.1 Steroidobacteraceae bacterium
CCAACGCCGGTGACGTGTCGGCGCGGGGTTTCCCGACTTCTTCCCGGCGACTTATCGGCTTTCCAAGGAGCCGGGAAGAAGTCGGGGAAGCCCGCGCAGCCTACGGAAACCCTGCGCCGCGCCATGCAACCCCGTTCACTTGACCTCGATCCAGGTCGCCCGCGCCCGCGCGCAGAGCTCGCCGTCCTCGTCGAAGATCGCCGTGCCGGAATGATGCTTGCGGCCGTCCGCACCGAGCGCCCAGCCGATGACCGTGCACGGCTCGCCGACGTGCACGCGACGGTCGACGTGCGCCTGCATCTCGCCGAGCAGCAGCCGCCGCGGCGCATCGCCGACGATGGCGACGTAGCCCGGACAGTCGAGCGCGGCCCAGTGGAACTCGACCGCGACCTTGCCGTCACCACCATCGAGGTCGTCGGCCGGGATCCACGGCCCGGCGACGATGCCGGAGTCGAGCAGGCCCGGAAAGATCCGCAGCCCGTCGCCGCGGCGCCGGTGCGGCCCGCAGACGAAGCAGTCCGGGAACGGGTGCTGTTTGAATCCCACGTAGTGCTGCGAGGCCCACACCGCCTGGACGTACGGCGGTGCCTGCGGCACGTCGAGCGAGAGCTGTGCAGGCATGCCGGACGCCACCGTGCGCGCGCCGTCGCGCAGCACCAACGAGCCGGCCGCCTCGCCCGGGCCGAGCGTCATGGCGAGTTCGAGCGGCGGCGGCAGGTGCAGACGGACACGCAGGTCCTCGCCGGCGGCGACCGCGAACGCGCCGCAGACATAACCACCGTTGCCGGAGTCGGGCGGGCCGTTGAAGCGACGCGCGATCGTGACTGACCTGGTGGGCTGCATGGTGGCTGGCATCCGGCGACGCGACGGGCATGCCGCCGCCGTCTCCTACCTTACTGTCCCGCCGCGCGACCGCAAAGCGGCGCCCGTCGCCGGCATCACGGGCGCGTCCACCCCCAGGATGAACCGCGTGTAGATCTCGGGCAGGCGCTCGAGCACGGCCTCCTTGCCGAGCATGTCCGTCTGCACGATCGCCGTGCGCAGCACGGACAGCGACAGCGCCTCGATGGCCTCACGCGCGACCGGCGCATAGCTCAGGTGCCAGGGCTCGATGCCCGCGCCGCCGCGGTCCGTGGCATACGGGCGGAAGAAACCGAACCGCGCCATGTTCGCATCGAGCCACGCCGTCAGCCGGCCGAAGACGCCATCGGCCGCGTATTCCCCCGGCAGCAACTGCACCTGGTAACCCGGCGGCATCGCGGCGGCGTCGATCACGTCGAGGTCGGAACCCCAGTGGTGCCGGCTGCCGCCCGGCAGCGCCGACCACGACAGGATCGCGTCGACCCGCTCCGCCTCGGTCAATTGCGCCGTATCGAGCCGCCGGCCGTCCCTGGCGTACAGCGGCCGCTCGCCACGCCATTTGCGGTTCCAGATCACGAGCTGCCGGTCGCAATCCCGGTAGCTCGAGACGGCCTGCAGGTCGATGCCCGCCACCGCCGCCGCATCGCACATCGCCAGAAAGGCCGCGACCACCTGGTAATGCAGCGCACAGCGCGGCCGGTCGATCTCGACGATGTGCGTGCGCGAGCGACCGGTCAGTTCCAGCACGTTCATGGCCACGGGTTCCGGGAAGGCTGTGTCGAATTTCTTTGCAGTCTGGCGGCGCGGCGGTCCGCCGTGCGCCGCGCTGCTCCAAAGCGGATATGATGCCTCGCACGCCGTAGCCGCGCACACAAGAACGACATGATCCGCAGGGGCCTGAAGTTGCGCTACGTGCTGGCCGTCGTGACGGCCGGCCTGCTGCTGACTGCGGCCATCGCAACCCTGTCGGGCCTCTCGGCGCGCCACGAGGCGAGGCACATCCAGACCGTCATCGCGGGCCTCGCCGCGCTGGACGGCCCGGCGAACCACGCGCGCCTCGCGCGCCTGTCGGACGAGCTGCAGCACGTCGTCGCGAGCCGCGACGGCACCGACCTCCTGCTGCTGACCGTCGTAGGGCTGCTGCTGACGGCGTTCGCCGCGTGGCTGACCGTGGCACTGATCACGCGCATCGAACGCGCGCTGACCACGCTGATGGAAAACGCACGCCAGATCGGCGAAGGACGCCACGCGCAGCCGATCACGATCACCGGCGTGCCCGAGGTCGCCTCGATCGAGGAGTCGCTCGAGAAGATGCGGCAGGCGCTCGCGACGACGACGATCTCGCGCGACTACCTCGACGCCGTGCTGAACGGCATGAGCGACGCCGTGCTCGTGACGGCGGCGGACCACCGCATCCGCACCGCGAATGCCGCGGCCCGGCGGATCCTCTGCATCGACGACCTGCTCGGCCGGCGCTTCGACGAACTCGTCGCGCCTGAGCACCACGCACAGTTCGATTTCGCGAAGCTCAGCGCGGAACCCGGCGAGACGGTGATCCGGACCGGGCGCGGCCAGACGATCCCGGTCTCGGTGAACATCTCGCTGCTCGGCCAGGGCGAGCAGGCAGCGAGCGCCCGCGGCCACATCATCGTGCTGCGCGACATCACCGACCGCAAGCGCGCCGAGCGCCGGATCCGCTATCTCGCGCGGTTCGACACGCTGACCAAGATGCCGAACCGCATGCAGTTCCAGCACATGCTGCATCAGGCGATCACGCGCAGCACGCGGCAGGGGCTCGGGCTCGTGCTGCTGTACGTCGACGTCGACAATTTCAAGGAGGTCAACGACTCCTTCGGTCACGACGCCGGCGACCGCGTGCTCGAGACGCTCGGCGAACGGCTGTCACGCGTGCTGCCGCGCGAAGCCGTCACGGGCCGGCTCGCCGGCGACGAGTTCGCGGTGTTCGCCGAAGGCATCGACGGCGAGCAGGCGCGTCACGAGCAGGCCTCGGACCTCGCACGGCTCGTGCTCGCCGAGATCGCGCGGCCGGTGCACTTCGCCGACAAGGAGATCGACGTCACCGCGAGCATCGGCGTGGCGATGGTGCCCGAGCACGCGGACAACGTGATCGACCTGATCCGCAACGCTGACGCGGCCATGTACCACGCCAAGCGCCAGGGCCGGAACTGCCACGTGTTCTACGTGCCGGAGATGAACGCCGCGGCGGTCGAGCGGCTGCTGCTGAAAAGCAAGCTGCGGCGTGCGCTCGAACGACACGAGTTCGTCGTCCGCTATCAGGCGAAGGTGGATCTGGCGAGCGGCGAGGTCGTCGGCGCCGAGGCGCTGCTGCGCTGGCGCCTGCCCGGCCACGGCGAAATCGCACCGTCGCAGTTCATCCCGCTGGCCGAGGAGTCGCACCTGATCAGCGACATCGGCGGCTGGGTGCTGAACCAGGTCTGCAAGGACTACGCGTCCTGGAAGCAGAAGGTCGACGACCCCGGCCGCATCGCGATCAACCTCTCGCTCAAGGAGCTGAACCAGGCGAGCTTCATCCCGCGCTGCCGGTCGGTGTTCGAGGCGCACGACGTGCCGGCGTCCTGCGTGGAGCTCGAGATCACCGAAACCACCCTCATGCTCGACGCCGAGCACACGCTGCCGCTGCTCGACGAGCTGCGCGCAATGGGCGTCCATCTCTCCATCGACGACTTCGGCACCGGCTATTCGTCCCTGAGCGCGCTGCAGCAGTTCCCGATCAGTACGCTCAAGATCGACCGCTCGTTCGTCGAGAACGCAGCGACCGACCCCGACGACGCGACCATCGTGCGCACGATCATCGAGATGGGCCGCAGTCTCGGCCTGCTGGTCATCGCCGAGGGCGTCGAGACCAATGAGCAGCGGTTGTTCCTGCTGCACGCCGGCTGCCAGCTCGGCCAGGGCCGCCTGTTCGGCGAACCGATCACGAGCAATGCCTTCCTCGACCTGATGCAGCGGCAGGCCACGGGCGATCACCCGATTCTGAAGTTGCCGGCCTGAGCGCAGGCTACGGCGGCGACAACTGCCCGGCGGCCGCGCCGACGCGCGTCGCGACGTCGTTCACCACCTGCGCGTTGGCGCGTTCGAACGCCTGCACGATCGCGCCGCGACGGTTCGTGCCGGCCGTGACGCGGGCCTCGCTGACGAAGCTCGTGACACGCTGCGCGCGACGCACGTCGATCAGGCTCGCCTGCACCTGCACGTGCACGATGGGCGCGTCGCTGCCCGGCGCAGCCGTCGCCTCGAAATGGCGCAGTTCGACGTCGAGCATCAGTTCGGCGGGCAGCCGCGCCGGGGCGGCGACGACGCCGGCGTAGCGCCCGGAAGCCTCGAGCGCCGCGACGAGATTCTGCTGCAGCATCAGGGGCGCCGGCTCGGCCCATTTCACATCGGCGTAGTAGTCGAAGCGGCTGCCACCCGGCACGACCGCGATGCGATCCGTGTCGAGTGCGTCGGGCGCGCGCGGCCGGTCGACGGCGAGCGCGAGGGCGGAGGTTGGGCTGATGGCCGGGGCGGCGGCCGCCGCCCCGCTGCGCGTCGCGTCGAGGCGATACGCTTCGGCAACCGGGGTGCCCGAGCCGAGCAGCGAGCCCGTGCAGCCGGCCAGCGCGAGGCTGCCGGCAAAGACGGCCAGCATGGCGAGTGTGGCGCGAAGGAGCGTCGCACCAAGCCTGTCGGTGCGCTGCGCGCGCAGGCCCCGCCGGGGAATTTCCGCAACCGCAATATCGGCACCTGACGTCATCGCGGCAGCTCCACGCCGGCGGGCGGCGGCTCGCGCAGCAGGCTCGACGGCCGCTCGCGCAGCCCACGCGCGAGTTCGCGCACCTCGTTGCTCGCGCCGCGCGCGTCGATCACGAGCTGCTGCAGCTCGACCACGCTGGCACCTGCGTGGCGCACGAAGGCGCCGTCGTTGGCGTTGAGCAGGCGGTCGATGCCATCCGCCGCCCGCGACATGCGTTCCGAGGCCGCGCGCGCATTCGTCACCATGGCCTCGAACTCCGGACCCGCCCGTTCGAGCGTGCCGTTCAGGCGGCCGGTCAGCGCCGCCACTTCCTGCGAGATCCGCCGCAGGTCCGCGGCGAGCGCCTGCACGTCGGTGGCGGCCTGCGGGAACCGGGCCGAGGCCTGTTCCACGTTCGCGAGCGTGTGGCCGATCGCCTGCACGTTTTCGTCGGCGAGGACCTGCTCCAGGCGTGCCATGACCGTCGAGAGCTGGCCGAGAATCTGCGGCAGGCGCTCGACGGACGCCTCGATCGTGCCCTTGCGCGAAGCGATCACCGGGTACCTGTCGCCCTTCGCCAGCCGCTGGACGCCGCCCGGAGCGGACGGGTCCTGCTGCAGGTCGATGTAGAGCAGGCCCGTGAGACCGAGCAGGCCGAGCTTCGCCTGCGTCGTGCCCGACACCGGCGCCGTCGCGTCGATCTCGGCGACGACCTTCACGCGCCGCGGGTCCTTCCGGTCGACGGCCAGCGCCACGACGCGGCCGACGTCGACACCGAGGTAGCGGACCGGGCTGCCCTTCGACAGGCCGCTCACCGAGCCTTCGAAATAGATCTCGTACGTCTGGTAATCGCGGCGGTCGCCGCGCCCGGAATACCACCAGACGAAGGCGACGGCCGCGGCGACGCAGGCGAGCGCGAACAGCGCCACGGTCGCGTATCTGGCGTCACGCTCCACGCGGCGAGCCCCCGCCCGGCGCGGCGTCGACCGGGCGCCCGCGCACGCCGTGAAAATACTCCCGGACCCAGGGGTGTTCGTTCCGGACGATGCCTGCGAGCGTGTCCACGATGACCTTGCGGTCGACCAGCACGGCGACACGATCACACGTCCGCGCGAGGGTGTCCAGATCGTGCGTCACCATGACGACGGTCAGGCCGAACGTGCGGCGCAGGTACAGCACGAGCTCGTCGAATGCCGCGGCGGCGATCGGGTCGAGGCCCGCCGTCGGCTCGTCCAGGAACAGCATCGTCGGGTCGAGCGCGAGCGCGCGCGCCAGCGCGGCACGCTTCACCATGCCGCCGGAGAGCTGCGCCGGATACTTGGCCCCCGCGTCGACGGGCAGGCCGACCATGCGCAGGCGCAGTTGGGCGAGGCTCTGCAGCGTCTCCTCGGCGAGGTCCATCGCCTCGACCACCGGCAGGATCAGGTTCTCCGTCAACGTGAGCGACGTGAACAGCGCGCCGTGCTGGAATGCGACGCCATAGCGGCGCTTGACCTCGCGCAACTCCCGGTCGGGCAGCCGCGTGACGTCGCGGCCTTCGATCTCGACGGTCCCCGCATCGGGCACGCGCAGCCCGAGCAGGGTCCTGAGCAGCACCGACTTGCCGCTGCCGGAGCCGCCGACGATGCCGAACACCTCGCCGGCGTGGACGTCGAAGCTCACGCCGTCGTGCACCGTCTGCGCGCCGAAGCGGTTGACGACGTCGCGCACACGGATGATGACCTCGGGGGCCGCCATCAGAAATCGATCTCGAGGAAGAAAACCGCGAACAGCGCATCGGCGAAGATCACCAGGAAGATCGACTGGACGACGGCGACGGTCGTGAGCCGGCCGAGCTCGCGCGACGAACTGCGCACCTGCAGGCCGCGATAGGTGCCCGTCAGCCCGATCAGCAGACCGAACACCGGCGCCTTGACGAGACCGGCCCAGAACGTCGTCGGCGCGATCGCCTCGTCGAGCCGCTGCAGGAACTGGGGCCACGGCAGATCGATCAGGTAGCGCGCGAGCAGACCGCCGCCGAGCAGGCCCATGAAGTCGGCCACGACCGTGAGCAGCGGCAGCGCGATGACCAGACCGAGGATGCGCGGCAGCACGAGCACCTCGTACGGGTTGACGCCCATCGCCGCGAGGGCGTCGACCTCGTCGTTGAGCTTCATCACGCCGATCTCGGCCGCATAGGCGCTGCCGGTGCGGCCAGCGACCATGATCGCGGTGAGCAGCACGCCGAGCTCGCGCAGCACGCCGAGCGCGACCAGATCGACGGTGAAGATCTCCGCGCCGTACGGCCGCAACTGCTGCGCGCCGATGTAGGCCGAGATCACGCTGATCAGGAACGCGATGACCGCCACGACCGGCACGGCCTGCCAGCCGGTTTCGCTCACATGGCGCACGATCGACGGGATGCGCAGCCGCTTGATGGATCGCCACGCCAGGGCCGCGGTGCTGATCAACGCGCCGCCGTAGACGAGCGCGTCGAACCAGGCGAGGAGCCGCTCGCGCACGCGGCGACCGAAGCGCGCGAGCCAGGATGGCGGCGGCGCGGCTGCCGCGCGCGTGTCGGCCCCGGCATCGCGCAGCAGCTGCTCGAGATAGGCGAAGTGCCGCGGCAGGGCGCCGCGCACCTCGGGGGCGCGGCCGTCCGCCCTGGACCGGGCGAGGGCACGCTCGAGCAGCCACGCCGGCCCGATGTCGAAGCGACCGGCGCCGGTCAGGTCGAGCACCCGGGTGCCCGTGCCCTGCCAGTCGCGCAGTGCGGCCTCGAGCGTCGCGACATCGAGCGCGCGACAGTCGCCGGCGAGCCGCAACTCGCCGCGCGCACCATCCACTCTCGCCTCAAAAGAGCTTTCGCCGGCCATGCGCCCGAACGTGGGGAGTTGCCCGCCCGGAATGCTAGCATCGGCATGGCGACACCGTGAGGCCCGATGCCCGGCGAGTTCCTCTCCCAGATCCTGATCCTGCTCGCGGGCTCGCTGCTCGTGCTGAGCCTCCTGCGGCACTTCAAGCTGCCGCCGATCCTTGGCTATCTCGTCGTCGGCATGCTGCTCGGCCCGAATTCGCTCGGGCTCGTGGCGAACGACGACACCGTGCGCCTGCTCGCCGAGATCGGCGTCGTCTTCCTCGTCTTCACGCTCGGTCTCGAATTCTCGCTTGCCCGCATGGTCGCGATGAAGTCCGAGGTGCTCGGCGTCGGCGGGCTGCAGGTGCTGCTGTGCGTCGCCGTGTTCGGCGGCGTCGCGTTCGCGCAAGGCATCCCGGTCGAGACGTCGATCGTGATCGGTGGCGCGCTCGCGATGTCATCGACGGCGATCGTGCTGCGCCAGCTCGGCGACCAGCTCGAGCTCGCCCGCACGCACGCTCGGCTCGCGCTCGGCATCCTGTTGTTCCAGGACCTCGCGTTCGCCCCGCTGCTGGCGCTCGCGACCGCGCTCGCGTCGGGCGACGGCGCGCCGCTGGGCGCCGGCTGGCTGCTGGGCATGGCCGGTCGCGCCGTGCTGGCGCTGCTGGTCGTGCTCGTGCTCGGCCGCGTGCTCGCGCGACCCTTGCTGCACGAAATCGCGCGTCACCGCAGCACCGAGACATTCACGCTGACCGTGCTGTTCGTGGCGCTCGGCGGCGCCTGGGCGACGCAGGCGCTCGGCCTGTCGATGGCGCTCGGCGGATTCCTCGCCGGGATGCTGCTCGCCGAGACCGAGTTCAGGCACCAGACCGAGGCCGTCATCAAGCCGTTCCAGGACATCCTGCTCGGCGTCTTCTTCGTCTCGGTCGGCATGCTGCTCGACCTGAAGGCCCTGCTGCCGCAGTTGCCGCTGGTGCTGGCGATCGTCGCGGCGCTGCTGGTCGTCAAGACGCTGCTGGTCACGCTGATCGTGCGGCAGTTCGTGCCGAACACGCGCAAGGCGCTGCGCACGGGCATCGCCGTCAGCATGGGCGGCGAGTTCGGCTTCGCGCTGCTCACGCTGCTGCTCGGCCGGCGCGGCATCGATCCGCAGCTCGTGCAGGCCCTGCTCACGGCGGTCGCGCTGAGCATGCTGATCGGGCCGCTCGTGGTCCGCTACAACAAGCGCATCGCCGACCGCCTGCTGCGCCGCAAGCCCGCCGACGACAGCGACTTCGCGTTCGAGACGGTCCGGACACGCGAGGTCGCGCAGCGCAACCACATCATCATCTGCGGTTTCGGGCGCGTCGGGCAGAACCTGGCCCGCATCCTCGAGCGCCGCGGCTTCGAGTACGTCGGACTGGACTCCGATCCGCTGCGCGTGCGCGACGCGCGCATGACGGGCGACCCGATCGTCTACGGCGACGCCATGCACCCGGAGGTGCTGCGCACGCTCGGGCTCGAGCACGCCTCGGTCGTGGTGCTCACGTTCGACGCGCCGGACGTCGCGGCGCGCATCGTCCGGACGGTGCGACAATTGCGCGCCGACGTGCCGGTGCTGGTGCGCACCGAAGACGACACCAAGCTCGACCAGTTGCAGGCCGCGGGCGCGACCGAGGTGATCCCGGGCACCTTCGAGACCAGCCTCGCACTGGCCGCGCACCTGCTGCTGTTCCTGCGCGTGCCGGCCGCCGAGGTGCTGGAGACGACCGAGCAGGTGCGGCACGAACGCTACGCGATCCTGCGCAGCGTCTTCCGCCGGCGCGAACAGACGCGCCTTCCGGAGGGCATCGGGCCACCGCGGGAGCAGCTCTACACCGTCGTGCTGCCGCCCGGCGCCCGGGCGATCGACCGCACCATCGAGGACGTGGGCCTCGCTCGCGGGCCGGTCGCCGTCAGCGCGATCCGGCGCGAGGGCATCACCGGCCGCAACCCGGCGCCCGACACCCGCCTGCGGCTCGGCGACGTGCTGGTGCTGTGGGGGCGTCCCGAGGACCTCGAACAGGTCGAAAACCGGTTGTTGATGGGTTGACCGCCCCTCGCGCACGGCGCGTCGTCGTATACGTACGTCTATGAATTGACACCGCGTCAATACTGCGACAGGATGTCAGCATGTCGTACCTCACCGAGCGCCGCCAGGAAGAAAAGGACCGCCGGCGTGCCGAAATCGTCGATGCCGCGGAAGCGCTCTATGCCGAGACCGGCTGGGACGGCATCACCATGGACCAGGTGGCGCGCCGCGCCCGGTTGAGCCGCGCCCTGCTGTACGTCTATTTCGAGGACAAGCAGGACCTGCACCTCGCCCTGGTCGAGCGCGCCCTCGACGCGCTGCGTGAAGCCTTTCTGCAGGCGCAGCAGGCACGCCCCAGCGGACTCGCCGAGGTCGAGGCGATCGGCCGCGCCTACCTGGCGTTTTCGCGTGAAAAGCCGCACTACTACGACGCCTGCACGCGCTACCAGGCACACGAGGCGTGCGACGCCGCCAGCCATTCGAACGAGGCCGCGTGCATGAGCGCGGGTCACCGCGTGCACGAGGTGATCGTCGCCTCACTGAACCACGGCGTCGCCGACGGCTCGATCCGCCGCGACATCGGCAGTCCCTACGTCTCGGCCCTCTCGCTGTGGGCGTTCTGCCACGGCCTGATCCAGATCGCCTCCACCAAGCGCGCCCAGATCGAGCACGACGGCACGCCGTTGCAGGAGTTCATCGACCACGCCTTCGACATGGCGCTGAGGTCGCTGCGGGCATGAGGCGACGACGCGTGGTGGCCCTCCTCTTCGGCCTGGTCGCGTTTGCGACCGCGGCTGCGCCGGTTGATTCGCTACCGATTGATTCGGCGGCCCATGCGGTACCGGGTGCCGAATTGCTCGAGGACGGGCTGCGCCAGCTCGTCGACGAGGCGCTGCACGCCAACCTCGAACTGCGGGCCTCGAATCTCACGGTGCAGCAGCGTCTCGCTGCGCTGGACCAGGCACGCGCGCGTTACCTGCCGGCCGTCGACTTTGCCGCGCGGTACACGGTCGCCGACGGCGGCCGCACGATCGACATCCCCGTCGGCGACCTGGTCAACCCGATCTACGCGACGCTCGAGCAGGTGCTCGCGGCACAGGGCGCGCCCGCCGAGCTGCCGCGCGTCGCGAACCAGTCGATCGAGCTGCTGCGCAGTCCCGAGCAGGAGACGAAGCTCGTGCTCGCGCAGCCGCTCTACGAGCCACGCCTGCGACCCGCCGTCGATGCAGGCCGCGCCGACGTCGCGCGCGCCGAAGCCGATCTCGCCGCCCTGCGCTCGCAGGTGGTGCGCGACGTGAAGCAGGCCTACTACCGCTGGCTCGCCGCCGGGCAGGCCGTGACGGTGCTCGACGCCACGCTCGAGGCGGCGCGCGCGAACCTCGCCGCGAACGAGAGTCTCTACCGCAACGGGCGCATCACGCGCGATCTCGTCTACCGTGCCGAAGCCGACGTGCTGGAGATCGAGCAGGAGCGCCTCGCCACCGTCAGCCGCGTACGCATCGCCGCGAGCTACGTCAACCTGCTGCGCGGCTCGACGCTCGATCGTCCGCTGCCCGCGGCGGTGATCGACACCGCCACGATCGAACGTTTCCGCGCCGACCTGCTGCGTACGCTCGCCGGCCGTCGCCTCGACCTCGGCCAGTTGCAGGCGCGCGCCAGCCAGCAGCGCGAGGAGCTGAAGGGCCTCGACTCCGCGATCCTGGCCGGCGAAGCGCAGCAGGCACTCGCGCGCGCCGCCTTCAAGCCGACGCTCGCACTCGGCGCGGAGGCCGGCGTCCAGGGCACCGACTACGGTCTCGCCGCGGACGACCGTTACGTGCTCGCATCGCTGGTACTGCGCTGGAACGCATTCCGCGGCGGCGCGGACCGCGCGGCGCTCGACGAGGCCCGCGCGCTGACCTCGAAGCTGCGCGCGACGCGCGAACTGGCGGGCCAGCAGGTGCGGCTGGAAGTGCAGCAGGCGCTGGAGCGCTTCGCGGTGGCCGAGGCGACCCTCGACACGGCGGCCAAGCGCGCGCAGGCCGCATCCGGCGCGTTCGCGATCACCAGCCGCAAGCGCGATCTCGGCCAGGTCAACCAGGCTGAATTCATCGACGCGCGACGCGCCCACACCGACGCGCAGCTGAACGTCACCCTCGTCCGCGCGGAATACCTCGCGCGGCTCGCGGAACTCGAATACGCGATCGGCGAACCCCGCCGGCTCGAGCAGGAATCCAGGTCATGACTCCGGCATTTCGATGGCTGACGGTCGGCGCTGCCGCCGCCGCACTGGCGGTGACAGGCTGCGGCCCGCAGGAAGGCAGCGACACCGCGCCGTCGACGGGCACCGCCCGGCCTGCGCCCGTGCGGGCCGAGCCCGTGCAGAGCGTCACGGTCGCGCACCAGACGCGCGCCGTGGGCATGCTGGCGCCGCGCGACGAGGTCCGGCTCGCCTTCAAGGTCGGCGGCATCGTCGAACGCATCGGCGTCGACGCCGGCGACAGCGTGCGCCGCGGCCAGGTGCTCGCCGAACTGAAGCGTGCGGAGGTCGATGCCGCCGTGGTGCAGGGCGCGGAAGCCGCCGAAAAGGCGCGACGCGATCTCGAGCGCGGCCGGCGCCTGCGCGCCGACGAGGTCGCCACCGAGGAACAGGTCGAGAACCTGACGACGGCCTACAACGTGGCGCTCGCGAATCTGCGCGCCGCGCGTTTCAATGCAGAGCACGCGCGCATCGAGTCGCCCGCCGACGGCATCGTGTTCGAGCGGCTCGTCGAGGCCGGCGAACTCGTGCAGGCCGGCCAGCCGGTCGTCGTCGTCGGCGCCACCGACGCGGGCTGGGTCGTGCGCGTCGGGCTCGCGGACCGCGATGCCGTGCGCATCGCCGCGGGCACCCGCGCCGAAGTCACCTTCGACGCCTGGCCCGGTCGCGTCTTTCCCGGCAGGGTGACGCGCGTCGGCGCGGCGGCCGACCGCTACACCGGCACGTTCGAGATCGAGGTGGAGGTGACGCCGGACGGCGCCCGCTTCGTGCGCGGCCTGGTCGCGAAGGTGGTCCTGCCGCTCGCCGAACTGCCCGCGCTCGCCTCGGGTGCGACGGTCGTGCCCGTTGCGGCACTGGTCGAGGCGGACGGCCCGAACGCGATCGTCTACGTCATCGACCGCCGGCACGGCGTCGCCCGCCGCAAGGACGTGACGCTCGGACCGATGCTCGGCGAACAGATCGTGGTGATCGCCGGTCTCGTCGTTGGCGAGCCGGTCGTCACCGACGGCGCCGCCTGGCTCACCGACGGCCGTGCCGTGCGCGAAATCCGCGACGACCGGGGCTGAGCGGTGCGCATCTGGGCCTTCGCCGTCCGGCGCTGGCAGTTCACGCTGCTGCTGTTCGGGCTGCTGATCGCGCTGGGTCTCACGACGCTGCGCAACATCCCGCGCTCGGAAGATCCGGAGTTCCATGCGCCCGTCCCGATCATCGTGGTCGTCTACCCCGGCGCGGACCCGGCGGACATCGAGCGGCTGATCGTCGATCCGATCGAGGACGCGATCAGCGAGCTCGACGACATCAAGCGCATGGACAGCCGCTCGCTCGACGGCGTCGGCATCGTCCAGGTCGAGTTCCACTGGGACCAGGACGCCGACGAGAAGTACGACGAGGTCGTGCGCGAGGTGAACCGCATCCGCGCCGACCTGCCCGCGGACATCGCCTCGCTCGAGGTGCGACGCACGGGCTCGGGTCTGGTCAATATCATGCAGGTGGCACTGGTGAGCGCGGAGGCGAGCTACCGCGAGCTCGACGAGCTCGGCCGCACGCTGCGTGACGACATCGAGACCGTGCCGGGCGTGCGGCGCGCGCAGGTCTTCGCGCTGCCCGAGCCCGAAGTCCGCATCGCGGTCGATCTCGAGCGCATGGGGCACGCGGGCGTGACGCTCGGCCAGCTCGAACTGGCGGTCCGCGGTGGCAATGCCGAGATTCCCGGCGGCGCCGTCGACGTCGGCCTGCGCAAGTTCAATGTCCGCACGTCGGGCAGCTACGACTCGCTCGAGCAGATCGCCGACACCGTGGTCGGCGGCCGCAACGGCCGCATCGTGCGGCTGCGCGACGTCGCCGACGTGCGCTGGGAGACCTCGGAACAGCTCTATGTCGGCCGCTTCCGCGGCGAGCGCGCCATCTTCGTCGTGGCGAATGCCAAGGACCGCGTCGACGTGTTCGCGGTACGCGACGGCGTCCAGGCGAAACTCGACGAGTTCACCGGGCGGTTGCCGCCGGGCGTGCGTCTCGAGCGCGGCTTCGACCAGACGCGCAACGTCGGCCACCGGCTGTCGCGTCTCGGCCTCGACTTCGCCGTCGCGATCACGCTGGTGCTGCTCACGCTGCTCCCGCTCGGCCTGCGCGCCGCGGCGGTCGTGATGGTCTCGATCCCGCTGTCGCTCGCGATCGGCCTCGCGGCGCTGTATTTCAGCGGATTTTCGCTGAACCAGCTGTCGATCGCTGGATTCGTGCTCGCGCTCGGCCTGCTGGTCGACGACTCGATCGTCGTGGTCGAGAACATCGCGCGCTACCTGCGCGCCGGCTATTCGCGCGTCGAGGCCGCGATCGCCGCCACGGACCAGATCGCGCTCGCGGTGATCGGCTGCACGGCGACGCTGCTGTTCGCCTTCCTGCCGCTGTTCTTTCTGCCCGAAGGCGCGGGGCTGTTCATCCGCTCGCTGCCCGCCGCGGTGCTCTACACCGTGGCGGCGTCGCTGTTCGTCGCGCTGACCGTCATCCCGTTCCTCGCGAGCCGTCTGCTGCGGGCGGGTCAGGCCGACGCGGGCCACGAGGGCAACCGCGCGCTGCAGGCGATCATGCGCTTCATCCACGGCGTCTATGCGCCCGCGCTGCGCGTCGCGCTGGCGTGTCCGCGGCGCACGCTGCTCGCGGCGACCGCGTTCCTCGCGCTCGCGTTCGGCATCGCCGCGACACTCGGCTTCAGCCTGTTCCCGAGCGCCGACATCCCGCAGTTCCGCATCGAGATCGAGGCGCCGACGGGCGCGAGCCTCGCCGACACGGACCGCGCGGTGCGGTTCGTGGAACGCGAGCTCGCGCGTCACCGCGAGATCCGTCACTGGTTCGCCAACGTCGGGCACGGCAACCCGCGCGTGTACTACAACATCTTCCCCGAGGAGACCAAGGCCAACACGGCGGAGGTCTTCGTCGAGCTGGACAGGTTCGACCCGCGGGCCACGCCGGCGCTGCTCGCGGGGCTGCGCGCGAAGTACGATGGGTATGCGGGCGCGCGCATCGTCGTCGAGGCGTATCGCAACGGCCCGCCGATCAACACGCCGATCGAGATCGCCGTCGTCGGGCCCGAGCTCGACGTGCTGCAGCGGCTGGCGAACGAGGCGGAAGCCATCATCACGGCCACCCCCGGCACACGCGACGTCGACAACCCGAGCCGACGTCTGCGGACCGACCTCGACCTCAACGTCGACACCGACAAGGCGGCACTGCTCGGCGTGGCGCCGGTCGAGGTCGATCGCACGGTGCGCGCGGCCGTCGCCGGCCTCGGCGTCGGCAGGTTCCGTGAGGCCGACGGCGACGAGTACGACATCAACGTGCGCCTGCCGATGCAGGACCGCCAGCGGCTCGGCGCACTCGACTACATCCAGGTCGCCTCCGCCACAGGCCAGCCAGTGCCGCTGCGACAGCTCACCGCTCCGCAGTTTTCGACGGCGCCGAGCTCGATCCAGCGGCACAACCGCCTGCGCGAGATCATGATCTCGGCGCACACCGACGCCGACGCCAACATCGCCGCCGTGACGCGCGACGCGCTGCAACGCCTGCAGAAGCTCGACCTGCCGCCCGGCTACTCGATCCGCGCCGACGGCGAACTCGAGGCGCAGCGCGAGACGTTCTCGGGCATCGGTGCGGCCGTGCTCGTCGCGGTCTTCGGCATCCTCGCGGTGCTGGTGCTGGAGTTCGGCAGCTTCCGCTCCATGCTGATCGTCGCGGGCGTGATCCCGCTCGGCGTGGCCGGAGGCGTGCTCGGGCTCTGGCTCACGGGCTACGACCTGTCGTTCACCGCGACCATCGGCCTCGTCGCGCTGATCGGCATCGAGATCAAGAACTCGATCCTGCTGGTCGACTTCACCAACCAGCTCCGCGCCCAGGGCTTGCCGCTCGACGAGGCCGTCACGCGGGCCGGCGAGATCCGCTTCCTGCCGATCATCCTGACCTCGGCGACCGCCATCGGCGGTCTGCTGCCGCTCGCCGTGCAGGGCTCCGGGCTCTACTCGCCACTCGCCATCGTGATCATCGGCGGTCTGGTCGCCTCGACGCTGATCGGCCGGCTGGTCACGCCCGTGATGTACAAGATGCTGCCGCCGCGCGTCGAGGTGCAGGAGCAGGTGGTGCTGGACGCCTCGCTGTCGGCGCGCCGCGCGGGCTGAGACAGACGACGGTCGTGACGGCCCGGCCGCCCGCCGGGCTCAGCTGGTGCGGCGGGCGAGCAGTTCGTCGACGTCGAGCCCGAGGCGCTCGATCGTCGAGCGCACGCGTGGCCATTCCTGTTCGAGGAAGCGCTCGCGCTCGCCGTGCAGGAGATGGACGCGGGCGCCGGGCGTGACGAACATGCCGCGACCCCGACGCTTTTCGACCAGGCCCTCGTCGACGAGCTGCTGGTAGCCCTTGAGCACCGTCAGCGGATTCAGCGTGTGCTCCGCCGCGACGCTGCGCACCGACGGCAGCGCGTCGCCCTCGCCGAGGGTGCCCTCCAGGATCATCGCCACGACCTTGTCGCGCAATTGGCGATAGATCGGCTGGTTTTCGTTCCAATGGGAATCCATGTCCTGGCGTGTCGAGACCGTCGTAGTGGTGGTGCGCTGCTTTACTCTAGCAGAACACCACTGACAGCCCGTCAGGGCCGCCCGATGGCGAGACCGACAGCCACCGTCGCCTCGAAGGCCGGCGTCGTGCGGGCCCGCGACGATACCGACCTCGAGGCGACCGCGTAGCCGGCGAACAGCCAGACGATGACGGCCAGGGTGATGGCGAGATACTTGTCCGACGAGCGCATGGGGCTTCCTCGACTGTCCGTATCCCTGTGTATAGTGTTGTAGTTAACTACAACACTACATATTTTGCAAGCGCTGTGACTGGAAGGCGTCGCCGGTCGGCGCTACCCCGACCCTCCGTCTCCCCACGACGGTCGGCGCAGGGGCGCGACCAGCCGTCTTGCGGCGCATCGATCTTGCAGCGCGGTAAAATGAGCAATTGCCAACGGCGGCGCGCCGCCGGCGCCACGCACCGGATTTCCCGCAACACCAGAGAGACTGCCTCATGAAGACCCCCGTCAACGTCGCCATCACCGGCGCCGCGGGCCAGATCGGCTACGCACTCGCCTTTCGCGTGGCGTCCGGCCAGCTGCTCGGCGCGGACCAGCCGGTCAACCTGCACCTGCTCGAAATCACGCCGGCGCTCGGCGCGCTCGCCGGCGTCGTCATGGAGTTGAACGACTGCGCGTTTCCGACGCTGAACAAGGTCGTCGCGACCGACGACGCGAAAGTCGCGTTCAAGGATTGCCACGCGGCGCTGCTCGTCGGTGCGCGTCCGCGCGGCCCGGGCATGGAGCGCAAGGACCTGCTGCTCGCGAACGCGCAGATCTTCTCGGCGCAGGGCAAGGCGCTCGACGCGGTCGCCGACCGCAACGTGCGCGTGCTGGTGGTTGGCAATCCGGCCAACACGAATGCGCTGATCGCGATGAAGAACGCGCCGTCGCTCGATCCGAAGCGCTTCACCG
The DNA here is from genome assembly GCA_041910015.1 of Steroidobacteraceae bacterium. GTDB lineage: Bacteria > Pseudomonadota > Gammaproteobacteria > Steroidobacterales > Steroidobacteraceae > RPQJ01. The sequence continues at coordinate 17,256 of JAYRRR010000099.1, forward strand.
CGATGGTGCGTCTCGATCACAACCGCGCGCTGTCGCAGCTGGCCGAAAAGACCGGCACGCACGTGACCGACCTGAAGAAGGTCGTCATCTGGGGCAACCACTCGGCGACGCAGTATCCCGACCTGCATCACGCCACGGTCAAGGGCAAGCCGGCGCTGTCGCTGGTCGACCAGGCCTGGTATGCGGACACGTTCATTCCCGTCGTGCAGCAGCGCGGCGCGGCGATCATCAAGGCGCGTGGCGCTTCGTCGGCGGCGTCCGCCGGTTCCTCGGCCATCGACCACATCCGCGACTGGGCGCTCGGCTCGCCGGCCGGCGACTGGGTGTCGATGGGCGTGCCCTCGGACGGCAGCTACGGCATCCCGGAAGGCGTGATCTACGGCTTCCCCGTGACCTGCAGCAACGGCAAGTACGAGATCGTGCAGGGTCTCGCGATCAACGAGTTCAGCCGCGCGCGCATGGACGCCACACACAAGGAGCTGCTCGAGGAACGCGACGGGGTCAAGGACCTGCTGTAGTTCGGCGCGTCGAAGGCGTCCAGACGGGCCGCATCACGGCGCTGGCCGGCGGCCGGCTGGGCGCGACCGGGGCAAACACGCGGCGCGCATGCGACCGCTATCCCGCGCGCAGGAACCGCAGCACCGCCGCGTTGTACGCCTCGGTTGCGCCGATGTTGGTCAGGTGGGCCGCCGGCAACTCGACGAACCCGGCGCCGGCGATGCGCGCGGCGTATGCGCGCGCCGTCGCGACCGGCGGCGAGGGGTCGTGCGTGCCGGCGACGACCAGCACCGGCCTCGTGATGCGCGGCAGGCTGCCGCGCTCGTCGTAGCCCGCGAGCGCCTCGCAGCAGGCGGCGTAACCTTCCGGCGGCGTGGCCAGAAACGCCGCACGGATGGCGGCGACCGCGTCCGGCTCCGCGCGGCGGAACTCGGGCGTGAACCAGCGCTCCATCGTCGCGTCGGCGAGACCGCCGAGCCCTGCGCGCCGCACCGTCGCGGCGCGGTCGAGCATCGTCTGCGGCGGCCCGAGCCAGGGCGCGGTGTCGCAGAGCACGAAACGCCCGAAGCGCTCCGGCGCATGCGCCGCGAGCCACAGGCCGGTTGCTCCGCCCATCGACAAGCCGCAGAAATGCGCCTGACCGACACCGAGCGCGTCGAGCAGACCGAGCACGTCGCGGCCCAGACGCTCCATGGTGTACGGCCCCGGCGTGACGGCCGTGGCGCCGTGACCCCGGGTGTCGTAGCGCAGCACGCGCCACTCGCGGGCGAAGGCGGCCACCTGCCGCTCCCACATCGCGTGTGACGAGCCCAGCGAATGCGCGAGCACCACGCACGGCGCATCCGCCGGGCCGTCGAGCCAGACATGGAATGTCGCGCCCGCGACCTCGACCCGCACTGCCGGCATCGTCCGCCTCCGTGAACCCGCTGTACCCCGGGCGCCCGATGGTAAGGCCGCGCCGTCGCGGCCGTCACGTCGTCCCCCGCCGGCACCGGTTCTTGCAATAATTCGCGGCGTGCGGCCCGACGACGACAACGAAACCGTCCTGTACGAGGTCAATCTCGACGCCGAAGCCGCGCTCGAGGGGCCGTTCGACACCTGGCTGCGCGACCACGTCGCCGACATGCTCCAGCTCGACGGATTCCTGTCGGCCGAGATCCTGGTCGACCCGGCGCCGCCGGCGGGCCGCATCCGCCGGACGACGCAGTACCGGCTGCGCGACCAGGCCGCGCTCGACCGCTACCTGCGCGACGACGCCAGCCGCATGCGCGAGCACGGCGTGGCGCTGTTCGGCGACCGCTTCCGGGCGGACCGACGCACGCTGGCCCACCGCGAGGAGTTCATCCGCGGCAAAGTCTCGACGGCAAACTGCCTGAACTGCGGCGAGGTGCTCACCGGCCAGCATTGTGCGCACTGCGGGCAGCGCGCCCGGGTGCGCGTGCTGTCGCTCGGCGGCCTGCTGCGCGACGTGCTCGACGACCTGACGAACTTCGACTCGCGGCTTTGGCGCACGCTGCGGCCGCTCGCGTTCCGGCCAGGCTGGCTCACGGGCGAATACCTGCGCGGACGGCGCACGACGTACACGCCGCCGTTCCGGATGTACCTGATCCTGAGCGTCGCGTTCTTCGTACTGACCTCGCTGACGGCCGATCCGGGCAGCGCGATGAAGTTCGAGGTCGGCGAAAGCGGTGCGAACCTGCAGGTCGCTCCGGACGCGGCGCAACCGGACGCCGCGCAGCCGGATCCGGTGAAACCAGACGCGGCGAAGCCGGGCGCACCGCCGCCGGCCGCGAAGCTCGATCCGGAGCGCCAGAAGCTCGTCGACCAGATCATCGGCCGGCTGCCGGCGGACGATCGCGATCGCGAGCGAGCGCGGCACGAGCTCGAACGCGAACTCGGCGCGCTGACGCCCGAACAGTTCGCGCCGGTCAGGAAGGTGCTCGGCGATCCCTGCGGCCAGGCCAACATCCAGCTCGACATCGGCCCCTGGGCCAAGCAATACGAGCCGCGGCTGCGCGATGCCTGCCGCAAGATCGTGACCGACTCGCAGTCGTTCGGCCGCGCGCTCTACGAGAACATCCCGAAGATGATGTTCATCTTCCTGCCGCTGGTGGCGGCGGTGATGTTCGTGCTCTACCTCGGCTCGGGCCGCTACTACGTCGAGCACCTGCTGTTCTTCGTGCATTACCACGCGTTCTTCTTCCTCGGCGGCATCGCGATCGCGCTGCTCGACCGCGGCGCCGCGCTGTTCGCCGGCAGCGGCGCCGAAGCGGCCCTGCGCGTCGCGGAGGGCGTGTTGACGACGGTCTTCGTGTTCTACGTGCCCTGGTACCTTTATCGCGCGATGCGCCGTGTCTACGGCCAGGGCCGTATCGTCACGCTGCTCAAGTATTCCCTGCTCGGTGTCGGCTACGTGTTCTTCATGGCGTTGACGGCGGTGGGGCTGCTCGCCTACACCGCGCTGACGCTCTGACGGTCGCCGTGAACGGCACGCCGCGCACCATCCTGCACGTCGACATGGATGCGTTCTATGCGTCCGTCGAGCAGCGCGACCATCCCGAGCTGCGCCGCAAACCGCTGATCGTCGGCGGCGACGGCAACCGCGGCGTCGTGGCGGCGGCGAGTTACGAGGTGCGCCCGTTCGGCGTGCACTCGGCCATGCCGACGCGCGAGGCGCTGCGCCGCTGTCCCGACGCGATCGTCGTCGCGCCGCGCATCGCACACTACGCCTCGGTGTCGCGACAGGTGTTCGACGTGTTCCACGAGTTCACGCCGCTGGTGCAGGGCCTGTCGCTCGACGAGGCGTTCCTCGACGTGACCGCGGGCCTCGGCGCGCTCGGCAGCGGCGAGCACATCGGGCGCGAGATCAAACGTCGCATCCACGAGCGCACCGGTCTCACGGCGTCGGTCGGCGTCGCGCCGAACAAGCTCGTCGCCAAGATCGCCTCGGACCTGCGCAAGCCGGACGGGCTCGTCAACGTCCGGCCCGCGGACGTGCGCGCGCTGCTCGACCCGCTGTCCATCCGCAAGCTGTTCGGGCTCGGTCCGAAGACGGCGCCACGCGTCGAGGCGCTCGGCATCCACACGCTCGGCGAGTTGCGTCAGGCGGCGCCGTCGCAGCTGCGACCGATCTTCGGCCGCTACACGGAGCGCGTGCAGCAGCGCGCGGCCGGCATCGACGACCGGCCGGTCGTGCCCGACGCGGACGAGAAGCAGATCAGCGCCGAGGAGACCTTCGACGTCGACATCACGGACCGCGCCCGGCTGCGCGCGGACATCGTGCGTCTCGCCGACAAGGCCTGCTCGCGGCTGCGCGGCCGCCGGCTCGCGGGCGGCTGCGTCACGGTCAAAATCCGCCGCGCCGACTTCACGACGTACACGCGCCAGCGCGCCTTCGAGCCGCGCACGCAGGAGACGCGCGTCGTCACGCGGATCGCGACCGAGCTGCTCGATGCCTGGTTCACGACGCAGCCGCGGGCCGCGTTGCGTCTGCTCGGTGTCGGCGTGAGCGACCTCGCCGAGGACGTCCAGGTCGACCTGTTCGCCGCACCTGAATCGACGCGCAACCGGCAGCTCGACGCCGCGGTCGACGACATCCGCAGCCGCTTCGGAACCGTGGCGCTGCGCAGGGCCAGCTCGATCAGAAAGGAGGGGGAGTAGCGGTGGCGAGCACTTTCCGCTCAGGGCCGCTCGTCGTCCGCACGCGGCGCCTCGCCGCCCTTGCGGCGAAGGAAGCGCAGGGCCTTCGCCTTGTCGCCGCGCGCCGCGCGCTCCCGGAAGTACTCGGCGGTCTTCAACGCGGAGACTTTCTCGGCCACGGCGCTGACGATGAACTGATTGAGCGTGCAGCCGTCTTCGCGCGCCACGACCTCGGCGGTCTTCTTCAGCGACGCCGGCAGCCGCAGTGCGTAATTGCTCGGGATCTTCACGTCTTCGCCTCCTTCAGCATCTGACGCGGGGTCAGGGGCCTGATTCCGAACCGTTCGGCCGGACCCTTGAAGTCCGCCACGTTGAACGTCACGAGGTGTCGAGCGCTGCCATTGGCGGCGCATTCGAGCACCATGTCGTCGTCAGCATCGGTCAGCTGGGGCCGCCACAGGTAGCGGATCTCCACCGGCTCGACGACGCCAGCGAGCACGTCGAGAAGGTTCTGCACATCCGCCACTGCCGCGCCGGCCGCCTTCAGGTGTTCGGGACGGCTCATTGCCGCTTCGTATTCCACGAACAGCGGCACGCTCGCCATGGCAGGCCGCTCGCCGACCGACACCTGGCGCAGCAACTCGGCCGAGGCACCGTTCGGCGAGCGCAGAGCGGCGACCATCACGTCCGTGTCAAGCACCATGCTCATATCGTCGGCAATATACCATGACCGGCCCTCCGGCAACCCGGCCTGGCTCAGGGACCCGGGGATCCGCATGAGCCCGATCCGCGACGTGAGGCCACTGGCCTCGGCCTGCGCGGGCAGGCATCATGGCCACCCGACCGCCGCGGCGCGTCTAACCCCGCATGTACACGAGCTTTTTCGGTCTCCACGAAAAACCGTTCGCGATCACGCCCGACCCGCGCTACCTCTACCTGAGCGAGCGTCACGCGGAGGCTCTCGCGCACCTGCTCTATGGCATCAACGAGGCCGGCGGCTTCATCCAGCTCACGGGCGAGGTCGGCACCGGCAAGACGACGGTGATCCGCAGCCTGCTCGAGCAGTTGCCCGGTCACGCCGAGGTCGCGCTGATCCTCAACCCGCGCGTCACGCCGGCCGAGTTCCTGCTGACGATCTGCGAGGAGCTGCACCTGCAGGTGCCCGAGCCCGGGCGCGGCAGCACCAAGACGCTGATGGACCTGCTCGGGCACTACCTGCTCGAGGCGCACGCGCGCGGCCGGCGTGTCGTGCTGATCGTCGACGAGGCGCAGAACCTCGGCGCAGAAACGCTCGAGCAGGTGCGGCTGCTCACCAACCTCGAGACCTCGACGACCAAACTGCTGCAGATCATCCTGATCGGCCAGGAGGAACTGCGCGCGATGCTGGAGCAGCCCGGGCTGCGGCAGCTCGCGCAGCGCATCACCGGCCGCTATCACCTGAGCCCGCTGTCGCGGGACGAAACCGCAGGCTACGTGAAGCACCGCATGCGCGTCGCCGGCGCGACCGCGGAAGCGTTCACGCCCGGCGCGCTCAAGGAAGTGCACCGGCTGAGCGGCGGCATTCCGCGCGTGATCAACGTCGTCTGCGACCGGGCGCTGCTCGGCGCCTTCACGCGCGAGGAGCATCGCGTCGGGTCGGCGTTCGTGCGCCAGGCCGCGGGCGAAGTCTACGGCCGGCCCGTGCCGGCGCCGTGGCTGCACTGGGCCACCGTCGGCGCGGTCGCCGGTGCGCTGTTGCTGGCCGCCATCGGCGGGTGGTCGTGGTTCGCGAGCCGCGGACGCGAGGTGACGGTGGCGACGACACCGGTCGTCACGCAGGCGCGCGAAGCACCGGCGGCCGCAGTCGCGGCGGGCACCGCGGGCACGATCCCGGCCGCGCCGCCACCCGCGCCTCCCCCACCCGCACTCGACGAGCTTCTCGTCCGTCACGCCAACGACACGACCACCGAGGCCGCGCTCGGCAAGCTGTTCGCGCGCTGGAACCTGGCCTATGCCCCGGAGCGCGGTCGCGGCTGCGACCAGGCGTCGGCGCAGGGGCTCGAATGCCTGTTCCAGAAGGGCTCATGGGCACAGTTGCGGACGTTGAACCGCCCGGCGATCCTCACGCTCACCGACGACATCGGCGGCACCCACCAGGTCGTGCTGGTCGGGCTGACCGACGAGGCTGCGACGATCGAACTCGGCGCTGCCACGCGCAGCCTGCCCATCGCATCGGTGTCGCGCTACTGGTTCGGTGATTTCCTGCTGCTGTGGCGGCCGCCGCTCGCCGTGGCCAAGTCGCTCGGCCCCGGCATGCGTGGCGCGGAGGTGAAGTGGCTGCGCGACAACCTGCGCGCAGCGCAGGGGCTGCCGCAGGACGCGGCCGGCGGCGAGGTGTACGACGACGAACTGACGCGACAGGTGCAGGAGTTCCAGCGCCGCCATCGCCTGCACGCCGACGGCGTCGCCGGCGTGCAGACCCAGATCGTGCTCGACACGGTGCTCAACCCCGCCGGCTCGCCGACGCTCGAAGGCGCGCCGGCGTCCGCGCCGGTCGGAGGCTGAGCGCTCATGTCGTTCATTCTCGACGCGCTGCGCAAGTCCGAACACGCGCGCCAGCGGTCCACCGGGCCCGGTCTCGCCGAGGTGCCGGTCGCGGCACCGAAGACGCGCACCAACCGGTGGGCAACCGCGCTGGTCGTGCTGCTGGTCGTCAACCTCGTCGCGGTGGGCGTGCTGC
>JAYRRR010000100.1:0-7574 GCA_041910015.1 Steroidobacteraceae bacterium
GCGGTCGCCACGATGCGGCCGGGGCTCACGCTCGAGGCCCGCAGCATCGCCTGGCCCGGCCGCACGTTCACCGGCCGCGTGGCGAGCGTCGATTCCCGCGTGGACCCGCAGACGCGTTCGGTGACCGTGCGTGCGCTGGTGCCGAACGAGGAGGGCCTGTTGAAACCCGGCATGTTCCTCAACGTGTCGCTCGAGCGCGGCCAGGCCGACGTGCTCATCGTGCCGGAGGAGGCGCTGCTGCCGGAGCAGGGCAGCGTCTTCGTGTACGTCGTCGACGGTGGCCGGGCGACCAGGCGCAGGGTCGAGACGGGTCAGCGGCGTGTCGGCAGTGTGCAGGTGCTGAGCGGGCTCGAGCCGGGCGAGAGGGTGGTCACGGAGGGCACCCAGAAGCTGCGCGACGGCGCGCCGGTCGAGGTGGTCGACGGTGGGCCGGCGCCGGGCCACGCCGCATCCGCAGCGGAGCCCGGGACGAGCGTCGCCCGATGAGGATTGCGGAGGTCTCGGTCCAGCGGCCCGTGTTCGCCGCGGTCATCAGCCTGATGCTGGTGATCCTGGGGCTGCTCGCGGCGTCGCGTCTGCCGGTCCGCGAACTGCCGGACGTCGAAAGCCCGATCGTCTCGATCGAGACCAGCTACCTCGGCGCGTCGGCCGACGTCGTCGAGACCAAGATCACCCAGGTGCTGGAGGAGCGCGTCGCCGGCCTCGAGGGTATCACCAAGATCACCTCGCAGAGCACCGACGGCCGCTCGAGCATCAACATCGAGTTCGACCCCGGCCGTTCGGTCGACGAGGCCGCGAACGACGTCCGCGACCGCGTGGCGCGCGTGCTCGACGACCTGCCGCCCGAGGCCGACCCGCCCGAGGTCGGCAAGGTCGACTTCAACGCCGAGCCGGTGATCTGGCTGGTGCTGTCGAGCGACCGCATGAATGCACTCGCGCTCACGGACTATGCCGAGCGCGAGCTCGTCGACCGCTTCAGCGTGCTGCCCGGCGTGGCGCGCGTCCGCATGGGCGGCGCGCGCCGTTACGCCATGCGCGTGTGGATCGACCGCGAGGCGCTGGCCGCGCGGCAGCTGACCGTCGCCGACATCGAGGCCGCGTTGCGGCGCGAGAACGTGCAGCTTCCGGCAGGGCGGCTCGAATCAGCGCAACGGGAACTCACGCTGCGCACCGCCACGGGGCTCGACACCGAGCAGGACTTCCGCGAACTCGTGGTGGGCCGCGGCGGCGAGGGCTACCTGGTGCGGCTCGGCGAGGTGGCCGACGTGCGGCTCTCCGCCGAGAACGAGCGCAGCGTCTCGCGGACCAACGGCGTGCCGGGCGTCAGCATCGGCATCGAGCAGATCTCGAAGGCGAACACGATCGCCGTCGCGCGCGCCGTGCGCGCCGAGCGCGAGCGCGTGGCGCAGGACCTGCCCGAGGGCACGCGGCTCGAGGTGAACCTCGACCGGTCCGTCTTCATCGAGGCCTCGATGAAGGAGGTGCTCGAGGCGCTCGGCATCGCCATGGCGCTCGTGGTCGGCGTGATCTTCGTCTTCCTCGGCAACGTCCGCGCCACGCTGATCCCGGCCGTCACGATCCCGGTATCGATCGTCGCGGCGTTCATCGTCATGGCGGCGCTGGGCTTTTCGGTCAACACGCTGACGCTGCTCGGCCTCGTGCTCGCAATCGGCCTGGTCGTCGACGATGCAATCGTCGTGCTCGAGAACATCTACCGCCGCATGGAGCGCGGCGAACCGGCACTGATCGCGTCGGTCGACGGCTCGCGCGAGATCGGCTTCGCCGTAATCGCCACGACCATGGTGCTGGTCGCCGTGTTCCTGCCGATGTCGTTTCTCGAGGGCAACGTCGGCAAGCTGTTCCGCGAGTTCGGCTTCACGATCGCGGCGGCCGTGGCGTTCTCGTCGCTCGTCGCGCTGACGCTCACGCCGATGATGGCGTCGAAGCTGTTCGCCGGGGGCGCGCACCGCTCGCGCACGACCGAGGCGGTCGAGCGCTTCTTCGACGGCCTGTCGCGCCGGTACGACCGCGGCCTGCGCCGCGCGATGCGTCATCCCTGGCTGGTGATTCCGGGTGCGCTGGTCGCGACGGGGCTCGCTGCCGTGCTGCTGCGGGTGCTGCCCAGCGAGCTCGCGCCGCCGGAGGACCGCGGCTTCATGTTCGTCGCGCTGAACGGCCCCGAGGGCGCCTCGCTCGAATACATGGACCGTCACGCCCGCCAGGTCGAGGCGATCGTGCAGCGGGAGATCGCGACCGGCGACGTCGTGCGACTGAACCTGCGTGTGCCCGGCGGGTTCGGCGGCGCGGCGGAGATGAACCAGGCCCGCGGCTTCATGATGCTCGCGCCGTGGGGCGAGCGCGAGCGGTCCGCCGAGCGGATCGCGCAGAGCCTGCGCCGCGAGCTGGACCAGCTGCCGGGCGTGCGCGCCTTCGTGACCCTGCCCGGCGGCTGGACCCCGGGGCAGGGGGCCCCGCTGCAGGTCGTGCTGCAGGGCACCGAATACGCAGACCTGGTCGAGTGGCGCGACCTGCTGATGGCGCGCATGGCCGGCAATCCCGGCCTCGCGAACGTCAACTCGAATTACGAGGAACGCAAGCCGCAGCTCGACGTGTCGGTGGACCGCAACCGCGCGGCGGACCTCGGTGTGTCGCTGCAGACCGTATCGCGCACGCTCGAGACCGTGCTCGGCTCGCGCATCGTCACCACATTCGTCGAGCGTGACCGCGAATACAACGTGATCCTGCAGGGACGCGCCGAGGACCGCGCCACACCCGGCGACCTCGACAACCTCCATGTGCGTTCCGACCGCACCGGCGAACTCGTGCCGCTCGCCAACCTGGTGCGGCTGACGGAACTCGCCGGCCCGACACGTCTCAACCGCTTTGACCGGCTGCGTTCGATCACCGTGAGCGCCGCGCTCGTGCCGGGCTACACGCTCGGCGAAGCGCTGCGGTACGTCGAGGGCGTCGTCGAGCAGGAGATGCCGCCGTCGGTCAAGCTCGGCTACGACGGCCAGTCGCGCGAGTTCAGGCAGTCCGGCACGCAGCTCTACTGGATGTTCGTGCTGGCGCTCGTGATCGTGTTCCTCGTGCTGGCCGCGCTGTTCGAGAGCTTCCGGCACCCGTTCATCATCATCACGACCGTGCCGCTCGCGGTCATCGGCGCGCTGGTCGGCCTGTGGCTCTACGGCATGTCGATCAACGTGTTCAGCCAGATCGCGGCGATCATGCTGGTCGGTCTCGCCGCCAAGAACGGCATCCTGATCGTCGAGTTCGCCAACCAGCTCCGCGATCGCGGCGTGGACTACGTCGAGGCGGTCATCGAGGCCGCGGCGATCCGGCTGCGTCCGGTGCTCATGACCAGCTTCTGCACGGCGTTCGGCGCCCTGCCGTTGATGCTGGCGGCCGGTGCGGGGGCGCGGTCGCTGCAGTCGATCGGCGTCGTCGTGTTCTACGGCGTCGTGGTCTCCGTGCTGCTCACGCTGCTCGTCGTACCGGCGGTCTATGCGCTGGTGGCCCGCGGCACGCAGTCGCCGCAGGCCGTTGCACAGCAGCTCGAACGTCTGCGTGCCGCCGTGCAGGGCGCCCCCGGCGGGCCGGTCACCCATGACTGAAAAGCGATATAAGTGACGGATTTGTAAGGCATATTTATAAGAGATCAGGCCCCTGTGGGTCGCCGGGGCGGGCGGCTTTGGTACAATCGGCGCCCGATCCCGAGGGTTCATGCCGTTCCCGTGGCGACGGGAGGGCCGCGTCCGGCGCGGCCCGCGGCGCGCGAGCCCGACAGTCCATGGCACAGAGTCCCTACCAGCAGCTCGAGCAGGAATTCCGCAGGCTCCACGCCTTCCGCGGTGCCGCGAGTCTGTTGCGCTGGGATGCCGCCGTGATGATGCCGCGCGGCAGCGCCGACGTCCGCGGCGAGCAGCTCGCCGCGCTGGACGCGGAATGCCACGCGCTGCTCACCGCGCCCAGGGTGTCGCGCCTGATCGAGCGTGCGCAGGCCAACCAGGCCCAGCTCGAGGACTGGCAACTCGCCAACCTGCGCGAAATGCGGCGCGAGCGCGACCACGCGATCGCGATGCCGCTGTCGCTGGTGACGCGCTTTGCGCGCGCGACGTCGCTCGCCGAGGTGCGCTGGCTGGAGGCGAAGCAGGCGAACGACTTCGCGCTGTTTGCGCCGCACCTCGAGGAAGTCGTGGCGCTCACGCGCGACAAGGCGGCCGTGCTGTCGCAGGCGCTCGGGCTCGCGCCCTACGATGCGTTGATCGACGGCTTCAGCCCGGGATTCCTGACGGCAGACATCGACCAGCTCTTCCGGCCGCTGAGCCGGCGCCTGCCCACGCTGATCCGTGAGTCCATCGAACTGCAGGCCCGGCGCCCGCCGTTGCCGCTCGACGCCAGGGTTGGCGTGTCGCGGCAGCGTTCGCTCGCGCTCGAGGTCATGCGGGCGCTCGGCTTCCCGTTCGACCGCGGCCGGCTCGACGAGGCCAGCCACGCCTTCACCGAGGGCGTCTGGGGCGACGTGCGCGTGACCACGAATTTCGACGCACGCGATCCGTTTCGCGGCCTCATGGGGGTGCTGCACGAGACGGGCCAGGCGATGTACGACCTCGGGCTGCCCGCGGCGTGGCGCGACCAGCCGGTCGGCCGCGACCGCGGCATGGCGCTCGAGGAGAGCCTGTCGCTGCTGCTCGAGATGCTCATCGGTCGCAGCCGGTCGTTTCTCACGTGGCTGCACCCGCTGCTCGAGAAGCACCTCGGCGTCGGCGGCCCCGCCTGGAGCGTCGAGAACCTCTATCGCACGCTGACGCTGGTCCGACGCAGCGTGGTCCGTGCCGACGCCGACGAACTCACCTACCCCATGCACGTCATGGTGCGCTACGAGCTGGAGAAAAAGATCCTCGACGGCACGCTGCCGGTGGACGGTCTCCCCGAGGCCTGGCGCGAGGCCTTCGAGCGGCGGCTCGGCGTGCAGCCGGCCACCGATAGCGAGGGCTGCCTGCAGGACGTGCACTGGGCCGTGGGCTCGTTCGGGTATTTCCCGTCCTACGTGCTCGGGTCGCTGATCGCGGCGCAGATGTTCGAGAGCCTGCGCGCGCAATCCGAGCACATCGACGCGGACATCGCCGCCGGCAGGTTCGGCGGGCTTTCGGAGTGGCTGCGGCAGAACGTGCACGCGCGCGGCGCGAGCGTGAGCGCGCAGGAGCTGATCCGGGAGGCCACCGGCAAGCCGCTGACGGCGGCGCCGTGGTTGCGTTACGCCGAGGCGAAGTACCTCGAGGACGCAGCGGATCTTGCGGACACGGCACAGGAAGCGGCCGCCGCACCGGCCGACGAGACGCGCGTCGTGCCGGTGGCCGCTCCGTGATGCACGTGCCTGCCGCGCGCGTCCCGGCCCGTCGGGCACGGTACCCGTGAGCGCTGCCGTCGACGACGGCGCGCCCGGCTCCGGCGCCCGCCGGCCCTCCGGCACGTTCAGGAAACTGCAGGCACGGTTGCGCGGTCTCGTCGGCAAGGCCATCGAGGACTTCCGCATGATCGAGGAGGGCGACCGCGTGATGGTCTGCCTCTCCGGCGGCAAGGACTCGTACACACTGCTCGACCTGCTGCTGTCCCTGCAGCGCAGCGCGCCGGTGCGGTTCGAACTCGTCGCAGTCAACCTCGACCAGAAGCAACCCGGGTTCCCCGCGCACGTCCTGCCGGAGTACCTCGCCTCGCTCGGTGTGACGCATCACGTGATCGAGCAGGACACCTATCGCGTCGTGAAGCGCGTGATCCCCGAGGGACGCACCCTGTGCGGGCTCTGCTCGCGGCTGCGGCGCGGAGCGCTGTACCGCTACGCGGGCGAGAACGGCATCACCAAGGTGGCACTCGGCCATCACCGCGACGACATCGTCGAGACGATGTTCCTGAACCTGTTCTTCGGCGGGCGGCTCAAGGCGATGCCACCCAAGCTGCTGTCCGAGGACGGGCGGCACATCGTGATCCGGCCGCTCGCGTACGTGGCGGAGCGCGACATCGAGCGCTACGCGCGTGCACGGTCGTTCCCGATCATTCCCTGCCGGTTGTGCGGCTCGCAGGAGCACCTGCAGCGCGTCGCGATCAAGCGGATGCTCGCCGACTGGGAACGCGAGTTTCCAGGCCGCACGGAGGCGATCTTCTCGTCGCTGTGCAACGTGGCGCCGTCGCACCTCGCCGACCCGCAGGCCTACGACTTCGGCGGCCTCGAAGCGCGCCGCGCCGCCGTGCTGGCGGCGGCCGAAGGCGCCGACGGAGGTTCCGACAAGGAGCCCTGGGAGGAGTGATCCCGGCGGCGGCGCTTACTCCTGCCGTCGCAGCCGGCTGTGGCGGAAGCCGTAGCCGAAGTAGATCGCGAACCCCAGCAGCGTCCAGCCGACGAGCCGGATCCAGGTGTCGTGCGGCAGCGCGTACGCCATCGCGAAGCAGACGACCACGCCGGCCGCTCCCGTGAACTTGGCGAACGGCACGCGGAACGGCCGCGGCGTCTCCGGCTGCGTGTAGCGCAGCACGACCACGCCGGCGCAGACGGCGGAAAACGCGATCAGGATGCCTATTGAGATCAGCTCGCCCAGCAGGTCGAGCGGGAACAGCCCGGCGAAGAACGCGGCCACCACGCCCGTGACCAATGTGCCGACGTGCGGCGTGCGATGCTTCGGGTGCACCTTCTGCAACGACGGCGGCAGCAGCCCGTCGCGCGACATCGCCATGAAGATGCGCGGCTGGCCGAGCAGCGACATCAGGATCACCGAAGTCAGGCCGATGATGATGCCGAGCTTGACGGGCAGCGCGAGCCAGCCGAGTTCCGGGTGCGCGTCGAGCGCGACCGCCACCGGCGCCGCCACGTTGAGCTGATCGTACGACACCATGCCCGTCATGATCGCGGCCATCGCGACGTACAGCGCCGTCGAGATCACCAGCGCGGCCATGATGCCCCGCGGCACGTCGCGTTGCGGATTGCGCGCCTCCTGCGCGGTCGTCGCGGCCTGGTCGAAACCGATGTAGGCGAAGAAGATGATGGCCGCGCCCTGCAGCACGCCGCTCACGCCGAAGTGACCGAACTGGCCGGTGCTGGCGGGCAGGTACGGCGTCCACAGGTCGGTCGACACGTAGCGCAGCCCGGCGAAGATGAACACGACGATGATCAGGATCTTGATCGAGACCATCACGTTGTTCGCACGTGCCGACTGCTTCACGCCGACATAGCACAGGTACGTCAGCACCGCGACGATCAGCACGGCGGGCACGTTGACGATGGCGCCGGTCAGGTCGAGGTAGTGCAGCGGGTTCATCGACTTCGCGAGCGGCGCGTTGGTGAGCGCGGCCGGCAGTGGTACACCGAACTCGCCGAGCAGGTTGACGACGTAACCCGACCAGCTCACGGCCACGGCAGCGGCCGACATGACATATTCGAGCGCGAGGTTCCAGCCGACGAACCAGGCGATGCCTTCGCCGAGCGTCGCGTAGGTGTAGCTGTAGGCGCTGCCCGCGACCGGGATCATCGAGGCGAGCTCGGCATAGCACATGGCCGCCAGACCGCAGCCGAGCGCGGCGAC
>JAYRRR010000101.1:0-18366 GCA_041910015.1 Steroidobacteraceae bacterium
CGTAGACGACGAGACGCGTGTCGCGCACCAGCCAGGTGAGCAGCGCCAGCACGCCGGCGACGGCGAAACCGTAGACGGCGACGTAGCGCAGTGGCGGCGGCTCGAGGTCGCGACGCAGCACCCGCGCCGGCGGCACGCGCCGCAGCCGCAGCAGCGGCGGCAGCGCAAAGCCCACGAGCACGACGACGGCCGTGACGAGCCCCAGCCAGGACGCCTCCGTGCCCGGCGGCGGCAGGTCGCCGCGCAGCAGGTCGCGCAACAGCCAGGCGATGCCGGCCTGCGCGACGTAGCCGAGCGCCGTGCCGAACGCGGCCGCGACGAGGCCGATCACGACCAGTTGCACGACGGTCTGGGCCAGCACGAGGCGCTGCGACGCCCCCATGCACTTCATCAGCGCGACGGTGTCGAGGTGACGGCGCGCATAGCGCTGCGCGGCCATGGCCACGGCGATCGCGGCGAGCAGCACGCTCACGAGACTGGCGAGCGCGAGGAACCGGCCGGCGCGATCGGCCGACGCGCGGATCTGCGGACTCGCGTCGGCGGCGGACTGGATGCGCTCGCCGGGTTGCTTGTGCGTACGCAGCCACGCCCTGAATTCGTTCACCTGCGAGGGCGTTCCCGCATAGAGCGCCGCGCGGCTCACGCGGCTGCCGGTCTGGACCAGACCGGTCGCCGGCAGGTCGGCGCGATTGATCAGCAGCGTCGCCGACAGGTCGGCGAATCCGCTGCCCTGGTCCGGGCGGTAATCGAGCACTCGCGTGACACGCACGCGGTGCGCACCGACGACAAGCTCGGCGCCCACGTCCGCGCCGAGCATGGCCAGCAGCCGCGAGTCGGCCCACGCCTCGCCGGGCGGCGGCACGCCCGCCGTGACGACGCCGGGGCCGAACGGACGGTCGGCGGTCTTGAGCCGGCCGCGCAACGGATACTCGTCGTCGACGGCACGCAGCGACACGAGCGACTGTTCCGCATCGTGGAAGACGACGCTCGGCATCGAC
The DNA here is from genome assembly GCA_041910015.1 of Steroidobacteraceae bacterium. GTDB lineage: Bacteria > Pseudomonadota > Gammaproteobacteria > Steroidobacterales > Steroidobacteraceae > RPQJ01. The sequence goes on from JAYRRR010000101.1 coordinate 999, forward strand.
TCGATCCGCGCGGCGCGCAGGCCGCGTCGGCGCGCTTCGACGTCGTAGGTCGCGGGGATTTCACGCGCCGAACGCAACTTCAGGTCGGCGGCCAGCACTTCGCCGGCCTGCTGCTCGACGGCGCGACCGATGCGGCTCGTGAAAAAGCCGACCGCCGTGAGCGATGCGACGGCCACGACCAGCGCGAGGATCAGCACCGCCAGCTCGCCGGAACGCATGTCGCGCCACAGGTTGTGCGCCGCGAAAGCGAGCCAGGTCACGTCGCGTCCCGGGCGGCGTCCGGCACGAGGCGGCCGGCGTCGAGACGGATGACGCGCCGGCAGCGCGAGGCGAGCGCGCGATCGTGCGTGACGAGCACGAGCGTGGTCCGCGTCGCCTGGTTGAGGCCGAACAGCAGGTCCATGATCCGCTCGCCGGTGACGGCGTCGAGGTTGCCCGTGGGCTCGTCGGCGAACAGCACGTCCGGATTCGCGACGAACGCCCGTGCGATGGCGACGCGCTGCTGCTCGCCGCCCGACAGCTGGCGCGGGTAATGGCCGAGACGGCCGCCCAGGCCGACGCGGTCCAGCACGTCGCGGGCGGCGGCGCGCGCGTCGACGCGGCGCGCGAGTTCGAGCGGCAGCATGACGTTCTCCAGCGCCGTCAACGATGGCACGAGGTGGAACGACTGGAAGACGAAACCGACGTGACGTGCGCGCACCGCGGCGCGGCCGTCCTCATCGAGCGCCGTCAGCTCGTGACCCGCGAGCCAGGCACGCCCGGCCGTGGGTTCGTCGAGCCCGGCGAGCAGTGCGAGCAGCGTCGACTTGCCGGCGCCCGAAGCGCCGACGACGGCGACCGTCTCGCCCCGACGGATGTCGAGCGTCACGTCGGCGAGGATGGCGAGGGTTCCTTCCGGGCTGCTAACCTGCTTGCCGATGCCTGCCGCCGCCAGCACCGTCTCGTCGTCCCGGATCCGTTCGTTCAGCGTCATCCTGTTCCTCTGCCTGGCCGTCCTGTTCGCGGGCGGCGCGCGCGCCAGCGGGACTGCGACGGCGCCGACGATTCTCGTGCTCGGCGACAGCCTCAGCGCGGCGTATGGGATCCGGGCGGACCAGGGCTGGGTGGCCCTGCTGCAGTCCCGGCTGGGGGCCAAAGGCTACGGTCATCGTGTCGTCAATGCCAGTTCGAGTGGCGAAACCACGGGCGGCGCCCTGGCGCGGCTGCCGCGGGCACTGGCGCGACACCGGCCAGCCATCGTCGTCGTCGAGCTCGGTGGCAACGACGGCCTGCGTGGCCTGCCGGTCGCCGACATCCGTCGCAACCTCGACTCGATCATCCAGCTCGCGCAGCAGGCGGATGTCCGGGTGTTGCTGGTCGGCATACGCATCCCGCCGAATTACGGGCCGGTGTACACGCAGCAGTTCGACCGGCTGTTTCCCGACGTCGCACGACAGCACCGGCTGCCGTTCGTCCCCTTCCTGCTGGAGGGCGTCGCCCTGGACGGGAGCCTGATGCAGGAGGACGGGTTTCACCCGACCGCCGCGGCGCAGCCCAGGCTGCTGGCGCAGGTCTGGCCGCATCTGGAGCCGCTGCTCGGGCGGCCCGGCTGACAGGCGCCTGCCGGCGATATTCGCGTACCCGCCTTCCAGTGAATTCGGACCGCACGGCTGATATATAGCGATGAAGGACGCGCGTGGCGCGTACTGCCGGGCAGGAAGGGGAAGCTCGTGGACAGGATCTGGCTGAAACACTACCCACCGGGTGTGCCGGCGGAGATCAATCCGGCGGAATTTCCGTCGTTGCTGCACCTGGTCGAGCACTGCATCGACCGCCACCGCGACCGGCCCTGCTTCACCTGCATGGGCCGCACGCTGACCTACGGCGACCTCGACGGACTCGCCACGCGTTTCGCGGCTTTTCTGCAGCGGGTTGCCCGGATGCGGCGCGGCGACCGCATCGCGATCATGCTGCCGAACGTGCTGCAGTATCCGGTGGCGCTCGTGGGCGCGCTGCGCGCCGGGCTCACGATCGTCAACACCAACCCGATGTACACGCCGCGCGAGCTGCAACACCAGCTGCACGACTCGGGGGCGCGCGCCATCCTGATCCTCGAGAACTTCGCGCACACGCTCGAGGCGGTTCGCGACGACGTCGATCTCGACACCGTCATCGTCACGGGCGTTGGCGACCTGCTCGGCTTCCCGAAGTCGGCGCTGGTCAACTTCGCGCTGCGTCACGTGCGCAAGCAGGTGCCCGAATGGAGCCTGCCCGGCGCGGTCCGGTTCGACGAGGCGCTCAGCCAGGGGCGCTACGAGAACCTGCAACCGGCGACGCTCGGCCCCGACGACATCGCGTTCCTGCAGTACACGGGCGGCACGACGGGCGTGTCGAAGGGTGCGATTCTCACGCACCGCAACCTCGTCGCGAACGTGCTGCAGGCCGAGGCGTGGGTGCGCTCGGCGATCGAAGACGACGCGTCGGTCGTCGCGGTCACCGCGCTGCCGCTCTATCACATCTTCGCGCTGACGGCGAACAGCTTCACGATGCTGAAGCTCGGCGCGCACAACGTCATGATCCCGAACCCGCGCGATTTCCCCGGCTTCGTCCGCGTGCTCGCGCAGTATCCGTTCACGTTCTTCGCCGGCGTCAACACGCTGTTCAACGCGCTGCTGCACACGCCGGGGTTCGACACGCTGGACTTCAGCCGGCTGCGGGTCAGTCTGGGCGGCGGCATGGCCGTGCAGCGCGCCGTGGCAGAGCAGTGGAAGCGCGTGACCGGCAGCGTGCTGACGCAGGCCTGGGGCCTCACCGAGACCTCGCCTGCCGCGACGATCAACCGGCCCGGTGACGACTTCAACGGCTCGATCGGCCTGCCGATTTCGTCCACGGTCGTGACCATCCGTGACGACGCCGGCAACGAGCTGCCGCTGGGGCAGTCCGGCGAGATCTGCGTCGAGGGTCCGCAGGTGATGCGCGGCTACTGGAACCGGCCCGACGAGACCGAGAAGGTGATGCTGCCGGGGCAGGTGCTGCGCACGGGCGACATCGGCTACATGGACCCGCGGGGGTTCGTGTTCATCGAGGATCGCAAGAAGGACATGATCCTCGTCTCGGGATTCAACGTGTACCCGAACGAGGTCGAGGGCGTCGCCGTGACGCATCCCGGTGTGCTGGAGGTAGCCGCCGTCGCGCAGCCCGACGAACGGGCCGGCGAGGTCGTCGCACTGTTCGTGGTGCGCAAGGACCCCTCGCTGACCGAGGAACAGTTGATCGAATACTGCCGTGGCTCGCTCACGGGGTACAAGGTGCCGAAGCGCGTGTACTTCCGCGACGAGTTGCCGAAGACCAACGTCGGCAAGATCCTGCGCCGGTCGTTGAAGGACGAGATTGGGGTCAGACCCCCGTCAAGGCAGAGTTGATAGTCCAGTCGAGGGTGCCGAAGGGGCGCTGCTCGTTGACGCTGGTCCTCAGCCTTTCGAGCAGATCGTCGGGCTCGTCGATCTCGTCCACCCACGCGGACCAGTGGGGAGGCCGGTAGTCGGGCAGTGCAGCGAGCCAGCCGGCTGGTTCCTCGTGCAGCCGGACCGCCGCACTGCTCCACGGCCAGTCGATCGACCGACGGACGAGACAGGCGCGAACCGGGTTGCGTTCGACATAGCGCAACACCGTCAGCAGGTGCGGGCCCGGTTCGACCGGGAATGACTTGAAGCGCCCCTGCCAGACGTGGCCGGTCGTCGAGTTGCGCAAGTGGAATCTCGTCGCATGAGTGGTCAGCAGCCACTTCATCCAGCAGGACACGTCGCCGATGCGGGCCGGTCTGGCCACGACGTGGAAGTGGTTCGGCATCAGGCAGAACGCCAGGACCGGCAGCGGGACCAGTTCGTGCGCTTCATCGAACAGGCGCATGAACTCGCCATAGTCGCCGGCACCGTGAAAAACCGTGCGGCGATCGTTGCCGCGGTTCATGAGGTGATAGTAACCGCCCGGCCAGATGAAACGGCGACGTCGTGCCATGCCGGCAGCGTGCAACGAACACGTCGTGCGCGCCGTTCGCGATTCGGGGCGAAACGCCCGGATTCGCGATTCAACGCATCTTCAAGTTCTTTTTGACCGGGGTCTGACCCCTCTCGCCACGAAGTGCGCGGCGACGTCGTCGCCGGCGCGCGCGGCACGGTGGATGCCCTCGACGATCATCTTCTCGGCTCGCTCGGGCCCGACCCAGCTCACGATCGTGACCCACTTGCCTTTCTCCAGATCCTTGTAGTGCTTGAAAAAATGCGCGATCTGGTCGGTGAGCGTCGCCGGCAGTTCCCGGTACGACTTCACGCCCGCGTAGAACGGGTGCAGCTTGTCGACCGGCACCGCGATGATCTTCTCGTCATCACCAGCCTCGTCCTTCATCAGCAGCGCGCCGACGGGCCGCACGCGGACGATGGCCCCGGCGACCACCGGGCTCGGCACCACGACGATGACGTCGACCGGGTCGCCATCGCCGGACAACGTGTGTGGAATGAACCCGTAGTTGCCCGGGTAGAACATCGCCGTGTTCAGGAAGCGGTCGACGCGCAGCGCACCCGATTCCTTGTCGAGCTCGTACTTGACGGGCACGCCGCCCTGCGGAATCTCGATCAGGACGTTGACGTCGCGCGGCGGGTCCGCGCCGATGCCGATCTTGCCGATGTCCATGTGTCAGCTCTCGCGGAATCAGACGTGGTACGGCGGCGACAGCTCGTGCACGGCCTCGATCATCGCGAGGGCGTGCCCCGGCGGCACCTCGGGATGGATGCCGTGACCGAGATTGAATACGTGGCCGGGCCCACGACCGTAGCTTGCGAGCACTCTTGCCACCTGCTCGCGGATCCGCGCCGGCGGAGCGTAGAGCACGCTCGGGTCGAGGTTGCCCTGCAGCGCGACGCGGTCCTGCACGGCGCGGCGCGCATCGGCGAGGTCGGTGGTCCAGTCGACGCCGAGTGCATCGCAGCCCGTGTCGGCCATGTCGGCCAGCCACTGCCCACCGCCCTTGGTGAACAGGATGACCGGCACGCGACGCCCCTCGGCCTCGCGCGTGAGGCCGTCGACGACACGCTGCAGGTAGCGCAACGAGAACTCGCGGTAATCTGCCGGCGTCAGCGCGCCGCCCCAGGTGTCGAAGACCATCAGCGCCTGCGCGCCCGCGGCGACCTGAGCGTTCAGGTACAGCACGGTCGAGCGCGCGATCACCTCGAGCAGCCGGTGCAACTGGTCGGGTGCGCCGTAGAGCAGGCCCTTGACGTGCTCGAAGTTGCGGCTGCTGCCGCCTTCGACCATGTAGGTCGCGAGGGTCCAGGGGCTGCCGGCGAAGCCGATCAGCGGCACGCGACCACGCAGCTCGCGGCGGATCGTGCGCACGGCATCCATGACGTATCGCAGTTCCGTTTCGGGGTCGGGGACCGGCAGCGCATCGATGTCCGCCGGTGTGCGCACGGGGCGCGCGATCTTCGGCCCCTCGCCGGTCTCGAACGACAGGCCGACGTTCATCGCGTGCGGCACGGTCAGGATGTCGGAGAACAGGATCGCAGCATCGAGCCGGTACCGCTCGAGCGGCTGCAGCGTCACCTCGCAGGCGAGCTCGGGGCTCATGCAGAGCTTCAGGAAGCTGCCGGCCTTCGCGCGCGTCGCGCGGTATTCCGGCAGGTAACGCCCCGCCTGCCGCATCATCCAGAGTGGCGTGCGTGGCGTCGGCTGGCGCAGCAATGCGCGCAGCAGCAGGTCGTTCTGCAACTGCGGGCCGCTCATCGCGCCCGCCCCGTCGCGCAGGCCTGCGCGATGGTCTGCTGGATCGCCTCGGCGGCCGCGCGCGGATCGGCGGCGTCGCGGATCGGCCGCCCGACCACGATGTAGTCGGCGCCGTTCGCGAACGCCTGCGCGACGTCGACGGTGCGCTTCTGGTCGTCGACCGGCTTGTTCTCGACGGGACGGATGCCGGGCGTCACGACCAGCAGGCGATGGTCGATGAACTCGCGGAGCTTCGGCGCCTCCAGACCCGAGGAAACGACGCCGTCGCAGCCCGCCTCCAGTGCGCGACGCGCGCGCGACAGCACGAGCCGCTCCACGTCGCATGCGAAGCCGAGGTCGTCGAGGTCGCCGCGATCGAGGCTCGTGAGCACCGTGACCGCGAGCACCTTGACGTCGCCCTTGGCCACCGCCGCGGCTTCCATGATCGCCTGGTTGCCGTGCACGGTCGTGAGCGTCACGCCGCGGTTGCGCAACTGCCGGACGGCCGAGGACACCGTGGCCGGGACATCGAAGAACTTCAGGTCGACGAAGACCTTCTTGCCGCGACCGACCATCCAGTCGAGCAGTTCAAAGTAGCCGCCGGACATGCAGAGCTCGAGACCGAGCTTGTAGAACTGCACTGCGTCGCCGAGCCGGTCGGCCAGCTGCCGCGCCGCCTCCGGGTCCGCGACGTCCATGGCGAAGATCAGACGCTCACGGTCCGGGATCGGCTTGGGAACGAACGGCATGCGTGACGGCTCGCAGCGACGAATTGAGCCGCGGATGATAACCGACCGGGGTCAGACCCCAGTCAAGGAAATCTTGACTGGGGTCTGACCCCACCTCCGGATCAGCGGCCGGTGGTCCAGTGCCAGTGATGATCGGAAGCCCGTCGTCCCGGCGAACGCCGCCGCTCACCGGGCGGTTCGGCGGCCCACTGCCGGGCGGTCGCGGCGAAACCGCCGTCGCCCGCTTCGACCGCGCGTCGCGAACCGACGCGCCGGTCGCTGAAGTGCACGTACACGCACTCGCAGCCGCCAGGCTGAGTGCAGCCCTCCAGCGGCAGGCGCGGCGCTTCCTTCGAGAGGAAGCGTCGCTCGCCGAGCTGCACGCAGGTCTGGCAACTGCGCCTGCCCGCCTTGATCGCCACCGCGTACCAGGGATTGCCGAGATGTATGACCTCGTGACTGCCCGTCGACGCGGGCACCGCGCCCAGCCGTCGCGGCGATACGCCGACGCGCGGCGAGTATCGCGACCACGCGTTCCTGACGAGTCTCACGAGCGACGTCATCACGGAATGCGGGGCGACAGTGCGGTTGGGCCTGGCCATCGGCTGCGCGGGCATGCCGCGAGGGCATCCGCCTCCATCCAGTCGGGCTCCGGACTATGACCCAGCCGGCACCGGCAGACTGTAAAGCTTGGTAAATTCGCGGTGCCGCCATCGCGACGGGCTATGCGTTCGCGACAGGTTCCCGCAATGGCACGGCGAGCGCGAACGTGGCGCCGGCGCCGACGTTGTCGTCGAGCCATGCCCGGCCGCCGTGCTTCTCGGCCACGGCGCGAACGAAGGCAAGGCCCAGCCCGGCGCCGCCGGGATCCGCGCCACCCCGATGCGACCGGCGCGCGAAGCTCCGGAACAGCGTCCGCGCCTTGCCGGGTTCGATGCCGGGCCCGGAATCGACCACGCGCACCACGGCGTCGTCGCTGCGGCGACGACACTCGACGCGCACGCGCGACCCTGCTGGCGCGAACTTCACGGCATTGCCGAGCAGGTTGGTGATCGCCCGCGCCAGCAGCGAACGATCGCCGTGCACGAGCAGCGGCGCATCGTCGACCTCGACCTCGATGTCGATGGCGCGCGCCCGGGCCGCCGCCCAGACCTCGTCGTGCGCATCACGGGCTGCGTCGCAGAGATCGGTTTCCTCGAACGAACGCGGATCGGCCGACTCGGCGCGCGCGAGGGCGACGAAGCTGTCGACGAGCATCAGCATGCGCTGGGCCAGCACTTCGAGCCGGCTGGACAACTCGAGCGGCGGCAGCGCCCGCGCGGCATCGCGCTGCATCTGCGCGAGTCCGAGCAGCGACGTGGCCGGGCTCTTCATGTCGTGCGACAGAAAGCGCAGCAGGTCCTCGCGCTCGGCCTGCATGACACGCAGCTCGCTGATGTCGACCAGATCGACGATGGTCCCGAGACGCGCCTGGTCGTGACCGAAATACGGCACGGCGCGCAGGAGCACGTGCCGATTCGCCGGGCGCAGGGTCGTCTCGATGGTGCAGGGCGCGCGCGCAATCAACGCCGCGGAGCGGACTTCCTCGGCTCCGGTGTGCAGGTACAGCAGGTCGTCGAGAGCAACACCCTGGAGCATCCCGGCGTCGCCGACGCCGAACAGTGCTGCCGCCGCCGGGTTGGCCAGCACGACCTGCCCCATCACATCGGTCAGCACCATCGCGTCCGGCAGGCCGTTGATCGTGTCGGAGTACAGGCGGTGCAGGTCGCGCAGCCGCTGCGTGGCCCGGTGCGCCATCGCGACACGGCGATCGATCGAATCCTCGAAGAACCGCGGGACCGGCTTTGGCAGGGCCTCGCCCGGCAGCGGCATCTGCAGCTCCGCGAGCTGTGCAAGCTCGTGATCGAGGTATTGCTGCGCGGCCTCGAGGCGCGACCAGCTCCAGAGCGGATACATCACGAGCAGCACGGCGAGCGCGGCAGAGGGCGGCCACCACCAGCCGAAGCCACGCAGTGCGACGACGCTGGCGGCAGCGGTCAGCAGCCAGAACGACGCCGCCCACAGCAGCGAACGACGCGGCGACGAGCGCAGGAACACGAGCCCGCAGAACGCGATCGGCAGCATCGAGAGCACGACCGTGGTCGCCGGCGGCACGGGTCGTATCACCTGGCCGCTGCGCAGGCCCTGCAGCACGTTCGCCACCAGCTCGACACCTGGCATGCCGACGCTGTGCCCCGAACGCGGCGTGGGGTAGGCCGTCTCGATGCCTTGCGCGGTCACGCCGACCAGCACGAGACGACCGCGCAGCGCTTCGTCAGTGACGACGCCACGCAGCACGTCGACATACGACAGCCGCGCGAAGTGTCCCGGCGGCCCGAGGAACGGGATCAGCGTCCGGCACTCCCGCCGCCATGCTCCGATGGCGTCCTGTCGATGCGGGCTGCACGCGGCGAATGGGCGTTGCGCGTCCGGTGACGGCCGCCCGGCGGGCACGCTGTCCAGCAAGGCGACGGCCAGGTGTCGCCACGGCGCGGTCGCCGTGCCCTCGCGCAAGTACACGCTGCGCACGATGCCGTCCCGGTCGAGCGGCACATGGGCGTGTCCGATGCCGGCCGCGGCGCCCGCCAGCCTGTCGACCGGCAGCCGCTCGCGCAGCGAGTGATAGCCGGTCGGCAGGTCCGCGAACATCGGCAACACGGTCGGCGGGCCGCGGCGCATCGCACTGGCCAGCGCCGCATCACCGAGAGGCGACGCGGCGTCCGGGTCTGCAAACAGCACGTTGAGGGCGACGGCACGGGCGCCGTACTGACGAAGCCGATCGAGCAGGGCGCCGTGCAGCGCGCGGCGCCATGGCCAGGGGCCGAGTTCGGCGAGGCTTGCGTCGTCGATGGCGACGATGACGACATCGGACGGCGCGGCAGCGGCAGGCAAGGCGGCGTCGTAGACCGCAAGGTCGGCGCGCCAGAGCAGATCGGATGCGGAGACGAGCGCGACGCCGAGCAGCAGCGCCGCCAGCCACCCGATCCATCGCCATGTCAGCGGCGAACGGGACACCGGCGACGTCACCACGCCACGACGAGGACCGCGGAGAACAGCAGGACCGGCAACCACGGCGGCAGCGGCACGGCCACACGCCGCGCCGGCCCGAACGGATCGGCCTGGCCGTCCGCGGCAAGTACCTGCACGCGGACATGATAAGTGCCGGGGAAGGGCTTCATCACGGTGGCCTCGGGCGTGGCCGACACGACGTCGGACACGATGCGTTCGAAGCCGGCATCGCGCGCGAGCTGCACGCGATAGGGGCCTCCCGACGCGGCGGACCAGCGCAGCGTGACCTGGTGTCGGCCGATCTCCGGGGCGTCGACGACGGGCGGCGGCGGCCGCTGCTCGAACGACCGGGGCTCGCTCCACACCCCTGCGCCGCCGCGCGGGTTGCTGCCGGTCACGCGCCAGAAGTAGCGCCCGACCGGCAGGCTCCCGACGTCGAAGGACGTGCCGCCGAGCCGCTCGTCGATCACGACATCGGCGAAGCCGGGATCGCGCGCCACCTGCAACCGGTACGTGTCCGCCGACTCGGCCGCCGCCCAGTGGAACCTGGTCTCCCGATCGGTCGACCGAGCGGTAGAGGCCGGTGAGAGCAGCGCTGGGGGCGAAGGAGCGCGTGCTTGCTCGACCGGCCTCACCGCATCGAAGCCCTCGATTCCGTGCGCGTCGATGGCGCGTGCGCGGAGCCAGTACTTGCCGTCCGCGAGCGGCACGGACAGGGCGGGCGAGTCCATGATGCGATCGTCCACGATCGACTGGAACGACGGATCGGTCGCGAGCTGCACGCGGTACTGCCGCGCGCCTTCGACCGATGGCCACGTCAATGCGAATTCGGCGCTGGACATGACTTCGGGCAGGCCCGCGAGGTCGGGGGCCGGCAGCAGCGGTCGCGGCGCCAGCGGCGGCGTGTCGCGCTCGATGCGCGTGCCGAACCCGGCCGGCACGGCGACCGCACCCAGCGCGTTGGAGACGGCAACAGCCCCTTCGAGCGTCTCGTTCGTGCCGGCCGCTCCGACATGGCTCGCGCGAAATCGCGTGCCGCGCACCGCGGACACCGCGACGGGCGTCGCGATGTCCAGTCGCCCCATGCCCTGCCGGGGTGGCACGACCGTCTCGACGCGGCCGGTCTCGAGCTTCAGGCGCGTGCTGTGCGTGGCCTCGACGCCCTCGACCCTGCGCAGCCGCTGCAGCTCGAGCGTGCCCGACTTCTGCAGCGTCACGACCGAACCATCGGCAAGATGCAAGGTCACCGCGCCGTCGGCCGCGGTCTCGATGACCGAGCCCTCGGCCAGCGATTCGCCGCTCTGTACCGGCGCGCCGCCACGCGTGACGTGACCGGAGACGGCGTCGACGGTTGCGGCGTACGGAGCCAGACGCAGCCAGTCGTGCGGGATCCGCAGGGGCGTACCGAGAGGAATCCGCAGCGGATCGGCGATGCCGTTGCGCATTTGTACTTCGCGCCAGCGCTCCGGCTGCACCAGCAGGCGCCGTCCGAGCTGGATGAGCGTATCGCCGCGCTGGCAGTAATAGACGAAGTCGTCGCCGGCGCCGACGGACTGCGCGCCGGCCGGTGACGCGAACGCGGCGCCGAGCACCACGGCGGCGATCGAGACAGCCGCACACCGCTTCGTGGCGAAAGATCTCATGGCGTCGCGTTCTCCACGCGGTCGAGTCGATAGCCGTAACCGTACACGGCCGTCAGGCGCCAGCCGATGGCCGGCGACAGACCCAGCACCGTGCGCACGCGGCTCACGTGCATGTCCACCGTGCGCGTGCCGATGGGTTGCGACCGCGCCCACACCGCGTCCATGATGTGCCCGCGCGAGAGGACCTTGCCGATGTTGCGGAACAACAGTGCGGCCACTTCGAACTCACGACGCGTGAGAGGCAGCGCGGCACCGTCGCGTGACACGATGCCCTGACGGACGTCGATGGAATACGGTGCGGCCTCCAGCACGTCCAGATCATCGTCGACCTCGCGAACCCGGCGACCCAGCGTCTCGACGCGGGCGAGCAGCTCCCGCTCGCGCGGCGGTTTCACGAGAAAGTCGTCGGCGCCGGCCCGCAGCCCCTCGACGACGTCGGCCTCGCCGTCCCGATGGGTCAGGAACAGCACCGGCGTGCGCAGCCTGAGCTGCGTGCGCATGGCGTGCAGCACTTCGTAGCCCGAGATGTCCGGCACTTCCCAGTCGAGGATCACGAGATCGAACGTCTCGGTGCGCAGCTCGCGCAGCAGCACTCCGCCGCGCGCAAAGAAATGCACGCTGTGCCCGGCCGCGTGCAGCAACGCGGTGACGCGGTCGGCTTGTTCGAGGTCGTCGTCGAGGAAAGCGATGCGCATCTGATTCAGGCGTGATCCCAGGCCGTCCCGTGCATTGTCGCGGACGCGCCGAAGGCGAAGTGTAAAAGACTGTCAAACGCCGTCCAGATCGCGAAGCGGCCCCGGCGACCCCCGAGTACAATGCGCGCGCCCGAATCGCCGCAGGCGGGAACGGGCACTGCAAACACGAATAGCGACGAGAGACGGCATGAAGATCAGGACGAGCATCAAGATCGCGACACTGGCGGCGTTCGGGGCGCTCGGCCTGACCTTGGGAGGGCTGTTCAGCTTCGCCGGCAGCGGCACCTTCTTCACCTACGTCGACAACGACAACAACGCCGGTACCGGCGTCGCCGACGGCGACATGGCCACGACGAGCCTCGTCACCGAGCCCACGCCACCGACGATCGGCGCCAGCAATCCCATCGCGCCCATCGAATTCAACATCAGCGTCGCGACGCTGCCGACGCAGTCGGCCTCGCTGACCATCCGCGGCTGGGACATCGACGAGGAGCAGGGCGAACAGGACGACGTCTACCTGAATGGCGTGCTGCTGGGCAAGCTGACCGGCGCCAACAACGTCTGGAGCACGACGGTTTTCGAGATCACGAACCTGTCGCTGCTGCAGCCCGGCAACAATCGCGTCGAGATCCGCATCGACACGAGCGGCGACGCCACCAACTGGGTCACGGCGGTACGCTGGGGCCAGCTGCTGGTCGATGGCGGCGCGGCCGACCGCGCCAGCACGGGCTCGGTCGTGATCACGGGCTGCCAGACGCGTGTCGCGACGGTCGCGGGGTGCACGGTCAATGGCGCGGTCGCGGCAAACACCGTCCGCATCGATTCGCAGGCCACCGTGAACGTGGTCGATGCCGGCAACTACCGGCTCGAGGTCACGATCATCGATCCGGCCGGCAACTCGACGACGGTGCTCACCGACAATTTCGCGGCCGCGGCCAACAGCACCGTCGTCCGCACGGTCTCGCCGACGTATCCGCTCGGCAGCGTCAGCGGCACCTACCGCGTGCAGTCGCAGCTCTTCTACGTCGACTCGAACAGCTTCCCGATCCAGCAGGACGTCGCGACCAGCTCGTTCGAGCACACGCAGGACGTGGGCCCGACCGACCTCGACGGCGACGGCCTCACCCAGGCCCAGGAAGCGGCTCTCGGCACCGACCCGCTGAATCCCGACAGCGACGGCGACGGTGATCCCGACGGCGTCGAAGTGGGCGCCAATCCGGCGAACCCGCTCGACACGGACGGCGACGGCCTCATCGACGCGCTCGAGTCGTCGACGGTCGATGCCGACGGCGACGGCGTCAATGACGAAGCCGATGCGGCCAACGGCGATCCGTGCGTGCCGAACGCGAGCGGCGCCGCCTGTCTCGCGGCCGACAGCGACGGCGACGGGCTGAGCAATGCCGAGGAGGATGCGCTCGGCACGGATCGCGACAACCCCGACACCGACGGCGACGGCGAGAACGACGCCACGGAGCGTGGCGGCGGCGCCCAGCCGCTCGACGCAGACGGCGACGGCGTGCCCGACGCGCTCGAATCGTCGGTGCTCGACGCCAACGGCGACGGCCGCAGCGACGAGGCCGATCCCTGTACGCCGGACGCCAATCACACCGCGTGTGCCGCTTTCGACAGCGATGGCGACGGCCTGAGCAACGGCCAGGAAGCCGCCGTCGGCACGGACCCGCGCGATCCGGACACCGACGGCGACGGCTCGAACGACGGCGTCGAAGTCGGTGCGAATCCCGCGAGCCCGCTCGACACCGACGGCGACGGGCTCATCGACGCGCTCGAAGGCAACACCGACGGTGACGGCGACGGCCAGCCTGACTCGTCCGACGCCGACAGCGACAACGACGGCATTCCGGACGGCGTGGAGGCCGGCGACGTGCCGGGTACGCCGCGTGACAGCGACGGCGACGGCGTGCCCGATCATCTCGACCGCGACAGCGACGACGACGGCGTGCCGGATGCGATCGAGGCCGGAAGCACGCCGGCCACGCCCGTCGACAGCGACGGCGATGGCGCGCCCGACTACCTCGATCTCGATGCGGATGCCGACGGCCTGCCGGACGGCATCGAGGCCGGTGTCGCAGGCACGGACACGGATGGCGACCAGATCGACGATGCCTACGACGTGGACGCAATTCCCGACGCCGTGGACGCCAACCGCGACGGAGTCGCCGACGGCGTCGGGCCGGTGGATACCGACCGCGACGGCGAGGCCGATTTCCGCGACGTCGATTCCGACCGCGACGGCATCCTCGACACCGTCGAGGGCGACGCCAGCGGTATCGACACCGACGGTGACGGCATCGACGACGCGCTGGACGTGGACGTGACGCACGGCATGGACGTCAACGGCGACGGCATCGACGATGCGTACGCATTCCCGGACACGGATGCCGACGGCATCCCGGACTTTCGCGATCTCGACTCCGACAACGACGGCCTCGCCGACGTCGTCGAAGCCGGTCTCGCGGACGACGACGGTGATGCCCTGCGCGATTCCGACACGAGCCTCACGGCCGAGCCGACCGACACCGACGGCGACGGCATCGGCGACTTCCGCGAGGTCGACTCGGACGGCGACGGTGTCATGGACGTGGCCGAGGCCGGCAACGGCGCGCTCGATGCGAACGACGACGGCGTCATCGACGCGGCCGCCGACACCGACGGCGACGGCCTCGTCGACGCAGTCGACCAGTCGCCGGACGAGTTTGGCTCGGGCCTCGATTCGGACGGCGACGGCCTCGGCGACGGGCCGGATCTCGACGCCGACAACGACGGGATCCCGGACAGCGTCGAGGGCACGGCCGACACGGACAGCGACGGCGTGCCGGACTTCCTCGATCGCGACAGCGACGACGACGGGCTGACCGACACGCTCGAAGCGGGCGGCACCGACGCCAACCGCGACGGCGTCATCGACGGCTTCGTCGATGCCAACGGCAACGGCCTGGCCGATGGTGTCGAGTCGAGGCCGCTGCCGCTGCCCGACACCGACAACGACGGCGCACCGGACCATCTCGACCTCGACAGCGACGGCGACGGCATCAACGACATCAGCGAGGCGAATGGCGTGGACAGCGACGGCAACGGCCGGATCGACACGACGGTGGACGCGGACGGCGATGGCCTGCGCGACAGCGTCGACGGCAGCGTCGCCGGCAGCGCCGTGCTCAACCCGCCCGATACGGACAGCGACGGGCACGCCGACTACATCGACGTCGACAGCGACGGCGACGGCCTGTCGGACAGCCGCGAGGGCTCGGGCGATTCGGATCACGATGGCACGCCCGACTTCCGTGACTCACCGGGCAAGCTCGAAACCACGCTGCGCGGCGTCGGCTCCCTCGACGGCGTGTTCGTGCTGCTGCTCGGGCTGCTCGCAGCGTTCCACCGGCGCCGCGCCTGGCTCGCGCAGGGCGCGGCGGTGATGGTGCTGGTCGCGCTGCTCGGCGGCGCGCCCGCGGCACAGGCCGAGACGGCCGCCGACCGCAAGGGCGAGTGGTACGTCGGCGGCGACTACGGCCTGTCGTGGCTCGAGCCGCGTGACGCCGGCGGCGGTTACGCCATCGACGACGACGAGAGCTCCGGCTTCCGCATCGTGGTCGGCCGACAGGTGTGGGAAGACTGGTCGATCGAGGCGTTCTACGCCGACCCGGGCGAAGCCGGCATCGCCTCCGACAATCCGGGCGTCGGCCACCTCGGCGAGATCACCTACGAGGTGTACGGGCTCGGCACCGAGTGGACGCCGCTGTTCGACGGTCGCGGCTCGAATCTCTACCCGGTGTTCAAGATCGGCGTGGCCTACACGGACAACAGCGCCACCAGCGCGCTGATCAACTACGACAAGCTCAACGGCGTCGGCATCTACCTCGGGCTCGCGGGCGTATGGCAGGTCGCCGACAGCTGGCGCGCGCAGCTCGAGGTAACGAGCTACGACGAGGACGAGGCCATGCTGACGCTCGGAATCCGCAAGACCTTTCAGTAGGGGTCAGACCCCTGACAGTCCTGGCAGTCAGCTCGTGACAGCCAGGCAATTTTTTCTTGACTGGGGTACGACCCCTAAGAGTGGTCGGCGAAGCGGCCCCGTGCCGCCCTACGTCCGCTCGCCCGGCTCGAACAGCCGCCGGTGCTCGAGGATCGCGAAGCGGTCGGTCATGCCGGCGATGTAGTCCGCCACCGCGCGCGCGCGGCCGTCGGCGCCTTCTGCCGCTTCGAGCCGGCGCGCCGCTTCCTGGTGCTCCACGGGCATCAGGTGCACGTCGCCCAGCATGGCCTGGAAGAGCTCGCGCACCACGCGCCCGGCCTTGGTGGTCATGCGCAACACGCGATAGTGCTTGTAGAGCCTGTCACGCAGGTACCGCTTGAGCTCCAGATGCTCCGCACGCACGGACTCGCTGAACGTGAGCAGCGGCTGCGGCCGCGCCCGCACGTCCTCGACGCTGCGCGGCGCGGCGGCGGCGAGCGCCGCGGCGGATGCGTCGATGAGGTCGTTGACGGCGTAGTCGATCATCCGCCGCACCACCTCGTGCACCAGCCGCCGGCCGGTGAGTTGCGGATACTGCATGCGCACGGCCTCGTACTGGCGCCCGAACATGCGGCTCGACGCCGCGAGATCTTCGACCTCGACCAGCCCGGCCCGGATGCCGTCATCGACGTCGTGGTTATTGTAGGCGACTTCGTCCGCGAGGTTGGCGAGCTGCGCCTCGAGGCCCGGCTGGCGGCGCAGCAGGAACCGCTCGCCGAGTTCGCCGAGCCGGCGCGCATTGGCGGCCGAGCAGTGCTTGAGGATGCCTTCGCGGACCTCGAACGTCAGGTTCAGGCCGGGGAATTCCGCGTAACGCTCCTCGAGATCGTCGACGACACGCAGCGATTGCAGGTTGTGCTCGAAGCCACCGAAGTCGCGCATGCAGTCGTTGAGCGCGTCCTGGCCGGCGTGGCCGAACGGCGTGTGGCCCAGGTCGTGCGCGAGACAGATGGCCTCGGCGAGCGGCTCGTTGAGCCCGAGCGCGCGCGCGACGCTGCGCGCGATCTGCGCGACTTCGAGCGAATGCGTGAGCCGGGTGCGGTACAGGTCGCCTTCGTGGTTGACGAAGACCTGCGTCTTGTAGACCAGCCGGCGAAACGCCGTCGAATGCACGATGCGGTCGCGGTCACGCTGGTATTCGGTGCGGTGGCGGGGCGGCGGCTCCGGCACGCGCCGGCCACGCGAGGTTTCGTCGTGCTGCGCATACGCCGCCAGCCCCGAGGATGGCGGCCACGACGATGCTTCGCTCACGCCGCCTCCCCGAAGTGCGCCCGCAGCGTGGCCTGCAGCGCGTCGGCCGGACAGTCGCCGCTCACCTCGCCCGCACCGAGCCGGCGCAGCAGCACGAGCCGGATGCGCCCGGCGAGCACCTTCTTGTCCATGCCCATGAGCCCGAGCGCGCGCGAGGCGCCGATCGGCGGCGCCGCGACGGGCAGGCCCGCGCGCCGCAGCAGCTCGCGCACGCGCTCGACATCGGCGCGCCCGATC
>JAYRRR010000102.1:0-33080 GCA_041910015.1 Steroidobacteraceae bacterium
AGCGGGCGCCAGAATATCGGATAACCGAAGTCCCGCTGCGCCCTTCATGAACCGGGGCTGGTGCAGCGAGAAATGCCCGGCGCGCGTCGCAAGCGCAGCGGCGACTGCCAGTATCGAAACGCTCGTCGCCGACGACACGCAACAGGGGATGACCCCCTCCCGGGCCCTGTCCGTCCTGAGCGACGGGCTGGAGCTTGCGTCTTGCGCAGACGCTTGCGTGCTCTGCAGAGGCTTGCGCGTTCCTCGGCTGCCTCAGCCGGCCCCATGCTGGCGGAACCACGCGAGGCACTGCGTCCAGGCGTCGGTGGCTTCGTTCGACCTGCCGCTCGGCCGGTCGTCCGCGAGAAATCCGTGCGGCGCCCCGGGGAACACGACGATCCGCGAGGCTTCGTTGCCGGCCCTGGCGAGCGCCTGCCGCATCTGCCCGATGTCGGCGGGCGGGACGCCCTGGTCCTGGCCACCGTACCGGCCCAGCACCGGCACCTTCAGTTGCGCGGCGATGTCGACGGGATACTGCCGCTGCAGCGGCGTGCGTTCGCCCGTCAGACGCCCGTACCACGCCACGCCGGCTTGAGGCTGCGACTGTGCGCGGCATAGAGCCAGGTGATGCGTCCGCCCCAGCAGAAGCCGGTGGCGAGCGCCGTGACGATGACGGCGCGGCGGGTCAGGGTCGGCTTGCCGAGCAGTGCGACGAGCTCGGCGTTGGTCCACTGCTCGTGCATCGTCTGGCTCCTCCTTGAGAAAGCGGCCGTCGGGTGCGACGCGCGTCAGGGCGGCTCGACCCCCGGCTGACAAGGCGTCGTCTCCGCGGCGACGGCCGCCGCGACCTCCGGCAGCACCGAGTACTGCGTGAACTCCACGGGCATGCGCGTCGCCTTGCCGGTCCGCAGGTCGATGCAGACGTAGTGGATCAGCGCGCGCAGCAGCGTCTCGCCGTCGGCGGCGCGCCGGACCTGGAAGCGGCGGGTGATGCGCAGCCGGTTGTCGTTGTGCACGGGCCAGGTGCCGACCTCGATGTCGTCGCCCTCGAGTGCCGCGCGCAGGTAATTGACCTGGGTGCGCCACACGGCCATGCCGCGGCCGAGTTGCCGGCACAGCTCGGGGCTGATGCCGCGCGAGATCGAATGCGCCCAGGCGCAGTCGTCGAGCCAGGCGACGTAGATCGCGTTGTTGACGTGGCCGTAGCCGTCGATTTCCGCGTGATGCGCCACGCGCGCGTGGATGAACGGCGCGGGCAGGTCCCAGCTCATGACCCGGCTCCGACCGGACCGCGCGAGCCTGAGCCCTGCTCGCGCAGCATCGCATCGAGACGCGCGTCCTTCTCCGCCCACAACTCGCCGAGCCAGCGTTTGAAGCGGGCGCGATCGGCCGCATCCTCACCGAAGTCCCCCGCCGTCATCCACGGCTCGACCGGGTGGCGTCGCACGTCCATGCGCACCGTGCCCAGGCGGCCGCAGCACATGTCCCAGAGCGTGGGGCTCGCGGACGGGTAGGCGATCGTGACGTCGAGCACCGAATGCAGCGACTTGCCCATCGCCGACAGCACGAACGCCACGCCGCCGTGGCGCGGCCGCAGCAGGTGACGATAGGGAGACTTGCTGGCCGCGTGCCTGGCCGCCGTGAAGCGCGTGCCCTCGACGAAGTTCATGACCGACGTCGGCATCAGGGCAAAGCGCTCGCAGGCCTTGCGCGTCGCCGCGAGGTCTTCGCCGCGTGCTTCCGGATGCTGCTGCAGGTAGGTCGCCGAGTGCCGCTGCATGAACGGGAAATCGAGTGCCCACCACGCGAGTCCCAGGAACGGCACCCAGATGAGCTCCTGCTTGAGGAAGAACTTGAGGAACGGGACGCGGCCGATCAGCGCCTGCTGCAGCACCAGGATGTCGACCCACGAACGGTGGTTGGACACGACGAGGTACCAGCCGCACCGGTCGAGACCTTCGGCGCCCGTCACCTCGAGGCGCAATGCGCCCATGAGGCGGAAGATCGCGACGTTGCAGCGGATCCAGCACTCGGCGAGCCCGACCATCACGCGACTCGTGGCCTTGCGCCACGGCGGCAGCGGCACCAGCAGCTTCGCCAGCGCCACGGCCATCAGGATGGGCACCCAGAAAACGACGTTCGCCACCATGAGCAACAGGGTCATGATGCCTTTGAGCGTCGAGCCACGCTTCTGCACGGGCGTCCAGTCCTTCCGGCCGGCGGGGTATGCGATTATGCCCGGGTCGCCCGCATCATGGAGCCTGCCGCTGATGCCGCTCGAACTTTCGGCCGTCGAGGCCCGCGTGATCGGCTGCCTGATCGAGAAGCAGATCGCCACGCCGGACCAGTACCCGCTGTCGCTCAACGCGCTCGTGAGTGCCTGCAACCAGAAGAGCAACCGCGACCCGGTGCTGAACCTCGACGAGCGCGAGGTCCAGCCGATCGTCGACGCCCTCGCCCGCAAGCAGCTCCTCATGGAGAAGTCGGGTTTCGGCAGCCGCGTGCCGAAATACCACCAGCTCTTCTGCAACACCCAGTTCGGGAGCCTGAAGTTCACGCCCGAGCAGACGGCGATCGTCTGCGAGCTGCTGCTGCGCGGGCCGCAGACGCCCGGCGAGCTGCGCATGCACGCCGGGCGACTCGCGCCGCTCGGCGACGTGCAGCAGGTCGAGGCAGCGCTCGAGGACCTCATGACCCGCCCCGAGGGGCCGTTCGTCGCCCGGCTCGCCCGCGAGCCCGGCCGGCGCGAGTCGCGCTATGCGCAGCTTTTCACGGGGCCGCCCACGCAGGCGCTCGCGGGCACCGTGGCGGAGCCGGCAGCGGCGCCGCTCGCGACGGCCGAAGAGCCAGGCCTCGTGGCACGCGTTGCCGCGCTCGAGGCCGAGGTCGCCGAACTGCGGCGGGAGTTCATGGAGCTGAAGCAGACAGGCGCGCGCTGACGGCCCGGAACTTGCCGACGGCCTGACGGGCTCAGGCGCGCGGCTGCTTCAGTGTCTTCGCGACGATCTTCCCGGCCTGCCCGTGCAGCGCCCGGAAGTCGGGCACGGCGTCGCCCCTGATGCGCCTTTCGAGCACGACCAGGTGCGAATGCCAGCCGCCGCCGAAATTGATTGCGTCGTCGCGGCCCCGCAAACCGGTGTGGGTCAATACCAGCAGGGTTTTTCCACCCTC
Organism: Steroidobacteraceae bacterium; assembly: GCA_041910015.1. GTDB lineage: Bacteria > Pseudomonadota > Gammaproteobacteria > Steroidobacterales > Steroidobacteraceae > RPQJ01. Next base: position 3,151 of record JAYRRR010000102.1, read on the forward strand.
ATCGCTCAACGCGAAGGCGATCTCGCCCGCTTCGCCACCCTCCCAGGTGATCGCAGGGAGATGCGGCGGCTGATACCGCGTGATGCGTTCTTCCCGGCTCTGGCCGAGATGGATCCGATATTGCTCGGGTGTGGGCACGTTCTCGTCGGAGAGATTGTCGTGGTCCATCGTCAGGCCGAAACGGCCGCCGACTTTCAGCTCCGTCGGGCCGCCCATAAACCATCGCGCGCGTTGTCCGGGGTCGACCAGATATCGCCAGACCGTCTCGACCGAGGCGTCGAGACGCCGCTCGAAGCGCAGGGTTTCGGGGGTGATCGTGTCTGTCATGCGGATCTCCCGGGCGAGATCGGGAGCCCGGGATACGCCGACCGCCAGCGCCTGATCACCCATCCGAAGCGCGCCACGCCTTTCCCAGCAGGGCGATCGCACCTTACGCCGCCCGCAGCTCGAAATCCGCCTCGATCACGGCAAAAGGAACCCGGATTCTGCCGCCGGCCGTCCTCTCGATCAGGCCGACATCGATCAAGAGCCCGACGTCCTCGTGCACTCGCTTTACGTCGCGCTCGAGCGCCCGTGCCAATCCCCGCACGCTCGCAGGCCCCATCGACTGCAGTCGCTCGATCAACTCCCAGCGCTTTGGGCTGAGCACGCGAAAAAGCGCCGCCGGGGACTCGAACGAGAACACGTGTGCCGATGCTGAGCGACCGCCTTTCCAGGCCGTAGCAAACCGCCGACCCATCTCCTCGAGCGCCGCTCCCCCATCACGCCGGATCCGCAGGACTGCCTTGGTCATGAATCTCGCTTCTTCGCAACGTCAGTCAGGAAATCGCTGACCAGTTGCCCGACCGTCGTGAATCGATAGGGCTCCTCACGACCGCGATGGTGGCGATGATCGCCCTTGCCGCGCTCGTTGTCGTAACCGACGATCCGCCGACCGTCTCGCCCGTAGTACAGCCGATACCTGTACCGGTGACGACTGCCCGCCACAGGCGCAGGCAACTGCCAGATGATCATCTCGGCGACAGCACCGTCATCGAAGTCGAGCCGGTCCCGGTGCAGCAGCGTCGCGACCATGTAGGCAACAATGCCAACAATGCGCGGATGTTGGCAATCATGCCAACGGGCCGTCGTCCCGCCGCTGCCCGGCTCAGCTCAACGCCCGCGACTCAGCGTCGGTAGACCGGCCCACAGCTTCCACTCACCAGTCGGACCGGTCCCTGCTCCGAATCCGCGCGCGGGACGTGGCTCGAAGCGCCGGCGAGCGCGTCCGAAACCGCGCCGTCAATACCCCCGCCGAACATCGACGACCGACAGCATCCGGTCGCCATTCACGTAGCGCCTGACGTTCTCGCGCACGATGGCCATACGCGCAGCGTCGCCGAGATCGGATCGTGTGGACACGTGCGGCGTGAGGATCACGTTCGGCAGCGACCAGAGCGGGTCGTCCGCGGGCAGCGGTTCGGGCTCCGTGACGTCGAGCCCCGCGCCCGCCAGGCGGCCCGAGCGCAATGCCTCCGTGAGCGCCGTCTGCACGACGCTGCCGCCGCGGCCGACGTTGATGAAATAGGCGCCCGGCCTGACGGCAGCGAAGAACTTCGCGTCGTAGAGGTCCCGGGTTTCGGGCGTCAGCGGCGTCGCATTGACCACGAAGTCGGCGCGCGCCGCGAGCTGGAGGAGATCGGCCGGCAGCCCGACCTCGCGGACGTAGTCGGGCCCTTCGCGCCCGCTGGCCCGCACGGCGTCGACCTGCATGCCGAGCGCGTGTGCGCGCCGGGCGACCTCGGTGCCGATGCCACCCAGCCCGACCACGAGCACGGTCTTGCCCTGCAACGTGAACATGCGCGCGGTCGGCGGCAACTGCGGCGTCCAGCGGGCCGCGGCGCGTTCCTGGATGAAGAAGTCGAGCCCGCGCGCGAACGCCAGCATCATGGCCACGACGTGCTCCGCCATGACGGGTCCGGCCACGCGCTGCATGTTGGTGAGCAGGATGTCGCGCTCACTCAGCGCGGGGATGGACACGCATTGCTCCACACCGGCCGAGAACGTCTGCACCCAGCGGATCCCGCGGCCGGCCCCGAGCACCTCGGCGCTGCACAGTCCAAGGACGGCGTCTGCGTGCTTCGCGAGTTGTACCGCCTGCGGCACGCCGTCGGCGACCACGAATTTCACGCCAGGCGCCACTTCGCGCAGCGCCTCGACGAGATCGGGCCGGTCCAGGGCCACAAGAATGATGCGCGGCCGCTTCCAGCCCGGATGCTCGCGCACCGGCGTCGGCGATTCCTCGAGGCCGAGATGGGCGATGAGCGCAGCCGTGTCGGGAGTGGATGCGACAGCGTCGGCCCGCGCAACCCCGGGCCGGCCGCCGGCACAGACGGCCGCCGTGACGCACCAGGCGGCGACGAGCAGCGAAACGAAGCGGGACTCGGACGGCATGCGACCCTCCGGCGGCAGGCGATGGAAAGGCCGTAATACACCTCCGGCGCGCCGCGTGCACCCCACCGACGCATCAAGCCTGCGGTCAGAACCCCGTGCGAGCCATCCGTCGCCGCAGGAACGCGATCTGCGTCTGCAGTGGCAACTGCTTCGGGCAGACGTCGTGACAGCCGAGCAGCGTCATGCAGCCGAACACGCCCTCGTCCGTGCCGATCAGTTCGTAGAAATCCGCGTCGGTGCGCGCATCGCGCGGGTCGAGGGCGAAACGCGCGATCTTGTTGAGACCGACGGCGCCGACGAAGTCCTCGCGCATGCGCGCCGTGCCGCAGGCCGCGACACAGCAGCCACATTCGATGCAGCGGTCGAGTTCGTAGATCCGGTCGGAAAGATCCGGGTCCATCGCCGCTTCCTGCCGGCGCAGGTCGGGCTCCTCGTCGAGCGAGTGCACCCAGGTCTCGAGCCGCTCGCTCATGCCGCGCATCCACTTGCCCGTGTTCACGGACAGGTCGGCGATCAGTTCGAACGCGGGCAGCGGTGCGAGCGTGATGTCGCGGGGCAGGTCCCTGGTGAGCGTCCGGCAGGCGAGGCCCGGCCGGCCGTCGATGACCATGCCGCAACTGCCGCAGATGCCGGCGCGACAGACGAAGTCGAACGCCAGCGACGGATCGAGCGTCGCGCGAATCTCGTTGAGCGCGATGAACAGCGTCATGCCGGGCGCTTCCTCGATCTCGAAGACGTCGACGTGCGGCACGCTCGCCGGGTCCTGGGGGTCGTGGCGCAGGACGTGGAAATGCAGCATGCGGCGCGGCGCTTCGGGCGCTGTCGCCGGCGCTGCCAGCGTGCCGGGTACGGTCGCCGTCCGGTCTGGAGTCGTCTCAGGCGGTGGCGGCGAGGTCGCGCTCATGGGGTGAGTTTCTCGTCGATGCGTTCGTTGCGCCCGCGCAGGCGCGCCGGCAACAGGTGCTCGTACGGCATCAATGCCTGCTGCATCTCGTGCCGGTCGGCGCCACCCATGGCCTCGCGCACGCGGGCGATTTCCGCGATGCGCACCGGCGTGTCGGGATGGTCTACATGGTCCTTGTTGCCGTAGCCGCGCCAGCCGGGCGGCAGCTCCATCGTCCCGACGTCCAGCGCCTCATAGTCGAGGGTCGGCTGCGTGGCGAGCGGGTGGTTCCACGTCGCCAGCGTGCGCCTGAGCCATTCGGCATCGTTGCGGCGCGGGAAGTCTTCGCGGAAGTGTGCGCCGCGGCTCTCGGTCCGCGCGAGCGCGCCCTGCGCGATGCACAGCGCCACCTTGAGCATCTTCTGCACCCGATACGCGGTGGCGAGTTCCGGGTTGGGGCCGTCGCGGTTCGAGCGCAAGCCGAGATTGCGGCTGCGCACCAGCAGTTCCTGCAGGCCCGCGACAGCCTGCTCGAGGTCGGCGCCGGTGCGGAAGATGCCCACGCGATCCGTCATGAGCCGCTGCATGCCGTCCTTGATCGCATCAGCGCGCTCGGTGCCTGTGCCGCGCAGCAGCACGTCGAGCTTGGCGCGCTCCACGCGAAGAGCCTCGCGCAGCAGCGGTGTGCTCACGTCGATGTCGCCCTCCGGGCTTTCGACAAAGTCGGCGACGAACTCGCCGACGATCGCACCGGCGACCACGGTTTCCGCGACGGAGTTGCCGCCGAGCCGGTTGAACCCGTGCATGTCCCAGCAGGCGGCCTCGCCGGCAGCGAACAGGCCGCGCAGGCCGTAAGCCTGGCCGGTGTGATCGGTGCGCACGCCGCCCATGGTGTAGTGCTGCGCGGGACGCACCGGGATCCAGTGCTCCGCCGGGTCGATGCCGAGGAAGTACCGGCAGATCTCCTTGACCTCGCGCAGGTTCTTCTCGATGTGCGCGCGGCCGAGCAGCGTGATGTCGAGCCACAGGTGCTCGCCGAACCGGGAACGGGCGCCGTGGCCTGCCCGGATGTGCTGCTCCATGCGACGCGAGACGACGTCGCGCGAGGCGAGTTCTTTCTTCTCCGGCTCGTAGTCCGGCATGAACCGGTGGCCCGTGGCGTCGCGCAGCAGCCCGCCGTCGCCGCGGCAGCCCTCGGTCACGAGGATGCCGGCCGGGAAGATCCCCGTGGGATGGAACTGCACCGCCTCCATGTTGCCCAGGCACGCGACCCCGGTCTCGAGTGCGAGCGCCGCGCCGATGCCCTCGCAGATCACGGCGTTGGTCGTGACGCGGTAGACGCGTCCCGCGCCGCCCGTGGCGATGATCGTGGCCTTCGCGACATAGGTCGTCAGCTCGCCGGTGATCAGGTCGCGCACGACCGCGCCGTAGCAGCGCCGGCCGTCGTGGATCAGCGACAGCGCCTCGGTGCGCTCGTGCACCGGGATGCCGTCGGCGATGGCGCGGTCGCCGACGGCGAACAGCATGGCGTGCCCCGTGCCGTCGGAGACGTAGCAGGTGCGCCACTTCTTCGTGCCGCCGAAATCACGCTGCGCGACCAGGCCATGGGATTGCGCCCGCTCCGTCAGCGTCACTCGCTCGCCGTTGATGATCGCCTGCCGGTCGCCCTGGCGGACGCGGCTCCACGGCACGCCCCACGCGGCGAGCTCGCGCACGGCCTTTGGCGCCGTATTGACGAACATGCGCACGACCCGCTGGTCCGCGCCCCAGTCGCTGCCCTTGACGGTGTCCTCGAAGTGGACGTCCTCGTTGTCGCCCTGGCCCTTGCAGACGTTGGCGAGACTCGCCTGCATGCCGCCCTGCGCCGCGGCCGAATGGGAACGCTTGGGGGGCACCAGCGACAGGACGATCGCTTCGTGGCCGCGCCGGCGCGCGCCGATGGCCACGCGCAGGCCCGCGAGACCGCCGCCGATCACGAGCACGTCGCTATAGACCACCTTCACGGGGCGCCCACCACCAGCGCGGCAGGCACGTAGCGCTGGCCGTAGTCCGGCGCGTGCTCGATGCCAATCCTGACGTAGGCCAGCAGTGTCGCGACGCCCAGGGCCAGGAAGAACGCCGTGAGGGCCCATTTGAATCGCCGCAGCCAGCGGCGCGTCGCGGCCGGGTCGCCGCGCTCGAACCAGCCCCACTTGAGCGCGACGCGGTAAAGCCCGACGCCGCCGTGGAATTCGACGGCGAACAGCATGACCAGATACAGCGGCCACATCAGGTCGGTCCAGACGCGGTCGGCCGACTCGAACGGCCCGATGCGGTCCGGCCGGGTCATCATGATGTAGAGGTGCACCGAGGCCATGAAGAACAGCGCGAAGCCGGTGACGACTTGCCAGTACCAGAGCGTCGTGTCCTCGTGCCGCATGGCGCCGACATGATCCCGGCAGGTGCGATATTGCCGGTAGCTGGAAGGGAATTTGCGCAACGCGAGCGCCGCGTGCACGACGAACAGCGTGAAGACCGTGGCGACCAGCAGTGACACCAGCCAGTACTGCGGACGGCCGAACAGGAAATGGCCCTCGAACAGGCGCGCGACCGTCCACATCGCGTCCTTGCCGAGCAGGATCGACGACACGAACAGCATGTGCACCCACATGAACAGGCCCAGCGCGAGGCCGGTGGCGCTCTGCAGGACGTCGAGACGCGCGGGCCAGCGACGCCGCCGACGCGACGCGGTGACGGGGACCAGGGCGGTCGGGCGGTTCGTGGCGTCCACGACGGGCTTGTCACGCGTGGCTGGGGACGGTGTGATTTCGGGCGATGCGACCCCCCGCTGCCATAAGTGTTTTCCTCGGTCACCCGGCATTTCGCGTGAAACTATAGTCGCGCCGTCCGTGCCGAGGGATCGCGTGAACGCCTATCTCGCCTTCGTCGTCTACCTGCTCGCGATTCTGGGCTTCGTGGCGGTCACGCTCTGGCTCAACCGCGTGCTCGGGCCCAAGCCTGAGCCCACCGCGCTGAAGCTCGAGCCGTTCGAATGCGGCGCGACGCCGGTCCAGACGGACAACACCCGGTCGGTGCCGGTCAAGTACTACGGCATCGCCGTCGTGTTCATCCTGTTCGATCTGGAAACGGTTTTCCTGTATCTCTGGGCGCTGGCCGCACAGCCGGTCACCGGGTTCATGCTCGCCACGTTCGGGCTGTTCATGGCGCTGCTGGTGGTGATCATGCTGTACGTCTGGCGCTCCGGGCTGCTCGAGGAGGTGACGGCGTGAACCCGGCCGAGCCCGCGAGAGCCCCTGCGCCCCGCGGCGCCTTCGAGTACCTGACGACGCGCAAGGACGAGTTCGTCGGCTGGGCCCGCAAGTTCTCGCTGTTCCCCTACCCGTTCGTGACGGCCTGCTGCGCCATGGAGTTCATGTCCGTGAGCGCGACGCTCTACGACACGGACCGATTCGGCGCAGCGCTGCCGCGCTTCACACCGCGCCAGTCCGACCTGCTGATGGTCGTCGGCACCGTGACGCACAAGCAGGCGCCGGTCCTGCGCAAGGTCTACGAGCAGATGTGCGAGCCCAAGTGGGTCATGGCGTTCGGCGTCTGCGCGACCAGTGGCGGCTTCTACCAGAACTACGCCACGCTGCAGGGCATCGACAGGATCATCCCGGTCGATATCTACATTCCTGGCTGCCCGCCGCGGCCCGAAACGGTCATCGACGGCATCATGCAGCTCCAGGACAAGATCGCCGCGCAGCGGCATCCGATCATCAACCAGGACTTCTGAAGTGAGCACGGGGGACGACTTCCTCGGACAAGTGACGGCGGGTGTCGGTGTGGCGGCGCTGTCGTCGGGCGTCGCGCACGGCATCCTGGTGCTGGAGGTCGGGTCCGAGAGCCTGCGGCCGGTCGTGCATCACCTCAAGGAGGCCTTCGGCTTCGACATGCTGCTCGACCTGACCGGCGTCGACTGGCCGCAGCGCCGGCCGCGCTTCGACGTCGTCTATCACTTCTACACCACCCATCGCCACGTCCGGGTCCGCCTCAAGACGCGCGTCGGGGAAGCCGACCCGGTCGTCGATACGCTCGTCGGCCTCTACGGCTCGGCCCGCTACCTGGAACGCGAGTGCCACGAGATGTACGGCATCCGCTTCCGAGGCAACGACGACCTGCGCCCGATCCTGCTCTACGAGGGCTTCGAGGGCCACCCGCTGCGCAAGGATTATCCGAAGCACGCCGAGCAGCCGCTCGTGCCGTATCGCGAGGGGCAGTCATGAGTTCGCTGCCGCCGCTCGGCGCCCTGCCGAACCCGATCCGGCCGGCCTTCACCGAGGGCCAGACCCCCGGCTCGGTCATCGTCAACATCGGTCCGTCGCACCCCGCGACGCACGGCACGATCCAGATCGTGGCCGAGATCGAGGGCGAGCGCGTCCTGCGCACCGACGTGCACTGCGGCTACCTGCACCGCGGCTTCGAAAAGGAGTGCGAATACCACACCTGGCACAACCTGATCCCCTACGTCGACCGCCTGAACTACTGCTCTGCGCTGATCAACGACTTCGCCTACTGCGAGGCCGTCGAGAAGCTCATGGACATCGAGCTCACGCCGCGCTGCCGTCACCTGCGCACGCTGCTCGCCGAGTACTCGCGGATCGCCGACCACCTGACGTGCATCGCCGCGGCACTGATGGAGCTGGGCGCGATGACGGCGTTCCTGTACCTCGTCACCATCCGCGACTACGTCTACGAGCACATTGCCGATCTCACCGGCGCACGCGTCACGCACAGCTATGGCCGTATCGGCGGTCTCGCGCGCGACCTGCCCGACGGCTGGCTGACGCGCCTCGCCGGGATCCTCGACCGCATGGACGAGTTCGTCGACCGCGTGCACGGCCTCGTCGACCGCAACCGCATCTTCATCGACCGCATGCGCGACGTCGGGGTGGTCTCGGCGGCCGAGGCCGTCAACTGGGGGTTCACGGGCCCGGTGCTGCGCTCGACCGGCGCGCCGCGCGACCTGCGCAAGGACACGCCCTATCTCTCGTACGCCGAGCTCGACTTCGAGGTGCCTGTCGGCATCAAGGGTGACAACTACGACCGCTACTACGTGCGCATGCGCGAGATCGACGAGTCGAAGCACATGATCCGCCAGCTCGCCGACATGCTCGAGCCGGGCCCGCTGTGCGTCGACGACCGTCGTTGCACGTTCCCGCCGAAGGACGCCGTGTACTCGGAGATCGAGGCGCTCATCAACCACTTCAAGCTCGTCATGGAGGGCCCCCAGGTGCCGCCGGGCGAGGTCTATTCGGCGCATGAAGGCGCGAACGGCGAGCTCGGATTCTACCTCGTCAGCGTCGGCGGGGGCGTGCCGTGGAAGGTGCACTGCCGCAGCCCGAGCTTTGCGCACGTGGGCGGCATCCACCGCATGCTCGACGGCTACCAGCTCGCCGACATCGTGCCGACGTTCGGGTCGGTCAACATGATCGGCGGGGAATGCGACCGATGAGGCACCTGATCGCCGAGTTCGAGAAGCTGCGCGAACGCTTTCCGGCGGGCTTCGAATCGTCGCTGGTGCTGCCCTGCGTGCGCCGCATCCAGGAGGATCGCGGCTACGTCGCCGACAGCGACATCGTCGAGCTGGCCGACTACCTCGGCATCCCGCAGATCCAGATCGAGGAAGTGCTGTCGTTCTACACGATGTTCCGGCGCCGCCCGGTCGGCCGCTGGCACCTGCAGTTCTGCCACAACGTGAGCTGCTCGATGAACGGCGCCGAAGGGATTCTCGCGCACGTCGAAGGGAAGCTCGGCATCCGGCCGGGCGAGACGACGCCGGACGACCGGTTCACGCTGTCGCACGCCGAGTGCCTCGGCTCCTGCGGAACCGCCCCGATGATGATGGTCAACGAGGCGTACCACGAGAACCTGACGGTCGCGGCCGTCGACGCACTGCTCGAGGAGCTGAAGTAGCCATGCCCGGCCGCCAGCTCATCATGTCCTTTCCGGTGACGGCGACCTCGCATTCGCTGGCGGAATACCGCGCGCGCGGCGGCTACGGGGCGCTCGCGAAGGCGCTGCGCGAGATGAAGCCGCAGGACATCGTCAAGGAAGTGACCGCGTCCGGGCTGCAGGGCCGCGGCGGCGCCTCGTTCGAGGTCGGCCGCAAGTGGCAGGTCGTGCAGTACGACGACGGCCAGCCGCACTACCTGATCGCCAATGCCGACGAAGGCGAGCCCGGGACGTTCAAGGACCGCTGGATCCTCGAGAACAACCCGCACCTGCTGCTCGAGTCCATGCTGATCGCGAGCTACGCCCTCAACGTGCGCAACTGCTTCGTGTACATCCGCGGCGAGTTCGACCTGCCATACCGCCGCCTCGCGGGCGCGGTCGAAGAAGCCTACGCGGCCGGATGCTTCGGCCGTGACATCCTCGGCACCGGCTTTGCCTGCGACATCGTCGTCTACCGCGGCGCCGGCGCCTACGTGGCCGGCGAGGCGTCGGGGCTGATCGCGTCGCTCGAGGGCAAGAAGAGCTACCCGCGCAACCGTCCGCCGCGGCTCACGGTGCGGGGCCTCTATCAGCAGCCCACCGTCGTCAACAACGTCGAATCGCTGTCCAACGTCGCCTGGATCGTCGCGCACGGCGCCGCGGCGTTCAGGGCGGTGGGCACGCCGAAGAGCCCCGGCACGCGCCTCATTTCGGTTTCGGGCCACGTCAACCGGCCGGGTGTCTACGAAGTCGAGTGCGGTTACCCGTGGATGAAGTTCCTCGACGAGGAATGCGGCGGCGTGCAGGGCGGGCGCGCGATCAAGTGCGTCGTGCCCGGCGGCGTCTCCTCCAAGGTGCTGACGGGCGCCGAGATCCGCGACCTCGTCCTGTCGCACGAGGCGCTCTGGGACGCGAACTCGACCATGGGCTCCGGCGGCATGATCGTGATCGCCGAGGGCACCTGCATGGTGACGCTGCTGCAGGTCATCCTGCGCTTCTATCACCACGAGTCCTGCGGCCAGTGCACGCCGTGCCGGCACGGCACCGGCTGGATGCACCGGATCATCGACCGCATCGTCGCCGGCAACGGTGCTCCGGACGACATCGATCGGCTCTACTACATCTCGAAGTTCAACGACGGCACGACGATCTGCGGTCTCGGCGACGCCGCCGGCTATGCCTGCACCGGCATCCTCGACAAGTTCCGCGACGAATTCGAGTACTACGTCGCGAACAAGCGCTCCATGCATGGCGGAAACCTGGAATGCCCGAGATTTTCATAAACGGGCGGGCCATCCAGGCGCGTGACGGCCAGACCGTCATGGAGGTCGCGCGGGAGCACGGCGTGTTCATCCCGTACTTCTGCTGGCACCCGCAGCTGTCGATCGCCGGCAACTGCCGCATGTGCCTCGTCGAGGTCGAGGGCCGCGGTCTCGACATCGCCTGCAACATGCCCGTCTCGAAGGGCATGAAGGTCATGACGGACTCCGACGACGTCAAGGCGCACCGCAAGGCGATCCTGCAGTTCATCACGCTGAACCACCCGGTCGACTGCGGCATCTGCGACAAGGCCGGCGAGTGCACGCTGCAGGACTATCACTACGAGTACAACGGCGAGCGCTCGCTCTCGCGCGACGAGAAGGTGCGCTCGACCAAATTCTACAATCTTTCGAACCGCATCCTGCTCGACAACGAGCGTTGCGTGCTGTGCCTGCGCTGCACGCGCTTCACGCACGAGGTCTCGAAGTCGATGGCGCTCGGCGTCGAGCGCCGCGGCGACGTCTCGAACATCCGTCCGGTGGAGGACCGTCCGCTCAGCGAAGACCCGTACTCCGACAACGTCATCGACCTCTGCCCCGTGGGCGCGCTGCTGTCGCGGCAGTTCCTGCACCGCTCGCGCGTCTGGTTCCTCGAGCCGACGCCCTCGGTGTGTCCGCGCTGCTCGCGCGGCTGCAACATCCAGGTCTGGCACCGCAAGGACGCGTGGCGCGTCAAGGCGCTCGACCCGAAGCAGAACGAGTCCATCGCGCGCATCACGCCGCTCGAGAACCCGGCCGTCAACGGCCCGTGGATCTGCAACGTCGGGCGCGACCTCGCGCAGGTCTTCGAGCGCGCCCGCGCCGAGGAGCCGATGCTCAAGGGCCGTCCGGTCGCGGTCGCGGCGGCGCTCGACGAGGCGCGCCGCATCATCAGCGCCGCGCGCCACTGCGTCGCCGTCGTGTCGAACTGGGGCTCGAACGAGGAGCTCGAGGCCTTCAGACGCCATCTCGGCGAGGTCTTCCATGCTTTCGTCAAGCAGGACTGGCAGGCGCAGCCCGGCGAACGCATCGAGGACGACCTGCTGATCCGCGCCGACAAGAACCCGAACACGTTCAGGGCACACGAGCTGTTCAGCGATGCACCGGCGCAGTTCCCCGAAGGCACCGACGTCGTGCTCGTCTGGGGCGAGGGCTTTGACTTTGCCAGGCTGCCGCCGCGCGCACGGATCATTTTCCTGAACTCGTACCTGCAGCCCGAGAACGGCCACGCCGACGTGTTCCTGCCGGTCAGCGTCCAGACCGAGCGCGCGGGCCATTACACGAACTTCGAGGGCACGGTGAGCGCGTTCGAGCGCTGCTTCACGAAGAAGCCGGGCGTCTCGGACGCCGAGGCGCTGTTCAAGGCGCTGGCGGCGCCCGCGCGAGGCCACCTGTGATCGCCCAGGACCTCGCCATCAGCCTGGTCTACATCGGCTACGCGCTGGCCGTGCTGCTCACCTTCGGCGCGATCCTGACCTGGGTCGAGCGCAAGCAGGCCGCGATCATGTCCGACCGCATCGGCGCCAATCGCGCCTACGTGCGGATCCCGTTCACGAACGTCAGGCTGATCTGGCTCGGCCTGTTCCACGGCATGGCGGACGGCCTCAAGCTGCTGCTCAAGGAGGATTTCAGACCGCTCGCCTACGACCGTCTCGCCTACACACTCGGTCCCTGGCTCGCGATCGTGCCGGTGCTGCTCGTGTTCGCGGTGGTGCCGTTCGGTGGCACGCTCGACCCGGGCCGGCTGTTCCCGTCGCTCGCCGGCTGGTTCGGTGGCCGCACCTACCCGATGCAGATCGCGCCGATCGACGCCGGCCTGCTGGTGGTGTTCGCGTTCGGCGGCATCACGATCATCGGCGCGATGCTCGCCGGCTGGTCGTCGGCCAACAAGTTCTCGCTGCTCGGCGCAGTGCGCGCGGGCTCGCAGCTCATCTCCTACGAACTCGTCATGGGCCTGACGGTGCTCGGCCTGGTGCTCGTGTTCGGCACCGTCAATCTCGTTTCGATCGTCGAGCAGCAGTCCGGCACCGTGCTCGGGTTCCTGCCCGCCTGGGGCATCGTCTACCAGCCGTTCGCCGCGATCCTGTTCCTGACCGCCGGCATCGCCGAGAACAAGCGCATCCCGTTCGACCTGCCCGAGGCGGAATCGGAGCTGATCTCCGGCTACTTCACCGAATACAGCGCGATGAAGCAGGGCGTGTTCATGCTCTCGGAGTTCATCGAGATCGCGATCATCGGCGCGTTGTTCGTGACGCTGTTCCTCGGCGGCTGCAACCTGCCCTACATGAACGACGCCGGCTTCGCCCTGCCGGGCGGCCGCATCGTCCCGCTCGGCCACGGCACGGTGGTCGTGCTGCAGCTCGTCACCTTCCTCGGCAAGGTGTTCCTCCTCTGCAGTTTCCAGATCCTCGTGCGCTGGACGCTGCCGCGCTTCCGCTGGGACCAGCTCCTGCGCTTCGCGTGGCGGTTCCTGCTGCCGCTGTCGGTCGTCAACCTCGTCGTGACGGCCCTGGTCCTCTGGGGGCGGGGGGCATGAACGCGCCGCGCAAGCCGTACGTGCGCAGGCGGTACTGGAACGAGCCCCGGATGGGCTGGTACGAGCGTTCGTACGTGTTCGAGGTCGCGCGCGGCCTGTGCATCACGGGCGGCGTGTTCCTGCGCAACATGGGCAAGTGGCTCACAGGGCGCAAGGGCGCGCTGACGGCCTACTACCCCGAAGAGATTCGCGCCGACTACGCCGCGGGCAATCGCGGCAAGCACATCCTCACCCGACGCCCCGACGGACGGCCGCAGTGCGTCGCCTGCAACATGTGCGCGACGGTGTGCCCCGCGCAGGTGATCGAGATCGACGCGGCCTTCGATCCCGACGACCCGACGCACCCGAAATACCCGGCGCGCTTCGAGATCGACTACTCGCGCTGCATCTTCTGCGGCTTCTGCGTCGAGGCCTGCCCCGAGGACGCAATCCGGATGATGAAGGAAACGCCCGGCTTGCCGCGGCAGGACCGCGACCGCATGTGGCTCGGCAAGGAGGAGCTGCTCAATTGGCAGCCCCGGGCCGACGTCGCCAAGCCCTACCCCGCCGGGCCGGCGGCGCCGCCGCGGAGGCACGACGCATGAGCTCCGAGACCCTGCTGCTGCATTTTTTCGGCGCCACCGCGCTCGCGGGCGGGCTGGCGATGCTCGCCGCGCGCCATCCGATGCGCGTGGCGCTCGCGCTGATCGCCGTGATGCTGTCGCTCGCGGGCATCTACGCCATGCTCGACGTGCACGTCGTCGCGGTGTTCCAGGTGCTGATCTACGTCGGCGCCGTCATGGTGTTCATGGTCTACGTCATCATGCTGCTCGACCTGCGCGACCCGTCGTTCCTGCAGCGCTACGGCCGTCTGCTGCTGCCGGGGGTCGTGCTGGGCACGCTGCTCGCCGGCATGCTCGGCGTGCACCTCGCGCGCGCGCCAGGCAGCGCGTCCGTTGCGGCGGCCGGCGCGGCGCCGTCGTACCTGCTGCGGCCGTTCTCCGCCGAATTCCTGCAGCAGTACTGGCTGCACTTCGAACTGACCAGCGTACTGCTGGTGGCCGCGGTGGTCGCGGCGATCGCCGTGATCCGCAGCGCGGGGAGGCACGATGGCTGAGCTGTCTGTGCTGCTCTGGCTTTCGTTCGCGCTGTTCGGCATCGGCCTCGCCGGCGTGATGATCCGCCGCAACGCGCTCGTCATGCTGATGTGCATGGAGCTGATGCTCAACGCCGTCGTCCTCGCGCTGGTGGTCTTTTCGCTGCGCACGGCGACGCTCGCCGGCACGGTGCTCGTGTTCCTGATCTTCGTCGTCGCCGCGGCCGAGATCGCCATCGCGATCCCGATCGTGCTGCAGCTCTCGCGACAGCAGCGCTCCCTCGACGTCGAGGGCTACTCGCGGCTGAAGGGATGAGGCGATGAAGCTCCTCACGGTCATCGTGCTGCTGCCGCTCGCAGGCTTCCTGCTGAACGGCCTGCTCGGCCGCCGGCTCGGCCGCACGTTCGTCTCGGTCGTCGGCTGCGGCCTGCCGATCCTGGCCTTCCTCGCGACGCTCAAGGCCTGCGCGGCACTGCAGCTCGCCGGGCCCGACGCCGCGCTCGTCGAGCACGCCTACCAGTGGGCCGCATTCGGCGAGCGCGCTTTCGACGTCGCGTTCTACTTCGACCGGCTGAGCGCCGTAATGACGCTGATCATCACGGGTGTCGGCTCGCTGATCCACGTCTACTCGACCGGCTACATGAAGGAAGACCCCGGCTACGCCCGCTATTTCTCCTACCTGAACCTGTTCCTGTTCTTCATGCTCACGCTGGTGCTCGGCCGCTCGCTGCTCGTCTGTTTCGTCGGCTGGGAAGGCGTCGGCCTCGCCTCCTACCTGCTGATCGGCTTCTGGTTCGAAGACCCGGCCAAGGCCGCCGCCGGCAAGAAGGCGTTCATCACCAACCGCGTGGGCGACGCGGCTTTCCTGCTCGGCATGTTCCTCCTGTATCACACGCTGGGCACGCTCGACATGGACGAGGTCAACATCGCCTTCGGCGGCGCGGTCGCGCCGGCGGTGTCGGCGAGCCTCGTCGGCCTGCTGCTGTTCGTCGGCGCCACGGGCAAGTCCGCGCAGATCCCGCTGCACGTGTGGCTGCCCGACGCGATGGCCGGTCCCACGCCGGTCTCGGCGCTGATCCACGCGGCCACGATGGTGACCGCGGGCGTCTATCTCGTCGCACGTCTGCACGGCGTCTACGAGCAGGCGCCGGCGGCCTCGGCGGTCGTGGCGACGATCGGCGTCGCCACGGCGTTCTTCGCCGCGACGGTCGCGCTGGTGCAGACGGACATCAAGAAGGTCCTCGCGTACTCGACGGTGTCGCAGCTGGGCCTGATGTTCCTCGCGCTCGGCGTGGGTGCCTACGGCGTCGCGGTGTTCCACGTCTGCACGCACGCGTACTTCAAGGCATGCCTGTTCCTCGGCGCCGGCAGCGTGATCCACGCGCTCGGCGGGGAACAGGACATCCGGCGGATGGGGGGACTGGCCCGTCGCATTCCCGTGACCTTCGCCACCTTCGCCGTGGCAACCGCGGCCATCGCCGGCATTCCGCCGCTCGCCGGGTTCTTCTCGAAGGACGAGATCCTCTGGTTCGCGTTCGCGAGCGACTCGGGTGGCTCAGTCCTGCTGTGGGCGCTCGGATCGGTGACGGCACTGATGACCTCGTTCTACATGTTCCGGCTGCTGTGGCTCACGTTTCTGACGCCCTCGCGCATGAGCCACCAGGTCGAACATCACGTGCACGAGTCACCGTTCTCCATGACCGGAGTGCTGGTCGTGCTGGCAGTGCTGTCCGCGGTCGGCGGCTTCGTGCACCTGCCGCAGTTCCTTGCGCCGGTGCTGCCGCTCGCGCAGGCGCAGGAACCGCTCGAGCACTACGAGCACCTGCTCGTCTACGTCGCGGTCGCGGTGGCCGTCGCGGGCTTCATCGCGGCGACCTGGCTGTACCGCAACGGCCTGGCCCGGGCGGACGCGCTGGCGGCGCGATTCCCCCGCCTGCACCGCCTGCTCGGCGGCAAGTACTACGTCGACGAGCTCTACGAGCGGCTGCTCGGCCGGCCGCTGCACTGGGTCTCCGATCGCGTCTTCCTGCGCGGCGGTGACCACTTCCTGATCGATGGCACGCTGCACGGCCTGGCCGCGACGACGCGACGCGTGGCCGCACGGCTCGGCCGCGTCGAGACCGGCCAGCTCCAGTGGTACCTCGCCATGGCCGTGCTCGGATTGCTCGGCTGTCTCGGCTGGGTGTTGAGTCATGTCTGAGCCGGTCATGCTGAACCTGCTGCTGTGGCTGCCCGTGCTCGGTCTGGTCGCGGTCGGCTGCGCGCCGCGCGGCCGCGACGTCGCGGTGCGTCTGGTGACCTTCGGCTGCATGCTCGCGCAGCTGCTGCTCGCCGCCGTGCTCTATGAGCGCTTCGACGGTCTCGACCCACAGCTGCAGTTCGCGACCGACGTGCCGTGGATCGCGCAGTGGGGTGTCGGTTACCGGATCGGGCTCGACGGGCTGAACGTGCTGCTCGTGGGCCTGACGGCCTTCCTCGGCCCGCTGGTCGTGATGGGCGCATGGACGGCGGTGCGCCGCGACGTGAAGCTGTTCCACGCGATGGTGCTGTTCATCCAGTTCGCGATGCTCGGCACGTTCGTCGCGCAGGACCTGTTCCTGTTCTACGTGTTCTGGGAAGCGATGCTGATCCCGATGTTCCTGATCATCGGGCTCTGGGGCGGCGAGCGGCGCCTCTATGCGACGCTGAAGTTCGTCCTCTACACCGCGTTCGGCAGCATCCTGATGCTCGCGGCGCTGATCTACCTGGTGCTCGCGATGCACGGCGAGCAGGGCTACACCTTCGACCTGCGTCATCTGAGCGGCGCGCAGCTGCCACTGGCGACGCAGGTGTGGCTGCTGTCGGCGTTCGCGCTGTCGTTCGCCATCAAGGTGCCGATGTTCCCGCTGCACACCTGGCTGCCCGACGCGCACGTCGAGGCGCCGACGACGGGCTCGGTGATCCTCGCGGGAGTGCTGCTCAAGATGGGAACATACGGCTTCATGAAGCTCGGCTTCCCGCTGTTTCCCGACGCGGCGCGCGCGATGATGCCGCTCATCATGACGCTCGCCGTCATCAGCATCGTCTACGGCGCGTGCCTGGCGCTCGTCCAGGACGACATCAAGAAGATCATCGCCTACTCGTCGATCAGCCATCTGGGCTACGTGATGCTCGGGATCGCCAGCCTGAACCTGATCGGCATCCAGGGCGCGATCCTGCAGATGGTGAGCCACGGCCTCGTCGCCGGCGGACTGTTCTTCATGGTCGGCATGATCTACGAGCGGACGCACTCGCGCGCCGTGGCCGATTACGGCGGTCTCGCGAAGCGGCTGCCCGTGTTCGCCGTGTTCTTCTCGCTGCTGACGCTCGCCTCGATCGGCCTGCCGACGACCAGCGGCTTCGCGGGCGAGTTCATGGCGCTGCTCGGCGCGTTCGACGCCGGCTGGAACGCGCACCTCGCCGGCGACGAGCTGCCGCTCGTGCTCGCCGTGATCGCCGTCTCCGGCGTCGTGCTCGGCGCGCTCTACATGCTGTGGCTCGCACAGCGCATCCTGTTCGGCGAGGCACGTGCACCGCACACGCCGTTCGCCGACCTCAACGCTCGCGAAACGACGATCCTCGTCGCGATCGTCGCAGCGATCTTCGCCATCGGCCTGTTCCCGAACGGGCCGCTCGCGAGGACCGAGCTGGCCACGCGGGCCTTCCAGCAGCGCGTGCTCGGCGAGCAGGTGCAACCCGGGAGCGTCGCAAGATGAACTGGGGCCAGGTACTGCAGGCGATGCTGCCGGAACACGTGCTGCTCACCGGCGTGCTGGTGCTGCTCGGCGTGGAAATCGCGCACGGTCGGCCGCGCGACGGCTTCCACGTCGCTGTTTTCGCGCTCGTTTCGGCCGCGGCCGCCGCGCTCGCGCTGCACGCGCAGGGCTACGTCGGCGAGCCCTTCGGCGGTCACTACTCGGTCGGGCCCGACGCGAGCCTCGCGAAGTTCGTGCTGGTCGCGCTGACGCTGCCCGTCGCGCTGATTTCGCGCGACGACTTCGCCGACACGCGCTATTACGCGCTGCTGCTCTCCTCGCTGTACGGCGCCTGCCTGCTGGTCTCGTCCGACAGCCTGCCGACGCTGTTCCTCGCGCTCGAGATCATGTCCCTGCCGGTCTACGCGCTCGTGCTGCTCGCGCAGTTGCGTGCCGAGAGCGCCGAGGCCGCGCTCAAGTACCTCGTGCTCGGCGGGGTCGCGACGGCGACGTTCCTCATGGGCGTCGCGCTGCTGTACGGCTGGAGCGGCCGGATGTCGACGGATGCCTTCGCCTACGCGCTCGCCTCGCCCGACCCACTCGCCATCGGCGGCGTGGCCCTCGTGCTCGCGGCGCTGTTCCTCAAGGCGGCCGTCGTGCCGTTCCACGGCTGGGCCCCCGACGCCTACGAAGGCGCCAGCGTCCCGGTCACCGCGTACATGGCGACGATCGTCAAGGCTGGCGTGCTGTTTGCGGCGCTGCAGCTGTTCGACACGCTGCCAGTCGCCCGACCCGCCGCGGACCTGCTCGTGGTGCTGCCGCTGATGTCGATGGTCTGGGGCAACGTCGCCGCCATCCGCCAGACGAGTTTCCGCCGCATGATCGCGTACTCGTCGATCGCGCACGCGGGGTACCTGTTCTATGCGCTGCTCGGCGATGGCGCGGGCCGTACACAGGCGGTCGTCTTCTACGTGGCGGTCTACGGCATCATGAACGTGCTCGCGCTCGCGCTGCTGCCGCGCGGCGCCGACGACGCACGCAACGACCGGCTCGAGTCGCTGCAGGGCCTGTATCAGCGCCGGCCGTTCGCCGCCATCGGCATCGCGCTCGCGATGCTGTCGCTGGCGGGTCTGCCGCCGTTGCCGGGGTTCGTCGGCAAGTTCCTGATCTTCCGCAACGTCCTGGCCGCAGGCTACACGACCTACGCCGTGCTTGGTCTCCTCGCGAGCTACCTCGGCATCTACTTCTACCTGCGCGTGATCCAGTACATGTTCATGGACGCGACACCGGCGGACGTGCCGACGGGCCGGCCACGGCGGCTCGCCGTTGCCGTGGGTCTGCTGTGTCTCGCGCCGGCGCTTGCGCTCGCGTTCTGTCCGGGCTGGCTGCTCGATCGCTTCTGACCCGTGGCCGCTGTGGTCCTGCCCTGACCGCGCGGGCCGGCAGGCCGCGTGGTGTCGGCGGCCACTGACGCGTTGCCCGCGCCGCGCGTCCGTCGGCTACATTGCAGACATGACCGCACCCCCGCCCGGCCGCCCCGCGTCATCCGCGACGACACCTCCGCACGACGGCGGACGCGCCGCTCCATCCGATCCCGTCAGCGGGATCCGGGAGCATGGCTCGCCGATCGTGCGTGCGATCGTCGTGGTCGTCGGCGCGACGGCGTTCGTGCTCGCCGTGCTCGGGATCTTCCTGCCGCTGCTGCCGGCGACACCCCTGTTCATCCTCGCGGCGGCGTGCTTCGCGCGGACCCACCGGCCGTTCCACGTCTGGATGCTCGACCACCACCTGCTCGGACCACCGTTGCGCGAGTGGTATCGTCACCGCAGCCTGGCGTATCGCACCAAGGTATCGGCCATCGTGACCATGCTGGTGTCGTTCGGGCTGTCGATCCTGGTCGTCGTGCGGCCATGGTGGCTGCAACTGCTGCTGGGTGTCGTCGCCGTCGGCCTCGCCGTCTGGATCTACCGCATTCCCTCGCGCGATGGCCCCACCGCAGCGACGTCGATCGCGCACAGTCGCAACACTTCAGCGCCACGCGACCCGCAGACGCCCGCGCACTGAAAGAGGGCGCGGGCTCAGGCGCCGGCGCGTCTTGCGATCGGCGAATACATGTCGAGCACCTGCAAGCGGGCGGCCTGCAGGCGATCGGACACGACGCCGAGCAGCCGATGCATGATCTTGTAGCCGAAGCCGGTGTCGGTGCGGCAGCGCTCGAGCAGCGCATAGCCGTCGAAGGCGAGCGCCTCGACCGGTTCGAGCGCGCGCGCCTGGAAATGCTTGCCGCGGCCGACGATGACGGCCGACCAGCCGACCTGATCGCCGCCCTCGACGGTGGCGACCCGCAGCATGCGGTCCTGGGCCTTCATCTCGAGCGCGACGCGGCCGCTCAGCAGAAGAAAGAACTCGTGCTGCTCGTCGCCCTCGCGAAACAGCACCGTGGCCGGCGCGAACGAAACACGACGCGCGAGCGACGCGAGTGTCGCGCAGTGCTCGGGCGTCATGCCGCGCACGAACGGGTGGTTCTGGACAGCATCCACGACGGTCGGATCGATGGCGGTCATGCGACCCTCTTCCGGTGCGACGGCGCCGGTGCGGCCGATTGTACGCCGCCGCCGCATGGGTGCGGGACATCCGGTCTCGAGGGCGCACGATCCGGGACGTCTTCGGCGCGGCACCCGTGCCGATGCCGCTGATCGAGGCGTGGCACGCCATGGGCCTCCAGGTACGGCAGGTCTACGGCGCCACGGAGACGCACGGTGGCATCTGCCTGCTCACGGCCGACCATGCCTCGACCAAGGTAGGCTCGACCGGCCTGCCCTACTACGGCATCGTCGTGCGCGTCGTCGACCTCGCGGGAGAGCCCGTACCTCCCGGTGTACCGGGCGAAGTCGTCACGCGCGGACCGCACCTGTTCAGCGGCTGCTGGAACCAGCCGGAGACCACGCGCGGTGCCGTCCGCGACGGCTGGTTCCACACTGGCGACATTGCCGAGGTGGGCGTGGACGGCTTCATCTACATCAAGGACCGCTCCTGGGACTGGCTCAAGGCCGACAACCCAGACCCGCAAGCCGGCCGTTACGAGGTCGACAGCAAGATGATCGGTCTGCACCGTACGATCGACTCATTCCACCGGATGTTCCACCTCGAATACCAGTTGAACGACGGGTCCGGCTTCGACGGCGACCGGAGCGACGACGAACTGGCCCTCGGCATCCGCTGGGACTTCGGCTCCGGCAAGCACCGGATGCTCGTGGGCTACGACCCGTTGCTCGAGAAGGTCAAGAGGCGTTGGGCCCTGTCCGCTACCCGGCTCGCGGCGGCATCACTGCGCCGGGATCGTGATCAGCGGCAGTTTGTCGGGGCCGCCGGTATCGGCCAGCGTGAAAAAGAAC
Organism: Steroidobacteraceae bacterium; assembly: GCA_041910015.1. Taxonomy (GTDB): domain Bacteria; phylum Pseudomonadota; class Gammaproteobacteria; order Steroidobacterales; family Steroidobacteraceae; genus RPQJ01. The sequence goes on from JAYRRR010000102.1 coordinate 24,458, forward strand.
ATGACGGCCGTGAGCGCCCGCTTGGTCAGCCAGTCGCTGTGGTCCACCCAGAACCACTGTCCCCGGTACTGCACCGCGACATAGGACGTCTCGGGGCGTGCCGGGCCGCCGCGTATCTGCCCGACTTGCCGCTGGGTCGTCTCGGTGTGCACGAGGGAAGGCGCCACGACCTTGTTCCGCAGGTCCTGCTCCGGAACCTCCACGTAACTCGCAAACGCCTGCAGGATCTGCAGCAGCGAGCGGCTGTTGACGGCCAGTTCGTTGGCGGCGCCACGCATCGGCGAGTAAGTCAGCACGAACTTCGACTGACCTGCGTCCAGCCTGAGCAGCCGCCGGATCTCGGCCGACTTCGCCTGGAGGTCGGCGGGGAGGTCGTCGCGCTGGAAAAACAGCACCGCGGTCGAGCCCCTGGCCTTGTCCTCCTCGACACGCATGCCGACGCCGCCCGCGGCCTGCACCTCGCGCAGCAACTGCAGCACGCGAACGAAATCGGCATCGGCCTCCCGCACCATGCCGCCCGAGACCGAGCGGTTGCGCACGCCGTTCAACGACTCCACCGTGAGGCCGAGGATGAAATCCGCCGGATAGCCGGCCTGCAGCATGAAGAAGATGTTCTTCGGATCGATCGGGGTGATCATGCCGCGCAGGAACTTCTCCCCGGTCATCGGCACGTAGGTGATCGTCGGCCGGTCGGTGTACACGGCCTGTCCGTTGATCGATCCATAGTTGCCCTGCATGGCGCGCTCCGAAGACACGACACCGCCGACCGTGACGCCGGTCTGCAACGAATAGCCCGCGACGATCGAGGAGACATCGACGAACACCGGCAGGTCGCCGTAGCGGATCTTCACGATGTTGAGGAGCGTCTGCTCCTTCCAGGAGTCGGCGATGGCCGAGCTGTAATCGAATCGATCGACGGCCACGGTACGGGGACCGACGCTCGCGCAGCCCGCAAGCGCCAATGCCAGCACGGCGGCGCCGAGGAGCCTCACGGACGGCCGGGCGAGTGCCCAATGCCTGGCTGGCTTCATGTCGTCTGCTCCATGCATGCGGTCCTGCGCCGACCAGGACAGGACGTCAGTTCAGCTCGTCGTCCCGGTAGTACTTGGTACCCTTGGCGGTGAGTTCCAGCGCCAGTCCGTCGTCGGTGAGCTGATAGAGCCAGACGCCCGGCATCACCGACACCGCACCGGCAAATACGCTCGCGCCCTGCCCAGCCACCTTGGCCGAGGCCGTGGTCTGTGCCCCGATCTCCCAGCCCGAATTGACGAAGCGATCGAGGTCGACCTTCTTCTCGAACACCCAGATCAGGCGAAAATTCTTCACGCCGAAGTTGCTGAACACCGCGTAGCCGGCGGCCTGCTCGACGTGGCCCCTGGCAGACGGCTGCACCTTGTACAGCTCCGCCAGGGACTGGTCCCGCACCTTGCGGATCTCGGCACGCTGTTCGTCCGGCGTCCCTTCCTTCTTGAACAGGGACGCGTTCGCAGTACCGACCAGGGCAAGGCCCGCGAACAGCCCACGGGCAGCCCGCGAGAAGTGGTGGTTCAACATGGCTGCAGTTGCTTACTTGACCGTGTAGCCCTTCGGTTCGAGACAGGCGGCAAAGCCCTTCTTGAAAAGACCCACCTGCTGCTGCCATGCGGCCTGCTGCTGCTGCGCGGCCTGCTGCTGCTGTTGCGCCGCCTGCTGCGCGGCCTGCTGCTGGTTCTTGCGGCTTTGCCGGCCGCCGGCCACGACACCCGCCGTGGCGCCGATCGCCGCACCCTTGCCGGCGTCGTCGCTTGCCACCTCGCCGATGATCGCGCCCGCCGCCGCGCCGCGCGCCGCACCGCGCAGCCTCGATCCGTCAGCCGCGGGAGCCTGTTGCGCAGGCTGCGCCGCGGCTTGTGTCGGCGCCGGCGGAGGAGCCATCGGGTCCACGCCCGTCTGACCCTTCGACCACGCGTAACACTCACCCTCGTCCTGGGACTGCTGCTGCGCGGTCTGGCCCTTCGCCGGGAACACGACCATGCCGAGCGAGGTGGACAGTGGCTTCGATGCCGGGGGCGTCGCTGCCGGAGCCTGTGCCATGGCCTGCGTGCCCACGACGACGAGCGCCGCTGCCAGCCATCCACCGAGGCCGGTCATGTTGTGTCTTCCGGTAATCTTCATTTTCTGACCTCGACTGTCACCTTCGGGATGTGGCCGGTGAATTTCGACGCATGCTCCGCGCCGATGGCTTCCACCACCGGCGTGCCGAGGTCGATGCCGACGTCGGCCGTTTCATCCGCAGAGAACATGCCCGCCTGGGTGTGCTCGATGCGCCCCTCGGCAACCTTGTCGCCATTGACGTAGAGCGTGCCCACACCGCCCTTGCCTGGCCCGCCGCCGTCGTAGGCAAAGTCGAGCTTGAGCGTCGCCTTGCCCGGTGCCAGTGGCTTGCTCGCCGCGATACTGGTCCGCTGGAGACCCAGGAAGTTGTAGTCGTAAGCCGGCACCCCGTCCTTGACGTAGAGCGACCAGCCGCCGAAGCGGCCACCCTGTGCGAGGACCGTGCCGTTGCCGCCGCCCTGCGGCACCTCGATCTCCGCGGTGATCGTCTTTGAGCGATTCTTCACGTTGAGGAACACGCCTTCCATCATGCCGGTCATCCCTTCGGCGACGGTTATCGACGTGCGGCTGCCCATCAGGTCAGGCCGGCCCACCGAGGCGGCGTCGAGCCGCTCGAAGACGCGGTCGTCCATCGGCAGCACGTGGTACTTCTCGGCCTGCTGCAGGAAGACCGCCTGAAGTTCCGCCAGCTTCTGCGGGTGCTTCGCCGCGAGATCGTTCGCCAGACTGAAGTCCGAGCGCGTCTCGTACAACTGCCACGCGGAGTCGTCCTCCAGCGCGCGGCGCGGCTTGGGCTCCCACGGCGCCCGGTGGATCGTGCGGGCGTACCAGCCGTCGTGATAGATGGCGCGATTGCCGGCAATCTCGAAATACTGGGTGGTGTGGCGCTCCCTGGCCTTCGGATCCTCGAACGTGTAGACGAGGCTGGTACCTTCCATCGGGATCTGCGGCGTGCCGTTGACCACCTTGGGCTCCGGCAGCCCGATCGCTTCGAGTACCGTCGGGGCGACGTCGATGATGTGGCCAAACTGCGTGCGGACGCCGTTCTTCGCCTTGATACCCTTGGGCCACGACACGACCATGCCATTGCGCGTGCCGCCGAAATCCGAAGGCACTTGCTTCATCCAGCCGAACGGGGCATCGAACGCAACCGCCCAGCCCGACGCCATGTGCGGGTAGGTTTCGGGTCCGCCCCACTGGTCGATCTTCTTCAGCATGTCCGGAACGGCTTCCTGCACGCCGTTGAAGTACGTGTACTCGTTGAACATGCCGTTCTGTCCGCCCTCACCACTGGTGCCGTTGTCGCCAGCGATGTAGACGACCAGCGTGTTGTCGGCCTGACCGACGTCCTCGAACGCCTTGATCATGCGGCCGATTTCGTGGTCGGTGTATTCGGCGAATGCGGCGAAGACCTCGGCCTGGCGGGTGAACAAGCGCTTCTCGTCGGCCGAGAGCGCGCCCCAGTCCTGGATCGCCGGCGGCTTCGGGGCAAGTTTCGTGCCCGGCGGCACGACACCCAGCTTGATCTGCCGGGCCAGCGTTTCCTCACGCATCTTGTCCCAGCCCTGGTCGAACTTGCCCTTCCAGCGTTCGATCCACTCCTTCGGCACGTGGTGCGGTGCATGCGTGGCGCCCGGCGCGAAATAGATGAAGGACGGCTTCTGCGGCGTCAGGGCCTTCTGGTACTTGATCCACGAAACGGCCTTGTCCGTCATGTCGGCCATGAAGTGGTAGTTGGGGTCGTTGGGCAGTTCGACGACCGCCGTACCGTCGTAGAGGAACGGCGCCCACTGGTTCGTCTCGCCGCCGATGAAGCCGTAAAACTTGTCGAAGCCCTGGCGGGTGGGCCAGCGATCGAAGGGCCCGGCGATGCTGGCCTCCCAGGCGGCCGTCTCGTGCCACTTGCCGAAAGCGGCCGTGCTGTAGCCGTTCAGCCGCAGGATTTCGGCCAGCGGCGCGACAGCATTGGGGACCTGACCAGTGGCGCCCGGGAAGCCGGTGGCCAACTCGGTGATGAACGCCATGTTCGCCGTGTGGTGGTTGCGCCCGGACTTGAGCGCCACCCGCGTTGGCGAACACAACGCCGTGGTGTGGAAATTGTTGTAGCGCAGGCCTTGCTGCGCCAGTGTATCCAGCGTCGGCATCGAAACCGGCCCGCCAAACGCGGTCGGCACGCCGAAGCCCAGGTCGTCGATCAGGACGATCACGACGTTGGGCGCTCCCTCCGGCGCCTTGACCTCGAAGCGCGGCGGCATGGCCACGTTACGCGCGTTGAGTTCCTTGTACACAGGACGCACAGGCTCCGGGATCGGCAGGACGGTGCGGTCGAGGGCGCCGCCCGCCGGCGCCGCGGCAGCCGAAGCCGCCATCAGGACGGCCAGGACAGCCGTTCCTGCCAGCCGGGTGGTAAGAGGCGTGTGAGACATGGATTCTCCCTGTCTGGGCAATGCGAAAGGCTGGTCCAGCCTGGACCACTTCCAGCGCCCGATTGTTGCAGAGTGACACGAGCGCCGCATCGGTAGGCATCACTGGGTAGACAACTTTTCGCGACACTCGGCTGATTAATCGCGTCAGCGTGTCGTGTGCGAATCGTCGCCCAGTGAGGCGCGAAACCGGCTGGGTGTCTGGCCCGTCCAGCGTGCAAACGCACGGGTGAATACCGTCGGGTCGCGATAGCCCAGCGTGGTGGCAACTCGTGCCACCGCAACCCGTGTGTCCCGCAGCAGTTGCTGCGCCATGCTCAGGCGCGTCTCATCGAGCAACTGCTGAAACGTCGTGCCGCTGGCTTGCAGCCGCCGGCCCAAGGTGCGCTCGTGCAGGCCGAGGCGGCGCGCGACCTCGGCCCGGGAACAACGCTGCGTCAACAGCTGTCTGATCGTCCGGCGGACGTCCGTGTGCAGCATCGGATCCGTCGCGGCGATGGCGGCAGCGACGTTATCGTACAGCAACCTGTGGAGGAGTGGATCGGCGTCCGCAATGGCCTGCGACAGATGACTTTCCGGAAAGACGACGGCCGCGATGATCGAGTCGAAGCGCACCGGCGCCGCGAAGTGCTGCCGGTACGGACGGATGTCCTCCGGCCTCTTGCGCGGCAGCAAGTAGGTTTCGGGCCGCCAGCCGGTTCCGCAGAGTTGGCGCATCACGTTGGCGATCGCGGCAACCGAAAGATCGTAGATCTGGTCGGTGTTCGCGAGGCCTGGAACGTACATGCCGTAGCCGAAAGTGACCCGCCCATCATGGATCGCAACGCGCAACGCTCCCCCGCTGTCGTGGAGCGTGAAATTTGCGGCGAGCTCCTGCAGCGCGGCGCCGACGGACGGGGCATTCCGTGCCAGTCGCCAGGCGCCGTCCGCTGCATGCTGTTGTCAGGCAGCATCGGCCCACGCCTTCTCAATCTCTGTCGAAGTTGAGTGCAGAGCTTCCAGACGAGATTCCGTGACCAATGCTCGCGCTTGCTCCTCAATTTGCTTCAATGAAGCGGCCATCTGGAACCTCCTATCCTGGCGCCCCTTGAGTCTACGCCCGCTTCTGCTTCTCTGTCTTGCCCGCTAGCGCCTGAGGTAACCGGCGCGAACCCGCGCAGCGGGTACGCATCCGGTTGAGCGAGTTGTTAGGCTCGCCATTCCCACACCTCACCTGCATCAGCATCTTGAGCGATGCCGATAATTGAAAAGCCCAAGCCGCTAAGAATCTTGGCCGACGGATTCTCTTCTTTGAGGGTGAATGCCTTGAGCCCGATGCCGGGATCGTGGTTGCGAGCTATTTCGACAAGTGATGCAGCGGTTTTGGATGCGAATCCTCGGCTCTGTTCGTCTTCAAGAGTGAAGTACGCGATTTCAACGAGGCCATCTTTAGGTGGCCCGACAAACGCGCCCCCACCTACTGGTCGATTGTCTGCTACTGCGACATAACCAATCCAAGGGGGCGCGTAGCCGACACGACGATAAAGATCAGCAGTGGCCTGACAGTTCTCAACCAGTGCTTTTGGCATATCCAATTCCGCCTGGAGCGGATGGCCGTCTTGATCGCATGGCACGAGTGCAAATTTCATAGGAGCCTAACGTCTGAGCTTACCGGCGCATAGCGGCTGGCGCGCGGGTTGCGGATGCAAGCCGCGTGACAGGCGCGTCAGGCGACCGGTGGAGCGACCAGTTATGTGCCGCTCAGAGTTCGTACCGGCCGAGATCAAGTGCGCCATGAAACACACCGAGAATCTCTACGTCACCGTTGGCCGTGATCAGGTAGGTGATTCAGTAATGCCCATAGAGGAGAATTCTTACCTCTCTCGATGAGGCCCAGTATCTGTGCCCCATCTCGGGGAACTCCCGCAGCAACTGAGCGCGATCATAGATGCCCTGGACGGTCCGCGCCGCCGCCTGCGGATTATCGGCAGCAATGTACTCGTGAATGTCCTTCAGCCACCGCTCGGCCTCGAGCGTCCAGGTTATTGCTGCCACGAGCGAATGCGCCGGCCCATTTCTTCGTTCGAAATAGCGCGCTTCGCATCGGCATCCGCAAGACCCCGAGCCACCATGGCGTGAAATGCGAGCTCCCGGATGATCTCTTCTCGGGAGCTATCCTCCGGCTGCTGCTGGATAAGACGAGTCAGCTCTTCCTTAGCCGTATTAGCCATTGGCGTTGCCTCCGAACTGTACTAAAGGGTGCCACATAAGCTGCCGCCAGGGAATGACACATAACGCCAACGTTGAGCGGCGCGCCCGAGAAGGCGCGGCGTTTGCGCATGCAAACGACGTGACGTCTCGGTGAGTCGGGGCTCGCCGGGGCGAACACACCGTGGTATCGCGTCAGGTGGGCGCGGGGCTTGGGCACCAGTGCGGCGAGACGGGCGATGAAGTCTTCCGGCTCGAAGATCACGTGCGTGGTGCCGTCGCGATACGGCGTCTTCAGCGTGTAGCGCACCTGCCCGCTCCCGGTCAGCGCCAGCCGCTCGGTGGCGAGCGGGGGCCGTGCGACGTAGCGTGCCAGGTGCTCGAGTTTGTCAGGTTGCGAGGCGGTCGCGGCGATGCCGGCGTGCAGGGAGAAGCCGGAGCTCTCGGCGACCTGCAGCCGCGGCGCGTCCGGCGCGGCCGGCAGCGTTTGCAGCGTGAACACCTTCTGGCCCTCGCGCGGCCCCGTTGCAATCCGGTAGGTGATCGACGACCCGAGCAGGGCGTGGATCGGCGGCTCCTCGCCGGGATCGAAGGGATCGGCGGCTCCTCGCCGGGATCGAAGGCGAGATACGTATTGTCGATGTCGTGCGTGACGAGCCCGGCGCGCTCGAGCGCGCGGCCGACCCGCGCGGCGATCCGCTGCACCAGTTGCTTGAGCATCTCCGCGCTCGGGGCCGGGACCGGGACGAACACGAGACGACCCTCACCGTCACGACGATAAACGCCGTCGAGCACCAGCAGGTGAAAGTGCACATTGAGGTTGAGCGCACTGCCGAAGCGCTGTATCAGGGTCACGGCCCCGGTCACCGCGCTCGCACGCGTCAGGCCGGCCTGGCGGATCAGGTGGCCGGAAATCGCGCGGTAGACGATGCCGAGCACCTGCGTGATGACTTCGGGTCGTGTCGCCAGCAGGTAGCGCAGTGCAAACGGCAGCGACACCACCCATTGGCGAACGGGCTGCTCTGGTAAGACGTGCTCCACGAGCAGCGCCGCCGTCTCCACCATCCGCCGGGCCCCGCAGCTCGGACAGAATCCGCGGCGCTTGCACGAGAACGCCACGAGCTTCTCGGCCTGGCAGGCGTCGCACTTGACCCGCAGAAAGCCGTGCTCGAGCAGGCCGCACCTGAGATAGGCCTCGAACTCGGCTTTCACATAGCGTGGCAGCGCACGCCCCTCGGTCGCCCGCCGCTCCCGGAACCGGGGATAGTGCTCGGCCACCAGCTCGTAGAGCAGCGTCGCCTCGGGCCGATGTCCGAGTATCCCGGCGGGGCAATGAAATCCTTCGCCTGCGCGATGTCGCGCTCCGGCGCACCCATGCCGTGCGTCCCTGCACCGTAATGATGGCGATGAGCGTAGGCCCACGGCTAGGCCCGGGCCTGTTGTCAATCTCAAGGAAAGGCGCGGTTACTCGTGCGCGAGGCGGGCGATCTCCGCCGGGATGTTCGGAGCCCTCGAGGTTCCTGACAAGGTAGCCAGTGCCACGGCACGTGAGACGAACCTAGTCTGGTGCCAGGCAAACTGAGACTGGCCGGCCCGGCCGTCTCATTTGTCGCGCCTAACTCTTTGATTTGCGCTCTAACTTGGGACACCCCGATTGATCGCCTACACCCGGCGCAGGATCTCCGTTTCGAGCTCTGCCGCAAGATGGAGCGCGTGATGTGCATCGAACCAACGCTGGTGGCCTGGCAGAACCGCAGGCAATGGCCGCTTCCGGAAAGCCTTCGCTGCGCTACTGAAGGACCGCTCCTGGCCGGTCCCGGCCTGCGGGGGCCGGCGCCACAAAGGTGCCCTTCGCCGACCGGTCCAATATAGTCTACCGACCGCTATCGGCGAACATCGGGAACCGCGGCTCCCGGCCA
>JAYRRR010000103.1:0-12377 GCA_041910015.1 Steroidobacteraceae bacterium
ACGATCACTCGCACGGTGCAGCGCTCGCGGGATCCGCCGGCGGGTCGTACCAGCCGCCGTGCCGTTCGACCAGACGCGTGGCCGCGGGCGGCCCCCAGCTGCCCGGCGCGTACTGCACGACCTGCGGCCCGCTCGCGAGCAGGCGGTCGACGATCCCCCAGGCGGCCTCGACCGCGTCCTGCCGCGCAAACAGCGTCGCATCGCCGCGCAGCGCGTCACCGAGCAACCGCTCGTACGGCAGCATCGTGTCGAGCTGGGTGTCGCAGGCGAAGAGTTCGGTCTCGCGGCCGACCATGGCCTCGCCCGCGGTCTTGGTACGGGCGCCGAGCGCGATCGCGACGCGGTCCGGGCCGAGCCGGAAGCGCAGGTAATTCGCGCGTGGTGGCAGCGGCTCGTCGAACAGCCGCTGTGGTGGGCGACGCAGCGTGGCCATGACCTCGGTCGCGGTCACGGCGAGCCGCTTGCCGGTCCGCACGAAGAACGGCACGCCGGACCAGCGCCAGGAGTCGATCTCGAAGCGCAGGGCCGCGTAGGTCTCGACGTCGGAGCCCGCCGCGACGCCCTGTTCCGCGCGATAGCCCGCATACTGGCCTCGCACGACGTCGCGGCGCTCCAGTGGCCGGATCGCGCGCAGCACCTTGAGCTTCTCGTCGCGCATCGCCTCGGCGTGGGTGCCGACGGGCGGCTCCATGGCGAGGATCGCAACGACCTGCAGCAGGTGGTTCTGCACGACGTCGCGAACGGCGCCGAGTTCCTCGTACACGGGGCCGCGTCCCTCCACGCCGAAGGCCTCCGCCATCGTGACCTGCACGTGCTCGACGTAGGTGCGGTTCCAGACGGGCTCGACGAAGGCGTTGGCGAAGCGGAAGTACAGCAGGTTCTGCACGGGCTCCTTGCCGAGGAAATGGTCGATGCGAAAGATCGCGTTCTCGTCGAAAACACGCCGCAGCGCCCGATTGATCGTCTGCGCGCTCGCCAGATCGCGGCCCAGCGGCTTTTCGACGACGACGCGCGCGTTCGACGCGCAGCCGGCCTGGCCCAGTTGCCCGGCGACGGTGACGAACAGGCTCGGCGGGATGGCGAGATAGTGGCAGGGACGCTGCGCCGTCGCGAGCGCGTCACGCAGCGCGACGAAGGTCCCGGCGTCACGGTAGTCGCCGTCGACATAACGGAACTTCGATTCGAGGCGGCACAGTGCGTCGGCATCGGTGCCGTCGCCGTGATGCGCGAGACTGTCGCGGATACGCGCAAGCACGGCGGCCTTGCCCGAACCGCCGCGTGCGACGCCCACGACGGTCGGCGGCAGGCGGCCACGCCGCTCGAGGTTTTCGAGTGCCGGAATGATCTTCCTGAACGCGAGATCGCCCGTGATGCCGAAGACGACCAGCGCATCGGATGTTGCCTCGTGCATATCGAGCGCCCCCGCGTGTGGTTGCGCATCGGGGCGACCGGTCCGCTGCGCTGCCGGACATGGCCCGCATCGATGTCGCGGGCAGCCGTGCCCGACGACGATAGATACCTAGCCTCACGGCATTTGTGTTTGACTTCGGTCAAGGCGACCCGTTGCATGCACGCCGAGCATGCGCGCCACCTGGCAGCGCCCTCCCTGCCCCCCTCGCTGGAGCCCAGCCGCCACCGGAACGCGCAAGCTTCGGAAGAATCTGGGAAAATCGGCGGACGCCCGCTCGGTTCGATCCGGCCGGTCCTGCCACCACCGGCGCTGGTAAACCTGCCCGCTCCGGCCTTGTCGGTAACCGTATGAACGTACCCGTCCCACCGCCCGCTCAGGGCATTCCGCTGTTCGCGGCCCCGCACCGCACGATGTTCTTCACCGGCCTGATCTCGCTGTTGCTCGGCACGGCCTGGTGGGCCCTGCACATCTGCGCGCGCTATCACGGCGTCCCGTCCTTCGCGCTCGCGTTGCATCCCGCGCCGATCTGGGCGCATGCGTTCCTGATGCTGTTCGCGGTGTTCCCGACGATCTTTTTCGGCTTTTTGTTCACGGTCTTCCCGCGCTGGATGAACGGCCCGCTGGTCGAGCGTCGCGAATACCTCGCCACGGCGGCGCTGTTCGCGGCCGGCACGCTGCTCTGGCTGGTGGGGACGCTCACCGGCACGGCCTGGCTGCTGGCGGGGTGCGTCGCCAACGCGCTGGCCCTGCTCGTCGCCATCGTCACGCTGTTCCGCGTGTTGCTCGGCGCGCCGCAGGCCGTGTCGCATGCGATCGTCGTGCTGATCGCACTGTGCGTGCAGTGGGTGGCGCTGGCGAGCTTCGGCTACGGCGTCTTTGCAGGCAACGACTTCGTGCTGCACTTCGCCATCCGCGTCGCGCTCTGGGGCGGGCTGCTGCCGGTCTTCTTCGCGGTGTGCCACCGCATGATCCCGTTCTTCTCGCAGGGCGTGGTCCCGGGCTACATGCCGTGGCGCCCGCTATGGGTGCTGGTCGGTGTCGTCGTTCTCGTCTACGCGCGGCTGCTGCTCGGCACGCTCGGGGCGCTGGCCCTGCTGCCGGTCGCCGATGCGGTGCTGTTCGTGCTGACGGCGCTGTGCGCGTTTCGCTGGACGTCGTTCAAGGCGCGCGGCAATCCGCTGCTGTGGTCGCTGTATGCGGGTTTTGCCTGGCTGCCCGTGGCAGTGCTGCTGCAGACCGCCCGCGATGCGAGCTTTGCACTGACCGGCGAATGGGCGCTCGGTCGCGCGCCGGTCCATGCGCTCGGCATGGGTTTCTTCGGCGGCATGCTGGTCGCGATGGTCACGCGCGTCACGATGGGGCACTCGGGGCGGCCGCTGCGCATGGACCGGATCACGCTGGTCTGCTTCCTGCTGCTGCAGGCGGGCGCGGTCAGCCGTGTGCTGAGCGAAATCGTCCGGGCACCGCTCGCCGTCCAGGTCTTCCTGCTCGCCGGTCTGGTGCTCTGGCTCGGTGCCGTTGGCACATGGATCGTACGCACCGGCGGCATCTATCTCGCACCGCGGGTGGACGGCAGACCGGGCTGATGGCGGAGTTCTATCTCGGCCTGCGGCACACACACATCGGGTTCGCGATGGCTTCGGTATGGCTGTTCACCTGGCGTGGCCTGCTGATGCTGGCGGATTCGCCGTCGGTGAATTCCGCGTGGCTGCGTTATCCCTCGTATGCCATCGACACGGTGCTGCTGACGGCCGCGCTGATGCTGACGAACGTCATTCACCAGTATCCATTCCAGACGTCATGGCTGACCATGAAGGTGGTGCTGCTGGTCGTCTACGTGGTGCTCGGCAGCATCGCGCTCAAGCGCGGCCGGACGAGGCAGGTCAGGGTCGCGGCCTTCGTCGCGGCGCTCGTCACGGTCGGCTTCCTGTTCACCGTGGCCCGGGCGCACCACCCGCTCGGCCTGCTGGCCCGATTCCTGGTGACCTGATCGGGCCGGGCCGCGGTCGGAGTAGTCCACGGGGACGTACCCGTCAACGGGGGAAAGTTCCTACAATGGCGGTCGTTCCCCCTCGTCTGGACCAGTTCGTCCCGAATGCCCAGCAACGACCTCTCCGCACTGGCCGGGATCCGCGCCCATCACCTGTTCTCGGGGCTCGCGCCCGCGCAGTTGCAGCGACTGATGGCGACAGCCCACCTGGAGGAGGCCGAGGCCAGCAAGGTGTTGTTCAACCGCGGCCAGCCTGCCCGGCATTTCTACATCGTGGTCGAGGGGCAGGTGAACCTGGTGCTCTACTCCAAGACGGGCGAGGAAAAGATCGTCGACATCCTCGGTCCCGGCCAGAGCTTCGCCGAAGCCGTGATGTTCATGTCGGGGCCGATGTACCCCGTTTCCGCCGTGGTCGCCATCCCGTCGCGGATCGCCCGCTTTTCCAGCGCGGAATACGTGGCGATCCTGCGCGAGAACCCCGAAACCTGCCTGCGTCTGCTCGGCAACCTCAGCCAACGTCTGCACATGCGCATCCGCGAAATCGAGTACCTGACGCTCGAAAGCGCGACGCACCGCTTCGTGCGCATGCTCGACGGCCGGCTGCCCGCTGGCAGCCTGGGGCCCGCCGAGGTCCAGTTGCAGGAATCGCGACAGGAAATCGCCTCCCATTTGTCGATGAAGCCCGAAACCTTGTCGCGAATCCTTCGCAACCTGGCGGACAGTGGCGCCATCGAAGTCCACGGTCGCAGCGTGCTGGTGCCCGACCGGGCCCGGCTGCTGTCGATCCTCGACGCTCCCGCATAGGTGAGTTCCGCAACACGCGCTTGATTCTGGTCAAGGCGCGCATGTCGGCCGCCTCCTACAGTCCGTTGATCTGGCGGTCGCATGGCCGCCCCACGGGAAGACCAGGAGACAAGTGCATGGCATCCCCCCACGACGAGACCGGACCCTCCTTTCGCCGCGGCTGGCTCCTAGCCCCGTTGGCACTCGGCCTGTGCCTCACGGCAGGCGCTCAGCCGTCGACGAGCGCGAGCGCGCCGCAGGTGCACCAGGCCGAAGCGGCCGCAGGCGCCGCGCCGAGCGCCGAACGCCTCAAAATGGGTGAGGAAGTCTTCAACACCGCCTGCGTGGCGTGCCACCAGGCCACGGGGCAGGGACTGCCGGGCGCGTTCCCGCCGCTCGCCAAGTCGGACTTCCTGCTGTCCAAGCCCGACCGTGCCGTCGGCATCGTCGTGCGCGGCCTGACGGGCGAAGTCACCGTCAACAACCAGAAATACAACTCCGTCATGCCCGCGATGTCGCAGTTGAGCGACCAGCAGATCGCCGACGTGCTGACCTACGTGCTCAACACCTGGGGCAACAAGGGCGGCAGCATCACGGTCGAGCGCGTCGCTGCCGAGCGCGCCGCCGCGGCGAAGGAAGGCATCACGGTCGCGTCGCCGACGCAGCACCCGACCACGGTCGGCGAAACCACCTACCAGGGCGCACCCTCGCCTGCCGGCGCTGCAGGCGCCCAGGTCCGCGTCACACCGGGTGCGCCCGACATGACCCTGGCGGAGTTCGATCGCGCGCAGAAGATCTACTTCCAGCGCTGCGCGGGCTGCCACGGCGTGCTGCGCAAGGGCGCCACGGGCAAGCCGCTCACGCCAGACATCACGCAGAAGAAGGGCACCGAGTACCTGAAGGTGTTCATCAATCAGGGCTCGCCGGCTGGCATGCCGAGCTGGGGCAAGTCGGGCGAGCTCACATCGGAAGAAGTGGACATCATGGCCCGCTTCGTCCAGCACGAGCCGCCGCAGCCGCCGGAGTACGGCCTCAAGGAGATCAAGGCGAGCTGGAAGGTCATCATCCCGGTCGACCAGCGGCCGACGACCCAGCAGAACAAATACAACCTCGACAACATCTTCGCGGTCACGCTGCGTGACTCGGGCGAGGTGGCGCTGATCGACGGCGACACCAAGCAGATCATCAACATCATCAAGACCGGCTATGCCGTGCACATCTCGCGCCTGTCGCACTCGGGTCGCTATGTGTACACGATTGGCCGCGACGCGAAGATCGACCTGATCGACCTTTACATGCCGAAGCCCGACCGCGTGGCCGAAATCAAGATCGGCCTCGAGGCGCGTTCGGTGGAGACCTCGAAGTACAAGGGCTACGAAGACCGCTATGCGATCGCGGGCGCCTACTGGCCTCCGCAGTTCACGATCATGGACGGCGCGACGCTCGAGCCGCTCAAGGTCGTCTCGACGCGTGGCATGACCGTCGACACGCAGGAGTTCCATCCGGAGCCGCGCGTGGCCGCAATCGTCGCCTCCCACGAGCACCCGGAGTTCATCGTCAACGTCAAGGAAACCGGCCAGATCCTGCTGGTCAACTACGAGGACATCAAGAACCTCCGGACGACGACGATCGGCGCCGCGCGCTTCCTGCACGACGGCGGCTGGGACGTCACCAAGCGTTATTTCCTGACGGCCGCCAACCAGTCGGACAAGGTCGCGGTGGTCGACTCGCGTGAACAGAAGCTCACGGCGCTCGTCGACGTCGACAAGATTCCGCACCCGGGCCGCGGCGCCAACTTCGTCGACCCGCAGTACGGGCCGGTGTGGGTCACCAGCGCCCTCGGCAACGAAAAGGTCACGGCGATCGGCACGGACCCCGAAGGCCACAAGGACAGCGCCTGGAAGGTCGTACGCGTGCTCAAGGGTCAGGGCGGCGGTTCGCTGTTCGTGAAGACGCATCCGAAGTCGAAGCACCTCTACGTCGACACGCCGCTGAACCCGGACCCGAAGATCGCGCAGAGCATCGCGGTGTTCGACATCTCGAACCTCGAAGCCGGCTACAAGGTGCTGCCGATCGCCGACTGGGCGAAGCTCGGTGAAGGCCCGAAGCGCGTCGTGCAGCCCGAGTACAATGCCGCGGGCGACGAGGTCTGGTTCTCCGTGTGGAACGGCAAGGAGCAGAAGTCCGCGATCGTCGTCATCGACGACAAGACGCTCAAGCTCAAGAAGGTCATCAACGACCCGCGGATCATCACGCCCACCGGCAAGTTCAACGTGCACAACACCGTCGGCGACGTGTACTGATCGATGACTCGATGCCACCCCGCGCGCAAGCGCGGGGTGGCCGGCTTCAGCTCCCATGCGCACTGCGCGCATTGCAGGCTCCGCTCGCAAGAGCGGAGCCCTTTTTTTTCGTTACCCGGTGCCGAACATTCGGCACCGGGTAACGAATCATTCAGCGCTGCAGAATCGCCGTGACGCCCTGCCCGCCCGCGGCGCAGATCGAGATCAACCCGCGGCCGCGACCCGTCTCCGCCAGCAACTTTGCCAGCGTGCCCACGATCCTGCCGCCGGTGGCGGCAAACGGGTGCCCGGTAGCGATCGAACCGCCCTTGACGTTGAGCCGGCTGCGATCGATCGACCCGAGCGGCTCGGCGAGCCCGAGGCGTTCCCGACAGAACTCCGGCGACTCCCACGCAGCGAGCGTGCACAGCACCACGGCAGCGAACGCCTCGTGGATCTCGTAGAAATCGAAGTCCTGCAGCTTCAGACCGCAACGGGCCAGCATGCGGGCGACCGCATGGGTGGGCGCCATCAGCAGCCCTTCGCGTTCGTCGACGAAATCGACAGCCGCGGTCTCGGCGGCCGCGACTTGGGCGAGCACCGGCAGGCCGCGCTCGCGGGCCCACGACTCGCTCGCCAGCAGCACCGCCGAGGCACCATCGGTGAGCGGCGAGGAATTCGCCGCGCTGATGCTGCCGCCCGGCTTGAACGCCCCGGGCAGCCCGGCGAGCTGCTCGGGTGTCGAGCCGGGCCGCAGGTTGTTGTCGCGGGACAGCCCGCCGTAGGGCATCACGAGGTCGCCAAGAAAGCCAGCGTCGCAGGCAGCGGCGAGGTTGCGGTGGCTCGCGAGCGCGAGTTCGTCCTGCTCGCGCCGGCCGATGGCGAATCGGTCGGCCGTGATCTGCGCATGGACGCCCATCGACTTGCCCGTGCGAGGCTCGGAATTGCGCGGGATTTCCGGCACGAGACCGCGCGGATCGAGCAGGCCCACCGTCGCCCGCAGCCGTTCGCCGGCCGTGCGCGCGCGATTGAGCCGCATCAGCGCCCGCTGCAGACGGTGGTGCACCGCGATCGGCGCGTCGGAGGTCGTGTCGGTGCCGCAGGCGATGCCGGCGTCGATCTGACCGAGCGCGATCTTGTTCGCGACGAGGATGACCGCCTCGAGGCCGGTACCGCAGGCCTGCTGCAGGTCGTACGCGGGCGTCGCGGCGTCGAGCCCTGAGGAGAGCACGCATTCGCGCACGAGGTTCCAGTCGCGCGAGTGCTTCATGACCGCGCCGCCGGCAACTTCGCCCAGGCGGGTGCCCCGCAGACCGCAGCGCTCGACGAGCGCGCGCAGCGTGTCGGTCAGCATCGTCCGATTGGAAAGCTCCGCATACGCCGTACCCGAACGCGCGAACGGGATACGCTGCGCCGCGACGACGGCGACGGAGCGGACCTGACCGTTGAGCATGGGAATCACCTGCATCCTGTGCGCTTCGCACCGGCCGTGCGCGGGGCCGGCGGGCTGCGCGTCAGCCTAATAAACACGATTGTTCACAAGCAAGCACGACTGTACACTCGGTGGCCGCCAGTGGTCACCGCACCAATCGCGTCATGGTCATGCGCAATCGATCACCCTCCACTGCGAACGGCGCCGCGCCGGGACGCCAGCGGCGCGTGCGCAGCCTCCCGGTGGCTCCGGTCCCGGGCCGCGAGGAAGCCCTCGTGGTGCCGCGCCGGTTGCCGCGCGGCATCGCGGGCCTGCCGCAGGAAGTCGTCGTGCTTTCGCAACGCGCCCGTCTCGTCGAGGCGACCGCGCACGTCGTCGCCGAAAAGGGCTATGCCGCGGCCACCGTGGCGGGCATCATCGGCCAGGCGGGCGTGTCGCGGGCTACGTTCTACGAGTTGTTCGAGGACAAGGAGGACTGCTTCCTGTCCTGCTTCGTCGGCCTTGCCGAGACGCACAACCAGGTCGTCATCGAGGTCATTGGTTCGCCGGGGAGTCTGCCCGGCCGGCTCGTCGCCGGCATCCGCGCGTACCTGCGCCGTCTCGACAAGGACCACTGGTTCGCACGGGCCTTCATCGCCGAAGCCGAAGGCGCCTCGCCGCGCATCCGCGTGGCGTTCGAACACGCCAAGCACGTGCTCGACGGCGCGATCCGCGCCTGGTTCGACGAAGTGCGGGAGACCCATCACGACGTCCCGGCAGTCACCGACGCCACGCACGAGCTGCTGCAATCGGGCCTGAGCGGCTTCGTGATCGCGCGCGTGCGCGCCGGCGCGACGCCGCTCGAACCGGAAACCGCCACGCTCGCCCGGTACGTCTTCGCCACACTCGGCCTGTATGGCTGGGCGAGACGCGCAGAACGACGGGCTCCCTCGTTCGCGTCGCCGCTGCGCTGAAGGCGAATCGCGGCGACGCCGACCCCTCATCGAGGTATCGACCATGAATGCCACCATCGAGACTCCCGGGCCGGCCGCGACCTCCGACGACCGCCTGCTGCGTGACCAGAGCGCCGCCAAGGCCCTGCTCATGGGCGAGATCCTCGAGGAAAACCTGTTCCCCTACCCGACGATCAGCGAGCGCGACCGCGAGGTGCTCGGCATGATCATCGACTCGGTCGAGCGTTTCCTCTCGGGCAAGGAGGCGGACTTCGCGCACATGGACCGCGAGGCGCGACAGCCGCCCGAATTCATCCAGTCGCTGCGCGAACTCGGCCTTTTCGGGCTGATCATCCCCGAGGAGTTCGGCGGCCTGGCGCTGTCGAATGCCGCCTATGCGCGCGTCCTCGCGCAGACGAGCGCCCACGACAGCTCGGTCTCGCTCACCATCGGCGCGCACAGCTCGATCGGCATGAAGGGCCTGTTGCTGTTCGGCAGCGACGAGCAGAAAGCCCGCTACCTGCCGCGGCTGGCGACCGGCGAGATGATCGCGGCGTTCTGCCTCACCGAGTCGGGCGCGGGCTCCGACGCGGCCGCCATCCGCACGCGGGCCGGGCGCAACGCCGACGGCAGCTGGACGCTGAACGGCGAGAAGATCTGGATCACGAATGGCGGCATCGCGGACTTCTACACCGTGTTTGCGCGCACCGACGGGCCGGAAGGCAAGATCACGGCGTTTCTCGTCGAGGCGGGGTGGCCCGGCGTCAGTCACGGGCCGCACGAGGACAAGATGGGCATCCGCGCCTCCTCCACCGCGGCCGTCGCCTTCAACGACGTGCGCGTGCCGCCGGAAAACGTGCTCGGCGAGGTCGGCAAGGGTTTCAAGGTCGCGATGGGGATCCTGAACAACGGGCGCACGGGGCTCGGCGGCGGCGCCGTCGGCGGCATGAAGGCACTGATCCGCCTGGTCGTCGCGCAGGCGCAGGGCCGCCAGCAGTTCGGCCGGCCGATCGCCGAGTTCGGCCTGGTGCGCGAGAAGATCGCGCAGATGACGGTCGACTGCTTCGCCGCGGAGAGCGCGGTCTGGATGGTCGCGCACTACATCGACAGCGGCTGCGAGGACTACTCGACAGAGGCGGCGATCACCAAGGTCTTCGCGAGCGACGTGCTCCAGCGCGCCACCTACGAGGCGCTGCAGGTCGCGGGCGGCAACGGCTTCATGCGCGGCGTCCCGTACGAGCAGTACGTGCGCGACGCGCGCATCATGCCGATCTTCGAGGGCGCGAACGAGATCCTGCGCCTGTTCATCGCGCTGTCGGCGCTCAAGGACGTCGGCGATTCGCTCAAGGAGCTGCAGTCCGCATTGCGCTCGGTGTTCAACGACCCGATCAAGGGCTTCGGCGTGCTGTCAGGCTATGCGGGCACGCGGATTTCGCGCGCGACGGGCCTCGGCGCGGATTCGATCCGCACGCCGCTCGCTCCCGGGCTGCGGCCGCTCGGTGCGATCTACCAGGCCTATGCGCGCGCGGCCGCGCGGGTCGCCGAGGCCACGCTGCGCCGGCACGGGAAGGCGATTTCCGACCAGCAATACGTGCTGAAGCGCATCGCCGACCTGATGATCGACCTGTTCGTCGGCCTGTGCGTGATGTCGAGGGCCAACGCGCTCATCGCTACCGACCCTGCGTCGGCCGCGGACGTCCAGAAGATCGCCGAGGTCTTCACGCACCAGGCGCGGCGGCGCATGGTCCGCAACATCCGCGGCGCAGCGCAGAACGAGGACCGGGCGATCGATGGGCTCGCGCAGTCGGTGCTCGACCGCGGCGCCTACGGCTGGGACGTGCTGTAACACGGTGGGCCGGGCGACGACGCACGAAATGCCCGCCACCGCCGGCAACCGGATACAAGCGGTGGCTAGAAGTCGTAGTGCAGTGCCGCCGAGGCGTTGAAGCCGGGCTGCGTGTAATACGGCACGAGCGTGTCGTCGTTCGCGCGGCCGCGCACGTCCGCCCAGTCGATGTATTCCTCGTCCGTCAGGTTGAACAGCCCGACATTGAGGTGCAGCCGCGGCGAGAGCTGCCACTCGGCCAGCAGGTCGACCGTGGCGTAGCCGTCGGTGCGGTATAGATCGACCGTGCTGGTGTCGACGTCGCGCTGTGCCTCGACGGCCGTGATCGCCAGTTCCGTGGCCCAGCGCTGTGATGGCGCCTCGTAACGCGCACCGACCACGAGACGCGGGGGATCGATCGAGTTCAGCGATTTGTCACGGACCAGGTCGTCGCCCCGGGTCCAGGACGCCGCGAGCCGGCCGGTCCAGCCGTCCAGCGAGTCCCACCATGTACCGACGTTGGCCATCGCCGACAGTTCCGCCCCGTAGATCCGCGCCTCGGCGACGTTCTGCGACTGGAACAGCGTCACGCCCGAGGCGTCGGTGCCCAGGTTCACGCGGGATTCGATGAAATCGTCGTACTCGGTCTGGAAAATGCTGGCGGTGAAGCTGACCGCATCGCCCGTCGACCGGAGACCGAGTTCGAAGCCATCGCTCGTCTCCGCCTGCAGGTCGGGATTCGGCACGGCCCGGTACCTGAACAGCGGGATCTCGAGGCCGATGTTGACGTCTTCCGGCGGCGGCGAGCGGAACCCCCGCGCGTACTGGAAGAAGGCGTGCAGATCGTCGGCGATCCGGTAGGTGACGCCGAGCTTGGGCGAGACCGACACCTCGTCGACGCCGACCGGCGTAGTGGCCGGATTGTCCTCGCGGTATACCGCGTCCAGCTCGGGGTCGAGCTCGTAGTAGTCGACACGCAGAGCCGGGATCAGCGTCCAGCGCGAGCCGCCGATCTTGATGTCGTCCTGCGCGAAGATGCCGATTTCCGTGACGTCGCTGAGCGGCAGATCGCGCAGCGGGAAGGTTTCGCCGAGAATGACGTTCGACGTCTGCCCCGTCGCGATCACCGTCTGCGTGCCGTTGCGCATCTCCTCGATGCGGGCGCGCGTGGCCTCGAGGCCATAGACGACTTCGTGCCCGACGCGTCGGCCGTCGAAGCTGCGCACGGCCGCGAACTCGACGCCGAACGTGCTCTCTTCGAAATCGAAGCTGCGGTCGAGCTGGACGGCGGGCGTGCGCGGCGGCACGGCCTTGCGGGTCTCGTCGGTGTCCTGGTCGGTCCTCGTCGCCTGCCAGTAGGCACGCCACTCGGCCGAGTCGAACCACTTCCCCGCCGGGCCGAGTGCCTGCTCGACGCTCGCGCGACGGCGACCGAGACGATCGTCGCCCGACAACGCGGTCGTGTTGACGAAGCGGCCGACACCGATGAACGCGTTGACGGTCGACTGCTGCTCGATCTCGCCGGCTTCGAACGCGAGCGTGAGCGCACCGCCCGGAAGCGACGGCAGCGCGTACTTCGCCATGACGGAGTCGCTGGCGTAATCGCGTGGATCGGGCTCGACGTCGGCGCCGGTTTCCACCTCGTGTCCTTCGCGACGCACGTAGCCCAGCAGCCACTCGCCGGGCCCGGCGCTGCCCGCCGCCACCGCACCGGCGTGCCAG
>JAYRRR010000104.1:0-11811 GCA_041910015.1 Steroidobacteraceae bacterium
CCCCGCCGGCGCCCCGCCACGCGCCGCTCCAGCGCGTCGAACGCTGCGACGGTGTAGCTCGCGAGCTGCTCGAACGCGGGCAGCGCGACGCCGTTGCCGGTGTAGCCGAGCACGACCTGGTCGGCGTACGACATGAACGTGACGTTGAGACCCACGCCCACGATCAGCGTCGAGACCGGGAACATCGCCTCGAGCCGCGCGCCGTTCAGGTACAGCGGCCGTTCCGGGCCGCGCACGTTGGACACCAGCAGGTTGCCGGTGCGCAGGCCGAGGGCCTCGGGCCGCGCCACCGCCAGCGTCTCGGTGAGCGCGAAGGCCATGACGGCGTAGGCATAGGCGACGTCCTTGCCGAGGCTCCTGAGCTCCGCCTTGGCCGCGCGCGTGTTCGCCACGATCGTGCGCAGCCGCGCATCGATCGGCGCCGCGACCGGGCCGAGCGGCGGCCAGATCGCCGAAACGCTGGTCGTCGCTTCCTTGACGCCCGCCTCGCGCAGCGACACGGGGCAGAGCGCGACGAGCGGATGATCCGGCGGGCGGCCCTGTTCGCGCAGATAGCGGTTCACGGCCGCATCGAGCAGGCAGAGCACCACGTCGTTGAGCGTGGCTCCCGCGCGGTGCGCGACCGTCTTGAGACGTCGCAGCGGCAGCACGGTGTGCGTGATGGAGCGCGAGCTGGAGATCGGCGCATTCATCGGCGTCGCGGGCGCCGTGAACGCGCGGGTGTGCTGCGGCGTGTAGCCCCGCAGCCCCGCGAGCGTCTGCTCGACGAGATAGAGCCCGCCCACGCCGATGGACCAGGTCCGCCGCGCCAGAGTGCGTGCCTCGCGCTCGAGCGCGCGCTGCAGCCCTTCGGGTGCCGGCCGCGAACGCTCGGGATGATCGAGCCCGATGGTGCTCGGGATCCTGCGGTCCGCGGCCGATTCCGTCATCGAGCGGCGCAGGATCTCCATGCCGGACTCGCCATCGACGAGCGCGTGGTGAACCTTGTGATAGATGGCGAAGCGATCGCCCGCGAGGCCGTCGATGAAATACACCTTCCAGCCGGGCCGGTGCCGCTCGAGCATGGGCGCGTGCAGGTCGGCGATCAGCGCGTGCAGTTGCTGCTCCGAACCGGGCGCGGGCAACGCGAGGTAATGCACGTGGTGGCTCACGTCGATGCGCTCGACGTCCTGCCACAGTGGCATGCCGGCCTTGCGGAACAGCGGAATGCGGTTGAACGGCGGACGCGGCGGCGCCCGGCGATAGGCGTCGACGATTTCCTCGAGGACGCGGTCGCGTCGGCCCCGCGGCTTGCGGAAGATCAGCACCGAGCCGATGTGACGCGGGTTGGCGACGCTCTCCGTGAGGAAGAACATCAGGTCGAGCATCGGAATCGGTCGAGTGGCGGCCATCGCGCAACCGCGCGGCAGCCCGGACCCGGGCGCCGACGCGTCCCCTGGAAACCACGTCCGCCACAGCTTTCCACTGCGTCCGCGGGCCCGGCAATGCGGAGTTTCCCGCAGCGATTGCCGGTCGACCGGAATACTATGCTATAGTTACTATATGTGTCCCACATCATATGAGTCGCAGGTACCCGACACGCTCGCGGCGATGCTCGCCGACCTGTTGCGGCTGATGCGCGCCGACTTCTACCAGCGGACGCGGTCACAGGCGCTGGCGCCGCAGCTGTACCGGCTGTTGCTGACCGTGCACCGTCGTCCGGGTTGCCGGCAGGTCGAACTCGCCGGCTGGCTGGACCTCTCGCCCGTCACGGTCGGTCGCATGCTCGACCGGCTCGAGCGGCAAGGTCTGGTGCGGCGCGAAAGCCACCCGACCGACCGGCGGGCAACCCGCATCCACGTCGAGCCCAAGGCGCTGCCGATCGTCAAGCGGCTCAACGAACTGCTGGTGCAGGCCCACGCGCGTGCGCTGGCCGGCATGAGCCCCGCGGAAAGTGACGCCTTGATGGCCGGCTTGCGGCGCGTGCACGAGAACCTGTCGACGGCGCGCAGCCGGGCGACGGCGGGAAGACGCAATCATGGCGGTTGAAGCGGAAATCCGGGCGGACGCCGCCCTCGACACGATTGCCGACGCCCCGGCGCCGGCGCGACGCGGCCTCCGGCTCGTGCTGCTGGTCATCGTGCCGCTCGTCCTCGTCACGCTGGCGCTGTACGCGTTCGGCCGCAGTGGCACGGTGGCTTCGACCGACAATGCCTACGTCAAGCAGGACCGCGTCGACGTCACGGCGCTCGTCTCGGCGGACGTGCGCCGCGTCGCGGTGGTCGAGAATGCGCGCGTCCACCCGGGGCAGACCGTGCTCGAGCTCGACGACGAGAAGCTGCGCGCCGCGGCCGCCAGCGCGGCCGCGGACCTCGCGAACGCGCGGCTCTCGGTGCAGACCCTGCGCGCCGAGTACAACGCCCGGGTCGCCGAGCGGCAGGTCGCCCGCGAGACGGCGGCCTACGCCCGTCGCCAGTACGCACGGCAGCGCGAGCTGGTCGATCGCAAACTCGTCGCCGAGGCGGCCCTCGACGAGGTGCGCCACACCGCGGAAAGCGCCGACGGCGCCGTCGCTGTCCTCGACCTCCAGGTCGCGGAGGCCAGCGCACGGTTGGGCGGCAATCCCGACCTGCCGGTCGACGCACATCCGGCCGTCCGCGCGGCCGCCGCGCAACTCGAACGTGCGCAGGTCGACCTCGGCCACGCAGTGATGCGCGCGCCGCGGTCGGGCGTCGTCAGTCACCTGCCGCAGGTCGGCGACCACGTCGTCGAAGGCCGTGCCGCGTTCGCCATCGTCGTCAACGACGAGGTCTACGTCGAGGCGAACCTGAAGGAGACGGACCTGGGCTGGGTCAAGCCCGGGCAGTCCGCGCGCGTCGTCGTCGACATCTATCCCGACGTCGTGTGGCACGGCCGGGTCGAAAGCGTCGCGCAGGCGACGGGCGCCGAGTTTTCGCTGCTCCCGGCCCAGAACGCCTCCGGCAACTGGGTCAAGGTCGTGCAGCGCATCCCCGTGCGCATCGTGCTCGAGCGCGGCCCGTCGATGCCGGCGCTGCGCAGTGGTGCGA
Source organism: Steroidobacteraceae bacterium (assembly GCA_041910015.1). Lineage (GTDB taxonomy): Bacteria > Pseudomonadota > Gammaproteobacteria > Steroidobacterales > Steroidobacteraceae > RPQJ01. The sequence goes on from JAYRRR010000104.1 coordinate 3,048, forward strand.
GCGCAGAGGTCGAAATCCAGACCGACGCGCCGACACGCCTGCAGCGCTGGCTCGCGTGGCTGCACGGCTGAGACGCCGGGCCCCACCGCGACGGCATTCGTGATTTCGTCCGCGCAACGCCGCTTGCTGGTCAGCGTCGGCACCGTGCTGGCGACGCTGCTCTATGCGGTCGACACCACGATCGTGAACGTCGCCTTGCCCCACATCCAGGGCACGCTGCAGGCCACGCAGGAGCAGGCCGCCTGGATCGTCACCTCGTACATCGTCGTGAGCGCGATCGCCATGCCCCTCGCCGGCTGGCTCGGCATGCGTTACGGCCTGCGCGCCGTGCTCGGCATCGCCGTCGCGGGGTTCACGCTGGCGTCGGTGCTGTGCGGCGTCGCGGACAGCCTCGCCGGAATGGTCGCCGCGAGGATTCTGCAGGGTGTCTGCGGCGCCGCGCTGGTGCCGCTGTCGCAGGTCGCGCTGCTGCAGGAGTTTCCGTACGAAAAGCACGGGCAGGTCATGGCGTTGTGGAGTCTCGGGGTGATGGTGGGTCCGGTGATCGGACCGACGCTCGGTGGCTGGCTCACCGACGAGTGGAGCTGGCGCTGGGCGTTTTTCGTCAACGTGCCATTCGGCGCCGTCGCTTTCGTCGTGCTGATGCGCGGTCTGCCCGCGCGTCGCGACGCCACCGGAGCGCGACCGTTCGACTGGCTCGGGTTCGTGCTGCTGTCCGTGGCGCTCGGCGGCTTCCAGCTCATGCTCGACCGCGGCCACACGCTCGACTGGTTCGAGTCGCCCGAGATCATGGCCGAGGCCTTCTGCGCCGCGCTCTGCGGCGGGATGTTCATCGTGCATGCCGTCACGACGCGGCACGCGTTCGTCGACCCGACCCTGTTCCGCGACCGCAACCTCGCCGTCGCGCTGCTGCTGATGTTCACGATCGGCCTCGGCATCATCAGTCCGACCGTGCTCGTGCCGAGTTTCCTGCAGTCGATCCAGGGCTATCCGGCCGCGGATGCCGGAGTGATCCAGGCTTCGCGCGGCGTGGGCGCGATGATCGCCGTGATCATCGCCGGCCGGTTCGTTTCGCGCGTGCCGCCCCGCATTCTCATTGGTGCCGGCATCCTCTGCGGCGTCGCTTCGCTGCTGTTGCTCGGCGGCATATCGGTCGACGCGTCGCGCGAGTACCTGGCGATGTCGGGTCTCGTGAACGGGCTCAGTTCGCCGCTCGTGTTCGTGCCGCTGTCGACGACGGCCTACGCGACGCTGCTGCCTTCACAGCGGGCCGAGGCCGGCGCGCTGCTCACGCTGGTCCGCACCATGGGTTCTTCGATCGGCGTCTCGGCGGTCGTCGCGCTGCTCGCGCGCTCCACCCAGATCAACCAGAGCTACCTCGTCGAGGGCTTCACCGCCTATTCGACCGACCGGTGGCAGCAGCTCGGCTTCGAGCCCGGCGCGAACGCCTCGACCGCGGGCCTGGTCGGCGAGATCACCCGGCAGGCCGCCGCAATCGGCTATTCCAACGACTATTACTGGCTCGCGCTGACGACGCTCCTGGTGTTGCCGCTGGCGTGGCTGGTGCGCAGCCGGCCGGCGGCCCCGGGCAAGGCGGCACAGCCCGACCTCGAGGTCATCGAGGGCATGTGAGGCGCGCCGTCGCGGGCCGGCAGCCGCACCGCGAGTGGTCTATCTTGCGCAACCGTGACTGATCCGACTTCCAGCGCGACGCGTGCCGAGCGCGGGCTGCTCGTCGGGGCCGTCGTCGTCATCGTCGTGATGGCGTGGCTCGCGGCATCGTGGCGACCGCTCGGGTACGACGAGCTCTTCACGTACTACGTCGCTCGCCTGCCGTCGGCGGCGTCTGTCATTCGCGCGCTGCTGTCGGGCGCCGACGCGAATCCGCCGCTCGACGACCTGCTGCGGCATGCGTCGATGTCGCTGCTCGGCGAGTCGCCGGCCGCATTCCGGCTGCCTTCCGTGCTCGTGTTCATGGCGGGGCTGCTCGCGATCCACGGCTACGTACGCCCACGCGTCCCGGGCGCCGCCGCGCTCGCGGCGCTGCTCGTGCCGGCGGGTACGGCCGCGATGAGCTTCGCCCATGAAGGCCGCGGGTACGCGCTGCTGTTCGCGTCCGGCGTGCTCGCACTGCTCGCCTGGCAACGCGCGATCGCCGCACCGACCCCGCGACGCCTGGGGTTGCTGGCGCTCGCCCTGTGCGTCGGCCCGCTGTCACACGTTTTCGGCGTCCTGAGCGTGCTGCCACCCGCGATCGGCGAGGCCTGGCGCTCGGCGCAGCGGCGGCGGCTGGATCGACGGATTCTCGCGGCGTTCATCGGCGGCGTCCTGCTCTCGCTGTCCGCGGTGCCGTTTGCGCAGCCGGCCTCGAGCGTGCAGGGCGCCTCGGGGGCCGGGCCCGCCGGCCTCGCGGACGCCGTCCGGTACGCTCTCGGCTTCCTGCAGTACGCAGGCTCGCCGGTGCTTCTGGTGTTCGGGGCCAGCGCGCTGCTCGTGTGCGTGCTCGCGCTGGGCCCGCGCACGAGGGTCGCGTTGCGTCTCCAACTGCCGCTGCACGAACTGGTGGCGGCCGTCGCGCTCGTGGGCGTTCCGCTTTGCGCCTGCGTGCTCGCGGCGACACTGACGCGCACGCTGACGGCGCCTGACGTCGTCGCCTTCGTGCCCGGTGTGGCGATCCTGCTCGGCTACCTCGTCGCGCTGGTGACGAAGCTCATGCCGCGCACCGCGTGGATGGCCGTCGGCGGCATCGCCGCCCTTGCGGTCACGAGCCTCTTCTGGACGCTCGTCGATTTTCTGAAGCAGGAGCCGTTGCCGGCGCCGTTGCGGCAGGCGATCGAACTGTCGTCACTGCCCGTGGCATTCGACACGCCGCACCAGTTCCTCGAATACGGCTTCCAGGCGCCGGCGCTCGCGCGCGATCGCTTCGTCTATCCGATGGATGCCGGGCTCGCCCGACGCCTGCGCGGCTCCGACGACGACGAGATCGCTTTGCGTGGTCTCGCACGCATCGTGCCGTTGAACGTGACCTCCTATGTCGAGTTCGCGAGCCGCACGCCGGAATTCCTGCTCGTACGTGACTACCGCCACGCGCCCGCGCTGGCCCGGCAACTGCCCGTCGACGGCTTCTGCCTGGACGAGCTGCTGCAGTCAGGAACGGTCGTGCTGCTGCACGTCACCTGGAACTGCGATGGCTGACGTCGGCCTGGCGGCTTCGGGGCGATCGACCCCGCCAGCCGTCACGCGGGACGCCCAGACGCTGTCACGCGAGCCTTCGAGCCACCGCCTGCGGGTTCGCCGTGCGAGCATGAAATACATCAGCGCACCGGCCAGGGCCGTCGCGTCGACCGCGAACGTCGCACCTCCCCAGTTCCACCCACCGAGTTGCGGCCATGCGAAGGCGACGAGGCTCGACAGCGGGATCAGCGCCGTCGCGAACGCCGCAGCACGCAACAGTTCGAAGGCGCCACGTCCGGGCCCGCGCACGAACGCCCAGCCGACAGCGAGCAGGAACACGCCGTAATAGTGACCTTCGTGCCAGGCGCCGGGATCGTCCACGCGACCAGGCAGCCACTTCGTGGCCGCGAGCGTCACGGAGACGCCGATGACGCAGCCGAGCGCGACACCCACCGTGAGGCAGCCGAGCACTCGCGCGGGGCGGTCCTGCATGGGCTCGGGCACATCGCGTTTCGCCAGCCTGCGGCGGCTCTCGATCCAGAGCAGGTTGCCGGTGTAGAACACGCCGGCGCCGGCGAGCCCGAGCACGAAATAGGCCCAGCGCACCGGCACGCCGCCGAAGTTGCCGAAATGCAGGCCGAAGAAGTTCGCGACGACGGCCGAAGCAACCGGCTGGTGACCCGGCAGGAAGTCGGTCTGCAGCAGCCGGCCGTCATACGGATCGACGGTCGCAAGCCCGAACGTGGGAGCACGCAGAACATGGCGCACGTCCGTTCCGAGCACGCGCGCACCGAGCCGGCCCTGATCGTCGGTCGAGTATTCGAGACGCGTTGGCGTGAATTGCGGCGCCTGCGTGACGATGCGCGCGACGAGTTCGTGCGGTTGCAGAGGTTCGGCGCCGACCGCGTGATCGGGCCGTGGGGGTCTGCCCTGCGCCCATTGCTGCTGCAGACCGCCGTCGTACACGACGACATCCTGCGCGGCATAGAACACGTCGTGGAACGCGAACACCACGACGGTGAGCGCCATCACGAGGTGAAACGGCAGGCTCACCACGCCGAGGGCGTTGTGCACGTCGAGCCAGAGGCGCTTGGCACTGGCGCCGAGCCGCAGCGCGAACAGGTCGCGCCAGAACGTCGGCAGCAGCACGATCAGGCCCGCGACCAGCGCCACACCGTAGAGCAATGCCACGCCGCCCGTGAACCACATCGCGGGCTCGTGCGGCAGCGGCAATCCGGCCTGCCGGTGCAGACGGTCGAGGAACTCGGCGACCGGTGCTGCCTCCAGCCGCACGACGGCGAGGTCGCCGTCGGGCATCAGACCAGTGCCGTGATCGACGACCGGCCCGGTGTCGTCGCGCGACCGCCGGGGCGATTCGGGCCAGCTCACGCGCGCCGGCGTCTCCGGGCCAGGTGCGAGATTGACGTGCCAGGCGCGCGCGGCCTCCGGGTGTGCCGCGAGCGTCGCCTCGATCAGCGGCTGCGTGTCTTCGAGCGCCGGCGGCGCGGGCAGCGCGGCGGGCGGCGTCGCCCAGCGCTGCAGCGGCACCTCGAACATCGTGAGCGCACCGGCGTAGAACGCGATGAACAGCGCCAGCCCGCAGACGAGGCCGATCCAGGAATGGATGTCGCGGTACGTCCGCACGACGTCGGTGCGCATCGCGATGCCTTCAGGCCGAGAGCCAGCGCCCGCCCAGCAGCAGGCCGAACGCGGCGAGGTTGGCGAGGCCGAGCCAGCACCAGGCGCTGCGTCCGCTCGGGAACAGGAAACAGAACGCGAGCACGGCCACCCAGACCGGCGACATGAGCCACATATTGAGTTGCGTCTTGCCCGTGCCACCGAGCAGCCCGCCCGGGCCGAACCACGCGAACAGGCCGCTCACGGCCAGCGCAAAGCCGAACCCGAGGACGAGCCCCGCCGTCGCCTTGCCGAACCAGTGGCGACTGCTGAGCGGCGGCGTGGAAGTCATGGCGTGCTTCGCCCGTTCTTGCCGAACGCCGCCGCCAGAAATGGCAACGCGGTCGTCGTGATGATCACCACCAGGATCGCCGCGTAAACCGCCTCGGCCGGACCGAGCACCTTGCGCAACAGCGCGATTGCGACGGCGCCGAAGGTGACCACGAGCACGAAAGTCGTACGCGCCGCCAGCGGTGCCTGCCGCAGTGGCTGCCGGGGTGCTCCGAGGTAGAGCACCACCCCCACACCGCTGGCGACGATCACGCCGGAAAGGGCACTGGCGAACGAAGCCTCCATGACGCGACGGCCGCGGTTCAGAACCGGTACGAGAGCGACGCGACCCATTCGCGACCGACGGCCGGGTAGCCCACGTAGGTGTTGGCGGTGCCGCCGAGCCAGGTGTAGGTCGCGTGATCGTAGTAGAACTCGTCGAACAGGTTGTTCGCGGCCAGCGCCAGATTGATGTGGTCGGTCGCCTGCCAGTTGAGGTAGACGTCGGCGACGAAATACGCCTCTTTGGGCGGTGCCGTCGGCGAGATGGTGTTCTCGACCTCCTCCACGTAGCGAAGGTTGGCGCCGTAGTCGAGCCGCAGGCGGTCGAAGCGGCCGCTGGCCTTGCCGAGCCAGGTGCGACCGATCGTGGTGCCGAGACCCATGTTGGCGTCGGCGAGCGGCTGATCGTTCAGCGAGTTGTCGGCTTCCCAGACGCCGAGGCTCAACTGCATGGCGTCGAAGGCATAACCGGTCTCGAGTTCGTAGCCCTCGACCTCGGCGTCACCGACGTTGCGCCAGTAGCCCCAGACGGGCGTGCCGGTGAACTGCACGTCGATGAAGTTCTCGATGTTCTGCCGGTACACGGTGCCGCGCGCGAAAAAGCGGCCGCGCTCGTACGAAAGGCCGAACTCGAGATTGTCGGCCTGCTCCGATTCGAGCGAGCCGTCGTGGACGTACAGGGCGCTGAAGAACGCCTCGCGGATGGTCACGCCGCGAAACGCCTGCGCATACGCGGCCCGCAATTCCAGCCCATCGATCGGCTCCCAGGCGAGTCCGACGTTCGGGCTGAGGCCGGAGTCGGCGATGCGCACGCCGGCGCTGACGCCGCTCTTGCTCTCGAACTCGTAGTCGTCGAAGCGCAGGCCGGCAGACAGACGCACCGTCTCGAGCAGCTTCCAGTTGTCCTGCGCATGGAGGCCGAGCACCGAAGCGTTCTGGCGCGTCGTGCCCCAGGCCGTCGGCGGCGTCGCATTCTGCGCGGAGACGACCTCGTCGTCGCGATAGTCGACACCGTAAGTCAGCGCGTGGCGGCCCAGCACGGACGTGTTGCGCAGGTCGAGGCCCACGCTGTCGAAGTCTCCCTCGCCGTAGACGAGCCCCGTGGCCTGACGCTGGATGCGGAAATCGGTCGTGTTGCCGTAGAGCGTCGCCCGCAGGTTGACGAGCCTGCTGTCCGGGTCCCAGCCGTAGTTGCCCGCCAGCGTTTCGCGGCTCATTTCCTGATCGGAAATCAGGAACCGGCCGGCGTAATTGAGGAGATTGGGGCGTTCGAAGGTCGTGGCCTCGTCGTCGAGCCGCTCGTACGTCAGGCTCGCCGTCTGGTCGCCGAAGTTGCCATTGAGCTTCACGTAGCCGTGGTGCTGATCGTAGGATGACGGCTCGACGGGATCGCCGTTGCCGTCCTGGTAGTCGTCGCGATCGCGATCCGTGAAGGCGACCACGAGCCCGACGTCGTCCGTGAGACGTCCGAACGCCGAGGCCGTATAGCCATAGCCGTCGTCGCCGTTGGCCCAGCCCGTGCCCTTCACGTACGCGCCGATGCGCTCGTCGGCTCCGAGCAGGTCGAAGGCGTCCTTCAACGTGGTGCGCAACGCGCCGGTGAGTGCGCCCGCGCCATTGGTGGCCGCGCCGGCACCGGCGTCGAGTTCCAGCGACTTGATGAACTCGGGCTCGAGCTGCACGCGGCCCTGATGGTGGTACAGCTCGCCGGGGCTCTGCGCACCGTCGACCGTCACGTTGAGCATGACGTCCTCGAAGCCGCGCACATAGATCTTCTGCGCGACCGTCGAGCCGCCGCCGACGGCAACCGAGGACTCGTTGGCGAAGATGTCGGCGAGACGCGAGGCCTGCGTGGCCAGCAACTGATCGCCCGACAGCCGCAGGTTGCCGGGCTCGCGCTGGGCAGTGACGACGATGGTCTCGAGTTCGTCCGCCGTGGCGGCTGCGGACGGCTGGGCAGACAGTGCAAGACAGCAAGAGGTGGCCGCTGCCAGCACGGCACGGCGATCGGACGAGGACATGGGCGCTCCCGGACGTGATGACTTACGTATTATTCGCAATACGAATCATACGTATTCGCAATATCGCCTGGCAACCAGGTCAAGTGCGTATCGCTCGACCGCCGGGAATTCCCTGATAGTTCAGGGTTTTTTCAGCACCCGGTCGATCGTGACGAGGTCGACGAGGCCTGAGGCACTGAACAGCGCCGGGATGACGGTGGCCGGCGGGTATCGACGACGCAGGTCGGCGACCTTTTCCGTGCCGGCGCGGTACGCGGGCAGGTACATGCGGCCGAGCAGCGGATGGCGACCCCACGCGCCGGAGAGCTTGTCGGCGCGTTCGTCGGAGCAGAGGTGGTCATCGCGCAGCACGCGACGCACCTTCCCGACCGGCCAGCCCCTCTGCCAGGTCAGGTACGAGGACTGGTTCTTGGCGTCGTCCTGCAGCAGCGCGAGCAGCGTGCCGATCTGCAGGTCGGCATCCGGCAACTGGTCGACTTCGGTGACGCCGTACGCCATCAGGATGGCGTTGTTGGCAATGCCCTCCGAGAGCGCGGCGCCACGCGTGTTCATGGTCTGCACGGTCGCCTCGAAGCCCAGCTTGCGCTTTTCGTACAACGCCTGGATCAGCGCGAACGTCGTCACGTGCCCGGGCACGACCTCGTGTGAAACGAGCTGGATGAATTCGGGCAGCGAAATCTGCAGCGCCGCGTTGATCTCGTACGTCGCCTCGTACTGCGGCGAGCCGTCGCGATGACGCGCGCGGCCGATGTAGTTCATGGAGCCCGAGAACCACGCGTCCTCGATCGCCAGGAAGCGGATGTTGGCGCGCGGGACGCTCTGCAGCGACCGCGGCAGGTGCGGGGCCACGTGCCGCGCGGTGCCCGCGTCGAGCTGCGCGATGACGGCTTCGGCCATCATCGGGATCGACTTGCGCGGCACGAGCCTTTCGCCGCGCCAGTGGTCGACGGCGGCGAGCAGTTTCGCGCGCGTGCCCGTCCTGTGGCCCTGGCGCGCGAGCAGTTCAGCGACGCGTTCACGCCTGGCGACAGGGTCCGAGGGCGTGGGCTCGACGCCGGTCGAGGCCACGACGCAGCGTTCGTACGGAACGATGGGGCCACGTCCCAGACGCTCCTCGACCAGTTCCCACATGACGTCGAGACCGTCGCACAGGCCTTCGAGATAGGCGCGGCGCAGGTCGTCGGCCGAGCGTGCCGCCACACGCACGTCGACGATCGCCTCCGGAATGTCGATGGCGCGCAGGTACCGTTCGATCGCGGCCCTGTCGAGCTTCGACGCACCGACGCCGCCGGATCTGCGCAAAGCCGCTGCCGCTGGATGGCGGTACGCCCTGGGCAACG
>JAYRRR010000105.1:0-72854 GCA_041910015.1 Steroidobacteraceae bacterium
CGGCCGAACGTACTTTTCCTGCACCTCGGCCCATACCTGCACGGGCGACGGCGGAGGGATGGTGCTGCGCGCCGGCCTGCCGCTCTCGGACATGGAGTTCGTGCAGTTCCATCCCACCGGCATCTACGGGGCCGGGTGTCTCATCACCGAGGGCTCGCGCGGCGAGGGCGGCTACCTGACGAACTCGGCCGGCGAGCGTTTCTTGGAGCGCTCCGCGCCGAACGCGAAGGACCTCGCTTCGCGCGACGTCGTCAGCCGTTCGATGACCATCGAGATCCGCGAGGGCCGCGGCGTCGGGGCGCACAAGGACCACATCCATCTGCACCTCGAGCACCTCGGCGCGGCGGTCATCAACGAGCGGCTGCCCGGCATCGCCGAGACCGCGCGGATCTTCGCGGGCGTCGACGTCACCAAGGAGCCGATCCCGGTGCTGCCCACGGTCCACTACAACATGGGCGGCATTCCGTGCAACGTGCACGGCGAGGTCGTGACGCTGCGCAACGGCAACCCCGACACGGTCGTGCCGGGGCTGATGGCCGTCGGCGAAGCGGCCTGCGTTTCCGTGCACGGCGCGAATCGCCTGGGGTCGAACTCGCTGCTCGACCTCGTCGTCTTCGGACGCGCTGCGGCGCAGCACTGCGGGCGCACGCTGAAGCCCGGCACGGCGCACCGGCCGCTGCCGAAGCAGGCGGGCGATTTCGCCGTCGGCCGTCTCGACCGCCTGCGCAACGCGCAAGGGCCGCGCCCCACCGCCCAGATCCGGCTCGACATGCAGCGTGTCATGCAGAACCACGCGGCCGTGTTCCGCACGGGCGAGTCGCTGGCCGAAGGCGTGCAGAAGCTCGACGTGGTGCACCAGTCGTTCGCGGAGGTGGGCATCGCCGACCGTTCGCTGATCTGGAACACCGACCTGGTCGAGACGCTCGAGCTCGACAACCTGCTCGGCCAGGCGCTCGTGACCATGGCCTCGGCGGCCAATCGCCAGGAAAGCCGCGGCGCCCATGCCCGCGAAGACTTCAAGGAGCGCGACGACGTGAACTGGCTCAAGCACACGCTCGCGTGGGCCGATGCGTCGGGCCGCGTCGTCATCGACTACCGACCGGTGCACCTCGCGACGCTCACCAACGACGTCGAGCCCATTCCGCCGAAGGCGAGAACCTACTAGCGGCGGTCGCCGCTGCCACCGGTCACCCGCCCATCCACGTCCAGCGCCAGCATTCACTTCCCATGCCGCAATTCAAGCTGCCCGAAAACTCGCGCATCCAGCCCGGCCGGAACCACCCGGCCCCCGCGGGCGCGAAGAACGTCAAGGCGTTCCGGATCTACCGCTTCGATCCTGATTCGAACGAGCGCCCGCGTGTCGACACCTACCAGGTGGACCTCGACGCCTGCGGTCCGATGGTTCTCGACGCACTGATCAAGATCAAGAACGAGGTTGACTCGACACTGACGTTCCGCCGCTCCTGCCGCGAGGGTATCTGCGGCTCGTGCGCGATGAACATCGACGGCGTCAACACGCTGGCCTGCACGTGTTCCATCGACAGCATCCGCGGCGACGCGAAGGTTTACCCGTTGCCGCACATGCCGGTCGTCAAGGACCTCGTTCCCGATCTCACCAACTTCTACGCGCAGTACGCGTCGGTGAAGCCGTGGCTGCAGACGCGTACGCCGGCGCCGCCGGATCGCGAACGCCTGCAGTCGAAGGAAGACCAGGAAAAGATCGACCGTCCCTCGGCCTGCATCCTGTGCGCGTGCTGCTCGACGAGCTGCCCGTCGTACTGGTGGAACAGCGACCGCTATCTGGGGCCGGCCGCGCTGCTGGCGGCCTACCGCTGGCTCATCGACACGCGCGACGAGGCCACCGGCGAGCGCCTCGACGAGCTCGAGGATCCGTTCCGTCTCTACCGCTGCCACACGATCATGAACTGCACGGAGGCCTGCCCGAAGGACCTGAATCCTGCCCGGGCCATCGCGGAGATCAAGAAAATGATCGTGGCGCGGCAGCACTGACGGACGCCCGCGCCGCGGCAGGGCGGGCGCGCGCAGCGTGCCGGCAGGGATGCGGGCACCGGGGGACACCATTGACCGCCGCTTCCGAAGTGAACATGTCGCGGCTGCGCTGGCGCTGCCGGCGCGGCATGCGTGAACTCGACGTCATGCTGAGCCGGTACCTCGAGCGTGAATGGCCCGCGGCGTCACCCGCAGAACGCACGGCGTTCGTGCAGTTGGTCGAACTGCCGGATCCGGAACTGTTCGGGTATCTTGTCGGCCGCACCACTCCCGCCGGGGAATCGCAGCGTGCGGTCATCGCCGCCATCCGCCAGCTCGGGCCTTGAACTCGTCGCCGTGACGGTCGCCGACCGGGCGTCTTGTGTGCTGGTGGTGGCGGCCGGTGCGTTCGTGGCGGCGGAATTTGTGCGTCTCGGAATGCCCGGGGTGGCCGTGGCCGCGGCTCTGCTCGCGTCCGCGGCCGCAGGGGTCCAGTGGCGACGCTGGACTGTGTCCAGCCGGAAGGCGTCGGTGGTGCTGCATCGCCTCGCGGACGGGCGCCTGCAGGTGCATGGTGCCGGCCTGCGGCCGGTCGCGGCCACACTCGGCCCGCGCACCCGTCTGCTCGGGCCCTCGGTATTCCTCGATATCCACTACGCAGTCTCCGGCAGGGTCGTGCGCTACCGGAAGTGGCTCACGCCCCGGGATCTGCCCACCGGCGCGTTACGGCGCTGGATCGTCGTCCTGCCGGCCTGTGCGCGTGTGGCTCGCTCGTGACCGACGCGCCGTTGCGCTAGGCTTGCCATGCCAGCCATGCAGAACTTTCCCCCGCCGGACGAGTCTATGAAGTCGCGAGAATCCGGGGACGATTCCGCCGGCGACGCGCCCGAGGGCGTGGCCGAGCAGAGCGACCTCGAGCTCGTCAGGCGGGCCCAGCGCAACGAACGCGGAGCGTTCGACCTGCTGGTGCTCAAGTACCAACACAAGGTCGTCAAGCTGGTGGCGCGGCTGTTGCGGGACCCGGCGGAAGCCGAGGACGTGGCGCAGGAGGCCTTCATCAAGGCATACCGGGCGCTCGGGTCCTTTCGTGGCGACAGCGCGTTCTACACGTGGCTCTATCGCATCGCGGTCAATACGGCCCGCAACGCGATCGCCTCGCGCCAGCGCCGGCCGCTCGATTACGAAGCCGAGTTGTCGGAGAACGAGCAGTCGAACCTCGCCTCGCGGCTCAGGCACACGGATACACCCGAGGCCACGGCGCTCTCCGAGGAGATCCGGCTGACGGTGAACCAGGCGATAGAGCAACTGCCCGAAGACCTGCGCACGGCCATCGTGCTGCGCGAAGTCGAGGGGCTGAGCTACGAGGAAATTGCGGCGGCGATGGACTGCCCGGTCGGAACGGTGCGCTCGCGGATCTTCCGCGCGCGCGAAGCGATCGACCGAGCCCTGAAACCGCTGCTCGACTGATGCCAGGCGACCGCCCGAGGCTGCAATGACCGACCAGATCCGTGAACAGCTTTCCGCTTTCCTCGACGGCGAACTGCCGCACGGCGAGGTCGGTTTGCTGCTGCGCCGCCTCGAACGCGACGCGGAGTTGCGCAGGGCCTTCGGCTCCTACTCGCTGATCGGCGAAACGCTGCGTGCGCCCGGCGGTCGCGTCGCGAGCCCCGCCTTCGCGGCCCGGGTGAGCGCCGGCATCGGCGGGTCGGTCACCGAAGCGGCGCCGATCGCGAAGCCCCATCCGGTTCCTTCGCAGATCACGGCGTTCTGGAAGCGTCCGGCGGTGCGCACGGCCCTGGCCGCGAGCGCGGCTGCCACGGCGGTGTTCTTCATCCGGCCCGACGCCAGCCGCGAGCAGGTGGCCGTGCAACGGCCGGCGGACGTGATCCAGTTCGCCCCGGCCTATACGCCGACGCCCGCGCAGGCGCAGCGTCTCGCGAGCTACATGGTCGCGCACAGCCAGTATTCGACGCCGATGGTCCGGCGCAACGTGCTCACCGGCCTGCTGGCGGCCGACCCCGCCCTCACGACCGTGTCCTACGACATGGGAGAGGCTCCCTGAATGAAGCCGGCCGTGCCCCGGTTCGCCGTCGCCTGCCTGTTCGCCTTCGCGTTTTCGGCCGCGCACGCGCAGTCGGACGACGCTCGCGGCTGGCTCGAGCGCATGTCCGACGCGATCGCCACGCTGAATTACGACGGTCTGTTCACCCACAGCACCGGCGGCCAGACCGAGTCGATGCGCATCGTGCACCGGGTCGAGCGGGGCCGCAGCCTCGAGCGCCTCGTCTCCCTCGACGGCAGCGGCCGCGAAATCGTCCGCACGCGCGAGGAAGTCCACGCCTACCTGCCGGATCGCAAGGTCGTGCTCGTCGAGCCCCGCGGCGACGACGGCTCGCTGCTCAAGGCCCTGCCGACGCCCGGCCCGAAGCTCGACCGCTACTACGACCTGTCCGCGCGCGAGGGCAGGAAGATCCTCGGGCGCGACGTCGTCGTCATCGACGTGCGCCCCAAGGACGCCTACCGCTACGGCTATCGGCTGTGGCTGGACGCGGCGACCGCCATGCCACTGCGTTCCGTGGTCGGCAACGGCGCGGGACAGCCGCTCGAGCAGATCCTGTTCACGCGGCTCGAGATCAAGGACCGGATTCCGGCCCGCGAGATCGAGCCCGCGGTGGATGCCACCGGCTTCCAGTGGATCCGGACGGGGCGCAAGGTCGCGGCGATGCCGCAATTGCCGGCCAATGCGGGCTGGCGGCCGATACGCGTGCCGCCCGGATTCCGGCTCGTCGCCAGCCGCCTGCAGCCCATGCCGGGTTCGCCGATGCCCGCCCAGCACCTGATCTTTTCGGACGGCATCGCGGCCATATCGGTATTCATCGAGCCGGCCTCGGCCGGCGGGCCGCGCCCGCCCGAGGCGTCCAGCATGGGATCGGCCAACGCCTTCTCGACCAGCGTGCAGGGGCACGTGGTGACCGCCGTCGGCGAGGTGCCACCCGCCACGGTGCGCGAGATTGCCTCCTCGGTCGAGCCGCTGATCCCCGCTGCCGCGTCCGCGCCCGCGCCCGCGACTGTATCCGTCCCCGCCCCGAACGCCCCCTGAGTCACCGGGGCCGCCGATCATGAGCCGGCTCGCGGGCACCGTCGTCGAAGTCCGCCACGGCCGCGCATGGGTCGCCTGCGTGGCGGCCACGACGGCCTGCGACGGCTGTTCCGAGGGGCAGGGCTGTGGCTGGGCCCGCCGCAGTGGCGTCGGCCGGCTGGAAATCCCGGCCGAACTCGACGGCCGGCCCCTCGTCGTCGGAGACCGTCTCGAACTCGACGCGGACGACGCCCACCTGCTGCGCGCTGCGTGCCGGCTGTACCTGCCTCCCTTCGCGGGGCTGCTGCTGGCGCCGGCGCTGCTCCGCGGCTGGGGTCTGGAGGCCGGCCTGGCGCCGCTGTGGGCCGCGGCGGCCGGGCTCTGCCTCGGCGCCGTCGTGGCACGGCTGTGGACGCGGCGCACGACGCCCGGTCTCGCACTGCGACGCGCGTGAACGGGCCGCTGCTGCTCTACGTGCGTGAAGGCTGCCATCTCTGCGAGCAGTTCCTGCTCGACTTTTCGCTCGACTTCCCGGCCCGCCTCGCGACGCTGCGCACCGCGGACGTCGACAGGGAACCCGCCCTGGCCGCCGAATTCGGCCTGCGCGTACCGGTGCTGGCCCTCGACGGCGTGGTGGTCTGCGAGGGCGTCTATGATCGTGCCAGGGTCGACGCGGCGCTCGGGCTATAATCGCGCGCTTTTGGCGCGCTCCGTCCCGGGCCGCGTCCGCATCCCCGGGCCCCGATGAAACTGATCCGCAATTTCTCGATCATCGCGCACGTCGACCATGGCAAGTCGACCCTCGCCGACCGCTTCATCCAGATCTGCGGCGGCCTCCAGGATCGCGAAATGCAGGCCCAGGTGCTCGACTCGATGGACCTCGAGCGCGAACGCGGCATCACCATCAAGGCGCAGAGCGTCACACTGCGCTACGCCGCGCGCGACGGGCAGGTCTACCAGCTCAACATGATCGACACGCCCGGGCACGTCGACTTTTCGTACGAGGTCTCGCGTTCGCTCGCCGCGTGCGAGGGTGCGCTGCTGGTCGTGGACGCGGCGCAGGGCGTCGAGGCGCAGAGCGTCGCCAACTGCTACACCGCGCTCGAGCAGGGTCTGGAGGTCGTGCCGGTCCTGAACAAGATCGACCTGCCGTCGGCCGAGCCGGCGCGCGTGATCAGGGAGATCGAGGAAATCATCGGCATCGAGGCCGAGGACGCCGTGCGTGTGAGCGCCAAGACGGGCGAGAACGTTCCCGACCTGCTCGAGGCGCTGATCGCGCGCATCCCGCCGCCGCGCGGCAACCCGAACTCGCCACTGCAGGCGCTGATCATCGACTCCTGGTACGACAGCTACGTCGGCGTCGTTTCGCTCGTGCGCGTCATCAACGGTTCGCTGCGCACCGGCCAGAAGATCCAGGTCTGGAGCACCGGCCGCACCTACCAGGTCGACAAGCTCGGCCGCTTCACGCCGAAGTCGCTCGTGACGCAGTCGCTCGAGACCGGCGAGGTGGGTTTCGTCGTCGCGGGCATCAAGGAGATCGACGGCGCGCCCGTGGGCGACACCATCACGCTCGACGCGAAGCCCTGCACGGAGCCGCTGCCGGGCTTCAAGGCGATCAAGCCGCGCGTGTTCGCCGGCCTGTTCCCCGTGAGCTCGGACGATTACGAGCAGTTCCGCGACGCGCTGGCGAAGCTCAAGCTCAACGACTCGGCGCTGCATTACGAACCCGAGGTGTCGACGGCGCTGGGCTTCGGCTTCCGCTGCGGCTTCCTCGGCCTGCTGCACATGGACATCGTGCAGGAGCGCCTCGAGCGCGAGTACGAGCTCGACCTCGTCACGAGCGCGCCCACCGTCGTCTACGAGGTCGTGACGACGGAAGGCGAGACGGTCAACGTCGACAACCCGGCGAAGTTGCCGCCGACCGACCGCATCGCCGAGCTGCGCGAGCCGATCATCGTCGCCAACCTGCTGCTGCCGCCCGACTACGTCGGGCCGGTCATGAAGCTGTGCCTCGAAAAGCGCGGCGTGCAGAAGAAGCTGCTGTACCTCGGCACGCAGGTCTCGATGCAGTGGGAGCTGCCGCTCGCCGAGGTGGTGCTCGACTTCTTCGACCGGCTCAAGTCCGTGAGCCGTGGCTACGCTTCGTTCGACTACGAGTTCGACCGCTTCCAGGCGGCGCCGCTGGTCAAGCTCGACATCCTGATCAACGGCGACAAGGTCGACGCGCTGTCGATCATCGCGCATCGCGACAGCGCCTATCAGCGTGGCCGCGAGCTCGTCGACAAGATGCAGGAGCTGATTCCCCGGCAGATGTTCGAGGTGGCCATCCAGGCGGCGATCGGCGCGCACGTGATCGCGCGCGCGACGGTCAAGGCGCTGCGCAAGAACGTGCTGGCCAAGTGCTACGGCGGCGACGTCTCGCGCAAGCGCAAGCTGCTCGAGAAGCAGAAGGAGGGCAAGAAGCGGATGAAGCAGCTCGGCTCCGTCGAGATCCCGCAGGAGGCATTCCTGGCCGTGCTGCAGGTGGGCAAGAAGGACTAGCGGGCCGGTCCTGCCGCCCAGCCGACCGCCACAATATGATGCAAAGCGTTGATTCAGCGGAATAGTTCCTGAATACTGCGCCGCGCTTCGAGGACTGTCCCTTGGTATTCGACTTTTCGTTCTATCTGGTGCTCGCGACGATCGTCACCGGCGTGGTCTGGGCGGTCGATGCGTACGTGTTGCGTCCGGCGCGGGTGCGGGCCGCCGGTGGGGATCCGGCCGCCGCGGCGCGCGAACCGGTCGTCGTCGAATACGCGCGCTCGTTCTTCCCGATCATCCTGCTGGTGCTGGTGATCCGCTCGTTCCTGTTCGAGCCGTTCCGCATCCCCTCCGACTCGATGATGCCGACGCTGCTCGACGGCGACTTCATCTTCGTCAACAAGTTCACCTACGGCCTGCGTCTGCCCGTGCTCAACACGGAAATCGTGCCGCTGGGCGAACCGCAGCGCGGCGACGTCGTCGTCTTCCGCCTGCCATCCGATCCCTCCACGAACTACATCAAGCGGCTCGTGGGACTGCCGGGCGACCACGTCGTCGTGCGCGACAAGCGCGTCTACATAAACGGGGAGCTGCAGCCCGTGCGGCTCGACGGCATGTCCGAGCCCTACGGCGACACGCCCGCGGCGCAGGTCGGCGTCGAGACGCTCGGGGCGGTGGAGCACCGTACGCTCTACATCGACGACCGGCCTTCGGTCGACTTCAACGACGTCGTGCCCGCGGGCCGTTACTTCTTCATGGGCGACAACCGCGACAACAGCCGCGACAGCCGCTTCCAGGATGTGGGCTTCGTGCCGGTCGACAACGTCGTCGGCAAGGCCGTCCGCATCTGGTTCAACGTGAAACTGCCGCATGCGCCCCTCTGGGGCCGCATCGGCGACGCGATCCACTGACCGGAACAACAGGGAGACCCTGCGATGAGGCAACGTGAACGCGGCGCGACGTTTCTCGGCATCGTCATCATCGTGCTGATCCTGGGCACGGCGCTCTACGCCGGCATCCGGCTCGTGCCCGTGTACCTCGAGTACACCAAGGTCGCACGGTCGCTCGAGCAGGTCCGCGACGAGCACGCGGCGATCGACACGAACCCGCAGCTCATCCGGCGTTCGCTGGAGCGGCGCTGGGACGTCGAGGACATCCACAGCATCGACTGGAAGGAAGTCGAAGTCGACCGGACCAGCGACGGCTACGACCTGGTCGCGTCCTACGAGGCCGAGGAGCCGTTCGTCGCCAACGTCTACCTGGTCGTCAAGTTCAACAAGACCGTCTCGATCCCGCAGTGACGGACGGCCTTGCTGAGCGCGGATGAATGGGCCGGGCAGCGGCTCGGGTATCGCTTCCGTGATCCCGCGCTGCTCGAGGCCGCGCTGACCCATCGCAGCGCGAGCCGCACGAACTACGAGCGGCTCGAGTTCCTCGGCGACGCCGTCCTCAACTTTGCCGTGGCGCTGTCGGCTTTCCGGGTTTTTCCGACCGCGCCCGAGGGCGACCTGAGCCGTTATCGCGCGGCGCTGGTGAGTACCCCTTCGCTGGCGGCCGTCGCCGCGACACTGGAACTCGGCGACCAGTTGCGTCTCGGCGGCGGAGAGCTGAAATCCGGCGGGTTCCGCCGTGATTCGATCCTGGCCGACTCGCTCGAGGCGATCCTGGGCGCCATCTTCCTCGACGGCGGGCCTGTCGCGGCGGCCGGGGTGGTCGAGCGCCTGCTCGGGCAGCGGCTGCGCGAGTTGCCGGCGGCCGCGCACCTCAAGGACGCCAAGACGCGGTTGCAGGAAGCGCTGCAGGGACGCGGGCTGCCGCTGCCGAAATACGCGCTGGAGGAGGTCGGCGGCGAACCCCACGAGCAGTGGTTTGTCGCAAGTTGTGAGGCGGAGGCGCTGCGCCTGCGCGCCACGGGGCGCGGCTCGAGCCGGCGGCGCGCCGAGCAGGAAGCGGCCCAGCGGGTCCTCGAGGCGCTGGTGCGCGGCGACGAGGAAAGACGATGACGGACGAAGCGGTGCTGCCCCCCACGGGTTCCGGCGAACAGCGGCTGCATTGCGGCTTCGCGGCGCTCGCGGGCCGCCCGAACGTCGGCAAGTCGACGCTGCTGAACGCACTGCTCGGGCGCAAGGTCAGCATCGTCAGCCCCAAGCCGCAGACGACACGCACGCGCATCCACGGCGTGCTGAACCGTCCGGGCATGCAGATCACGTTCGTCGACCTGCCGGGCATCCACGCGAAGCAGACCCGCGCCATGAACCGGTACATGAACCGCACGGCCCTCTCTTCGCTGACCGACGTCGACCTGAACCTGTTCGTCGTCGAGGCGCTGCGCTGGACGGACGAAGACCAGCGCGTGCTCGATGCGCTGCGGCAGGCCGGGCTGCCGATCCTGCTGCTGGTCAACAAGGTCGACCGGGCGCACCCGAAGGAGCGGCTGCTGCCGTACATCCAGGAACTGTCGGGCAAGGCAGAGTTCGTCGAAGTCGTGCCGACCTCGGCGACGCGACCGGCGACGCTCGAGAAGCTGCCCGGGATCATCGCCCGGCACCTGCCCGAACAGCCACGCATCTTCCCGGAGGGCCAGGTCACGGACTCGCCCGACCATTTCATGGCGGCGGAACTGATCCGCGAAAAGCTCATGCTGAGACTGCAGGAGGAACTGCCCTACGGTCTCGTCGTCGAGATCGAGGGCATGGGCGAGTCCGAGGACGAGCCCGGCAAGCTGTTCGTCCAGGCCGTCATCTGGGTCGAACGTGCGGGCCAGAAGGCCATCGTGATCGGCAAGGGCGGCGAGTTGCTGAAGACGGTCGGACGACAGGCGCGCCTCGATCTGAAGCAGCATTTCGGCCGACCGGTGCACCTCGAGCTATGGGTCAAGGTCAAGGAGGGCTGGTCGGACGACGAGAACGCGATGCGCAAGTTCGGGTATGAGTCGTGACCGCGGCGCGGCGGGTGAGTCTGGAGCCGGCCTTCCTGCTGCATCACTACCCCTGGCGGGACACGAGCCGCATCCTCGAATTGCTGACGCGGCAGCACGGCCGCGTGTCGGTGATCGCGCGCGGCTCGCGCCAGGCGGGCGCGGCCGCCGGCGGCGCCCTGCAGCCCTTTGCCGCGACGCTCGTGACGTGGAGTGCCCGCGGGGAGATGGGCTACCTGACGGGCGCGGAACGCCGGCCCGCGGGCCCCGCAAGCGCAACGGCCGCCGCGACGACGGGGCTTGGCGGCGACCGTCTGATGAGCGGATTCTACGCCAACGAACTGCTGCTCAGGCTGTTGCAGCGCAACGACCCTCACCCAGCCCTGTTCGACGCCTACGCGACGCTCGTCGAGCGCCTGCAGGACGCGGCTCACGATGCCGGACGGGCCCTGCGCGTGTTCGAAAAGCGGCTGCTCGACGAACTCGGCTGGGGACTCGACCTCGAGCACGAGGCAGGCACGGGCGCGCCGCTCGCGCCGGGCGGCAGCTATCGCTACCGGCTCGAGGGCGGTGCCGAGCGTGTCCATGGAGTGGCCGAGGGAACCCTGATATTTTGCGGCGCGTCGCTGCTCGCGCTCGCGCACGAGGCGCTGGACGACGCGCGCAGTCTCGCGGACGCGCGCCGGCTGCTGCGCGCGGCGCTCGATCGCGTGCTCGAGGGCCGGCCTCTGCGCACGCGCGAAGTGCTGCGCGAGATGCGCGCGCATGCCGGCCCGGCCGGCGGAGGTTGATCCTTGCAACTGACCCATCCCATCCAGCTCGGCGTCAACATCGACCACGTCGCGACGTTGCGCCAGGCGCGCCGCTCGACGTATCCCGACCCGCTGTATGCCGCGCTCGTCGCGGAGCAGTCCGGCGCCGACAGCATCACGCTGCACCTGCGCGAGGACCGCCGCCACATCCAGGACCATGACGTGCACCGCCTGCGCGCGGCGCTGCAGACGCGCATGAACCTCGAGATGGGAGCCACGGACGAGATGATCGCCATTGCCCGGCAGATCGGGCCGCAGGACGTGTGCCTCGTCCCGGAAACGCGTGCGGAACTCACGACCGAAGGCGGGCTCGACGTGCGCAGCCAGTTGCCGCGTCTGCGGGACTGCTGCACGGGGCTGCGCGAAGCCGGCATCCGCGTCTCGCTGTTCGTCGATCCGCAGCCCGACCAGATCGAGGCCGCCCTCGAGGCCGGCGCGCCGGTCGTCGAACTGCACACGGGTGCGTACGCGGAGGCGCGTCGCGAAGCGCAGGCGAAGGAGCTCGCGCGACTCGTCGAGGCCGCGCGGCACGGTTCGCGGCTCGGGCTCGTCATCAACGCCGGTCACGGGCTGCACTATCACAACGTGCAGCCGGTGGCGGCGATCCCGGAGGTCGTCGAGCTGAACATCGGGCATTCGATCGTCGCGCGGGCCGTCATGGACGGCATGGCGGGCGCAGTACGCGAAATGCGCCGGCTGATGGTCGAGGCCCGCCACGGCCTGCCCGTCGTGACCGCGTGAGCGCGCGCCGGTGATCTTCGGCATCGGCACCGACGTTGTGCAGCTCGCGCGCGTCGAGGCGACCTACACGCGGCACGGCGAGCATTTCGTGCGCCGGCTGCTGATGCCGGAGGAGGAGGTCGCATTCCGCACGTACAAGCGACCCGTGCGCTTCCTCGCGATGCGGTTCGCGGCGAAGGAGGCGATCGTGAAGGCGCTGGGCACGGGTTTTGCGCACGGCGTCTGGATCCGCGACGTCGGCATCGCGCCGAACGCCTGGGGCCGGCCCGAAGTGATCTGGTCGGAGCGCGGCCGTGCGCGACGCGACGAACTGGGAGCGGGGGAGGGGCACGTGACGCTCACCGACGAAGCCGGGCTCGTCGTGGCCGTCGCCGTGCTGATGCGCCGCAACGGGAATCAGGAAGCAGCGCCGTGACGATCATCAACAACGTGTTCGCGTTCGACATCGAGACGGTGCCCGACGTCGAGTTCGGCCGGCGGCTGCACGGTCTCGACGGGCTCACCGACAAGCAGGTGGGCTACGTCATGATGACGCGCCAGCGTGAGCAGACCGGCAACGAGTTCCTCTCACTCGAGCAGCAGCGTGTCGTCGCCGTCTCGATCGCGATGCGGGCCCGCGACGGCTTCAAGGTCTGGAGTCTCGGCGAGCCGGACTCGACCGAGGAGGAACTCGTGCGGCGTTTCTTCGACGGCATCGAGCGGTTGTCGCCGACGCTCGTGAGCTGGAACGGCGCCGGCTTCGACCTGCCGGTACTGCACTATCGGGCCCTGCGGCACCGCGTGCAGGCGCACCGCTACTGGGAAACAGGCGACGAGGAGCAGTCGTTCCGCTGGAACAACTACCTGAGCCGCTATCACTGGCGCCACGTCGACCTCATGGACGTGCTGTCGGGATTCCAGGGCCGCGGTCGCGTCGGCCTCGACAGGATGGCGCAGTTGCTGGGCTTCCCTGGCAAACTCGGCATGTCGGGCGAAAACGTCTGGGACGCGCACCTCGAAGGCCGCGGCGTCGACATCCGCAACTACTGCGAG
Source organism: Steroidobacteraceae bacterium (assembly GCA_041910015.1). Lineage (GTDB taxonomy): Bacteria > Pseudomonadota > Gammaproteobacteria > Steroidobacterales > Steroidobacteraceae > RPQJ01. The sequence goes on from JAYRRR010000105.1 coordinate 13,091, forward strand.
ACCGACGTCATCAATACCTACCTGATCTACCTGCGTTTCGAGCTGATGCGCGGCCGGCTGACGCACGAGGAGCACGATCGCGAGGTCGACCTCGTGCGACAGACGCTGCGCGGCTCCGACAAGCCGCACCTGCAGGAGTACGCGCACGCCTGGGCCCGGTGCGCCGGTTGAGACGGCACGCGTGAAGCGGCTGCAGATGGCGCCCGAGGAAGCGGACGTCGTCGACCTGACGCACGAGGCCGAGGGCGTCGCGCGCATCGACGGCAAGGCCGTGTTCGTGGCGGACGCGCTCCCCGGCGAACGCGTGCGGCTCAGGCGCACGCACCGGCACCGCAAGCTCGATCACGCGGTCACGGAAGCGGTGCTGCGCGCGAGCCCCGACCGCGTCGCACCCGTCTGCCTGCACTTCGGTGTGTGCGGTGGCTGCGCGTTGCAGCACCTGTCACCGCCGGCGCAGCTGCGGTTCAAGCAGGCGCAACTGGTCGAGAACCTCGCGCGGCTCGGCGGCGTGACGCCCGCCCGGATTCTCGATCCGCTCACCGGGCCGGTCTGGCACTACCGGCGGCGGGCGCGTCTCGGCATCAAGCTCGTGCCGCGCAAGGGCAAGGTCCTGGTGGGGTTTCGCGAGCGCTCGGCGCCGTACGTCGCGGACCTGCAGCAATGCCACGTGCTGGTCGAGCCGGTCGGCCGACTGCTCGTGCCGCTCGCGCGCCTCGTCGAATCGCTCGCCATCGCGGACCGCGTGCCGCAGGCCGAGGTCGCCGTGTCCGACGACGTCGTCGCGCTCGTGCTGCGCGTGCTGACACCGCCGGAAGCACCGGATCTCGCACGGCTCGCGGACTTCGAGGCCGCGCACGGCGTTCGTCTGTACCTGCAGCCCGGCGGGCCGGGCAGCGTCGTGCCGCTGCGGCCCGGAGTTACGCTGCCGCCGCTGCGCTACCACCTCGAGGCGGGTGACGTGACCATCGAGTTCGAGCCGACCGACTTCATCCAGGTCAACGGCGCGCTGAACCAGGCCATGGTCGCGCGGGCGCTCGAGGCGCTCGATCCGCAACCCGGGGACACCGTGCTCGACCTGTTCTGCGGGCTCGGCAACTTCTCGCTGCCGCTCGCGCGCCGGGCCCGGTCCGTGGTCGCGGTCGAAGGCGATGCCGGGCTCGTGCGCCGGGCCGGCGCCAATGCGGAGCGCAACGGCGTCACGAATGCGACGTTCCACGTTGCCAACCTGTTCGACGATGTGCTCGGCTTGCCCTGGACACGCGGCTCCTACGACCGGGTGCTGCTCGATCCGCCGCGGGCAGGGGCGCAGGAGATCCTGCCGGTGGTCGCGGGCAGCGGGGCGAGGCGGGTCGTGTATATTTCCTGCCATTCCGGCAGTCTCGCGCGCGACGCGGGCCTGCTGGTGCGCGAGCACGGCTTCCGGCTGTCGGCGGCGGGCGTCATGGACATGTTCCCGCACACGACGCACGTGGAAGCCATGGCGATCTTCGACCGGTGAGGGCCGCGATGCGGATCGGAACGTCGAGCGAGGTGCACGGGTGACATTGGGCCCGCTGATGGTGGACGTGGCGGGCACGGAGCTCACCGCGGAAGACCGTCGCGTGCTGGCGCATCCGCTCGTCGGCGCGGTGATCCTGTTCACGCGCAATTATTCGAGCCACGCGCAGCTGGCGCGTCTCGTCGCCGACATCCGGTCCGTGCGCAACCCGCCGCTGCTCGTCACCGTCGATCACGAAGGCGGCCGCGTGCAGCGGTTCCGTGAAGGCTTCACGGTGCTGCCGCCGCCGCGCGCGATCGGCCGCGTCTACGACCTCGATCCCGACGCGGGCCGCAAGCTGGCCTGGCAGTGCGGCTGGCTGCTCGCGGCGGAGCTGCGCGCCGTCGGCATCGACCTGAGCTTCGCGCCGTGCATCGACCTGGACTACGGCGTGAGCGACGTCATCGGCGATCGCGCATACCACCGCGACCCCGAGGTCGTCGGGCGTCTCGCGGTCGCCTGCATGCAGGGCATGCGCACCGCCGGCATGGCGGCGACTGCCAAGCACTTCCCGGGTCACGGCGCCGTCGTCGCCGATTCACACAAGACCCTGCCTGTCGACCGGCGGCCACTGACCGAGCTGACCGACGAGCTGCTTCCCTACCGCCGGATGATCGTCAACGGCCTCGCGTCGGTCATGGTCGCGCACGTGCTGTTTCCCGAGGTGGATGCGGCGCCCGCGGGCTTTTCGTCACGCTGGATCCAGCAGGAGCTGCGCTGGGGGCTGGGCTTCACCGGCGCGGTGTTCTCGGACGACCTCAGCATGGGTGGGGCGGCGTTCGCGGGCTCGGTACCCGAGCGTGCGCGCCGTGCGATCGATGCGGGCTGCGACCTGCTGCCGATCTGCAACGACCGCGCGGCGGTGCTCGCCACGCTCGAGGAACTCGCCGGCGCTGCAGACCCCTTGAGCCAGGTGCGGCTGGTGCGCCTGCACGGCCGCCCCATGCCGCCGCGCCCGGAACTCGAGCAGACGGCGCGCTGGGCCGAATGTCGCACCGCCGTGGACCATTGCCGCGACGCACCGAGTCTGCAACTGGACGCCTGACCACCGGAAAATCGGTACCGGGTACCGGATGAGGGGGAGCCGCCGATGACCGAGACGACGACCGAAGCGCCGGCATGGAATGCGCAGTTGCTGCAGGAAGTCCTGCGGCATGCGCTCGACGGCGTGGTCGTGATCGAGGGCCGCGACGGCTACACGCGCATCGTCTACGCGAACGCGACGCTCGCGGCCCTGCTGCGTCGCCCCGAGGGCTGGCCGATGGGGCGTCCGCTCGACGACGTCGAGGTGGAGGCACCGGCCGACCCCAACCTGACTGCGAGCGGCGTCGGCATGCGGGTGCGTCTGCGGCGGGTCGACGGCGCGTTCATCGAGTGCGAGCGCTGGGCCGTGATGCTGCCGGACGGCCATGTCGGTCTGTACTACCGGCCCGTGCCGCGCAACGCGCCGGGTGCGCTCGCTGCCGCGCTGGAGCGGTCGAGCGGATTGAGCACCGAGGATCACCTGCTCGACCTGCTGCAGCGCGACTGGTCGATCGGGCAGCGCGACGGCCGCACGGTCACGCTGATGCGTTTCCAGATCGATTCGTGGGCCGAGTACCAGGAGGTCTTCGGTCGCAGCGCGAGCGACAACGTGCTGCGCCAGGTCGGTCGCACGATCGCCGCGGTCACCAAGCGCGCGAGCGACGTCGTCGCCAAGGCGACCAGCGACGAGTTCCTCGTGCTCGCCGTCGCGATGGATGATGTCGCGGCGCTCGGTTTCGCCGAGCAGATTGTGGCGCGCGTGCGCTCGCTCTCGGTGCACCATCCGCGCTCGGCCAGCGGCCGTTTCCTCACGGTGAGCGCGGGTGTCGTCACCGTCTCGCCGCCACGCGATCGCGGCGCCGACGTGCTGCTGCGCTCCGGCGAGAACGCGCTGCACCTGGCGAGGGCGACGGGAGGCAATCGCGCGGTGCGGGGCAACCTCTGATCGAGTGCCCCTGGTCCGGCAGGCGGTGCCGCAGGATTGCGATCTGCCCGCGACGCTGCATGATGAGCCTGTCGGAGGCTGGATCGAAACCCCGCTCGCGCAACCTGCGCGTGCGGCCGGGGCGCGCCGCGCGCGTGGACGGTCAGGTCAGCATGATCGCCGCGCCGCCGGCCGTCAGGATGAGCGCCGTCGCGAGCAGGATCCAGTTGCGCAACGCGCCGTGACCGAGTGCGACGACCATGCCCGTCTTGACGATCGTGTTGGTCAGCATCGCGATGGTGATCGCGTGCGCCGCGACCTGCGGGTCGCCCGTGCGTGCGTACTGGGCCATCGTCAGTGCGATCGCGTCGACGTCGGTCGTGCCCGCGACGGCGGCCACGACGAACATCCCGCTCGTCGGCGCGTGCACCTGCACGAGCTTGACGACCAGCAGCACGACGGCGAAGAGCGCCGCGAACTTCATCGCCGAGGTGAGGCTGAACGGGTTGCGCAACGGCACCTCTTGCGCCGCGGTGGTCTCCCGGCCGGTGCGCCACAGCATGAACCCTGCGAACCCGGCGCAGGCGACGGCCATCGCCACGAGGGACGGCAGCAGCACCGGCAGCAGCGCGCGATGGACGACGAGCACCTCCACGAATACCCGGGCGAAGCTCACGGTCCAGGCGAGCAGGATGCCAGCGACCAGCACGCCACCGGCACGCGCGTATTGCGGCTCGCGGCTCTGGCGCGCCAGCGCCAGTGTCACGGCGGTCGACGACGCGAGGCCCCCGGTGAGCCCGGTGATGGCGATGCCGCGTTGGACACCGAGCATCCGCGTGAGCACGTAGCCGACGAGCGACAGGCCTGATATCAGCAGCACGAGCAGCCAGAGCGACCGTGGATTGAGCGCGCCCCACGGGTCGAGCGGCTCGTCCGGCACCAGTGGCAGCACGATGAACGTGGCGATCAGCAGACGCAGCGCCACGTAGACGTCGTTGGTCTCGAGCCGGCCGACGAAGCTGTGCAGCGGCTGCTTGCAGGCCAGCAGCGTGGCAATCAGCACGCCGATTCCGGTGGCCAGCTCGCGCTCCCCGGCGGCAGCGGCGGCGCCGAGCAGGAACGTCGAGATGGCGGCGATTTCCGTCGTCTGGCCGATGTTCTCCGGGTCGCCCTTCACGGACAGCACGTAGCCCGCGAGCGTCGCGCCGGCCGCCGCGAGCAGACCTGCGGCGAGGATCCAAGGCGAGGCGAACTCGAGACTCAGCCAGCCGCAGAGCGCCCCGAACAGCGCGTACAGCGTGAAGGTACGCAGGCCCGCCATGCCGGGCTCGTCGTCCAGTTGCGAATGACGCTCGCGCTCGATGCCGATCAATGCTCCGATCAGCAGCGCGGTGGCGAAGTTCCAGACGAGGCTGAGGTCGAGGTCGGGCACCGCACCGCTCCCTAAGGTTGCGCGGGCTCCGGCGCGACGTAGGAGTCGATCACGCTCTCGATCGCCGCCTCGCAGACGCGACAGAAGGGCACCCGGTCGCGCGTGAACATGATGCAGTCGAGCTGTGGCCGATAGTAATGCTGCGCGTCGTAGTTCGCGCCCTGGAACGCGCCAACGAGGTCGCGGAAGCGCTCACGCGCGAACATGCGCTCCGCGCGCCCCTGCTCCTCGCGGAACAGCGCGTCCATGTCGGACTCAGGCCGGCGCTCGGTGCGCACCTGCTTGCGCCGCGCCTGCACGTCGCGCTGGAACGCCTCGAACGCTGGCTTGGGCCACGGTGTCGGCACCGGCGTGCTGCGCTCAACGAGGCTGCGCCACTTGAGGCGATCGCGATCGGGCAGCGCCGTGACGTTGGGTTCCCACGGCTCGACGACGTTGGCGACCGGGGCATAGGCGACGGGCGAGGTGTAGTACTCGTCGGCGAGTGCGGCGAAATGGTGCCCGAACTCGTGGACGAACAGGTAGTCGGCCCAGGTGCTGTCGACCGCCACGGTCGAGAAGGCGTTGAAAATGCCGCCCCCGCCGTAAGTCTGCCCGTTCGCGAGGATCACGAGCGCCTCGTACGGCGCGCGCGAGGCGACCTCGCGCAGCACGCGGTTGTCAAACGTGAGGATGTAGCGCTCGCTGCCGAACGCGTCGTAGGTGCTGCCGACCGCGGTGACGCGCTGCACTCCGGTCGACGGACGCGAGATGCCCGACTCTGTCGTCGGCGGACACAGACCCCAGACGTTGAAGTCGTCGCGTCGTCGCGCGAAGGGCTGCTGCGCGAAGAGCGCCGCCGTGAGTCGCGTCGCGTCCCGGTGGAACTTCGCCGCGCATTCGTCGGCCGTGTAGCCGTCCCCGAGCAGCAGCAGGTCGACCTTGTCGGGCGCCGGGCCGTGCGTCTCGATCGCGAGCAGCGGGTTCGCGGGCGCCGGTGTGTGGTCGACGAACATGTCCGCCGTGTCGATCCGTATCTCCCAGGCGAGATCGAACGACTGCCGCGAATCGCGCCGGTAGACCCTCACGTGCACCGGGCCCGGCGTGGCTGGCGCCGGGAAACGCAGCGATTCGTGGAACGTCCGGTATCGCTGCTTCGCTTCGTCGGTGCTCATCCACTCCCCGAACACCGAGGCGTAGCCCCGCGCCTGCAGCAGCTTGCCCGTGGCGTCGCGAACTTCGTAGCGGTACGCGCCGAGCCGGCCGTCGTCCGCAGGTCGGGCCGAATGGCCGGCCCAGGGCAGCGGCTCCAGCCGCAGCCGGTCCACTGCGAAGATCTCGGTGCCCGGGCCACCGGTATGGAAATAGTCGAGTCGGTATGTGGCGGCTGCCGGCACCGGCGCCGAATCGGCCGCAACGACCGCCGGGCTCGCGAGCAGGGCCAGCAGCAGCGTGACGACAGCGATCACTGCTTGCGCGACGTGGCACCGCGTGGTCGACGCGCCGGCGGGCGGACGGGCTGCGGTGTTGCGACGACCGTCGGCTCCGTCACGCGCGCCGGTTGCCGCTTGCGGCGACGCGTACGCCGCTTCGGCGTCTCGAGCCGCGACAGCGCGCGCTGCTCGCGTGCCTGGATCTCCGCCTCGACGCGGCGCAACTGCGTCATGAACAACTGGGCGACCCGCGACAGCGCGCGCTTGCGCGTGTAGAAGAGCCCGTAGCTCAAGTGCAGCCAGGGTGCCGTGAAGGGCAGCAGGGCGAGGCGTCTGGCGCGCAACTCCGGTTCGAGCGCCACGAGCGGCGCGACGCCGACGGCATCGCCTCCCAGCACCGCCTGCCGGGCGACCGAAAAGCTGTCGAGCAGCAGGTTCGGCGTCAGGTCGCCCGTCTCGCGGTCGATGCGCGAATGCGCCGTAAGCTTGCCGATGTGGCCGGCGATGCGCTGCGGCAGGCGCGGCGCCACGAGCGGGAAGACCAGGATCGTCTCGAGCGACTGCTCCTTGGCGCCGATGAGCGGATGCCCCTGGCGCACGAAGAAGAAGACACGGTGTTCGGCGACCGGTTCGATCGCCAGCCGGGTCGGATGGCGCTCGGCGCTCGTCGTGTCCGCCACGGCGAACTCGAGCCTTCCGCCGAGCACGTCGTGGGAAAGGTGCTCGAAGTCGTTCGTCTCGACGTGCACGCGCAGCCGCGAATTGGCCGAAGCCATGCGCCCGAGGGCCGCGCCCAGCGGCAGTTCCGCCGCGAACATGTCCGTGCCGAAATGCAGTTCGGGCGCCTGCAGGCCTGCGAGTTCCTCGAGGTCGCGCGTGAAGTCGCGCGCCTGCGAGAAGATCCGCGTCGCATGATCGAGCATCATGCGACCGGCCTCGCCGGGCTTGAGCGCACGGGTGGCCTTGTCGACAAGCTTGGTGCTCAAGCCCGACGAGTCGAGCGCGAGGATGCGGCGGGCGAGTGCTTCCGGGTCGAGGCCCAGCGTCCTGGCGACCCCGGCGAGATCCGCGGCGGGCAGCATCGCCGCGAGGTCGAGCAATCCCGGCTTTTTCCCCATGATGTCCGAACGCTAACAGAGGTGGGCCGTGCTGCCCAGACGGATATGTCCGACGGTGCCCCCGCCGGGCCGGGCCGGGCCGGCCCGGGCCGGGCCGGGCGTGGCGTATGATGACCGGCAACACCACCGAACGGTGCGGCCGCGTTGCCCGACCCCATCCCCCGCACCCTGCTGATCACGGGCGCGTCCTCCGGTATCGGTGCGGCGCTGGCCATGGAGTTCGCGCGGCGCGGCTGTGCGCTGGCGCGGAGCATCGGCCTGCACGTCACCGAACGTGCGCCGGGTTTCATCGATACCGACATGAACCGCGGTCATGGCTCCCGGCCACGCGTCAATCCCGTCGAACGCGGGGCGTCGATCATGGCCCGCTTGATCGAGCGCCGCGCCGGCCTGCGCTGGGTGCCGGTGCTGCCCTGGATGATCGTGGCGGTGCGGCTGAGGGTATTGCCTGCCGCCTGGCTGGCGCCGCGACGGCGTCGCGTCTGAGCGGAACGACACGAGGTCATCCCATGGATTTCGAGGTCTCCCCACGTGCGCGTGAACTGCAGGAGCGGTTGCACCGCTTCATGGATCAGCACGTCTATCCGAACGAGCGGTGTTTTTTCGACGAGGTCGAGTCGATTCGCCGGCAAGGTAACGCCTGGGTGCCGACGCGCGTCATGGAGGAGTTGAGGTCGGCGGCGCGCGCGGCGAAGCCATGGAACCTGTTCCTGCCCGAATCCGGACACGGTGCGGGGTTCACGAACCTGGAGTATGCGCCGCCCGCAGAAATCACCGGCCGGTTGCACGTTGCGCCGGAGGCGCTCCACTGCTCCGCGCCCGACACCGGCAACATGGAAGTGCTCGTGCGCTACGGCAACGCGCAGCAGAAGCAGCAGCAGCAGTGGCTCGAGCCGCTGCTGGCCGGCGAGATCCGCTCCGGGTTCGCGAGGACTGAGCCGGCGGTGGCCAGTTCCGACGCGGCGAACATCAGCGCGAGCATCGTGCGTGACGGCGACCAGTACGCAATCAACCCAAGCGGCTCGCGGAGCAGGGCGTCTGGCGCGAGCGCATCGCCGAGGCTCGCATGAAGCTCGACCAGGCGCGGCTACTGACGCTGCACGCTGCGTGGAAGATGGACGTCGCCGGCAACAAGGCGGTGCAGAAGGAAACCGCGATGATCAAGGTCGTCGCGCCGAACGTCGCCTGTCAGGTCATCGATCAGGCGGTCCAGATCGTCGGCGGCGCCGGCGTGACGGACGACTTCGGGCTCGGCTGGGCCTACGCCTCGTCGCGCACGCTGCGCATTGCCGGCGGTCCGGACGAGGTGCACCGGAACCACGTCGCCAAGCTCGAACCCGGGCGCTACCGGCCGCGCCAGGGCGTGCGGTGAGCCCCGCCGGCAAGATTGTGTTCGTCACGGGTGCCGGCCGCGGAATCGGGCGGGCGGTGTGCCGCGAGCTGCGGGTCCGTGGCGCCGCGGCCGTCGTGGCCGTCGATCTCGACGGCGTCCTCGCTGAAGCCACGGCCGCGGAACTCGGCGGGCTCGGTCTGCGGTGCGACGTGGCGTCCGAGGCGGCCGTGCAGGCGGCCGTGGCGGCAGGGCTGGCGCGCTACGGGCGCATCGACATGCTGATTTCCAACGCCGGATTCGGCGTCACCGAACTCGACCTCGACGAGGCACTGGCGACGCCCAACGTCATCTGGGAGCGTATGTGGCGGGTGCACGTCATGGCGCATGTCCACGCATGTCGCGCCGTGCTGCCGGGCATGCTCGAGCGCGGCGAGGGCTGTCTGGTCAACGTGGCCTCGGCCGCGGGGTTGTTGAGCCAGGTCGGCGACACCGCCTACAGCACCACCAAGCATGCAGCCGTGGGGCTTGCCGAGTCACTGGCGATCACCTATGCCGAGCGGGGCATCCGCGTCTCGGTCGTCTGTCCGCAATACGTGGCGACCGCAATCACGGGGCTCGACGAAAAGTTGCCGGAAGGGTCGGTGCCCGGCGTGCTCACGGTGGAGCAGGTGGCGCGCACGATCGTGGACGGCATCGAGCAGGAGCGATTCCTGATCCTCACGCATCCCGAGGTGCTCGGTTTCCTGCAGAAGAAGGCCGCCGACTACGAACGCTGGCTCGCCGGCATGCGCCGGATCCGCGCGGGGCTGCGCACGGCGGGCGGCTTTCTCAAGGTCCGCCCGCGTTAGGGAGACTCGGCGCGGCCGAAGGCAGGAAAGTGTGTCGCAGGTTTGGTTGCGGCGCAGCACCCGGTGCTAAACTCCATCGGGATAGCAGGCAGAGGACCCAGTGCATGCGGCAACTGCGCGGCGAGGATGCCCGGTTCGTGTACGCGGAATCCGGACACGCGAACTCGAACATCACGCTGATCTCCATCTACGATCCGTCGACCGCAGCCGAGGGCCGGGTGCGGTTCAAGGGGTTGCTCAAGCACGTCGAGAGCCGCCTGCAGCTGTCGCCGATCTTCCGGCAGAAGCTGCAACGCGTGCCGCTCGAACTCGATTTTCCATACTGGATCGAGGACGAGAACTTCGACCTCGAATACCACGTCCGCCACATCGCGTTGCCCAAGCCAGGCGACTGGCGCCAGTTCTGCATCCAGGCCTCGCGCATCCACGCACGGCCGCTCGACCTGTCGCGGCCGCTCTGGGAGCTGTACCTCGTCGAAGGGCTCGATTCGCTGCTGAACCTGCCGAAAGACAGCTTCGCGCTGCTCGCGAAGGTACATCACGCGGCGATCGACGTCCGCGGCGGCGCCGAGATCTCGACGCTGCTGCACGACACGACGGCGATCCCGCCGGCGCCCGAGCCGCCCGAGCCGTGGTTCCCCGAATCGCCCCCGGGCTCGATTTCGCTGCTGACGCGCGCCGTCGTCAACAATGTGGTGCGGCCGCTGATGTTTGCCGGGCCGCTCATGCGGGCGGTCGGCAGGGTCACGCCGACGGTGCTCGGGGCGCTCGGCGACCTGTGGCGGCGCCGGGAGCACATGGCCGTCACGCGGTTCAATTCCGAGGTGTCGCCGCACCGCGTGTTCGAGACGCGCCGCTTCACCATCGGCGAATTCAAGCGCATCCGCGCGCTGGTGCCGGGCTCGACGGTCAACGACGTCGTGCTCGCGGTGTGCGGTGGCGCGATGCGGCGCTACCTGACGGCGCACGAGGAACTGCCGGAGCAGGGGCTCGTATCGCTCGCGCCGGTGTCCGTCCGCTCGGAGGTCAACGGCGAGGAGCGGCCGGAGATCAACCTGATCCGCGTGTCGCTCGGCACCGAAATCGAGGATCCGCTCGAGCGCCTGCGATCGATCCAGAAGCACACGTCGTCACATGAGGAACTCGGGCAGGCGGTGAGCGCCAGGGAACTGACCGACGTGACCAAGCATGCGCCGGCCGCCACGCTGGCGCTGTCGGCCCGGCTGCTGGCGGGATCGTCGCTCGACGTGGGCAGGCGCGAGCCGCTGGCCAGCTGCACGGTCATGAACGTGCCGGGGCCGACCGTGCCGCTGTACTTCGACGGTTCGCGGATGACGTACTTCTCCGCAATCATGCCGATCTCGGACGGCATGGGTCTCGTGTTCGCCGTGACGAGCTACGACGGCATGGTGTTCATCTCGCCGACCTCATGTCGCGAGCAGTTGCCGGATCCGGAGTTCTTCGCGCAGTGCATCCGCGACAGCTTCCAGGAATACCTGGCGGTGGCCGACCGGCCGCAACGCCGCAAGGTCCGCGCGGCGAAGAAGAAGGTCGTGGTCGAGCGCAAGGCGGCCGTGAAGCGCAAGGCGGCCTGAGGCAGCGCGACCGCCCGAGAGGCGGCGCGTCGTCCGGCATGAGCGGGCTATCCGGGCACCGCCACCCCGCGCCGCAGCCCCAGGTTCGGCGGGCCGATCGCGGTCGCCAGGCGGCGGTAGGCGTTGCCGAGGCAGCCCGCGGGGTCGAACGGCTTCCATTGGCTTTCGGACTGGGCAAGGCGGTCGGCCAAGATCCACATGACCACCGGGTTGAACCCGAGGCCGAGGTGGCTGCCCGGCACCCAGATGTTCTCGTGCAAGTCGTCGTCGGTATCGTCGATACGCGCGGCGTCCGGCGGCACGACGCCGTCGGTCATCGAGAAGACGCAGGTCGAGGGCACCGGCGGCGGCGCGCACAGGATCTTGGCGCGCACGTTGGCGAGGTGCGCTACCGGTCCGAGCGGGTGGGCGAGGTAGCGATAGATTGCCTTGACCAGCAACGGTACGTCGAATTCTTTCACCGAGAATCGCATCGGGCTGCCGAGCGAGACCACGCTGCGCACGCATTCCGGTGCGGCATGGGCGGCGTAGAACGCGTACACGCCCCCCAGGCTCCAGCCGACCAGGCTGACCTTGCGCTTGTGCCGGTGATGCATGAAACGCAGCTTCTGTTCGAGTGCGTGGCTGAACTTGAGTTTGAAACCCGTGTTCTGCCCGAGGCCCCAGGTCTCGACGTGATAGCCCCGCGTCCGCAGAAAGGTGCTCAGCCCGACCAGGGTTGTGTCGCCCGCGGTGAAACCCGGCACCAGCAGCACCGGGTGACCGTCGCCGCGCGGCGTTCGGAGCAGGAACGGATAGAGCGCCGGCAGCAGTGCCATTTCGAGGAGACCGCGGCCCTCCAGGAGGGTCCACAACGCCCGCGGCGGTTGCGGCCTCCGCGAGCCGTTGGCCTTCGCCTCTTTGTGCGCCATGTCGGTGCTCGTTCTGATGGTTGGCTGCAGCGCAGCAATACTAACAGGACGCAAGCACGTTGCGGCTAGTGCCGCGACTGGGCAAGCTTGCCGTCGCCGTTTCGCAACCGGAGCGGCCATTTCGGAGTTTCGATGCCGCACGACGCCCGATCGTGGTTTTTCGTTGCCATTTCCGTCGTGGGTCTGGGGACGGCTCACGCCGTCGAGCGCTCGGAGGTTCCGGAAAAGTACCGATGGGACTTGTCCGCACTCCATGCCGACGAGGCCGCCCGGGCCACCGCAAGGCCGGCGTTTCTCGAGTCGATCCCGGCGGTCGTGGTGCACCAGGGCAAAACGAACTCCATCATGGACGAGATCGAGCGGATCTACGCCAGGGGGGCGGTCAGGTGAGCAGTGGCAGCGGCGCACGGCGCAGGTCGGGCAGATCGAACCATACAGGTCTGAAGCAGCTCGGCGTGGCGACGGCCCAGCCGCAATCACCGACCGAGGCCGTCCTCGAGCGCGTGGCGAACCCGCATCCGCGCAAGGTCTATCTGGCACGGTTCGCAGCGCCGGAATTCACGTCGCTGTGCCCGATCACGGGCCAGCCCGACTTCGCCCATCTCGTCATCGACTATGCGCCGGCCCGCTGGCTCGTCGAGAGCAAGTCGCTGAAACTGTACCTCGCCAGCTTCCGCAATCACGGCGCGTTCCACGAGGATTGCACGCTCGCCATCGCCGGGCGGCTCGTCGACTTTCTCGCGCCGCGCTGGCTGCGCATCGGTGGCTACTGGTATCCGCGCGGTGGCATGCCGATCGACGTGTTCTGGCAGACGGGGCGGCCGCCGGTGAACCTGTGGATTCCCGACCAGGGTGTGCCGCCGTATCGCGGTCGCTGATCCTGCCCGTCGCGCCTGGTCGCAGGCCGGGAAGGTGCCCGCGCGGTCGCGCGGGCGAGAGTTCTTGCTGCTCGAGGAGACACACCGTGACCACGACGCTACGCACGACGATCGTCGCCACGCTGCTGACGCTGGCCGCCAGCCACGCCGGCGGCATCCTCGCCGCCACCCGGGACGACACCGGGGCCAGCAAACCGCTGCGGCCGGTCACGGCCGCGCATGCAACACCCGTCAAGCGCGCCGCCGTCCATGCGGTCGACCAGCGCGCTGCGGAGCTCACAGCGCTCTCCGATCGCATCTGGGCCTATGCCGAGACGGCGCTCAAGGAACACCAGTCGGCAGCCGCGCTCGCGGACTACGCCGAGCGGCAGGGTTTCGAGGTGCGGCGTGGCGTCGCCGGGATGCCCACGGCCTTTGTCGCGACCTTCGGTTCGGGCCGCCCCGTGATCGGCGTCATGGGCGAGTACGACGCGCTGCCCGGCATTTCGCAGCAGGCGAGCCCGGTCAAGGAACCGCTGCAGGCCGGCGCGGCCGGTCACGGCTGCGGCCACAACCTGTTCGGCGCCGCGAGCCTGGGCGCGGCGGTCGCGATCAAGGAGCAGATCGCTGCGGGCAAGCTGCAGGGGACCGTCCGTTTCTATGGCACGCCGGCCGAGGAGAACTACGGCGGCAAGATCTACATGGCGCGCGACGGTCTGTTCGACGGCATCGATGCGGTCCTCGCCTGGCATCCGGGCGACGAGACGCAGGCCGACATGGTGTCGAGCCAGGCCATGGTCGATCTGGGCATCGAGTTCCGCGGCAAGGCCGCGCACGCCGCGGGCGATCCGTGGAACGGCCGCAGCGCCGTCGACGCGGCGGAGCTCTTCACCCACGGTGTCAACCTCATGCGCGAGCACATCAAGCCCACTTCGCGCCTGCACTACACGATCACGGACGCCGGCGACGTGCCGAACGTCGTTCCGGAGTACAGCCGTGTCTGGCTCTGGCTGCGCGACTGGCAGCGCGACGAGGTGGAGAGCCTGCTCGCCCGCACGCGCAAGCTCGTCGAGGGCGCTGCGATCATGACCGAGACGCAGGGCACGCTGAAGGTGCAGGGCGGCTCCTGGGACATGCTCGTCAACGCGACCGGCGAGCGGCTGCTGCACGCGAACCTGCTGTGGCTCGGTCCGGCGACCTACACGAACGAGGAGCAGGCTTTCGCGAAGCAGATCCAGAAGGCGACGGGCGTGCCAGAGGTCGGCATGATGGCCGGCATCAATCCGTTGGAGAACCAGCCACAGGAAGGTGGCTCGACCGACGTTGCGGACGTGAGCTGGATTGCACCCACGCTGCACGTAACGGTTGCGACCTCGCCCAAGGACGCACCTTGGCACGCCTGGCCCGTGGTCGCGACCGCGGGCATGTCGATCGGCCACAAGGGCATGATCCGCGCGGCCAAGGTGCTCGCGGCCACGATGGTCGATCTCTACGAGCAACCGCGGACGCTCGCGGCGGTCCGGGCCGAATTCGAGGCCAGCAAGGGTGATACGGTCTACGAGGCCTACCTGCCGGACGGCCCACCGCCCGTGCCGAAGGACTGAGATCCAGCATGGTATAGTGGCGGTTCTCCATGGTGGCTCGCGTCGGATCCCTCGCGACGGCCAGCCGTAAACCCCGCCAGGCCCGGAAGGGAGCAACGGTAGCGGCCACGCCGGGTGCCGGGGGTATTCTGGCGCGGGCCGCCGCCCGACGCTCGCTGCCGCCACTGCCCGGGGAGCCACCCGTCCGCCGATGAGTTACCTCGTCCTCGCCCGCAAGTGGCGTCCGCGCACGTTCGACCAGCTCGTCGGCCAGGACCACGTCCGCCGCGCGCTCACCAATGCACTCGACAGCGGACGCATCCACCACGCGTTCCTGTTCACCGGGACGCGCGGTGTGGGCAAGACGACGATCGCGCGGATTTTCGCCAAGTCGCTCAACTGCGAAGCCGGGGTCTCCTCGACGCCCTGTGGCCAGTGTTCCACCTGCATCGACGTCGACGCCGGCCGGTTCGTCGATCTGATCGAGGTCGACGCCGCCTCGCGCACCAAGGTCGACGACACGCGCGAGCTGCTCGACAACGTGCAGTACGCACCGGCGCGTGGCCGCTACAAGGTGTATCTCATCGACGAGGTGCACATGCTCTCGGCGCACTCGTTCAACGCGCTGCTGAAGACGCTCGAGGAGCCGCCGCCACACGTCAAGTTCCTGCTGGCCACGACCGATCCGCAGAAGCTGCCGGTCACGGTGCTGTCGCGCTGCCTGCAGTTCCACCTGCGGCGGCTGCCGCTGCCGCTGATCTGCGAGCGCCTGGCGATGATCGCGCAGGCCGAGCAGGTCGAGTTCGAGCCCGCCGCGCTGCGCGCGGTGGCGCGTGGGGCCGAGGGCAGCATGCGCGATGCGCTGTCGCTGCTCGACCAGGTGCTGGCTTTCGGCGGCGGCAAGGCGCTCGACGCGGAGGTTCGTGCGTTGCTCGGCACCCTCGACCGCAAGCACGTCCAGGGCATCCTGGCGGCGCTCGCCGCCAGGGACGGTGCGGCGCTGCTGCGGCAGGCTGCGCAACTGGACGAGCGCGCGCCCGACTACGACCAGGCGCTCGGCGAGCTCTCCGCGGCGATCCAGCGCATGGCGCTGCTGCAGGCGCTGCCGGAGCTGCCGCCCGGGGACGACGAGGAAGAGGACGCCTTGCTGCGGGAACTGGCGGCGAGGTTCGCCGCCGAAGACCTGCAACTCCTCTACCAGATCGCGATCAACTCGCGCCGCGACCTCGATTACGCGCCGGATGCGCGCGCCGGCTTCGAGATGGCGTTGCTGCGCATGCTCGCGTTCCGGCCGCAATCCCTCGCACCGGTGGCTCCCGCGGGGGCCGGCAGCCACGGTGCGCGACCGGCGGTGGCCCGGGCCGCGCCTCCGACGCGGTCGGCCGGCGGCGCTCAGGACAGGGCGGCGGCCGGTGCCGAGGAGACGGTTTCCCGTCGTGCGGCGGACCCGTCCGTGCGTGCCAAGGAGGGCTCCTGGGACAGCCTGGCCACCACGCTGGGGCTGCAGGGGCCGACGAAGCAGTTCGCTGCGCACTGCGTGCTGCTCGAGCGGCGCCCTGGCCTCGTGCGGCTGCAGCTCGACCCGGCCGGCGAGTCGTTCCGACGCCCGCAGATCGAGCAGCGCATCGCGCAGTTGCTCACGGAACACTGTGGTGAGCCGACGCGGCTCGAGATCGTGCTGGCCGAACGCGCCGGCGAACTCCTGACGCCGGCGAAGCGCGAAGCGATCGCCAACGAGGACCGGCAGCGCGCGGCCGAGCAGTCGATCGACAGCGATCCCGCCGTGCGCCAGATGCGCGAGGTCTTCGGCGCCACCGTCAGGCCCGGCTCTGTCAAGCCGCTGTCCTGAGCGGATGGGGCGCGCGGCCGTGGCCGTGCGGGGCGACACTGAACAGACCTTCGATGCAGGAGAAACGACGCGATGAAAGGCGGCATTGGCAACATGATGAAGCAGGCGCAACTGCTGCAGGCCAACATGCAGAAGGCGCAGGCGGAGATCGCCGCCATGGAAGTCACCGGCGAGTCCGGTGGCGGCATGGTCAAGGTCACGCTCAACGGCAAGCACGAGGCCAGACGCGTGCAGATCGATCCGGCGGTGCCGCTCGACGACCGCGAGATGATCGAGGACCTCGTCGCCGCAGCGATCAACGACGCGGCGCAGCGTCTCGAGCAGCAGACGCAGCAGCGCATGGCCGCGGCGATGGGCGGCATGAATCTCCCGGCCGGTCTCAAGCTGCCGTTCTGAGCCGCAGGGCCCGCCGACCGTGCTGTATCCCCCGTCGCTCAGCCGGCTGATCGAGGCCTTCCGCTGCCTGCCGGGCGTGGGGCCGAAGTCGGCGCAGCGCATGGCCTTTCACCTGCTCGAGCGCGACCGGGACGGCGGCCGCGAGATCGCAGCCGCGCTCGTGGACGCGATGCAGACGCTTGGGCATTGCCGGCGCTGCCGCATGTTCGCCGACGGCGACCTCTGCCCGGTCTGTCGTTCCACCGCCCGGGAGACCTCGCTGCTCTGCGTCGTCGAGTCGCCCGCCGACGTCGTCGCGATCGAGCAGACGGCCAGCTACCGGGGGCTGTATTTCGTGCTGATGGGGCACCTGTCGCCGCTGGACGGCGTCGGGCCGCAGGAGATCGGCATCGGCGCCTTCGAGAAGCTGCTCGGCGAAGGCGAGGTCCGCGAGGTGATCCTCGCCACGAACCCGACGGTCGAAGGCGAGGCCACCGCGCACTTCCTCGCCGAGGTCGCCGCGCGCTTCGGGCTGCGCGCCACGCGCATCGCCCACGGCGTGCCCGTGGGAGGCGAGCTCGAATACGTCGACGGCGGCACGCTGGCCCACGCGCTCGCCGGTCGCCAGGCGATCTGAAGCCGCCTGTGCGGCCCGCAACCGAACGCCAGGACACCAGGTGTCCGGCACCAGGCGCCACGCGTTCGGAAGCCTAACTTTCAGCAGGGTGCGTTCCGGGCGCCTGCATGCCATCGTCCGCCGCGCCACTGTACAGGCGTTGAGGAGCGAACATGTCCGACTACGTCCCGCTGCCGCTGAGCGGCACCGAACCGCCGCTGTCCGAGATGGAGCGGACGGTCCAGGACAACGTCCACCGCTTTGCCGTCGAGGTCATGCGCCCGCTCGGACCGGTGCTCGATGGCATGTCGGCCGAGGCGGTCATCGCCGCGGACTCGCCGCTCTGGGGCGCGCTCGCGAAAGCGGCCGGTCTCGGCCTGTCCATCACCGCGATGATGGACCTGCCACCGGTGGAGCGTGTCAGGCTGCTGGCGATCGCAACCGAGGAGCTGGCCTGGGGCGACGGCGGTCTCGGCGGCATCGTCCTCTGCAACAACTTCCCGGTGATGTACTCGCTGCTCGCGGGCAACCTCGCGATGGCGAAGTACTCGGAGGGCAAGCTCGGCTGCTGGGCCATCACCGAGCCCGACCATGGCAGCGACATGCTCGATGCGACGGGGCGGCTGGTCGCTCCGAATGGCGCTTACGGCAAGCCGAACTGCACGGCGCGCATCGTCGGCGACAAGGTCGTCATCAGCGGCCAGAAGTCGGCCTGGGTCTCGGGGGCCATGACTGCGCAGGTCTGCGCGCTGTTCTGTCACTATCAGGACGACGCGGGCGGCGCGCGGCCCGGCGTCGCCGTGGTCGTGCCGCTCGACCTGCCGGGTGTCTCGCGTGGCAAGCCGCTCGACAAGCTCGGCTTTCGTGGCCTGAACCAGGGAGAGCTGTTCTTCGACGGCGTCGAAGTGCCGATCGCGCACCTGCTCGCCGGGCCGGAAACCTACCAGGAGCTCGCCTACCGCATGCTCTGCGAGGCGAACCCGCACGTCGGCTGCTGCGCCGTGGGCCTCGCCCGCGCCGCGTTCGAGCACGCCTGGGGCTACGCGCACCGGCGTCGCCAGGGCGGCGTGGTGTTGATCCAGCACCAGAACGTGCGACTGCGGCTGTTCGAGATGTTCCGCAAGATCGAAGCCTCGCGCGCACTGGTGCGCCGCGTCATGGAATACAACGCGACGGCGCCGCGGCCGTCCATGCTCGCGTCGACGTCGGCCAAGGTCACGGCCACGCAGACGGCGTTCGAGGTCGCCTCGGATGCGCTGCAGATGTTCGGCGGCTACGGCCTGAGCCGCGAATTCCCGATGGAGAAGCTGTTCCGCGACGCGCGTTCGCTGCTCGTCGCCGACGGCACCAACGAGGTGCTCGCGCTGAAGGGCGCCCTCGACCTCGTCAATCCGGAATGGCTCTGAGGGCGCGCGCATGAAGATGAACGCCTACGTCGCCGGCGTCGGCATGACGAAGTTTGGCAAGCAGCTCGACAAGACGCTGAAGGCGCTCGCGGGTGAGGCGATCCGGGCCGCACTGGCGGATGCGGGTCTCGACGGCTCGGCCCTGCAGGCCGCCTGGATGGGCAACGCGGCCGCCGGCGTGGTGACGGGCCAGGAGATGATCCGCGGCCAGGTCGCCTTGCGCGAGATGGGCATCGGCCGGATCCCGGTCGTCAACGTCGAGAACGCGTGCGCGTCGTCCTCGACGGCGTTCCAGCAGGCGGCCGCGATGGTGACCGCGGGATTCCACGACATCGTGCTCGCCTGCGGCAGCGAAAAGCTGTTCCACGAGGACAAGGCGAAGAGCTTCGCGGCGTTCACCGGCGCGGTCGACGTCGAGAACCCCGACGCCGCGCTCGACATCCTGCGTCACATGGCGGCCGGCAGCGGCATCGAGTACGACGCCACCGGTGCCGGCACGACGCGCTCGATCTTCATGGACATCTATGCCGTCATGGCGCGCCGGCATATGCGGCAGTACGGCAGCACGAAGGAGCACTTCGCGATGGTCACCGCGAAGAACTCGTTCCACGGCAGCCTCAATGCACGTGCGCAGTTCCAGGAAGTCATGACCGTGGCCGACGTGCTCGCGGCGCGCGCGGTCGTCGAGCCGCTCACGCTGCCGATGTGCTCGCCGATCGGCGATGGCGCCGCCGCGGTGATCCTCGTGAGCGAGCGCAAGGCGCGGGAGCTCGGCCTGACGAACAATGTGAAGGTCGTCGCGTCCGCGCTGGTGTCGGGCTGGGACCTGAGCGGGCCCGGCGAATCGGTCGGTGCGCTCGCGGCGCACCAGGCCTACGAGGCCGCCGGCATCGGCCCGGCGGACGTGTCCTGCGTCGAGCTGCACGATGCCTCGGCGCCGTCGGAGATCGTCGCCTACGAGTACCTCGGGCTGTGCGGGCCAGGGCAGGGCATCGAGCTGATCGAGTCGCAGGCGACGCGACTCGGCGGCCGCGTGCCGGTGAACACCTCGGGTGGCCTGCTGCGCAAGGGGCACCCGGTCGGCGCGACCGGCTGCGCGCAGATCGTCGAACTGACGGAGCAGTTGCAGGGCCGCGCGGGCCGGCGCCAGGTCGAGGGCGCGCGTGTCGCGCTTGCGCACAACGGCGGCGGCGCCATCGGTCGCGACGCGGCGGCCACGGTCGTGACGCTGCTGCAGGCTGTCGGCTGACGTGCGCGCATTCGATCCGCGGACCCTGGCGGGCGTCATTCAGCACTGGGCGGCGACGAAGCCCGACCTGCTGGTGCTCGTGGTCGAGGGTGCCGGCGTCCGCGAGGACGAAACGCGCACGTATGCGCAGCTCTGGGAGCGCGGCCAGGCGCTCGCGGCCGGCCTGCAGCGGCTCGGAGTGCGGCCGGGCGACAAGCTCGGCACGCTGCTCGCGAACCACGCCGAGTTCGTCGACCTCATGGTCGCCGCGGCGCTGGCCGGAGCCGTGCTCGTGCCGGTCGACCCGCGCACGCGCGGCGAGAAGCTCGTCTACATGTTCGCGGCCGCGCACTGCAAGGGTGTGATCGCGGCTGACTACGCGCTGGCTGAACTGCTCAGGACGCGCGAGCGCCTGCCCGACCTGCAGTGGATCGTCGGCCTGCCCACCGACGAGGGCAAGGCCACGACCGCGCAATTGCAGGCGGCTGGCGTTCGGCCCTATGGCGAGGTCGCGGGTTGCGATGCGCGGGGTGTCGAGTTCCCGGGTTCGGGCGCGGACGAGCCGATGGAGCTGATCTACACGTCCGGCACGACGGGCGACCCGAAAGGCATCGTGCTCACGCATCGCCGCTACTGCGAGACCGCGCAGGCGACGCCGACGCTGTTCGGGTTCCGCCCCGACGACCGGCTGTACTCGGGCCTGTCGCTGACACACGCGAATGCGCAGGTCATCACGCTCGGCACCTCGCTGGTCAACGCGATTCCCTGCGTGCTGTCGCGGCGCTTCTCGAAATCGAGGCTCTGGGACATCACGCGCCGGTACGGCTGCACGAACTTCACGCTGCTGGGTGGCATGACCACGGCCGTCTATGCCGAGCCGCCGCGCCCGGACGATGCCGGGCATCCCGTGCGCAGCGTCATCTCGGCCGGCATGCCCGCGGCGATCTGGAACGAGTTCCGCCGCCGTTTCGGCGTCGAGATCTACGAGTTTTACGGCGCCGCCGAAGGCGGGCTCACCGGCAACCCACCGGGCGTCGGCCCCGTGGGCAGCATCGGCAAGCCGATTCCGACGCTCGTGCACCGGATCGTCGACGAGCAGGGTCAGGACGTGCCGCGGGATGCGAACGGCGAGCGCGTCGGTGAAATCCTGTTCCGCCACCGGGACGGCACGCCGTTCCAGGTCGAGTACTACGGCCAGCCCGAGGCGAGCGCGCGCAAGTGCGCCGGTGGCTGGCTGCACATGGGCGATGTCGTGCGCGAGGACGCGGACGGCTGGCTGTATTTTCTTTGTCGCAAGGGCAGCGGCATCCGGCGCAACGGCGATTTCATCAACGCCGCGTTCATCGAGAAGGTGATCGCCGAGATGCCCGAGGTCGATGACGTGTACGTTTATGGCATCCCCGCCGCGAACGGCGTGCCGGGAGAGAAGGACGTCGTCGCGGCGGTGGTGCCGAAGGATCCGGAACTCGCGGCGTTCGACGTGCAGCGCCTGTTCCGCATCTGTCGCGCCGGTCTCGAGCCGAATTTCGTGCCAAGCCACCTGCAACTGCTGCACGCGATCCCGAAGACGGCCTCCGAGAAGCCGCAGGACAGGTTCCTGCTCGAGGCCTTCAGCAACGACCCCGGCACCGTCCACACCGAGGTACGGTGACGACCCGACATCCAGCGGAGCGCATCCATCATGTCCATCGAACGCAAGGTTCTCGTCTACGGCGGCAACGGCTACACGGGCAAGCTCATCGCCGAGGCGCTGGCGCAGCGCCGCATCCCGTTTTACTTCGCCGGCCGCAGCCGGCCGAAGCTCGAGCAGGGGCTCGGCATCGTCCGCGACCGTCTCTGACGTGACGCGTGGAAGCTCGACGCCGAGATCGTGGCGGCGGACGGTACGACAGAAGCACTGCTGCCACACTTCCGCAAGTGCGCGATCGTGATCAATGTCGCGGGCCCGTTCATGCAGGTCGCCTGGCCCGTGATCGAGGCGGCGCTGCAGGCAGGATGCCACTACCTCGACACGACCGGTGAGCAGGACTGGGTTCGCGAAATCGCGGCGAAGTACGGCCCGCAGTTCGCCGCCAGAGGCCTGCTCATGGCCCCGGCGACGGCGTTCATGTGGGCGTCGGGCGCGCTTGCCGCCGAGGTCGTGCTCGAGGACCCCGAGATCGACTCGCTCGACATCCTCTATCAGATCGACAACGCACTGCCTTCGGAGGCCTCGACGAAGTCGTTCCTGCGCATGGTCTGCAGCGAGGCCGGCCAGCTCTACGTCGAGCAGGGGCAGTACAAGGCGTGGCCGAACGACGTTGCCTATGAGGTCTTCGTGCCCTACCGGCACGCGAAAATGCGCGCTCATCCCTGGGGTGGGGGCTGCGAGCCCGTGTGGCTCAAGGATCGCGTGCGCAACTGCGCAGTCAGGGTCGTGGTCGGCGAACACCTGATCGACGGCATCCTGCAGGCGATCAAGGCATTCAATGCGCAAGCGTCGGGGCTCGACCAGGCCGGCAAGGAAGCCCTCACCAACGCCATCGGCGACCAGATCAACACGGGGGAGCCGCCGAAGGACGATGTCGACGTGCAGCGCGGCGTGATCGTCGTCTACGGCCAGAGCCGCACCAAGACGACGCGTTACGTCATGAACCTGTCAGCGGCCTATTCATGGACCGGCCAGCTCTGCGCCGAGGCGGTGCGGCTGATCATGGCAGGCGAGTTGAAAAGAACAGGGTTCCAGTCGGCGGCGACCGCGTTCGATCACCGGCAGTTGATCCGGACGTTCAACGTGCTGGGCTACTGCAGCGCGCTGCCGGCGTGAGTGGCGGAGGCACCGTGTGATGACCCTGTTCGGCTACGCGACGATGCGGCCGGCCGGGCGGACGGCGCGACCGCTCCTGTACCTTGCCGCGGGCTTCAACTTCGTGGCCGCAGGTCTCGTCGTGCTGCTCGCGCGGATCGCGCCCGGTGTGCTCGGCGTGACGTCGTTCGACGCCGGGGCGATGCTGTTCGTCGACCTGTCTGCCCTGTTGGTCGTCGGCTACGGCATCGGCTACGCTCTGGCGGGACGGGACTTGCGGCGGTTCTGGCCCTGCATCGCGCTCGGCGTGCTGGGCAAGCTCGGCGTCGTCGTGCTCGTCTTTGCCTGCTTCGTGGCAGGGCGAACCACACCGCTGGTCACGCTGCTCGCCTGCGGCGACGCGCTTTTCGCCGCGGCGTTCGTCGGCCTGCTCCGCCGGCACGGCGCAACCTGATGCGAGGGGAAGTTCATGCGCAAGACTGTCACCGTCTTCGCGGCGACCGGCGTGGCCGGCAGCGCGTGCGTCGACGAGTTGCTGCGGCAGGGCCTGTTCGACGTACGCGTGCTGGCGCGCAAGCCCGGCCTGCAGGAGCGTTCATCGTCGGGCGCGCTGCGTGCCACGGACGACAAGCACGCGCTTTGGGAGCATTGGCTCGCGCAAGGCGTCGACGTGCGCACGGCGGACGTCACTGACCACGCCGAACTGATTCCGGCGCTCGTGGGCACGCACTACCTCGTCTCCTGCGTGCCGTATTCCGCCACGGAGTCCCAGTACCCGCTGATCTGGGCGGCCAGGGAGGCGGGTGTCGAACGCTTCGTGCCGTCGGAGTTCGGCGCCATCTACGAGTGGGAGCAGTTCTGGCCGACGCCGACCGTGCACCGGACCATGGCGCGCCAGAAGGCGTTCATCCGCCGCGTGATCGAACTCGCCGGGCTCGACTACACGATCATCCCCGCGGGGCTGTGGGCCGAGTACTACCTCGTCGAACCCGTGGCGGTCATGGGCGACGGTGAGCAGAAGGTCGCGTGGTCGTCCGGTCGCGACGTCGGCCGCATCATCCCGCACGTCCTGGCACACCCGCTGTCACGCAACGCCGTCTGTCCCGTGGCGGCAACGGCCTATTGCTCGTGGAACGAGCTGCTCGCGGTGCGCGAGCGGCTGCTCGGCCGGCCGGTGCCGCGCCAGTACCTCGACTCCGCGCAATGGCGTGCCACCTACGCGGCCCTGCCACCCGGGCCGGCCAAGGTCCTTGCGGCGATCGGCGTCGCGGCGACCGAGTGCCCGGACGGCATGCCGCTCTGGGCGAACTGGAATGCGCTGCATCTGCCGGAGTTCCGCGGCACGCCGCTCGAGGAGCTGTTCCCGACCTATATCGAGCCGTTCGTCGCGGCGATGCAGGCGTCGATGGTGACCTGAAGATGGCCCACCGGGGGCGCCTTCAGAGCAGCCCTCGGCGCCGGGCCGCCGCCACGGCGCCCGACCGGTTCCTGCACCCGAGTTTGCGATAGACGTTGTGCAGGTGCCACTTGAGCGTGCCCTCGGACACGAACAGCGAGGCGGCGATCTCATGGTTCGACGCACCGGTCTCGAGGCATTTCAGGATGCGCAGTTCCTTGCGCGTGAGCGCGTCGTCGCGACTCGCATTGCGTGACGGCGCCAACTTCAGCCAGGACGGTACCTGACATTCACCGTGCCCGCGCGCAGCATGGTTCAACGTGCCGACGATGTCGGCGTCATCGAGGAACACGCGCCGGTAACCGTACCGCTCGCCAAGTTCTATCGCGATGCGCCACGACTCCACCGCCTCCGCAGTGCGCCCGCTCCTGAGCAGTGCCGCTGCGTGCAACAGCAGCAGTTCGACGCGCCGGTGCTGGTAGCCCTTCTCGGTGGCGCGCACCAGCGCGGGACCGAGCTGCGCGACGGCCATGTCCGGATGCTCGGCCATGAGCAGCCGTGGCGCGACACGCACGGCCTTGTCGGCGACGACACCATAGTGCGGATGCAGGGTGCGGTCGAAGTCCTGCGCCCGCGCGAGTTCCTTCGCCGCGGCCACCTGGCCGAGACGGCAGAGCCATACACAGTCCTCGCCGGCGAGCGTCACGCTGACGCGCGGCAGGCCCAGACGCAGGCCGAGCTTGCGCCCGAGCTGCAACGCGGCGAAACCCGCGTCGGTGCGACTGGCGCGAAACTGCAGGCGGGCACGAGTCAGATGCGTGAGCAACAGGAAGTCGGAGGTGCCGCGGTCGTCGAGCGCGTCGGGATGGGCCTCGAGCGCCTCGGTGGCCCGGGCGATGTCGTCGAAGTCGTAGAATGCCGCGGCCCGCACCGCCTGCAGGTAGGCGGCGAGTTCCGGATGGCCGTGCAGCGCTTCGTCGACGTGCTGCAGGCCGTTGTCGGCGGCTGCGAGCGCGGCACGGTAGTCGCCCCGCTTCAGGTGCAGCAGCGCCCTCAGTACCTGTGCCCACGACATCCCGAACTGGCCGCCGTCGCTGGCATGCGCGGCCTCGCCGCGATCGCAATAGGCGAGACCGGCGACGATGTCGCCCCCGGTCTTGCAGCCGAATGCCGCCACGTTGAAGACTTCACCGCGGTAGAGCGGCCGTGCCCGTGGCCATTCGGCCAGCCATCGTTCCGCGCGGGCGCGCAGTCCATCCACGTCGTCGCGCAGCGCGTCCCACATCATGCGCAGCGCCACGACGGCGCAGCGCAGTTCGTCGACGTCGCGCGATTCTCCGGTTCCGTCGGCATGCAGGCGGGCCGCGAATGCCTCGAGTTCGACGAGTTCGCGCTCGAGTTCGGGCGTGCGGCGATTGAAGACCCGCGAGAACGCCTGACTGAGCCGGATGCGCGGATGGTGATCCAGCACGTCTGCTGGAATCGCCGGTATCCAGCGCAGCAGGTTGGCGCCGTCGCCGAGGCGTTGGGCGGCATCCTCGGCCGCGCGGTCCAGCCACTGGCACGCGAGGTTCCATTCGCGGGCGCGCACCGCGCAGTCGATGGCGTCGTCGACCATGCCCTGGTCGAACAGCCAGCGACTGCCCCGTGCCAGGCTGTCGGCGACCGCGGATGTGTCGCGTGGATCGTGCCGACGCAGGTAATCGGCCACCAGATGGTGAAACCGGAACCAGCGGCCTCGCACGTCGAGCGGAATCAGGAACAGGTGGCGACGCACCAGTTCCCCGAACAGCGCGTCAGGTGTCGCCGTGTCGAGCGCCGCCGCGGCGAGGTCCGGACAGAAGCGATCGAACTGGGCGAGCCCGTGCACGAGCGTGCGCAGGGTGGGGGCCAGACGGCCAAACACTGCCTCGCTCAGGTATTCGAGCACGCTGCGCTCGGTCGTCGCGAACTCCGCGACGAGCCTGCCAGGGTCGGGCGCCTCGTCGAGCAACAGCGTCAGCAGTTCCATGGCCGCAGGCCACCCCTCCGTGCGTTCGAGCAGGCGGTCGAGCGTGCGCGCGTCGAGGCGGCGTGCCAGCCTGGAGTTGCAGAAGACCTGTGCCTCGTCCTCGTCGAAGGCGAGGGAATGCTGGTCGAACTCCAGCAACTGGCCGCGCACGCGCAGTTCCGCCGTCGCTCCGCCGAGTGCCTGGCGACTGCCGACGACGGTGCGCAGGCCGGCGCCGGCCCCGTGCAACAGCCAGTCGAGGATCGCGACGGAGTCCGGATGGGTGACGATCTGCGCGTCGTCCAGAAACAGCACGACCGGGCTGGCGTGGGCGGCCAGCGCGATGCTCAATTCCTCCAGCACCACCGGCGGATCGGCCGTCTGGGTGATCTCGATCGCTGCCTCGGCGGTGAGCGCCGGCAGACACCGGCCGAGGGCACCATAGACGTACTTGAGCAGGCGACGCGGATCGTCGTCATTGGCGTCGAGGTTGAGCCATGCGACGCAGGGGCGGGCAGGATGCGTCGCCGACAGTGTCGCGTGCCATTGCGCCATCAGCGTGCTCTTGCCGTAGCCCGTCGGCGCCACGACGGCGACACACCTCACGGGGCCGTCGACGAGGGCACCCGGCAGCGCGAGACGCGTGCGCGGCAGGTGCTCGCGCGCGCCGATCTGAGGCTGGAACTTGCCCTCGAGCAGGTGCGGACTCGGCGCGGGGCGGGACACAGCGTTCATGGTAGCAATGCCGTGGACACCCGCGGCACCGGGAACGGGCGATCCGGGATCTCTCCGCCGGCGACCTATCGGCCTTCCAGGGAACCGGCCGAGAGATCCCGGGTCGCCCGCAAGGCCGGATCCGCACCCGGGCCCGCACCGGCATTCGCGAGGAACAACCACGTCTCCACGACCGTGTCCGGGTTGAGCGACATGCTTTCGATGCCCTGCTCGAGCAACCAGCGCGCGAGGTCGGGATGATCCGACGGGCCCTGGCCGCAGATGCCGATGTACTTTCCGGCCTTGCGGCAGGCCTCGATAGCCATCGCGAGCACGGCCTTGACCGCGTCATCGCGCTCGTCGAACAGACGGGCGATGATCGCGGAATCGCGGTCGAGACCTAGCGTGAGCTGCGTCATGTCGTTCGAGCCGATCGACATGCCGTCGAAGTGCTCGAGATAGCGCTCGGCGAGCAGTGCGTTCGTCGGGATCTCGCACATCATGATGACCTTGAGCCCGCGCTCGCCGCGCTTCAGGCCGTTGGCCGCGAGCAGCTCGACCACCTGCTGCGCCTCGCGCAGCGTGCGCACGAACGGCACCATGACCCAGACGTTGGTGAGCCCCATCTGCTCGCGCACGCGCTTCAGCGCCCGGCACTCGAGCTCGAAGCACGGGCGAAACGTCTCGTCGACGTAACGTGACGCGCCACGGAAGCCGAGCATCGGGTTCTCCTCGACGGGCTCGTACTGACGGCCACCGATGAGGTTGGCGTACTCGTTCGACTTGAAGTCCGAGAGGCGCACGATCACAGGCTCGGGCGCGAACGCCGCCGCGATCGTGGCGATGCCCTCGCAGAGCTTCTCGACGTAGAACTCGACCGGATCGGCATAGCCGGCCATCTGCCGGCGGATGGTGTCCTTGAGGTCGGGGTCGAGCCGCTCGAACTCGAGCAGCGCCCTCGGGTGGACGCCGATCATCCGGTTGATGATGAACTCGAGGCGGGCGAGGCCCACGCCCTTGTTGGGAATGCCCGCGAAGTCGAAGGCGCGGTCGGGATTGCCGACGTTCATCATGATCTTGACCGGCAGCGCGGGCAGGTTGTCGAGTTCGACCTGCGCGTGCGTAAACTCGAGCTGGCCGTCGTAGATGTAGCCCGTGTCGCCTTCGGCGCAGGAGACGGTGACCGGCTGACCTTCCTTGATGCGCTTCGTCGCGTCGCCACAGCCCACGACCGCGGGAATGCCCAGCTCGCGTGCGATGATTGCCGCATGGCAGGTACGGCCGCCGCGGTTGGTCACGATGGCCGCCGCACGCTTCATGACCGGCTCCCAGTCGGGGTCGGTCATGTCGGCGACGAGCACGTCGCCAGTCTCGACGCGTGCCATTTCCCTGATGTCCTTGATGACCCGCGCCGGTCCCGCGCCGATGCGCTGGCCGATGCTGCGCCCGCTCGCAAGCACCTTGCCCTTCTGCTTGAGCGTATAACGCTGGATGGTGCGACCCACCCGGCTCTGGACGGTTTCCGGCCTCGCCTGCAGCACGTAGATCCGGCCGCTGTCGCCGTCCTTGCCCCATTCGATGTCCATCGGGCAGCCGTAATGCTGCTCGATCACGAGCGCCTGCTTCGCCAGCTCGACGACATCGGCGTCCGTGATGCAGAAACGCATGCGTTCCGCTTCGGGCACATCCACGGTCAGCACGCGCGTGTCCGCCTGTTCCGCGGGTGCGTACACCATCCGTGTGGCCTTGGCACCCAGCGTGCGCCGCAGGATCGACTGATGCCCGGCGCGCAGCGCGGGCTTGTAGACGTAGAACTCGTCGGGGTTCACGGCACCCTGGACGATGGTTTCGCCCAGGCCATACGACGCCGTGATGAACACGACGTCGCGAAAGCCGGAGTCGGTGTCGAGCGTGAACATGACGCCGCTTGCGCCCCGATCGCTGCGCACCATGTACTGGATGCCGGCCGACAGCGCGACGGCCGAATGATCGAAACCCTGGTGGACGCGGTACGAGATGGCCCGATCGTTGAAGAGCGAGGCGAAGACTTCGTGCACGGCCGCGACCACGTTGCCGGAGCCGCGGACGTTGAGCAACGTCTCCTGTTGACCGGCGAACGAGGCCTCCGGCAGGTCTTCCGCCGTAGCGGAAGAGCGTACGGCCACGGCGACGTCGTCGCGGCCTTCACACATGCGGGCATAGCCGTCGACGATTTCCTGCTGCAGGCGTACGGGGAAGGGTGTGGACAGGATCCAGCCCCGGATGCGTGCGCCCGTCTCGGCGAGCCTTGCGACGTCGTCGACGTCGAGGGCAGCGAGTTCCTCGCGAATGCGGCCGGTGAGCCCGTCGTGTGCGAGGAAGTCGCGATAGGCGTCGGCCGTGGTCGCGAAGCCATCCGGGACGGTGACGCCGAGCGCGGCGAGGTTGGCGATCATCTCGCCGAGCGACGAATTCTTGCCGCCAACCTCGGCGACGTCGTGACGGCCGAGGCGGGAAAAAGGAAGCGTGTACGGCCGCATCGGGCGCCCCTTGCTACGTCGTCGGGAGGAGTGGAACACTGCGCGGAACGACCGCGCCACGGGAACCGCCGAGCAGATGGCACGCCGAACAGTATTCTTCGTATCCGATCAGACCGGCGTGACCGCCGAGACGATGGGGCACAGCCTGCTCACGCAATTCGAGGGCCTGGAACTTCGGCAGGTGACTCTGCCATTTATATCCACCGTTGACAAGGCAGTGGAAGCCACAAGAAGAATCGATGCGACGGCCATGGAAGACGGGTTGCGGCCGGTCGTCTTCAGTACCCTCGTCAGGGACGAATTGCGTCGCATCGTCAAGGGCAGCAACGGCCTGTTCCTCGATTTCTTCGACGCATTCCTCGGTCCGCTGGAAGGCGAACTCGGGGTCAAGTCGAGCGAGCGCGCGGGCCGCGCGCACGGCATCGCGGACCAGCTGGTCTACAGTGCGCGCATCGATGCGACGAACTTCGCGCTCGCCGCCGACGACGGCGCCGTGTCGGCCGACTACGAGCGTGCCGACGTGGTCCTGATCGGCGTCTCGCGCTCCGGCAAGACGCCCACCTGCATCTACATGGCCATGCAGTACGGCGTGTTCGCAGCCAACTACCCGTTCACCGAGGACGATTTCGAATCGAAGCAGCTGCCCGTCGCGGTGCGTACCCAGACACGCAAGCTGTTCGGCCTGACGATCGCGCCGACGCGCCTGCAGCAGATCCGCAACGAGCGCCGTCCCGGCAGCCGCTACGCGTCGATCGCGCAGTGCGAGTTCGAGGTGCGCAGCGCGGAAAACATGTTCCAGCGTCACGGTATTCCAAGCATCGATACGACCGAGTGCTCGATCGAGGAGATCGCGAGCCGGATCATCGACCGCATGGGCATCGAGCGGCGCCTGCGGCCCTGACCCCGGGGCGGGAGCGTGCGCCGCTCGACGCGCCGGCAACGGGTGTATGCTCCGCGCGAGGGCGTCCACCGGGAAGCCTGCAGTCCACACATCATCGACAACGGGGCCATCACCATGGAAACCGACCTGAAACGAGCGATGTCCGCGCCGCCACCGCCCGAGGGAGCGGCCAGTGCGGAAGAACGGCAATGGGCAATGTTCGCGCATCTGTCCGCGCTGGTCGGCGGTCTCGTGACCTCGGGCTGGGCGGGCAACATCGGCTTCTTCATCGGCCCGCTGGTCATCTGGCTGATGAAGCGCGAGACGATGCCGTTCGTGGCCGACCAGGCGAAGGAAGCACTGAACTTCGCGATCACTGTGTCGCTCGCCTTTCTCGTGCTGCTGATCCTGACGGTCATGTCGCTCGGAATCGGCGTCGTGCTGACCGTGCCGCTGATGATGATCATCGGCATCGCGGCACTGGTGCTGTGCATCATCGCCGCGATCAAGGCCAACGAAGGCGTCGCCTACAGGTACCCGTTTGCACTGCGTTTCGTGAAGTGACTCCGCTGGTGGTTGCGCCAGCGATCGCACAATGCGGGGCCGCGGGCCGCATTGCCGTAGCGTGGAGCGCTTCACGGTTGTCGCAAGGCCCTGTGCTATAGTCAGCCGCATGGTGCTCGACCATCTCTGCGTCACGTCGTGGCGCGCACGGCCGGTGAGCTTCGTGAGCCTGATGTCGCTCTACGAAAGCAACTACCTGCGCCTGCGTGCGCTCGCCGGCGACGTGCGCTCGCACGCGGGCAGCCGCGTCTCGCACGTCGCGGGCGACTGCGATCTCCACCTCGAGGTGCTCGAGCACGCACCGTACACGTCCATCGTCCGGCTCACCCATCGCTTCGAGGGCGCCGCGGGCCCGCTCGACGACCCGGACCTGGAGCTGCGCGTCTATCACGACGCGCGGCTCGCCGAGGTCACGGCCTGCGGTCGCTGGGTCCGTCACCAGAGCCTGGAACACGTGCGCGCCGGCATCCCGGCGCAGCTCGGCGAGCGCTGGCTGCGCAACATGCTGTTGAACAAGTGGCTCGACTACTGCCTCGAGCGCGGCCATGGGTTCGTCGCGTCAGCCGGGGCGTGGATGCATGCGACTGCCGGATAGCCTGCGGCGCCTGGCCCAGCGGGTCATCGGGCGCGAACCCTCCGTCGAAGACGAAAGACTGGTCGCGCTGTTCCGCAATCGCGCGGAGCTCAAGAAGGAGCTGAACGCGCTCGACGAAGAGCGTCATCGGCTGCTCGACCGGTTGAAGCTTCAGGAAGGCTCGACGATGCGCGTCGAGGAGCAGATGTCCGCGCTCGAGCAGTACCTCGGCCGGCCCGAGGAGGGCTTCAAGTGTCTCGCGTACTTCCAGCTCAAGGCGCTCTGGCGCGTGGCGTCGCGCCGCCTCGAGCAGTTTGGCGCCGAGCTCGCCCGCCAGCAGAAGGACCGCGAGCGCAAGGCGCAGATTGCCGCGCACGAGCGGGAAAAGCGCGAGCGCATGTCCGCGCTCGAGCGTGAACTCGTCGAGGCCCGGGTGCTGGCCGAGCAGTTGCAGGCCGAGCAGAAGCTGGCACGACAGCGCGTCGAACAGCTCGGCGGCTTCTGGAACTACTTCCGGCGGCGCCGGGTCGTCGAAGGTATAGCGACGCGCGGGGAGCGCATCGAGGCGTCGGCGCAGGAGGTCACGAACCTCAGCCAGCAGCTCCAGGCGGTCGCGAACGAGCCGCCGCCGCTGTTCGAGGGGCTGAGTGTCGAGGGTCGGCGGGCCGTCAACCTCGCCGTGGTCGCCTACGCGGAGATGCTTCATGACCGTCTGGCGGCTGCCAACGTCGCCGAACTCGCACGCCACAGCCAGCTCAAGCGCGTCTTCGATACCGACTACGGCACCCCGGCGGACTGCCAGTCGCTGATGCAGTGCGCCGCCCGCGCCGCCATGGACGTCGAGACCATGAGCGACGACCTCGTCGAGGTCAAGTCGCGCGCAGACCGCCTGAAGGGCACGGCGGCGTACCGCAGCGGGACGGACGTCGTTCCGGTCGCGGATTCGATCGCCCGCACCGCGGAGCCCTCGCTGCGGGTCCCGCCGAACGTGCTGCTCGACGAGTACTGGGACATCTATCGCGCAATCGTGCGTTGATGCCCTGAGCTCCCGGGCGTCGTCCGTGGCAGGCATCCTCTGCCGATGCCGGCGGGGGCGGGGTCACTGCGTCGTCGTCTCAGTGGCCGCCAGCCGACTCGACCACCGGCGTGCCGGCGGTCGTCTCGTCCGCCTGCGGTCGCACGAAAACGCGCTGCCGCCACAGGTTCAGGTCGTCGAACCAGACATAGAACATCGGCACGATCAGCAGCGAGACGACCGACGAGAACGCGAGACCGCCAATGATGGCACGGGCCATCGGATAGTACGCCGGGCCCTCGCCGCCGCCGCCCACCTGTGCATCGCCGATCGCGAGCGGCGCCAGGCCGAGCAGCGTCGTCAGCGTGGTCATCATGATGGGACGCAGCCGGTCGCGGCCGGCCTGCAGGATCGCATCGTGGCGCGGCAGGCCGGCGTTGCGCAAGTCGATCACGTGCGCGATCAGCACGATGCCGATGTTGACGACGACGCCGATCAGCACCATGAAGCCGATCATCGCCATCATCGTGATGCTCGTTCCCGTGAGCGCGAGGAACCAGATCGAGCCGACGATCGCGAAGACGATCGAGGTGATGATCGACAGCGGGTACAGCGCCGACTCGAACAGCGACGCCATCACGAGGAAGATCAGCACGACGGCCAGCAGCATGTTCTGCGCCATCGTCTTCACCGCCTCGTCGTTCTCCTCGAAGCCGCGTCCGAACTTCCAGCTGTAGCCGGGCGGCAGGGGATAGGCGTCCATGATCGGTTCGACGCGCTTGCGGGCGTCGTCCATCGTCGTGCCCTCGGCGAGGTTGGCGTCGATCACGACGGTCGTGAGCCGGTTCAGGCGCTTGATCTCGCGGTCGCTCGGGTGCATCTCGAAATCGGCCACGGCGCCGAGTTCGATGCGCGAGCCGTCCGGCAGCATCACGGGGATGCGCGCGAGGTCCTCGACCGACTGCCGGTCGGATTCGCGGAAGGCCAGTCGCATGGTGAGCTCGCGGTCGGACGTGCGCAGCTCCGGCAGGCGGTCGCCGCGCATCGCCCCGGCCACCGTCATCGCGACATCCTGCGTGGTCAGGCCGAGTTGCGCCGCCCGGTCGCGGTTCACGACGACCTGGACTTCCTGCTCGCCCGTGCCGGCCTCCGAGCGCACGGCGTCGAGGCCCTCGACCGACGACAGCCGATGGGCGACCTCGCGCGAAATGTCCGCGAGGCGCTCCGTCGATTCGCCAGCGAGCTGCAGGCTGAACGACGTCGACCCGCCCGTACCCTCGTCCCAGGTGAAGTTCGGCTTGCCGATGATGATTTCCGGCATGTCTTCGAGCACGCGCTTCATCACCTCGGCGGCCGGTACCTTCGCGTCCTCCTTGGGGGTCAGGTACAGGCGCGTGTGCGCCTCGTCGTTGAGCCAGACCGAGTAGTAGGTCTCGACGTCGAAGCGCTGCTTGTTGGCCTCGATGTAGGCCTCGACGCGCCGTACCGCCTGCTCGACGCGCTCCATCGGGTACGAGCCCTCGATGTGGTACGCGATCATCAGCGTGCGGCTCGCCTCCTGCGGGAACGGGTCGACCTTCGCCAGCTTGAGCATGAACAACGGGACCGGCGACAGCACGATCAGGACGGTGAACAGGGCCATCCACCGGCGATGGGACATCGCCCATTCGAGCGCGCGGCCATAGCGGTCCTGCAGCCGCCCGAACCAGGACCGCTCGCCGACCGGTGGCGGCGGCGCCATGCGGGTCGCGAGCATCGGCAGCAGCGTCTGCGCGATGACCAGCGATGCCAGCATGGCCACGACGATCGGCACCGCGACGTGCACGAGGAAGATCGACATCTCGTTGCGCTCGCCGAAGACGAGCGGCAGGAACACGATGATCATCGAGCAGGTGCCCGCGAGCGTCGCGATGCCGACTTCCTTCACGCCGTCGAGCGTCGACTGCACCGGCCGGTCGGGATGCATCTGCCGGTGACGGAAGATGCTCTCGGTGATGACCACCGAGTTGTCGACCAGCATGCCGATCGCGAGCAGCATGCCCATCATCGACAGGATGTTGATGCTGAGGCCGAGGAAGTACATCGCGCCGAGCGTCACCAGCAGCGAGGCCGGGACCGCGAGACTGACGATCAGCGTCGTCGGGAAGTGCCGCATGAAGAACAGCAGCATGAAGAAGCTCAGCACGGCGCCGATCAGGCCTGCCTTGCGGAGTTCCCTGAGTGAGTCGCGGATGTTCTCCGCCTGGTTGCCGACGACGAGAATCTGCACGCCCTGCAACTGCGGCACGGCCCGTGCGTGCTCAACCGCCGCGAGCACGCGGTCGACGACGTCGATGACGTTCGCCTGCGTCGACTTGTAGACATCGATGCCGACGGCCGGTCTGCCATCCATGCGACGGCCGATCGTCAGCTCGGGCGCCACCATCTCGACCTGCGCGACGTCTCCCAGCCGGACGCCGGGCGCGACGAGCAGGGCGCGTACGTCATCGATGCTGCGGAATTCGCCGATCGGGCGCACGGTGAAGCGCGAGTCGTTCTCGGTGATCTCCCCGGCGCTCACCGAGAAGTTGCTGGCCTCGAGCAGCCCACGCAGCTTGACGACGTTCACGCCATAGGCTGCGAGACGCGTGGGGTCGACCAGGATGCGCACCTCGCGCGGCTCGACGCCCTGCAGCTCGACGCGCGCCACGCCCTCGATGCGCGCGATCGGGCGCTGCAGGTACTTCTCGAGTGTCTCGTACTGGTCGGTGAGGTTCTGGTCCGAGGAGATGCGGATCACGGCGACCGGCTGGTCGCCCGAACTGTAGGCGAACATCAGCATGCGGTCGGCGCCGGGCGGCAGTTGCGGCCGGATCGAGTCGAGCTTGGTCCGCACGTCGAACGCCGCGGCGTTTGCGTCGCGGTCCCAGCTGAACAGCACCTCGAACTGCGCCTGGTCCGATTGTGCGCTCGCGCGGATCTCCTCGATGCCCGACAGCGTCGCGAGCGCCTCCTCGACCGGCCGCACGACGAGCATTTCCATCTCCTCGGGCGTCGAGCCCTGGTAGGGGATGATGATGCGCATGCCCGGAAAGGTGATGTCCGGCATGGCCTCGAGCGGCAGCAGACGGCTCGAGATCAGACCGATGGCGAGCACCGCGAGCGCCGCCATGATCGTCGTGACGGGACGGTTCAGCGCGATCTTCGTGTGCAGCATGGTCGTGCTCCTGCCTCAGCCCGCCGCCGGTTCCACTGCGGAGTCTCGGGGCAGGGCAGGCTGCGCCTGCGTCCCGGCGAACTGCTTGCGATCCATGACCGAGTAGACGACGGGAATCACCAGCAGCGTGAGGAAGGTCGTGAGCAGCACGCCGCCAATGACGGTGATCGCCATCGGCGCGCGCACCTCGGCACCTTCGCCGAGACCGAGCGCCATGGGCAGCAGGCCGAGGATGGTCGTGAGCTTGGTGATCAGGATCGGTCGCAGGCGCAGCCGGCCGGCCTCGATGATGGCGGCGTGCCTGTCGTGCCCGCGCTCGCGCGCCTGGTTCACGGCGTCGATCAGCACGATCGACTGGTTGACGACGATGCCCGCCAGCATGATCAGGCCGATGTAGGCGACCACATTGACCTTCGTGCCCGTGAGCCACAGCGCCCACACGGCACCGATCAGCGCGAGCGGGATCGTCAGCAGGATCACGAACGGGTGGATCAGCGACTCGAACTGCGAGGCCATGACCAGGTAGACGAGGAAGATGGCCAGCACCAGCACGAACTGCAGCGACTGGAACGACGCCGTCATTTCTTCGCTCTGACCCGAGAGGAACGCGCTCGTGCCCACCGGCAGTTCGACCCGCTGCACGACGCCCTGCAGCGCGGCGACCGCCGAACCGAGGTCGCCGTGCGCGAGGTTGGCGGAGATCACCGCGACGCGCTCCTGCCCGACGCGACGCACCTCGGCCGGGCCGACCGCGAGCTGCACGTCGGCGACGGCGCTCAGCGGCACCGGGAAGGCGCTGCCCGGGTTGACGATGAGGTTGCGCACTTCCTCGATCGAGGCCGCGCGGGAATCGACGCTGCGCACCAGCACGTCGATCTGCTTGTCGCGCAGCTTGTAGCGTGTGGCCACCTCGCCGCGGACACTGTTGACGACGCGGTCGGCGACATCGCGCACGGCGAGCCCGAGCTGCGACGCGCGTTCCTGGTCGAAGACGATCTGGATCTCGGGGTTGCCGGCCTCGACGGTGGTCTTGACGTCGGCGAAGCGGCGGTCCTTCAGCATCTCGAGCCGCACGCGCTCGGCAGCTTCCCTGAGGCGATCGAGGTCGTAACCGGACACGACGACCTCGAGCGGCGTCGCCATGCTGAACAGCGCCGGGCGGCTGAAGCGGTACTGCACGCCGGGCAGGTACTCGAGCTCGTGCCGCATGTCCGCCATGGCCGCTTCCTCGTCGGCACGGCCCGATCCCTTCGCGAGCGTGATGCTGAGCCGACCGGTGTTCTCGCCGGCGTCGACCGGATTGGCGTCGAGACGGTTGCCGGTGCCGGCGACCGAGTAGGCCAGCACGACGTTGCCGAGCGCGGCGCTCGCGCGCTGCGCGGCCTGCACCGAGCGGTCGGTGTGCTCGAGCGGCGTGCCGGGTGGCAGGCGCAGGTCGACGTTGAACTCGCCCTGCGACATCTGCGGGATCAGTTCCGTGCCGAGTCGCGGCACGATCAGCACCAGCGTCGCGACGAACAGCAGCACGGCGGCGCCGATCGTCCTGCCGGGGTGGGCGAGGGCCCAGGTGATCGCCGGCGGGTACTTGCGCTCGGCCCAATGGTTCACGCGCTGCGTCACGTTGACCAGCGGGCTCAGCGCGAGACGCAGGCCGTTCGACACCCAGCCGCCCGCCCGGCCCAGCGCCCGGCTGACGGCGCCCAGGCCGCGGTCGATGCGTCCGGGCGGCTTCGGCGCGATCGACGGGTCCGCCGCCGCAGCGGCGCGGGCGCGACCGGCCGCGAGCATCGGTACGAGCGTGAGCGCCACGAGCAGCGAAAAGGCGAGGGCGAAGGTGACCGTCAGCGACTGGTCCTTGAAGAGCTGGCCGGCGATGCCGGTGATGAACACCATCGGCGCGAACACCGCGACCGAGGTGAGCGTCGCGGCGAACACGGCGCCCGCGACCTCGGTGGTGCCCAGCCGGGCGGCCTCGAGCTGGCTCATGCCCTTTTCCCTATTGCGCACGATGCTCTCGAGAACGACGACGGCGTTGTCGACGAGCATGCCGACGGCGAGCGCGATGCCGCCGAGCGACATGATGTTGAGCGTCAGGTCGAAGGCGTACATGAGCACGAACGTGCCGAGCACCGAGACCGGGATCGCGATGCTCGAGATCAGCGTGGCGCGGGCGTCGCGCAGGAACGCGTACAGCACGAGGATCGCGAGCAGGCCGCCGATCAGT
This sequence comes from Steroidobacteraceae bacterium, assembly GCA_041910015.1. Taxonomy (GTDB): domain Bacteria; phylum Pseudomonadota; class Gammaproteobacteria; order Steroidobacterales; family Steroidobacteraceae; genus RPQJ01. The sequence continues at coordinate 50,996 of JAYRRR010000105.1, forward strand.
GCGGCGCTCTTGACCTCGCTGATCGCGGCGCCGATGAATGTGGACTGGTCGTACACCTCGCGCAGCGACGTGCCTTCCGGCAGGCCCTTCTCGATCTCCTTCATGCGTGCGCGGATGCCGTCGGCGAGCTGCACCGTGTTGGCGTCGCCTTCCTTGTAGACCGCCAGTTCGATCGCCTCCTGGCCGTTCACGCGCGTGATCGCCTCGCGGTCCTTGTAGCCGCGGGTGACGGCGGCGACGTCGCGCAGGTAGATGGGCTGGCCATCCCGCGTCGCGATGATCGCGTTGGCCATCTGCTCGACCGTCTCGAACTCGTTCAGCGTCCGCACGAGATAGCGCTGTGCACCCTGCTCGAGACGCCCGCCCGACAGGTTGACGTTTTCGGCGCGGATGCGGCGCGTGACGACGTCGATCGACAGCCCGAGCTGCGCGAGCTTCTGCTGGTCGACGAAGACCTGCACCTCGTCCTCGTAGCCGCCGCTCACCTTGACAGCCGCGGAGCCTTCCACGGCCTCGAGGTCGGGCTTGAGGCGGTCATCGGCGAGACGGCGCAGCGCCTTGAGCCGGTCGATGCCCTGTGCGTCGCCCTTCGCCCTGTCGTCGAGCAGCGCGAGCCGCATCACGGGCTCGCTCGACGGATCGAAGCGCAACAGCAGCGGGCGTCTGGCCTCGAGCGGCAACTGCAGCAGGTCGAGGTTCTCGCGCACGTCGATGCCAGAGATGTCCATGTCCGTGCCCCAGAGGAACTCCAGGGTCACGTCGGACTGGCCGGCACGCGAGACCGAGCGGACCTCACGTACGTTGCGGATGATGCTGACGGCTTCCTCGACCGGACGCGTCACCAGCGTCTCGACCTCGAGCGGGGCGGCGCCCGGCAGCTCCGTGCGAATGGTGAGGGTCGGGTACGACAGGTCGGGCAGCAGGTTCAGTTTCAGCCGCGCGAGCGACACGAAGCCGAACAGCGCGATCGCGACCGTGAACATCACGATGGTGACGCGGCGCTTGATCGCGAAATCGATCAGAGACTCGAGCATGGGCGTGTCCCCGGCGTACGGGGCGCGGCGGCCGCGCCCCGTGACGGACTCACTGGTTCTTGGGCTTGTCGGAGGCGAGCGCCGCGACGGGCTTCGGCGCGTCCTCGCCGACGATGCGGACCGCCGTGCCGCTCTTCAGGCCCGCCTGGCCGACCGTGACGACGCGCTCGTCGCCCTGCAGGCCGTCGACGACCTCGATCCAGCCGCCGTTCGTGAGGCCGGTCCTGATGACGCGTTGCTGCGCCTTGCCGCCATCGACGACGTAGACTGACTGCTGGCCGTCGGCGTCGATGATCGCGGTGCGCGGCAACTGCAGGGCGTCCGGGCGCCGTTCGTACACGATGTTCACGCGGGCGAACATGCCGGGCTTCAGGCGTCGCGACCGGTCATCGACCTCGACGCGGGCGCGAAACGTGCCCGTCTGCGGATCGACGGTCGGGCTGATGCGCGAGATCTTGCCGACGAACCGCTCGCCGCCGAGCGCATCGACGACGACCTCGGCCGCCTGACCCGGCGCGATCTTGCGGAATTCCTTCTCCGGCACGTGCACGTAGGCGAGCAGTGGGACGAGGTCCGTCACCGTGAACGTCGGGTCGTTCGGACGGATGGTGTTGCCGACCTTGATTGCGCGCGCCGAGACCACGCCGGGAATCGGGGCGCGGATGTCCGTGTAGCTCAGCTCGAGTCTGGCACTGTCATAGGCCGCGCGCAGTGCGTCGAGGTCGAACTTCAGGTTCTCGGCCGAACTCTTCGAGACAAGTCCGCGTTCCGAAAGATCGAGCGTGCGCTTGTAGTCGCGCTCGAGCTTTTTCAGGTTCGCGTCGGTCTGGGCGAGCGTGAGCCGCAAGCGGTCGCCGTCCAGCCGCGCGAGGATCTGGCCGGCCTGCACCGCGTCGCCTTCCTCGACGAAGATCTGGCGCACCTCACCGCCGACCTTGGCGACGACCGACGCTTCCTCGTGAGCCTCGATCGGCGCCGTGCCCGAGTACACGGCCACCATCTCGGCGCGTCTCAGGGGCCGCGTTTCGACCGGCACGGCTGTCTCTTTGTCGTCGGCCGGCGGCGTCTTCTCCTTGGCCTTGCCGTTGCTGCAGCCTCCGGCCAGCAGGCCGGCGATGACGGCGGCTGCGAGCGCGACCGCCAGCCAGGGCCCTGAGCGGCGTCGCATCGTTGCCTGCAGGTTCATGGTGGTCATGGACATCGGGCCCCAGATGGGAAGGTTTGAATAGGTAGATTGTATTGGTTCTATAGTGTTGTAGTCAAGTACAACACCAAAAAATCAAGCAGCCGACTGGGATCGGCCGGCGCCCTCAAGCCCAGGACGGCGATCCACCCTGCCGCGCCCCCGGGGCGGTGGGTCGGCAGGCGGTGATCGCGATGGCCGAGGACCGCGTCTGCATGACGCGGGCCGGCTCACTTCGGCTCGGACGTGGCCCGCGCCATGAAGCGCGGCTCGAGTCGCGACAGGTCTGCGGTGATCTCCGCCGCTTCGCCGAGGATGGCATCCGGCGGATCGGTGATTTCGGTGGCAGAGGCGAGCCTGGGCTCACCGAGCGCCGAGCGCCGGGCATTTTCGCGTGCGAGCTGCTCCTGCGTGCGCGCCTCGCGCTCCGCCTTGCGCCTGGCCAGGTTCAGCGACACCGACTTCTGGTTGCGCATGGTCTCGATCGAGGCAATTTCATCCACGGCGTACTGGAAGTCCGGATCGGTCGCGACGCGCGCGTCGTGCTCGCGCTGCAATTCGGGCAGCAGCGTCGCGTAGGCGCCTTCGCGACGGAACTCCGCCGGTCGGATCCGGTTCCAGGGCAGCGAGCCATCACGCGAGCTTTCGCCGACTTCTTCCGTGCTGATGGCCGAGGGCAAGGCCAGGTCCGGCATGACGCCCCGGTTCTGCGTGCTGTCGCCCGTGACACGGTAGTACATGCCGATCGTGACCGTGAGCTGGCCATAGCCGGGATCCTGGCCGACCGCGTACCGGTCGAGCGGGTAGAGGTTCTGCACCGAACCCTTGCCATAGGTCTCCTGGCCGATCACGAGGCCGCGGCCGTAATCCTGCATCGCCGCGGCAAAGATCTCGGACGCGGAGGCGCTGAAGCGGTCCACGAGAATCGTGAGCGGGCCGTCGTAGGCCACGCCGCTGTCTTCGGATTCGAGGACCTCGACGCGGCCGCCCGTCTCGCGCAACTGCACGACGGGGCCCTTCGGGACGAACAGGTTGACGAGGCCGATCGCCTCGGAGAGGTGCCCGCCGCCGTTCTCGCGCAGGTCGAGCACGAGGCCGTCGACGCCGCCGGCGGCCTTGATCTCGTCGAGGAGCTTGCGCACGTCGCGCGTCGTGCTGCGGTAGTCGTCGTCGCCGGCCGCACGCGCGTTGTAGTCTTGGTAGAACGACGGCACGGTGATGATGCCGACCTTGAGCGTCTGGTCGCCGCGCTTGATCGTGCGGATATCCTTCTTCGCGGCCTGCGCCTCGAGCGTGATCTTCTTGCGCGGCAGCGTGACGATGCGTTCCTGCGAGCCGGGCGGGGCGTTGGCGGGCTGCACCTGCAGGCGCACGAACGAGCCGTTCGGCCCCCGGATCAACTGCACGACGTCGTCGAGGCGCCAGCCGACGACGTCCACCATCTTGCCATCCTTGTCCTGGCCGACGGCCATGATCCGGTCCTGCGCCTTCAGTTCGCCGCTCTCCTGCGCCGAGCCGCCCGGCAGGATCTCCATGATCGTGACGTAGTCGTCGATCGACTGCAGCGACGCGCCGATGCCCTCGTAGGAGAGGCTCATCTGGATGCGGTATTCCTCGGAGTTGCGCGGCGAGAAGTAGCTCGAGTGCGGGTCGAAGACGTGCGCGAACGAGTTCATGAAGTTCTCGAACACGTCGTCGGCGGTGACCTGCTCGGAGCGCTTGGCGACGCGCTCGTAGCGCTTGCGGAGGATATCGCCGGTCTCCGCCCAGGTCTTGTCGGTGAGCATCAGCGACAGCGCGTCGTTCTTCACGCGCTTGCGCCAGAGCTCGTCGAGCTCCGCTGGAGTCTTCGCCCACGGCGCGTGTTCGCGGTCGAATTCGAACGTCTCGTCGAGCTTGAAGTCCGGCTCGGTCTCGAGCAGCTTCAGCGCGTACGCCATGCGCTCGCGATTGCGCTGCTGGAAGCGGTTGAATATCGCGAATGCGGGCTCGAGCCTGCCGGTCGTGATCGCGTCGTCGAGCTCGTAGCGGTACTTCTCGAACTCGGCGATGTCGCTGGCCAGGAAGTAGCTGCGCGCGCCGTCGAGCGACTCGAGGTAGTGGTCGAGTACGAGCGACGACACCGGGTCGTTGACGGGGGCCTGGCGGTAGTGCGACCGCTCGAACATGCTGCTGACGAGCCGCGCCACCTTGGCCTGCCGCTCGGTCGGGGTGAAATCCGCGGTCGTCGCATTGGCCGAGGCCGACGGCGCCTTGGCCGTGCCGAGCAGGAGCGTGCCGACGGCGAGCACGAGCACCGCCAGCATGGCGGCTCCCGCGCGCGTGACGCCCTGGCGGCGCCCGGCGGTGTCGGACGGTGACGACGGTTCCTGGTCTGCTGGCTGGTACACTGCGCAACCTCAGCCGCGCCAAGGCGGCTTCGAATCACTTAGGCTAGAGTCACCCCGGTGCCCGATCAAGGGCCGCGTCGGGGGCGACATATTCCCCGGGTCCCGCAGCGAGCACCTCCGACGTGAGCCCCCTGACTGTGTTGACCGGCATCGTGCTCGGCTCGGCGGCCGCGGCGACCTTCGCACTCGGCGCAACACTGGTCGTTTTTCTCGTCCTGTCGGGCGAAACACCGCGATTCCGGGAAGAACTGCCGTTGCTGGCGGGGTACCTGGCCATCTTCGTGGGTTTGACCGCGCTGGCCGGGCTCAGTTTCATCGGCCGAGTGCGCCGGCGTCCATGGCGCCGCTGGGCGCAGCTCGCCATGTGGGGCGCGCTCACAGGCCTGGCGGCATTGTATGCCTGGACGCGGAGCTGACGGTCAGAAACGGGGCTGACGGTCAGGCGCGGGCCCGCCTCAGGTGCCAGGCGCCACGCCAGACGACCAGCAGCACCAGTGGCCCGAGCGCGACCGTCCACGAATACCAGCGGAACGTCGCGAGGCCGCGCAGGTAGTCGCCGAAAAACCCCAGCGCGTCGCCGGCGGCGTACCGGCCGAAGAGGAACGCGCCCGTGAGGTGCACGAGGAAGGGCAGCAGCAATACGCCGAAGACGAGCGCGGCGAGATACCAGGACCGGGCGCTGGGCGGATGCAGGGCCATCGGTGCATCCTGCGGGCAACCCGCACCGTCCGCAAGCACCGGCATTGAGTATGATCGGGGACTGGCTGGGCGTGGCGCGGGCCGCGACGGGAACGACGAAGATGCGCAGAGTTCGTACCGCGGTGATCGGCGTCGGCTATCTTGGCCGGTTCCACGCGCAGAAGTATGCCGCCCTCCCGCAATCGCAGCTCGTCGCCGTGGTCGACGCGAATGAGGAGCAGCGCGCACAGGTCGCCGCCGAAACGGGGTGCCGCGCCGTGGCCGACTACCGCGAGATTCTCGGCGAGATCGACGCCGTCAGCATCGCCACGCCGACGCCGCTGCATCACCCGATCGCCCGCGACTGCCTCGAGCACGGCATCCACGTGCTCGTCGAAAAGCCGATCACGACGACGACCGCCGAGGCGCACGACCTGATCGGGACGGCCGAGCGGACGGGCCGCATCCTGCAGGTCGGTCATCTCGAGCGCTTCAATGCCGCGATCCTCGCGCTCGCCGGGACGCTCGGCACGCCGCGTTTCGTCGAGTCGCACCGGCTCGCGCCGTTCCGGGAGCGGGGCACGGACGTGAACGTCGTGCTCGACCTGATGATCCACGACATCGACCTGATCCAGAGCCTCGTCGGCTCGCCGATCGCATCGATCGACGCCGTGGGCACTTCCGTGTTCTCGGCCGGGCTCGATATCGCCAATGCGCGTATCCGCTACGCCAACGGCTGCGTGGCGAACACGACGGCGAGTCGTGTCAGCATGAAGATGGAGCGCAAGCTGCGGCTGTTTCAGGACGATGCCTACATCTCCATCGACCTGCAGCAGAAGGTGCTCACGCTCGTGCGCAAGCCACCCGAGGGCTCCGACCTCCCGCGCGGCCAGGTCGTGATCGAGGAACGCAGCTACGAGCAGGGCGACGCGCTCAAGTTCGAGGTCGAGGCCTTTCTCGAGGCGATCGTCTCCGGCGGGCCGCCGGTCGTGACCGGCGTGGACGGTCTGCGCGCGCTCGAGACCGCAACGCGCATCACCGAGCTGGTGCACGGAACGTCCCATGCCTAGGGAAGCTCCGCACAGCCCGTTCAGGCGCGACCGTGGGCGGGTGGGGCAGGAAAGGGGAGGGGCATGACCCGTCGTTATTACGCGGGGCGCGACTTCACGCGGGCCCTGAATATCGAGGAGCTGCGACGCGTGGCCCTGAACCGCCTGCCGCGCTTCGAGACCGAATACGTCGAGGGCGGTGCCGAGGACGAGGTCACGCTGCGGCGCAACCGCTCGATCCTCGAGCGCATCACCTGGGTGCCGCGCGCGCTCGTCGGCTGCGGCGTGCCGCACCTGGCGCGGGAAGTTCTCGGTGACACGCTGCAGATGCCGGTCGTCATCGCGCCGACGGGTTTCAACGGCATGCTCTGGCCGGACGGCGACCTGGCGCTCGCGAAGGCCGCCGAGGCCGCAGGCATCGCGTTCACGCTCAGCACCGTGAGCAACTACGGGATCGGCGCCCTGAACCGCGCGCTGAAGACCCCGGCCTGGTTCCAGCTCTACCCGATCAAGGACACGAAGACCGGCGACCGTATCGTCGACAAGGCACAGGAGGCAGGCTGCAGCAAGCTCGTCGTGACCGTCGACGTGCCGGCGCTCGGCGCGCGCGAATGGGACCAGCGCAGCTACCGCCGTCCGCTGAAGCTCAGCCTGGCGAGCATCCTCGACGTCCTGCTGCATCCGCGCTGGCTCAGCGAGGTGATGTTGCCGAAGGGTGCGCCGCTCTTTGCCAACATCGCCGAGTTCCTGCCACCGGGGGCCCAGTCGGCGCTGCAGGGCGTGCGGTTCATGAGCACGCAGATCAATCCGGGTCTGTGCTGGGCCGACATGGAGCGTCTGCGCGGCCGCTGGAAGGGCAAGTTCGTGCTGAAGGGTCTGCTGAGCGTCGAGGACGCGCAGCGTGCGGCGGACATCGGCTGCGACGGCATCGTCCTCGGCAATCACGGCGGCAGGCAGCTCGACTCGTGTGCCACGGGCATCGAGGTCGTGGGCCAGGTCGTCGCCGCGGTCGGCGAACGCCTGACCGTGCTCGTCGACGGCGGATTCCGGCGCGGCGGCGACGTGCTCAAGGCGCTCGCGCTCGGCGCCGACGCCGTCATGATCGGGCGCGCCGCACTCTATGGCCTCGCCGCCGGTGGCGAGGCCGGGGTCACCCACGCGCTGAGCCTGCTGCGCATGGAAATGGAGCGGGCGATGACGCTGCTCGGCTGCCATTCGGTCGACGAACTCGGCCCGCAGCTGCTGCGCTCATGACACGCGAGCCGGGCCGGTCGCTCCCGTGCAACGGGTGCGATCGCTACGATGCGGGTCACGTCCGGGGCGAATCCGGGGAACACCGATGAAGGCGCTTGTCTGCCGCAGGTTGACCGGTCCACAGGGCCTCGAGTTCGATTGCCACTGGCCCGACCCGGACGTGGGACCTGGCCAGGTGCTGGTCGAGGTGAAGGCGGCCGCGCTCAATTTCCCCGACGTGCTCATGACGCGCGGGCTGTACCAGGAGCGGCCGTCGCTGCCCTTCGTACCGGGCCTCGAATTCTCGGGCACGGTGGCCCGTGTCGGCGATGGTGTCACTCGGGTCGGGCCTGGCGACCATGTCGTCGCGTACGCGGCGGGCGCGGTCGCCGAGCGGGCTGTCGCGCGGCAGGAGTCCGTCATGCCCATGCCGCGCACGCTCGACTTCGTCGCCGCGAGCGGAATCTGCCTCACGTATTTCACGAGCTACCATGCCTTGAAGCAGCGGGCGCAACTGCAACCCGGCGAAACGCTGCTGGTGCTGGGCGCGGGCGGTGGCGTGGGGACGACAGCCGTCGAACTCGGCAAGCTCATGGGCGCGAGAGTCATCGCGGCGGCGAGCAGCGACGACAAGCTCGAGGCAGCGCATTCGCGCGGCGCGGACATGCTGATCAACTATGCGACCGAGGACCTGCGCGCGCGCGAAGGAAATCACGGCCGGTGCGGGGGTCGACGTCGTCTACGACCCGGTGGGCGGTCCGCACACCGGGCCCGCGCTGCGCAGTCTGCGGTGGAACGGTCGGTACCTCGTCGTCGGCTTCGCCGCGGGCGAGATTCCCAGGGTCGCCGTCAACCTGCTGCTGCTCAAGGGTGCGTCGCTCGTGGGCGTGTATTTCGGTGAGTTCGCGCAGCGCGAGCCGGGCGTTCAGATGCAGAACGTGCGCGACCTCTGGGAACTGTTCGAAGCCGGCCGGCTCGCGCCCGTCGTCGGAGAGGTTCATGTGCTCGCGGACGCCGTGCGGGCGTTCGAAGCGCTCGAGGGCCGGCGGGCAAAGGGCAAGGTCGTGATCAGGGTCGCCGACTAGGGCCGGGCGGCCCGTGGCGACGAGACCGCGGCGAGAATCCCCTGCAACAGGCGGGCAGGCGTCGGCGGACAGCCGGGCACGACCACGTCCACCGGGATGACCTTCGAAACTGCGCCGCAACTGGCGTAGCTCTCGCCGAACAGGCCGCCGCAGGCACCACAATCTCCGACCGCGACGACCAGCTTGGGATCGGGTGTTGCGTCGTACGTGCGGCGCAGCGCCACCTCCATGTGACGCGATACGGGCCCGGTCACCAGCAACAGGTCGGCGTGGCGCGGGCTCGCGACCAGACGGATACCGAGTGCCTCGATGTTGTATATCGGGTTGCCGAGCGCCTGGATCTCGAGCTCGCAGCCGTTGCAGGAGCCCGCGTCGACCTGGCGGATGCATAGCGCCCGGCCGAGGATTTCCCGGATGCGCCGTTCGAGACGTTGGCGGACGCGCAGTTCGTCGTCGGCCGGCGGCGGCGCTTCAGTGACGATCCCGACCTTCGCGATCTGCCGCAACGTCTTCAGCATCAGAGGTCCTGGCCGCTGTAGGAGAGGTTGAACGACTTATTGATCAACGGGAAATCCGGCACGATATTGCCGATGATCGCGTGCTCGAGCACCGGCCAGTTGTTCCACGACGGGTCGTGCGGGTGACATCGACGCACGGTGCCGTCGGGCCCCGCCTCCAGTGCCACGGCGACCGGCCCGCGCCAGCCCTCGATCAGGCCGATGCCGAAGGCGCCGTTCGGCGGCGCCGGCACGGGTATCGCCACGACCTCGGCCGCGGGCAACCGCGCGAAGATCGCGCGGACGAGCCGCAGCGACTCGATCAGTTCGTCGAAGCGCACCGTCACCCGCGCGAGCACGTCGCCACTGACGGCGCCACACTTGCGCGGCGCAAGGACGCTGTAGGGTTCGCACGGCAGATCGGTGCGGAGGTCGCAGGCCTGGCCGCTCGCACGGCCCACGAGGCCAAGGAGGCCGAGCTTCGCAGCCAGCGTCGGTGCGACGGCGCCTGCGCCGACGAAGCGGTCGCGCACGCCGGCGTGCTCCTCGTAGATCTCGCGCAGGACCGGCACTTCCGAGGCGAGCGAGTCCACGCACGTCGCCAGGACGGCGATGCCCGCCGTCGTGAGCGGACTGCGCACGCCGCCCGGCACGACGTACTCGTTCAGGTAACGCTGTCCCAGGGCCTGCCCGGTCGCACGCAGCAGGCTTTCCTTCAGGCGCATGAACTGCGACAGGCCGAACGCAAAGCCGGCGTCGTTGCCCAATGCGCCGATGTCGCCGAGATGGTTGGCGATCCGTTCGAGCTCCAGGGCCAGCGCACGCAGCCATGCGGCACGCGCCGGAATGACTGTCCCCGCCATTGCTTCGAGCGCCTGGCAGTACGCCCACGCGTAGGCGACGGCGGAGTCCCCCGACACCCTTGCCGCGAGTCGATGACCCTCGAGGATCGGCAGTTCCGTGAAGCGGCGCTCGATGCCCTTGTGCACGTAGCCCAGCCGCTCCTCGAGCCGCAGGACCTTTTCGCCGACCACGGAAAACCGGAAATGCCCGGGCTCGATGATGCCGGCGTGCACTGGCCCCACGGCGATCTCGTGCACACCGTCGCCTTCGACGCGAATGAACTGATAGTCGTCGACGGGGTCCGGCACCGGCGCCGGCAGCTGGCGCATGGCCAGCGGCGAGGTGTCGCGATGCCATGCGGTGTGCCGCAGCCAGGGCCGTTGATCCGCATCCGTGGTTTCGATGCCCGAGAGGTCGCGCGCGGCCCGCTGCATGCGGCTCGCCGCCGGAAAAAGGTCCTCGATGCCGGGGAATGCGGCCACGTCGCGCACCGTGCGCGCGGTGACGACCAGGGCGCTGCTTGTCTGCATCAGGACGATCATGCGCATCGTGCGCGGTTCGCCGCTTACACCCGAACCCCACAGGGCGAGCAGGCGCCCGCCCGCGGCCACGACGTCCTGTGCGACGTCGCGCCAGGCCGGTCGCTCGACGTCGATCGCACGCAGGCCGGGGGCGCCGCAGACCGGACGCGCACCCTGCAACCAGCGGCTCATGGGCATGGTCTAGCCGCCTCCGATCATGCGTGCCGCGGCCCGATACCACTCCGCGAGGTACGGCGGAATATAGAGGCCGAGCAGAAGCACGACCGCGAGGTGCGCGAACACCGGCAGCAGGGCGGGCTGGTGTGGCAACCGGCGTCCGGTGGGCTCGCCGTACACCATGGACTGCACGCGGCTGAAGATGGCCGCGAACGCCACGCCGAGCGCGACCAGCAGGATGGGCGTGGCCCAGGGCTGCTGCTGCATTGCCGTCGTGAGGATCAGGAACTCGCTCGCGAAGACGCCGAACGGCGGCACGCCGAGGATCGCAAGCGACCCGAGCATCAATCCCCAGCCGATCGTGGGATTCCGGGCGAGCAGGCCGCGGATGTCCTCGATGCGCTGCGAACCGGCCTTCTGGGCCGCGTGGCCGACCGCGAAGAAGATCGCCGACTTGGTGAGCGAATGCACCGTCATGTGCAGCAGGGCCGCGAAGTTCGCGACCGCGCCACCCATGCCGAACGCGAACGTGACGATACCCATGTGCTCGATGGACGAATACGCGAAGAGCCGTTTGATGTCCCGCTGGCGCCAGAGGAAGAACGCCGCGAGCACGACCGACAGCAGCCCGAAGCCCATGAGCATGTTTGACGGCAGCGACGAGCGCAGCGAACCCTCGACGAGGACCTTGCAGCGGACGACCGCGTAGATCGCGACGTTGAGCAGCAGGCCCGACAGCACGGCGGAAACCGGCGTCGGGCCCTCGGCGTGTGCGTCAGGCAGCCAGTTGTGCAGGGGCGCGAGCCCGACCTTGGTGCCATAGCCCACGAGCAGGAAGACGAACGCCAGCGCGAGCACCGTCGGCTCGAGCTGGCCCTTCACCGCGGCGAGGTCGGTCCACAGCAGGGCACTCACGCCGGCCGCGCCGAGCACCTTCTCGGACGCGAAGTAGAGCAGGATCGTGCCGAAGAGTGCCTGCGCGATGCCGACGCCGCAGAGGATGAAGTACTTCCAGCCCGCCTCGAGGCTCGCGGGGGTTCGGTAGAGCGTCACCAGCAGGACGGTGGAAAGCGTGGCCGCTTCCATCGCCACCCAGAGCAGGCCGAGGTTGTTGGTCGTCAGTGCGACCAGCATCATCGCCATGAACAGCTGGTACATGCTGTGGTAGAGCCGCAGCCGTCGCGCATTGAGCCGGCCGTGCTCGATCTCCACACGCATGTAGGGGCGGGAGAAGATCGACGTAGTGAGCCCGACGAATGCCGTCAGCGCGACGAGAAACACGTTGAACGGGTCGAGGAAGAACTGCTGGCGGCCGGCGACGAGATTGCCCTCGTCGACCACCCGCACGGTGAGGGCCGCCGCAGCGAGGAACGTGGCGAAGCTCAACGCCACGTTGATCTCCGCCGCGCGACGGCGATGACCCCAGAGCGCGAGCAGCACCGCTCCGCCGAGCGGTGTCGCGAGCAGGGCGGGGAATTCCACTACTGGTCCTCCCTGAGCGATTCCAGGTGGTGCAGGTCGAGACTGTCGAACTGCTCCCGGATCTGGAAGAAGAAGACGCCGAGCACGAGCATCGCGACGAGCACGTCGAGCGCGACGCCCAGTTCCACCACCATGGGCATGCCGTAGGTCGCGCTCATCGCGCCGAAGAACAGGCCGTTCTCCATCGACAGGAAGCCGACGACCTGCGACATCGCCTTGCGCCGCGTGATCATGGTGATGAAGGCGAGCAGGATCACCGCGACGGCGATGCCGATGGCGTTGCGCGTCGCAGTGCTTGCGAGTTCCGCGATCGGCTGCGCCAGGCCGAACGCGAACACCACGGTCACGAGCCCCACGAGCATCGTGCCGGGCATGTTGAGCATCGGCTCCGTGTCCCAGTACACCTCGAGCCGCCGGATCAGCCGGTGCAGCAGCCATGGCAGCCCGACCACCTTGAGCGCGAGCGTCAGCGCGGCGGACAGGTACAGATGGTGTTGTCCGGTGCGCCATGCGAGCAGCAGGGTCGCGGCGCAGAGCAACCCGCCCTGCAGCGCGAGCAGATTCACGAGCGAGACGATGCGACGCTGCGACAGCATCGCGAACGACACGAGCAGCAGCAGTGCAGCGCAGGTGTTGAGCAGTTGCAGATCGAGCGGGGTGTAGGTCACGCTCACGCTCCGAGCAGCAGATGGACGAGCAGGCCGAGGACACCGAACATGAACGCCGTGGCGAGGAACTCCGGAGCGCGGAAGACGCGCAGTTTCGCGGACAACGTCTCGAGCAGTGCGAGCCACGCTCCCGCCATCAGCAGCTTGCCTGCGAGCACCGGTACCGAAAGCAGCAGCCCGCCGGGGCCGGATTGCGCGGTCGACGCACCCCACGGCACGAACAGCGCGAACCCAATGCAGGCGTAATTGAAGAGCTTGAGCGCTGCGGCCCATTCCATCAGGGCGAGGTGGCGCGCCGAGTACTCGAGCAGCATGGCCTCGTGGATCATCGTCAACTCGAGGTGCGTGGCCGGGTTGTCCACGGGAATGCGCGCGTTTTCGGCCAGCAGGACCATCGTGAAGGCGACGGCGGTGAACGCGAGGCTCGGATAGAGTGCGGGCGCCTGCGTCGCGAGACGCTCGGCGATCGACGGCAGCGCCGTCGTGGCGCAGATCAGCGACGCCACGAAGATCACCATCAGCAGTGCCGGCTCGGCGAGGAAGCCGACCATCATCTCGCGCCTCGCGCCGAGGGTGCCGAACGCCGTGCCGATGTCCATCGCCGCCAGCGACATGAAGACCCGTGCGGTCGCCAGCAGGCCGACGAGGGCGATTGCATCCGCGGCCGACGCGAAGGGGAGCCCGGTGCCCATCGAGGGAATGATCGTGGCCGCAGCGACCATCGTGCCGAAGACGACGTAGGGCGCGGCCCGAAAGAGCGGCGATGCACCGTCGGCCAGCACGGCGTCCTTGTGGAAGAGCTTGCGGATGCCGTGATACGGCAGCAGCAGGCCCGGCGCCTTGCGATTCTGCAGCCACGCGCGGCACTGGTTGACCCAGCCCAGGAACAGCGGGGCGAGTGCCACCGCCATCAGTGCCTCGAGCAGCTGGGTGAGCCACGCGAGAGCGCTCACAAGACCACCGCGAGCAGTGTCACGAGCGTGAGGAAACTGTAGGTGAGGTAGGCCGAGATCCGGCCCTGCTGCAGCCAGGCGAGCGAGTCTGCGACCCGCTGCACGCGCCCGCCGAGGGGTTCGTACAGGGCGCGCCAGATCCGGTCGCCGACCACGACGCGGTAGCGGGGGGCGCGATCGAACGGCGACGGCAGTTCACGGTTCATCGTGAAGAAGGCCTGGAAGATGTGCCGGATCGGCTGGCCGAAGCCCTCGGCCGTGTCCTGCATCCGCGCATCGCCGCGGGCGAAGCCGCAGTCCCAGGCCGGGGTGCGGCGCACGGGGCGGCGGTAGATGCGACGCACCAGCAACGAGGTCGCCACGAGCACGGCGACGACGACCGCCAGCAGGACCAGCGGCGCGTACGACACCCTGCGCTCGGGCAGCGGCGCGAGCATCCACCAGGGCGATGCGTCCGACGGCGGCGCAGTGCCGATGAGTTGCACCGTCGCGGCGCCGAGCGCGCCGATGACCTGGGTCGGGAACAGGCCGAGCAGCACGCAACCGAGCGCGAGCCAGGCGAGACCGGCCTTCTCGAGCGCGCCGGCGTCGCGGGCCTGCGCGAGCGCGGCCTCGCGCGGCCGCCCGAGGAACACCACGCCGAAGAATTTCACCATCACGTAGGCAGCCAGCGCGGCCGCCAGCGCGACGATCGCGGCGCCGAGCGGCAGCAGCATGTTCACGAACGGGTGGGGCACCTCGTGCGAGAACAGGAAGGTCTGCAGCAGCAGCCACTCGGAGACGAAGCCGTTGAGTGGCGGCAGCCCGGAGATGGCGAGCACGCCCACGAGCGTGAGCCAGGCGACCCACGGCATGCGGTGGATCAGGCCGCCGAGCCGGCCGAGATTGCGCTCGCCGGTGGCGTGCAGTACCGCGCCCGTACCGAGGAACAGCAGGCTCTTCATGAGCGCGTGGTTCACGGCGTGATACAGCACTGCCACCAGCGCAACCGTGGCGAGGGCGGCCATGCCGACGCCGCGGAAGACGATCGCGACGCCGATGCCCGTGAACAGCACGCCGACGTTCTCGATCGAGGAGTATGCCAGCAGACGCTTCATGTCGGTCTGTGCCGCCGCGAAGATCACGCCGAAGAGCGCGGTGGCGAGCCCGAGCGCGACGGCCGGCAGCCCCCACCACCAGGCCGGCTCGCCGAGCAGGTCGAAGGTGACCCGCAGCACCCCATAGATGGCGGTCTTGAGCATCACGCCGCTCATCAGGGCGGATACCGGCGACGGAGCCGCTGGATGGGCCTCCGGCAGCCACACGTGCATCGGCAGCAGGCCGGCCTTGGCGCCGAAGCCGAACGAAGCGAGCCCGAAGGCGGCGGCGGCCCAGCCGGGCGACAGGTGCGCGGCGCGCATCGCGTCGAATGTGAAGTGCCACGTGCCACCCTGCAGGATGCCGAAGCTCAGCAGGATCGAGATGGCGCCGAGGTGGGCCATCAGCAGGTACAGGAAGCCGGCACTGCGGACTTCGGGCAGTCCATTCTGCGAGGTGACCAGGAAGTACGAGGACAGCGCCATCGTTTCCCATGCGACCATGAACGCGTACGCGTCGTCGGCGAGCAGCACGAAACCCATGCTGGCGAGGAACAGGTGGTACTGCAGTCCGAGCACGCCGGGCGCGGTGCCCTGGCCTTTGCGGAAGTAGCCGGCGGCGAAGATGGATATGCCCGCGGAAGCGCCGCCGAGCAACACGAGGAACGTGCGGGACAGCGGATCGAGCCGGAGATGGAACGGCAGATCGGGCAGCCCGATGAGCAGCGTGACCCGCTCGACGGGCAGTTCGAGGCTCGTCGCGGCGACGAAGGCGAGGGCCAGCCCGATGACCGCGCCCAGCGGAAACAGGAACCGGGCGACGTACCCGAACCGGCCGGGGCTGAGCATCCCCGCGGCGCCGACCGCGATCCAGCCCGTCAGCAGCAGCAGGCAGGCGTCGACAGGCGAAAGCGCAGACCCCATGTCCCGGATTCTACTCCAACGCGAATTTTATTATAATCGCATGTGCACCATATCGGAGTGAGTGCCTGCGTGGCGCTAGAAGACCGGACTGCCCGTCTGACCATCCTGATCGACCCGCGCAAGAAGGCGCTGTTCGAGCGGCTGTGCGCCGAGCGTGACACGACGCCGTCGCAGGTTGTGCGCCAGATGATCCGCGGCTACATCGAGGAACAGACCGGAGCGCGCTGGATTCCCGGTGCGCCGGAAAAAAAGGGACGCAGGTAAGGGGACAGGTACCCGTCCCGGTCCCCTACGGCTTCCCGGAACCGCCCGCCGGCGACCGCATCAGCGCCATGGCGGTGCCGATGAGGCCCGACACTTCGGCCACGTTCGCCGGCACGATCATCGTGTTGTTCTTCTGCGCGAGCCCCGCGAAGGCGTCGACCGCCTTTTCGGCGACCTTGAGCTGCACGGCCTGCTCGCCACCCGGCGTGCGGATGGCCGCGGCGATCTTCTCGATCGCTTCGGCCGTCGCCGTCGCCACCGCGCGGATCGCGGTCGCCTCGCCCTCGGCCGCGTTGATTGCCGCCTGCTTCTCGCCCTCGGAGCGCGCGATGAACGCCTCGCGCTCTCCGGTCGCGATGTTGATCTGCTCCTGCTTGCGGCCTTCCGACTGCGCGATCAGCGCACGCTTCTCGCGCTCGGCGGTGATCTGCGCCTGCATGGCGCGCAGGATCTCGTTTGGGGGCGTGAGGTCCTTGATCTCGTAACGCAGCACCTTGACGCCCCAGTTGGCGGCCGCCTTGTCGAGCTCGGAGACGACCTCGGCGTTGATCTGCGCGCGCTCCTCGAAAGTCTTGTCGAGTTCCATCTTGCCGATGGCGGAGCGCAGCACGGTCTGTGCGAGCTGGGTGATGGCGAAGACGTAGTCGTTGACGCCGTAGCTCGCGCGCTGCGGGTCGGTCACCTGGAAGTAGATCAGGCCGTCGATGCGCAGCTGCGTGTTGTCCCTGGTCGTGCAGATCTGCTCGGGGACCGCGAGCGCCGCCTCCTTGAGCGAGTGCTTGTAGGCGACACGGTCGATGAACGGCAGCACGAACTGGAGTCCGGGCGTGAGCGTGCCGTGGTACTTGCCGAGTCGCTCGACGATCCAGGCATGCTGCTGCGGCACGATCTTGAGGGTCTGGACGACGAAGACAATCGCGATGATCGCGAGTACGAGCACGACGTACATGATCCGGGACTCCCTGCGGGCGATACGTTGCTGGCGTCAGGCTTCGGGCGCGACGACGAGCCAGTTGCCCTCGACCGCCCGTACGAGGAACCGGCCGGGCACGGCGGGCGCATCCGGCGCGAGCCGGACTGACCATTGCGCGCCACGGTATTCGACGCGCGCCGTGCGGTCGGCGTCCCAGGCATCGACGCGCACGCGCGCGCCGACGTCCATGTGCACGTCGCGGTTCTCGCTCGCGCGGTGCGGGGCGGGTTCGCGGGCGCGTTTCCAGTGCCATGCGGCCGTGGCACCGCCACCGACGATGGCGGCCGCGGCGATCTGCGCGACCAGCGGCATACCGAGGTGCGTCGCGACGGCGCCGGCTGCGAGGCCGATCGCGATCATCAGCAGGTAGAACGTGCCGGTGGCGAGTTCCACCGCGACGGCCAGACCCGCCAGCACCCACCACACCGTTGCCATGCCTTGCACCCCCGCCACTGCAGCCTGCCCATTGTAGCGGGGTCGCGCCGTGCAGGAGTGGTCAGGCGGCGCCGATCCGCTCGAGTTCCTCGTGCACCTCGAGCCAGCGTTCCTCGGCGGCGGCGAGCTGCGCGACGACCTCGGCGCAGCGGCGGCTGGTGTGCTGCACTTCGTTGGCCGGCGCCCGGGCGTAGAAGGTGGCGTCGGCCAGCCGTGCTTCCAGCGCCGCCCTTGCGGCCTCGAGATCCGCAATCTGCGTTTCCAGCTGCGTGGCTTCCTTCACGAGCGGGCGCCGCTGTGCCAGTCGCTGCTGTCGCTCGGCGGCGGCCTGCTCGCGCGTGGCCCTGCGGTGCTCGCGTTGCGCGGTGATGTCGTCCGCCGCCGCGGCCGCCGATCCGGCCTCGCGCCGGGCATTGAGCCAGACGAGATAATCGTCGAGGTCGCCGTCGAAGGGTGTTGCGCGACCGTCGGCGACGAGCAGGAACTCGTCACATACGGTGCGCAGCAGCGCGCGGTCGTGCGAAACGAGGACGAGGCTGCCCTCGTAGCCCGCCAGCGCCCGCGTGAGCGCATGGCGCATCTCGAGGTCGAGGTGGTTCGTGGGCTCGTCCAGCAGCAGCAGGTTGGGGCGCTTGCGGACCAGCAGCGCGAGCGCCAGCCGCGATTTTTCGCCGCCCGAGAACGGGCCCACTGGCGCGTCGGCCATGTCGCCACGAAAGTCGAAGCCGCCGAGATAGTTGCGCAGGTCCTGTTCGCGCGTTCGCGGTTCCTGACGCAGCAGGTGGCGCAGCGGCGACTCCCCGGCGCGCAGTTGTTCGACCTGATGCTGGGCGAAATAGCCGATCTCGAGCCCGTGACCCCCGAGCCGGCGGCCGCCGAGCAGCGACAGGTCGCCGGCGAGCGCCTTGATCAGCGTCGACTTGCCGGCGCCGTTCGGTCCGAGCAGGCCGACACGCGCGCCGGGCCGCAGCGACCACCGGACGGGACCGACGACCGGGTGCCCGGCGTAGCCGAGTTGCGCGTCCTCGAGCGTGAGCAGGGGGTCGGGCGCGCGCAACGGCTCCGGAAACCCGAAGTCGAACGGCGCATCGACGTGCGCCGCGGCGACGTGCTCGAGCCGGTCGAGCGCCTTGAGCCGACTCTGCGCCTGCCGCGCCTTGCTCGCCTTGGCGCGAAACCGCGTGACGAAGGCGGTCATGTGCGCGATCTCGCGCTGCTGCTTCTCGTACAGCGCCTGCTGTACCGCCAGCCGTGCGGCCTTCTGCACCTCGAAGGCGCTGTAGTTGCCCGTGCCGAGCGTGAGCCGGGCTCGTTCGAGGTGGGCGATGTGCGTCACGATTGCGTCGAGGAAGTCGCGGTCGTGCGAGACGAGCAGCAGCGTGCCGCGATAGCTCGCGAGCCAGCGTTCGAGCCAGACCACAGCGTCGAGATCGAGATGATTGGTGGGCTCGTCGAGCAGCAGCAGATCCGCGCGGCTGACGAGCGCCTGCGCGAGATTGAGCCGCATGCGCCAGCCGCCGGAAAAGTCCGCCACGGGTCGATCGAGGTCGGCCGGGGCGAACCCGAGCCCGGTCAGCAGGGCCGCGGCCCGCGCACGCGCGCCATAGCCGTCGATCGTTTCGAGACGCGTGTGCAGGTCCGCCAGGGCATGACCGTCCTGATTCGCATCGGCGGTCGCGAGCGCGCGTTCGACGTCGCGCAATTCGGCGTCGCCGTCCAGTACAAACTCGAGCGCTGGCCGTCGCAGGGGCGGCGTTTCCTGCGCGACCGAGGCGATGCGCCAGTCACGCGGCACCTCGCAATCGCCCGCTTCACCGTGCAGTTCACCGCGCAGCAGGGCGAACAGGCTGGACTTGCCGCTGCCGTTGGCGCCGACGACGCCGACCCGCCAGCCGGGATGGACCTGCAGCGTGGCGTCTTCGATGAGCAGGCGAACGCCCCGGCGGAGCGTGAGGTGTCGAAGCTGGATCAAGCGGGTCGGCGGCCGGCGGAAAGGCGCAAGGGTGCGCATTCTCCCACAGCCGGCAGTTTTGGCGGGGGGGCGCGAAGTGCGGCACAATTCGCCGCCCGAAGTCAGCCCCGGCAGCGCCGGCGCCCGGAGTCACCGACCCGATGTCCCTCATCCGCTCCGCTCTTGCCCTTTTCGCGTCGACTCTCGCCGCGTCCGTCGCGCTGGCACAGGCCGCGCCGGCGGTCTCGACGGTGGTCGCGCTCAGTTACTCCAACCCCAGCGGCAATCTCGTGCGCGGCAGCGACGGCGCGCTGTACGGAACGTCGGTGCCGGTCACCACGAGCACGGGTGGCCTCGTCTATCGCACCACGGTCGACGGTTCCGAAGTCACCACGATCCACCAGATCTCGCTGACGAACGACGGATCGTCGCCACAGGCCGGCCTGACGCTCGGCAGCGACGGCATACTCTATGGCACGACACGATTCGGGCGTGCCGGGGAGCTGACGAGCACCGGCACCGTCTTCAGGCTCGCGCAGTCCGGTGCGGGATACACGGTGCTGCACCGATTCGAGGCGTACACGTCCTCCAATGCCGATCTGAACCCGCAGAATTCGGACGGCGCATACCCGGAGGCCGAGCTGACCGAGGGCATGGATGGCAACCTCTATGGCGTCACCACCGCTGGCGGCCCGAACGGCACAGGCGTGATCTTCCGTCTCGCACGCGACGGCACGGGCTTCGGCGTCCTGCACGCATTCGGCGCCGACACTGACACGTCCACATCGGGCCTCGTCGTCACCGCAGACGGGGCCGCTCCGCTCGGGCAGCTCGTCCAGGCGACGGACGGGATGCTCTACGGTACGACGTCGGCGGGCGGCACGAACGGTCGGGGCACGGTCTTCCGGCTCAACACCGACGGCACGGGTTTCCAGGTTCTCAAGCATTTCAGCGCGACCACGACCAATGCGACGACGGGTCTGGCGGAAAACGCCGACGGCGCCACGGCGGTGGCCGGGCTGGTCGACGGCAACGATGGCTTCCTGTACGGCGTCACGGCGTCAGGCGGCACCACGGGCCAGGGCGTCGTGTTCGCCATCTCGTCGGACGGCGCCGTCTACACGGTGCTGCACGTCTTCGACGGCGCGACGGGCCAGCGACCGATCGCCGAACTGCTGCTCGGACAGGACGGCAGGCTCTACGGTGTCACCTCGGCGGGCGGCGTCAATTCGTCGGGTTCGACGACCAGTTCGGGTACGGTGTTCTCGATTGATCGCACCGGCACCGGCTTCACGCGCATGCACAGCTTCGACGGCACCGTCGGGGCTCAACCCGCCTCGAAGCTGGTGCAACTGTCATCCGGCGTCTTCGTCGGCACGCTGCAGAACTCGGGCAAGTGCGGCTACGGCACGGTCTTCCGCTACAGCGCCGCGGGCGACACCGTGGCGGGCAACACCAAGTGCGGCCGCAGCAACAAGGACAACGGCGGGGGGGCGGGCGGTCCGGCCGTCGTGCTGCTGCTCGGCACGCTCGCGTGGTTGCGACGCAGGCGCGACTGAGGCGTTTCGATGGCGCAGATTTCCCTGCGGACGCCTTCGATGTGCGGCGGCTCCGCTGAGCTCAGCCCGGGAAAATCAGCAACTCCTGGCGGTGGGGTGGTACCCCGCACCAAACGACTATTGAAAGTACGGAATCGAAGCGCTGCGGGCTGCTGCGAACTCGTGCGAACCGGATCGAAAAGCCTGCCGGTACGGCCATCGACCGTGGACGATCAAGCAGGTTTTTCGCTTTGATGGGTCACCGGAAAGGCCGCTCAGCCTCGTTTGCTTTCCGGCCGATCGTGTCCCAGCAAGTGGTGTAGGAGTGACGGGCCAAGGCCGAGGCGATGGTCGACGGGGTCGCGCGATCAGGCTTTCCGCCTCAGTCGTTCGACCTCGGCGTGGAAGGTCGGCGTCAGTTCGGAGATCAGGGCTTCGACGCCGCCCACCTGGTGCTGAACCGTCAGCGCGGCAATGCCTTGCGGCAGGAGGTCGTAGATCACGAAGTGCTGTCGGGCCGGAACGGTGCCGAACGGTGCTGCCGAAGGCGGCCGTTTTCCGGATTGACCGCGGCGCCGCCCATAGCTGCGTACAGGTCGGCGAGGTACCGATCAGCAACGTCGTCGCCCCATTCGCGGCGTGAGCGTGCGTGGATGATCGATCAGCCGGATCCGCGGTAGGTCGTATGTCGGCGGCAGATGACGCAATCGGCCCAGCGCTCCAGCAGCGCGTATTACGCGAGTCCTTCGGGAGGGTCATCGACGTCGAGAGCAGGATCCACCTCCGGAGCGTCGAACGAGGCGGCCTGCCAGGCGGTGGATCGGGCGATCGATAATCTCAACGCACGGATGCGGCAGCGGCATGGCGCAGCGGCAGGGGACCGGCTGCGGTCGCAGTGGCATGAC